>NZ_JACAPL010000014.1:0-165894 GCF_013385735.1 Pseudomonas sp. D2002 | reverse complement strand
CGGGCTTAAGCCTGCCCGCTCGCCACAAAGGTGCAGGGCATGTTCCAAAATGGTGCATGAACAAACTTGAACTTCACGCAGCCCCGATTCTTCTAACAAGATTCGAACTCGTGTGGAGCAACGCTGTGCCCAGAATCATCTCCCCCGACACCCCCGAAGCGTCGTTGACCGATCACAGTGAACACAACGCCAAGATCTTCGGTTCCCCCAAAGACCGACTCGACTTCTACCGCCGCGAGATCCAGTACGAAACCACCATCCTGGCCAACCGCACCGATGCCTACCTCACCGCGCAGTCATTCCTGGTCATCGCCTTCGTTTCCGGCATGGGCAACCTGAACCCTGAGTGGGGCAAGTTCTTCACCCTCATCGTGCCGGTGTTCCTGGCCTCCCTCGGCGTGCTCAGCTCCCTTAACGCCTGGCCGGGTATCCGCGCTGCGTACGAAATCATCGACCACTGGCACTACAAGCAGAGTGAATTGCTGCGCAGCGAGCCGGTAATGGGCCTGGCCTACGACGATTCGCCGCTGTTCTGCGAGACCGAGTCGTCCCACAAGGGCTACCGCAAGTCGTTGCTGTTTTCGATGCGTGCGCCGTGGCTGTTCATGGTGTTCTGGGTATTGCTGGGCGCGTATGCGTTTTATATCCAGGTTGATAACCCGGTGTCATAAGACAGTTGGAACTTCATCCCCCCACGCAGGACCTTACCTTTACGCAGCCTGTGTTTTCCAAAACTGCGAAGAGGTGAACCATGACCACAAGTAACGATCCGCAAGTCAGCAACCGCAACGACCCGGCCATCGATGGCGGCGAACCGGCCCCCGGTACTGCCGCCGATGCGCCCAAAGACCCAACGCCGGCGAAAGACCCCAAAGCCAAGGACAACGACTACAGCCCGGATTTCAAGCCAACGCCTGAGGCCAAGCCTGAAACCGATGCTGATATCGACACCCAAGGCGGTTAGAGGAGACAGTCATGTCAGAAGAAGACGACGACGAACTCAATGACCCGGGCAACGAAGACCCAGGCTCATTGATGGATGATGCAGAAGTGCCGCTGAACGATCTGGATGACGCGGCAGATGTTGGCCATACCGAAAATCAGGACTGAGCGTTCACCTTGGCACGTCGTTCATACCACACCAGCATCGGCTGGGTACTGAGGCCATGAACGACGATGCTCAAGGCGATCACTGACACCGTCAGGTCGACCGCGACCGCGCTGCTGGTGCCGATCAGCCCGTGGTTGAGCGCGTAGAACAGGTAGTAGATGCTGCCGATGCCGCGAATGCCGAACCAGCCGATCAAGCCGCGCTGGCGGTAGTCGATCAGGCGGCCCCACGGCATTGCGAGGACGCTGAAGGGGCGAATCACGCAAAACAGCAGCGCCGCCACGGGTACTGCTCGCCAATCCCAATGGCTGGCCAGCACAATGCCCAGCACGGTGACCAGAAATACCTCCATCGAACGCTCCACCAAACTGCCGAATGAGAGCATGTCGCCCATCATCACCCCGGCGGCGATTTGCGTATCGGCCAGCTCGCTGACATCACCTTGCAGGGCGCGCGCAGGCTCCACTTCCAGATGGCCGACCACTGGCAGCGCCAAGTGCTCCGACGGTGTCTGCGAATTGCCGGTGGATTTGAATTCGGCCTGACGCAGGCCCAGCCCGGCGGCGAATACCGACAGAAAGCCATAACCGCCCAGCGCTTCCGCCACCACGTAGGCCAGGGCAATCAAGGCCAGGGTCAGGTAGTCATTGGGCGACAAGGTGCTGTCTTCGTTGGTGATGCGCATCCACAGCGTCACACGGCCAATGCCCCGGGCCATCCAGTAGCCGGTCAACAGCCCGACCGGCACCGCCCACAGCAGGTTTTTCAACACCCAGCCACCGAACCAGTCGCCGTCGAACCCGCCATGTTGCATGAACAGCAGGGCAAAAATCACAAAGGGAAACGCAGTGCCATCGTTCAAACCGGCTTCGCCGGACAAGCCAAAGCGTAGCGCGTCATAGTCCTGTGCATTGTTGACCTGCACCAGCCCGGCCAGCACTGGGTCGGTCGGCGCAAGAATAGCGCCGACCAACAGCGATACGCCCCACGACAACGCAAACAGGTAATGCAATGCCAGGCAGACGCCAAGGATGGTCAGCAGCATCACCGGCCCCGCCATGCCATAGGCAATGCGCCAGGTTCGATGACGCAGCGGCAAACGCAATTTCAAACCGCTGACGAACAGCGAAAACAGCACTGCGACTTCGGTCAGGTGCTCCATCCAGCGTGCGGAACCTTTGATATCCAGGTGCAACAGGTCCACGCCCAGCGGGCCGATGGCCACGCCCAGCAACAGGCACACCGCCGAGGTGGTCACCGGCATCCAGCGCAGGTAGGAAGAGGTGAGGGCGAGCGTGAGCAGTACAGCGCCCAAGACCGCCAACCATAGAATAAATGTCATTGTAATTGCACTCGGCCGTGGTCTATCCAGGTTGGAGGACGACGGCCGAGTGGTGGTTCAATGTACTTCGATCAGGTAAAGCGCCAGGAATTCTCGGAGCCCACCTTGATGTTGAACCGGTACTGGAGCGGCAAGTAATGCTCCTTCATCTGCTGTATTCGGTTAGCCAGACGATCAGGAGGCGTAATGCCATTTCTTCTGTACCCCTCAAGTATCTCTGGTGCGACATCGGCAACCGGGCCTACTCCCTCGACTTTTTTTCCTACGCGCTTGACTTTCTTGTAACCCCCATCAAAACCCACTTCGTACATATCGGGTCTTTTCGACTTGAGAACGTCGTTAAACACATTGGGCCCCACGGTATCGAATATTTTCGTCTCATAAACCTGGAATGGTGCGGAAATGGTAACTTCACCATCAGGCCCTACAGTTGCATACTCTCGATTGGCCTTGAAGTAATTCTTATTTGCCTCAAACTGTTTCTTTTGCCTTTCCATTACGTCGAGCAGCACAGGATTACCCGGTCGTGTTGCAAAATGGCTGGTGTTATAAAAGGCATTATTGTCGGTGGCCCAATGTGTAGTCGGCCCGCCGAGTAGTATATCGTTCGCGCCTGCCAACATCGGATCGGGCGTGACGGTGTTTTGAATGAGATCATCGGTGTCGAGCCACGTGCCGCCATCTTCATACGTGATCGGATAACGTGCCACGTCCGAAGTCGCAGCCAGGTTTTTCCCTTGCCCTTGCCGGTAATACTGGTACATCTCGCTATTCAACACCGGTTCGAAAGCCTTGTCCTCGCGTAGATTCGAGATGGTGATGCCGGGCACCTCGCTTTGCAGCTTGGCCTTGATCTGTTGAAAAATAATCGGGCTGTCGGCGTCAACATGCAAGATGGAGGTGTACCCCGGCGCTCGGCTGGCGTTTTTGGCCATGTTGTCGATCAAGTGCTGCGGGATTTCCTTGCCTGCCCAAAAATAGTGCAGTTTGGTTGGCACAGGTTTTAAGTCTTTCGGAATACCTAAAACCAGTGGCGTCGAAATATTAACCAGCTTGTAGAGTTTCGATTCCAGTTTATTGGCGTTTGAAAACTCATCAAACGTTCCGCGTTGCCACTGGCCTTTCCCCGTTCTCCAGTAATAAAAGTGAGTCTGTACCTTATCGGTACCGAAGACGAATTGGGTTTCCGTCCACGCGCCGGCTATGCTGTCGAAGGTGACTTTATGATTGAGGCCCTCATACGTAAGCGAGAAGGGCGTCGCTGAATTTTTCGTTTCGTGAATATCATCTATCGGCACCGCAAACCTGCCATGCCCCAAATCCCAGCGTCCCGGCGCGCTGCTCGCGCCCCCCAGCAACTGCTCGGCTCTTGCCGCCGGCACCCACCCGGATACGCCCAGATCCTTGACAGGTATATCGGGGCCCGCACCTTTGGGGTGGAGGATGACGCGCTGGCCGTCTTTCAACCTGGATTCATAAAGCAACCCATCGACCTTTACATATTCTTTTTTACTCGCTCCCACGTACACGTTGCCCTGTGTGCCCTGAGTCGATAACGCGTCCGAGGCGATGTATTTGGCTTCATAGCCCGTTAGATGAGGGTCCAGGGTAATGACTTCGCCATTGACCGCGACGCGGGTTGGGGTGAAATCGAGCAGCGGTGGGCCAATAGCCCGGTTCTTCAAGGGATCGTATTGATGCCAATTACCTTGATACATCACGGCAGGCCCCTCGACAGTTTCCTGCCCGACCTTGAACCTGCCCGTTGCCGCCAGGCCGTATCGCTGGCTGGCAGTTTTCACGACATCATCACTGGCGATGGCGTGCAAACTGTTGGCGTTTGTAGTCACGGGCGCATCGGGGACGAAGTTCGTCATCGGGTTGCCGGTGGATCTTTTGGTGCGTGGATTAAAGTCGTACCACTGACCGGTCGCCTCGTCGCGTTGGGCCAGGACTTTACGGCTGCCCGCACCATTGGCCGCTTTGATTGTTCCCTGCGCCACGTCGCCTTTTTTTGCCAACTCAAGCAGATTGACCCCCGAATAGGCGGCGCGTAGTTGTTTGACACCCTTATAGGCTTTATTGACCACATAGCCCCCGGCCTGGAAAACACCCCGCGCCAAATCATCAATACCGCCAACGGGGTTAAGTGCGCCCACCGCCGCCCGGCCGATGATCTTGACCGCCTGGGCGGCCCTGGAGAGTGCGGACGCACCGGCAGACAGGGCTTTTGCGGCCTTGGCGGCGGCGCCGAGGCCGACCACAAAGCCGAAGACATCAAAGGCCAGGTCGACAATGCCTTCGGTAATCTTGCCTTCTTTGAAGTTGATAATGGCTGACCTGAGCGGGATCAGGTTCAGCGCAATTTCGCCTACGATCTTGTAGGTCGGGACTTCAGTCTCGAAGGTTGTTGCACCCTTGGCGTATTGGCGTACCGCAGGCAGGTCCATGTCTTCAATGACGGCATCGATAAGGTATTGGGTTCGGTCACTGGAGAAGCTATTGGGCGCACCCTGAGCACCTTGGCGTTCGTCGGTGATCCCCGGTGGGTGTTGGCCTGCGGGAGTTATCAGGTCGTATTTTTTACCTTTGGCCGGGTACCAACCCTCGCTTGGCACTCTTTCCTCATACGTTTTGTCCGGCCGCCGTGTGAAGGTGCCCTTCAGTCGATCGTAGGCATACGTCATGACGCTCAACTTGCCGTTGATGTAGCGTTTGGTCTCGAACAGCAGCACGCCGTTTTCAGTACGCTGAGGCAAGTCAGGCCTGTCGTAGTCGATTTCCCTGCGCACGGTTATTTTGCCGTACTGCAGATTCTGCTGGTCTTCCAGCGGCAGTTTGGAAATCCCGTATTTGAACGCCGCTGACGTGGTCTTTTTGATGGCGTCTTCGTATTTCGCAAAGTCCGCATCAAATTGCTCCTGCGGACTCGGCAGTCCTTTGAGTTTTGCCAGCATCTCGTTGACCTTGACATCAGCCGATGATGAGACCCACACCGCCGGTGTCCCGTCAGCCGCAATAGTAATACCGTTGCCCGTCAGGAATTTGAAAATACCACGGCCTACGCCCCAATCAGTGTTCGAGTCGGGTGGCGCCCCCACCAGTGCCCGGCCATCGAGAAACAGATCCTTTAGCGAATAAGGTCCGGGAAAGTGGCGGTTGGAGGGCTTTGACCTGATGCACTTTTTATCGAACAGCTTGGGGTCCACGCCCGGTAAGGCTTCTTTCATGAATTCGTTGGCGATGGCGTCGGTCATCGGCATCTTGATGTCCGGCGTCGCGGCGGCTGCGCTCAGCACACGCAGCTGCGCATCGAATTCCTTGCGCACCTCGGCCAGGGCGGTGTCGGTCGTCGGGTAGTCCATGCCATGTGGGATCGCCCATTCTTTGATCGCCTGGTTCTGGGCGGCATACTCAACCTGGCGTTCGTCCTCTGATATCGGTGCAGTGCTGGCGGCAAGCATGATTTGCGCGTAGCTCATTGTGGCGGTCGCACCCGGCGCTTTCGCCTCTATGCGAGCGACCGCCGTGGTGAAGCTGACCCAGCTGTGGGTGCCCACCCCCACTTCCTTGGGAATGCCCTTGACCATGAATTGCGGGGCGCGGCTGGCGAGCATGAGGTGGGCGTGTACCCGCGCGGTGTCCACGGAACGGGCTGTGCCGTTGGACACCAGATGAGCCGCCAGCTCCTCGACGACCGCCGACGGGTGCTTGTTGTGGTTGGCAACCGAAACCAGTTGATAGCCCTCAATCGCCGTTGCTTCGCCGGTGCGGCCGGTGCTGCCCACGTTCAAGGCCGCCAGCAGCCAGTCGGTGGCGCTGCCTTTAACCGAGCGCGCCGCGAAGCTGGCCTCAAGGGCCTTACCCAGTTCAATGCCCCGGGGCGAACTGAGCAGGGTGTCGATCAACAGGCGTGGATTACTGTGTTCCTGCGTGGTGATTGGCCTGCCATTGAGCAGGTAGTCCAGCACGTTGTTAAACGGCGTCAACGGGATGCCGCCGAGTTCACCCGCGCGTATAGCCTCTCTCAGTTGTTCCTGGCTTTTCTGGTCGAGCGGCACGGGCCAGCTCAGCGCGCCGCCCAGGTCGCCATGGGTGGCAGCCTTGGGCGGCGCGGTGGTCAGGGCATCTGCCAGGTTCACCACCTGTTCGTAGGTGGTGGGGATGTCCCAGCCATGATCCTCCAACAATTGCGTGAGGCTGACTTCGTTTGATTCGCCGGCGCCCGTTGGGAAGTAGGTGCCGTCGGCGGACAGCGGTACGGTTTTTTGCAGTTCGGCCTGGATTTGCCCCACGTCCTTGCTGCCATTGCTCAAGGCTGTCGCCAGGCGCTGCAGCGCTTCGCCTGCCCGGTATCGGTTGCGAATGTCGCCCAGAACGGCTTGCTGGTCCTGGAGTGCATCTTCACTGCGCGACTTGATCAAATCCGCAAAGCGGGTTGGATCGAGGGGTTTGAAGTTCTGCTGCGAGCGGATCTCGTCGGCCCGCCGGTGCATTCCGGCCAGCGTCAGGTTTTGTGGCTCCTGATAAAAATGCCCAACGATCCACCAGGGCACGGGTACGTTCGTGCTGTTGACCGGAGGTGTAAGCCGGTAGTCCGTGCCGATGACGCGCGCAGCCTGCAGGATCGGCCCGCTGATGGCGGCCCACTGGCTGTCGTCCTGGCCGACCGTGTGCAACGTGCGCTGGGGGTCAAGCGTGCGCTCAAGGGAGTAGGAGAGCTGACCTGATTTCGGATCGAGTTTTATTGTGGAGGTGTCGATACCCGTGGCCTGGATCCACTGCTGAACCTCGGGTGACTGGAAGGCATCATGCAACTGCTTCCACCATTGGCCGAATGTGGAGTGGGGCGGAATGTAGTCGAAGTCGTCGACTTTCATGCGATTGCCGGCCAGGCTCAAAGCAATCACGTATTGCATTGCCAGTTCATTGTCCCCGCCTGCACGCGTCGTGACTTCGGGTTGCGGGGCGGAGGCGTCGTCACGCTTTTGCCTGGACAGCAGCGGAGGGGGAGGTGGCGGTGGAGCGAATTGAGGGCGCGCGGCAATCGGATTGGAAACACTGTTCATAAGGACTGTCCCTTGGCGTCTGGGAATACTGACTCGCCGGGTCGGCGAGCAGCGTTTTTTCCTTACTTCGCAACAGCGTCGGATTAATTCCATCAACCGTCGGATTAAGTCGTTAATCCATGTGTCACCCCGGCCAGGACAGCCTTCGAGCTACGGTTCAATGTGTTTCGATTAACTGCGAACCGATGGTTTTCATCCGAATCATGTCCATCAACTGGCGCAGCCCCGGCTGTGACTGGCGACGACTCGGGTAGTACATGCACAGTGGCTCGCCGATGCAGGCCCAGTCGGCAAGCACTTCCACCAGGCGACCGTCCGCCAGTTCCTGCTGCACGCGGTTGGACAGGCAGTAAGCAATGCCCACGCCTTGCAGCGCGGCATTGACGATGGTCTCGGTGTCGGCCGCGCTGAAGTTGCCGGGCACGTCGATGCGTTGCTGGCGCGGGCCGTTGCCCAGTTCCCATTTGTAGGTGGTCTTGTCGCCCAGGTACATGCGGATGCACGCGTGTTGCAGCAGGTCCTTGGGTGCCTGCGGCGTGCCGCGCCGGGCGAGGTAGGCAGGGGACGCGACCATGATCCAGCGCAAAGCGCCAGTCAGCGGCACCGCGACCATGTCCTGGGGCACGGTCGCGCCATAGCGGATACCGGCGTCGTAGCCCTCGGCAATGATGTCGATCAGGTGGTCTTCGACGATCAAGTCCAGGCGCAATTGCGGGTAAGCGTTCGCGAAATCGCCGAGGATCGGCGCCAACAGCAGCACTGCGGCGTCCCGTGGCACGTTCAGGCGCAAGCGGCCGATGGGGGCTTCGCGGTACAGCTCAAGCGTGTCGAGGCCATCCTGGATCGTCGCAAAGCCCAGGCTGAGCTTTTCTGCGAGCAGCGTGCCGGCGTCGGTGGGCTCGACGGCGCGGCTGGTGCGGTACAGCAGCTTTACGCCGAGACGGGTTTCCAGGTTGCGCATGGTGTGGCTCAACGCCGAGGTGGTCACCCCCAATTCGTGAGCGGCATGGCGAAAACTGCGGCGGCGAATGATCGCCATGAACACATTGAGATCGGCCAATTCGGAACGATTGAAAGCCGCCATATCAAGCCTCTTTTATAGGAGTTCGGTTGCACGGGGCGTTGAGCCCTATTCAACCTCGGATGATCTAGAGTAATTGCTTTTCTACGTATTGTTGCGCGCACAAGGAATTTTTCATGAGTATCGAGACCCTCCGCATAGCCGGGATTGATAAGGCGATCTCGCGGATTGCCCTCGGCACTTGGTCCATGGGCGGGCACCTGTGGGGTGGCGCGGATAACGAGCAATCGACCCGGACCCTCCGCCAAGCGTTGTTAAGCGGTATCAACCTGATCGACACCGCGCCAGTGTATGGCTTTGGCCTGTCCGAAGAGTTGATCGGCAAGGCGCTGCGCGGCGTGCGCCATAGCGCGGTGATCGCGACCAAAGCCGGCCTGCAATGGGACGACGGCACCCCACGGCGCAATGCCACGGCCCAGCGTATTCGCAAAGAGGTCGAAGATTCATTACAGCGTCTGGAAACCGACTACATCGACCTGTACCAAGTGCACTGGCCCGACCCGTTGGTGGCCCAGGAGGAAACCGCCGACACGCTTGAGCGCCTGCGCCGCGAGGGCAAAATCCTCGCCGTGGGCGTGAGCAATTATTCCTGCGCGCAAATGGACGACTTCAGCCGTCACACCGCGTTGGCAACGGTGCAGCCGCCGTACAACCTGTTTGAGCGCGCCATCGACAGCAACATCCTGCCGTATGCCAAGCAGCATTCCCTGGTGGTATTGGCCTACGGCCCGTTGTGCCGTGGTTTGCTGACCGGCAGCATGCATTCGGCCACGCGCTTTGCCGGTGATGACGTGCGCGGGCTCGACCCGAAATTCAAAGCGCCGCGCTTTGAGCAATACCTCGCCGCCGTCGCGGCGCTGGATATCTATGCCCGCGAATGCCACGGCAAGTCGGTGCTGGCGTTGGCGCTGCGCTGGGTGCTCGATCAAGGCCCGACGATTGCGCTGTGGGGCGCACGTCGGCCGGAGCAATTGCGCGGTTATGAAGAGGCGTTCGGCTGGAAGTTGAGTGCCGATGACCTGACCCATATCGACCGTATTCTGGCCAGCACGATAAAAGATCCGATTGGGCCGGAATTTATGGCCCCACCCAAACGTTAGCCCTAGCGACAGGGATGTCTGCGACAACAAGAACTGACATCCCCATACGTTGAGGTTTTGCATGAAACGCGGTTCCGTATTCAAGATCGCTGGTGGTTTGCTCTGTGTGATTGCGCTAATCGGCGCCTGGCAATGGCGCGGTAACCCCGATGCGCTATGGCACATCGTCAGCCAGCAATGTGTGCCCCATCAGCAACAGCAGCAAAGCCCCAGCCCGTGCCTGGCGGTGGACCTGGACCGTGGCTACATGCTGTTCAAAGACCGCAATGGCCCGTTGCATGACCTGCTGATTCCGGTCGACAAAATCACCGGCATTGAAGACCCCGCCCTTGGCCGCCAGTTGCTGCCGCATTACGTGGCCCAGGCCTGACGCCATCGCAATGTGTTATCCGATGGCCTGGCAAAGCCGATTCCCGATCAGTTCGTCTCGGTGGCGATCAACTCGCGTTTCGGCCGCGCTCAGAACCAGCTGCATGTGCATATTGCCTGCCTGCGCCCGGATGTCTTCTCAGTGCTCAACCAAGCCAGCAACCTCGACGCACAGTGGCGTGTCTTGCCGACTCGCCTGCTGGGCCACACCTACAGTGCCCGCACGCTGTCGGCGGCGGACGCCGATGTACTCGACCCATTGGCGGT
This sequence comes from Pseudomonas sp. D2002, assembly GCF_013385735.1. Lineage (NCBI taxonomy): Bacteria > Pseudomonadati > Pseudomonadota > Gammaproteobacteria > Pseudomonadales > Pseudomonadaceae > Pseudomonas > Pseudomonas sp. D2002. The sequence continues at coordinate 155,555 of NZ_JACAPL010000014.1, read as the reverse complement.
GTTGCGTGAATACGTGGATGCCCAAGGCGATGCCATGAGCCATTACAGCTTGCTGATGACGCCCCGCGCCGATGGCAGCCTGGTGCTGCTGGCCACGCACCTGGCCGTCACTGAGCTGAACCTTGGCTCGGCCGGTGAGCTGCAAGACTATCGCTGTGAATTGATGAACTCGCTCTAACCTTTTTCCGACTTACCTCCATGCGCTTGACTGTGTTGGCTTCCCTGTTCCTGCTCGCCGGCGCTGACCACTGTAGGATCGAGCTGACACAGCCAACGGTTATTCACGACCTATTTGGACGATAAACGACACCACCCAAACCTACCCATTGAACGACTGTTCAGTTTGCACTATGTTGACCGCATCCACCCATGTGCACGCACATCGGTTCGCGCTTTTTCTTCTTGAACGAGAGGCTCTGGCATGCGGTTTTCCCCCTTCGTTGAACGAATTGCAGGGCAGGGCGTAGCCGCCTGGGACATCCACCACGCGGCGTTCCAGGCCGCAAGCCAGGGCGAAGACATCATCATCCTCAGCGTCGGTGACCCGGATTTCGCCACGCCGTCCTTTATCACCGATGCCGCCGTCAGTGCACTGCGCGACGGCGACACCCACTACACCGAAATCCCCGGCCGCCCGACATTGCGCTATGCCGTTGCCGCGCGCTACAGCAACACCCTGTCGCGGCCGTTGAGTGCCGACAACGTGATCATCGTGCCAGGTGCGCAGAACGCCTTGTTCATCAGTTCCCTGTGCCTGCTGCAAGCCGGTGATGAAGTGCTGGTGCTCGACCCGATGTACGTCACTTATGAAGCCACGCTCAAGGCCAGTGGCGCGACGCTGGTACGCGTGCCGTGTTCGCCGCAGTCGGGCTTTCGCCTCGACGCGCAACTGCTCGCTGCCGCGATCACGCCCCGGACCCGGGCGATTTTCTTCTCCAACCCGAACAACCCCACCGGCGTCGTCCTCAACCCGCAAGAGCTGCAAGCCATTGCCGACCTGGCCATCGCCCATGACCTGTGGGTGGTGGTCGATGAGGTGTACGAAAGCCTGGTGTTCGACGGCCAGTACTACAGCCTCGCCGCGCTGCCGGGCATGGCCGAGCGCTGCATCGTGATCGGCAGCTTGTCCAAATCCCATGCCATGACCGGCTGGCGCATCGGCTGGATCATTGCCGCGCCGCAGATGGTCGCGCACGCCGAAACGCTGGTGCTGAGCATGCTCTATGGCTTGCCCGGTTTTGTCATGGAAGCCGCTACGGCGGCAGTGCTGGCCCATGACGAAGTGACCGTGGGCATGCGCGACATCTATCGCCGCCGCCGCGACCTGGTGGTGGCTGGTCTCAGCGCCTGCCCGGGGATCAAGGTGCAGGCGCCGCAAGCGGGCATGTTTGTGCTGGTGGATGTGCGCGGCACCGGTTTGGGTTCGTTGGACTTCGCTTGGCGACTGTTCCGCGAGGCCGGCGTGTCGGTGCTCGACGCCGCCGCGTTTGGTGAACCGGCGCAAGGTTTTGTGCGCTTGTCCTTCACCCTGGGCGAAGACCGCCTGGCCGAGGCCTGTCAACGCATCAGCCGGTTCGTCGCCAAGCTGGCCGGTGAACCGCGCGTGGTGGCGGCGGCAAAGGTCGAGGTGCTGCAGCCGGTCGAGGCCAGGAAGATGATTGAAGTCGTCGACCTGCATAAGCGTTTCGGCAATATCGAGGTGCTCAAGGGCATTTCGCTGACCGCCCACGAAGGCGAGGTGATCTCGCTGATCGGCGCCAGCGGCTCGGGCAAAAGCACTTTGCTGCGCTGCATCAACATGCTCGAAGTGCCCGACCAGGGCAGCATTCATGTCGATGGGGAAAGCATCAAACTGAACTACGCCATCCCCGGTGCGCCGCTGGTGGCCGATGCCAAGCAACTGGTGCGCATCCGCTCGACCCTGGGCATGGTGTTCCAGAACTTCAACCTGTGGCCGCACCGCACCGTGCTGGAAAACCTCATCGAAGCGCCCACCCAGGTGCTGGGCGAAAGCCGCGCCGAGGCCATCGAGCGCGCCGAAGCCTTGCTCGACCGCGTGGGTCTTGCCGCCAAGCGCAACGAATACCCGGCGTTTCTCTCCGGAGGCCAGCAGCAACGCGTGGCAATTGCCCGCGCCTTGGCCATGCGCCCCAAAGTCATGCTGTTCGACGAACCCACCTCAGCCCTCGACCCGGAACTGGTCGGCGAGGTGCTGCGCGTTATCCGCTCGCTGGCCGAAGAAGGCCGCACCATGATCCTGGTCACCCATGAAATGGCCTTCGCCCGGGATGTGTCCTCCAAAGTGGCTTTTCTGCACCAAGGCATGATCGAGGAAACCGGCACGCCGGACTCGGTGTTTATCGACCCACGCAGTGAGCGTTGCCGACAATTCGTCAACGCCCATCAAACGCGCTAACACCAAAAAAAGACGGGGCAAATCATGAAATCCAGACGCATGGCAACGTGGTTGGGCAGTGCAGTGTTGATGTTGGCCGCAGGTTTTACTCAGGCGGCAGAAAAACCCATCGTGTTTGCAGTGGCGGCGGAACCCTATCCACCGTTTACCGTGAAGGGCGGCAACGGCCAGTGGTCCGGCTTTGAAGTGGACCTGATTCACAAGCTGTGTGAAGGCATGAAAGCTGAATGCCAGATCAAGGAAGTGGCGTGGGACGGCATTATTCCGTCGCTGCTGGCGAAGAAGATCGACGTGATCTTCTCCTCGATGTCAGTCACCGATGAACGCGAAAAACAGATCGCTTTCAGCCGTGCCTACTACGATTCGCTGCTGGGCGTGGCAGGCCCCAAGGGCGCGACGGTGGACATCACGCCTGAAGGCCTCAAGGGCAAGTTGATCGGCGTGCAGATCTCCACGGTCAGCGCCAATTACCTGAAGAAGTACTACGAAAACATCGCCGACCTTAAGTACTACGACACCCAGGAATCGGCCAACGCCGACCTGATTGCCGGGCGTATCGACTACATGATGGCCGACGACACCGCCATCGCCATGATGGTCAAGACCCCGGAAGCCAGCGGCCTGGCGCATATCGCCAGCGTGCCCTACGACCCGATCATCGGCCGTGGTGTCGGCGCCGGTTTGCGCAAGGAAGACACCGCGCTCAAGGCGCGCCTCGACAAGGCCATCGGCGAACTGCTGGTGAGCAAGGATTTTGACGATTTGTCCCAGCACTACTTCGGCCTGTCGGTGAGCCCGTGCAAACGCGCTGACACCCCGGCGTATGTGAGCAAAATCTGCGACAGCCCGTACCCGCCAATCGCGCAGAAGACCGAATAACATGCTCGACCTTCTCAGCTTCGGCGACCAGGGATGGGGCAACGCGCTGCTCAAAGGGTTATGGATGACCCTGCAAATTTCCGCGGGCTCGTTCGCCGTGGGTTTGCTGATCGGCCTGGTGGTGGCCTGCGCCAAACTCAGCGCGCCGCGCCCGATTGCACTGCTGATGCGCGGCTACACCACGGTGTTTCGCGCGGTGCCGGAACTGCTGCTGATCCTGCTGCTGTACTACGCAGGCTCCATGGGCCTCAATGTGCTGATGCTGTGGCTGGGGTTCGAGCAGGTGAACATCAGCGGCCCGCTGGTGGCGATCCTGGTGTTGGGGCTGGTGCAGGGCGCCTATGCGTCGGAGATCTTCCGCGCGGCGATCCTGGCGATTCCCCACGGCCAGATCGAAGCGGCGCGCGCATTTGGCTTGAGCGGGTTTGGTCTGTTTCGTCGCGTGACCTTGCCGATCATGGCGCCCTACGCCTTGGCCGGCATGTCCAACCTGTGGATCAACCTGATCAAGGACAGCGCCTTGATCAGCGTGGTCGGCACCAATGAACTGCTGTACACCGCCAAGCAGGCGGCGGGTTCCACCCGCCAATACCTGCTGTTCTACCTCACGGCCGCTGCCTTGTATTACCTGGTGACGCTGGCTTCCAACTACCTGTCCGGGCGCCTGGAGCGACGTATTCGTCGCTGGATGCCGGTTGTCGAGTGAGCCGCCATGCCTGAGTGGATAAGCTATTACGCAGGGTTGATCGCCAAAGGGCTGCAAACCACCTTGTCGCTGCTGGCGATTTCGGCGGTGCTGGGCTTTGCCTTGGCGGTGCTGGTGGCCTTGGCGCGGTTGTCGCGGCGCAAATGGCTGGCGCGCAGTGCGCTGGCCTACACCAGCGTGCTGCGCGGCACGCCGCTGCTGATCCAGATCTACATTTTCTACTACGGGCTGGGCAGTTTATTTGCCCAGTTCCCGATGCTGCGCGGCAGCTTCCTCTGGCCGTTTTTGCGCGACGGTTACTGGTACATCGTGTTTGCCCTGGTGCTGTCGGTGGGCGCCTATGTGGGCGAAGTGATTCGCGGTGGCCTGCTGGCAGTGCCCAAGGGCGAAATGGAAGCCGCGTCCGCGTTCGGCATGACCGCGCGCCAGGCGTTGCTGCGCGTGCGCCTGCCCCGGGCGATGCGCCTGCTGTTGCCGACGTTGGCGGGGGAGACGGTGATGCTGCTCAAATCCACCGCGCTGGCCTCGACAATCGCTGTGGTCGACTTGCTGGGCGCGGCCAACGTGGTACGCGCGCAGACCTTGCAGATCTATCAACCCTTGCTGCTGGTGGCCGGTGTCTACCTGTGCCTGACCTTCCTGATCGAAGGCGTCTACGCCATCGCCGAACGGCGTGGCACGCCGCTGCGCAGGTCAGTGGGATGAACCAGAACCGCGCGTTGCAAGGGATTGCCCTGTGCTCGCTGGCCTATGCGTTCCTGGCGTTGCAAGACGCTGTGATCAAGTGGCTGGTGGCCGATTATTCGGTGTTCAGCATTCTGTTCTGGCGCAGCCTGGTGGTGGTCGGCGCGTGTGTGATCGCCGGGCGCATGGGCTTGCTGCGCCGGGCCTGGACCTCGGTCAGCCGCAAGCTGCTGATCATTCGCGGGTTGCTGTCGTTGCTGGCGTGGTTGCTGTATTACACCGCCGCCAAGGACCTGACCCTGGCGGAAATGACCACGCTGTATTTCTCCGCGCCGATCATGGTCACGCTGCTGGCGGCGCTGATTCTCAAGGAGCGCGCCGGCCGGGGCCAATGGGTTTCGTTGATCATCGGCTTTGTCGGCGTGGTGATCGCCTGTCGCCCCAGCAATATGGTCGACCCGCTGCCCATCGCCCTGACCCTGGCCGCCGCATTGTGCTGGGCGTTCACCTACATCCAGTTGCGCCAGGTCGACCCGACCACCTCGGTGCTGGAACAGATGCTGATCACCAATGTTGTGTTTGTGATCTGCATGGCCGTGACGTTGCCCTGGACTCACACCCCGGCGCCGACGCCCGCGTGGCTGGGCATGTTGGCCGCCGGGTTGGTGGGCGGTATCGGGCAATTCCTGTTGTTTGCCAGTTTCCGTCGGGCCACCGCGACCTTGCTTGCGCCGTTCGAATACACCGGTTTGATCTGGGCGTTTCTGTTGTCGAGCCTGATCTGGGGCACCTCGATGGATGTGTCGCTGATCATCGGCGCGGTGCTGATCGCCGTCAGCGGCACCTTGGCGATGCTCAGCGCGCGCCACCCCGAGTCACAAGACGTGGTCGGCGCCGAATGCGCCGTGACGCAACCCTTGTACCCAGCAGCGGCAGATGTGCAAGCCGTTGGCCGGGCTGAAGGTGCCGGGGTTGAGGCACCCCTCGAGCCAGAGCCCGTCAAGCATCGCCGATAGGCCGATGGCCGCCAGGTGGCTGTCGTGGATCACCAGGTTTTCGCTGCGCGCGAGATCGTCGAGCAGTTGCTGGATCAGCGCCAGGTAGGCGCGGTAGCTGTTTTCATGGGACTGGTTTACGTGGGGCGAATGGCGGATCAGGCTCCAGAACACCACCCACACGCCGAGCAGGTCGGGGTCCATGACGCGCGGCGAAAACGAGGCGCTGAGAAACGCATCCAGGCGTGCGGCAGCGCCTTCGGCCAACTCGACTTGCGCCCATAGCGCGCGGGTCAATTCACTGGCGAGCTTGTGGTAGGTCTCGGCGATCAGTGCATCGATGCTGCCGAAGTGGTGGTTGAGCAAGCCCACGGAAACACCGGCTTCAGCCGCGATCTTGCGCACGGAAATCCCCGCATGGCCGTCGCGGGAAAGGCAGGTGAGGGTGGCGGCAACCAGCAGGTCCCGGCGTTCATCGGGGTCGGCACGGCGCAGTTTGGGAGGGTCGATGCTCATGGGAATGCCTTTGATGAAAGACCAGAGCGCCAAGGTTAGTTGAACGTGTGTTCAATCTCTAGCAATTAAATGATGAGAGGAGGGCAAGGCATGGCAAAAGACCTTTCGTGGCAGGTAGCAGGCGACGCCGGCAACCGGCTGCACATCGGCGCCTGGCGCTTCGAAGGCGACGGCAGCGGGCCAACGGTTCACCTGCAAGCGGGCGTGCACGCCGATGAAATCGCCGGGATGCTGGTGCTGCACCAGTTGCTGCCGCGCTTGCAGGCTTGCCAGGATCAGGGCCTTCTCAAGGGCACCGTGACCGTGGTGCCCCAGGCGAATCCCTTCGGTATCGGCCAATTTCGTCAGGGCAAGTTGTTGGGGCGTTTCCACGAAGCCACCGGGCAGAACTTCAACCGTGCCTTCGATCATTCCCTGGCGATGGAACGCCCGGCAAGCAACCTGGCGCAGTGGCAAAAAAGCCTGGTGCAACTGGCGGCCGACGCCGACCTGGTGCTCGACCTGCACACCGACGACGAGGCCCTGCCTTACCTCTATATCCACCGCAGCTTCTGGCCGGAACAAGGCCTGGCCCTGGCGGCGGCGTTGCAGGTGGAGGTGGTGATCGTCTGGGATGACGGCGGCGACGGTTCTTATGAAGAAACCATCATCAACCACGGCGCACCACAGCTGGCGGCGACGATCGAATTGCGCGGCCAGGCGGATGTCAGCGACGCGCTGGCGCAGCAGGACGCCGATGGTTTATGGGCCTGGCTATGCATCAACGGCGTGATTGATGAAGTGGCGGCCATCAACGAATGGCAGGGCGACGTGGTGGACATGGGCTGCATGGAAACCATCCTCGCGCCCTGCGCCGGTGTACTGGTGTTTGAACAAGGCCTGGGCGATCAGGTCGAGGAAGGCCAGCGCTTCGCCCGGATCATCGCAAGGCCTGGCGACCCCACCTCAGAAGTGATTTTGCACGCCGCACAAACCGGCCGCATGGTCACCGGCCACCGCGAGCGCCTGGTGGCCCAGGGTTCGGTGGTGGCCAAATTTACCGGCACGCGCCTGTCCGACAGCTACAGCGGCGGGGTGTTGGACCCATAACATTGTCTATGTACCCCCCATCCAACTGTGGGAGCAGGCAAGCCAGCTCCCACCTTCAACCGTATTTTTTCAGGCTGTAACCCAATCAACTGTGGGAGCGGGCTTGCCCGCGATAGCGGCGTATCAGGCCATACATGTGTCAACTGACCCACCGCTATCGCAGGCAAGCCAGCTCCCACCTTCAACCGCATTTTTTCAAGCTGCAACCCAATCAACTGTGGGAGCGGGCTTGCCCGCGAAGGCGGCGTATCAGGCCATACATGAGTCAACTGACCCACCGCTATCGCAGGCAAGCCAGCTCCCACCTTCGACCGCATTTTTTCAGGCTGTAACCCAATCAACTGTGGGAGCGGGCTTGCTCGCGAAGGCGGCGTATCAGGCCACACATGAGTCAGCTGACCCACCGCTATCGCAGGCCAGCCCGCTCCCACACTCAACCGCATTTTTTCAGGCTGCAACCCAATCAACTGTGGGAGCGGGCTTGCCCGCGAAGGCGGTGTATCAGGCCATACATGAGTCAGCTGACCCACCGCTATCGCAGACCAGCCACCGAATCTGCACCCAGCTACCGCCAGTGCCGCCGTCGGAACTCGCTCTGATCAGCGGCGCCGAGCGCCTGAGTGCTACCCACCACGGGCTGATCGACTGTTTGCGCGAGGCTGTTTCACAGCCTGGGCAGGCGTTCCAGTAACAGGCGCTCAAGGGTGGCTGCCGGCAGCGGCCGGCTGAACAAATACCCCTGAATCTGATCGCAGCCGGCGTCCTTCAAAAACGCCAGCTGCGCCTGGGTTTCCACGCCTTCGGCAACCACTTGCAGGCTCAGGCTATGGGCCAGTTCAATGATGGTGCGGGTGATTGCCGCGTCTTGCGGGTTGGTGGTGACTTCGCGGATAAACGCGATGTCGATCTTCAGCGTATCGATGGGAAACCGGCGCAAATACGCCAGGCTTGAATAGCCGGTGCCGAAGTCATCGATGGAGATCTTCACGCCCAGGTTGCGCAAGCGTTGCAGGCTGGCAATGGTGTGCTGGGTGTTTTCCATCAGCGAGCCTTCCGTCAGCTCGACCTCCAGCCAATGCGGTGCGACGCCGGTTTCTATCAGGATGCGTTCGATGTCGGCAATCAGGTCGCCTTCGATCAATTGATGCCCGGAGACGTTGACGGACACCTCGACGGCGCCAATCAAGCCGCGTTGCCACTCGGCAATCTGCTGGCAAACGGTGTCGATCACCCAGCGCCCGACCGGCACAATCAGCCCCAGGCTTTCCAGCACCGGTACGAACACCGCCGGCGACACCGCGCCGTAGCCGGGGCGCTCCCAGCGCAGCAGGGCTTCAAGGGCGCATATCTGCCCGCCGGCAAGTTCGACCTTGGGTTGGTAATGCACCGTGAATTCATTGAGTTCCACTGCTTGGCGCAGGGCATTTTCCAGGTCCTGACGCGCCAGGTCATGCACGCTCATGCCGGCCGGCGCGCCCGTTTGCCGTCGCAGTTGCTGCTCCAGCACCAGGTTGTGGGTTTTCAACTGATCGCCACGCGCCTTGAGACGCAGCAGGTTGCGCACGCGCAACCACAACTCGGCACGCTCCACCGGTTTGCTGATGAACTCCTCGGCGCCGGTTTCCAGCCCGCTGACCCGCGCGCTCGGCTCACTGAGGGCCGAGAGCATGATGATCGGGATGCTCGCGGTGGTTTCGTCGCCCTTCAGTTGGCTGGCGACTTCATAGCCGTCCATGCCTGGCATCATGATGTCCAGCAGGATCAGGTCAGGTGGCTGTTGCGCCACGAGCTGCAGCGCTTCTTCACCGCTGCTCGCACTCAGGGTCTGGTAGCCCTGGTGTTGCAGCAGGGTTTCCAATAGCTTGCGAACCTGGGGTTCGTCATCAACGATCAACAGCGTTGCGGGTTGGCTGGCCATGGAGAGGACTCATAGAAGAGGGTTGGTGTGTGGTTGCAGCAAGGTGTCGATGACCTGGTACAGCTCTTTGTAACGCAGCGGCTTGATGATGTAGGCGTCGCAACCGGCCAGCCGGGTCTTCTCGCGGTCTTCCTTCATGGCCATGGCGGTCAGGGCGATCACCGGAATGTGCGCGGTATTTGGGTCTTGCTTGAGCAGCGACGTGGCGGCGAGGCCGTCCATGCCCGGTAGCTGAATGTCCATCAGGATCAGTGCCGGTTGTTTTTCCCGCGCCAGGGTCAGGCCGGTTTCCGCATCCGCCGCCCATAACACGGTGTGACCGGCATTGAGCAGCAACAAGCGCGCCAGGCGCATGTTTGCCTCGTTGTCTTCGACGATCAGGATTTCGGCCATACAGCCTCCGGCGCACGGTGCAGGGGCAGCCACACTACAAAACGCGTGCCCAGGCCTGCGCGGCTGGCCACGGCGACGCTGCCGCCATGCAGGTCGGTCAGTTGCTTGACCATCGCCAGGCCCAGGCCTGTGCCTTCGAATTTACGCGCCAGGCTGCTGTCGATCTGGCTGAAGGCCTTGAACAGCTTGGTCATGTCCTCCTCGGCGATGCCAATGCCGGTGTCGCTGACACTCAATTCCAGGAACTGCGCGTGGGTGCCGGGTTGCAGGGCGAAGCCGTGGGCCGGCCAATCGCTGGGGATCTGCCCGACCTGCGCGCGGCTCACTTCGCGCACTGCCAGGGTCACGCTGCTGCCGTGTTCGCTGAACTTCACCGCATTGGCCAGCAGGTTGTAGACGATCTGCTTGGTCTTGCGCAGGTCCAGTTCCAGGGTGCCGAAATCGGCCTCGCATTCCAGCTTCAACTGGATGCGTTGCAGCGCGGCTTTTTCGCGCACGATCAATAAACTGTTGGCGAGCAAGCCCGCCAGTTCCACGGGCTCCAACTCCAGGTCCATCATCCCGGCCTCGACTTTGGAGAGGTCAAGAATGTCGTTGATCAGTGACAGCAGGTGCTGGCCGCTGGTGAAGATGTCGCCGATGTATTCGCGCTGCACCTCGCTCATGTCGCCGACCAAGCCATCCTTCAAGGCCTCGGAAAAGCCAATCACCGCGTTCAGCGGTGTGCGCAGTTCGTGGGACATGGTGGCGAGGAACTCGGATTTCATGTGGTTGGCGTGTTCCAGTTCCAGGTTTTTTTCTTCCAGTGCGCGTTCGAAGCCTTTGCGCTCGGCTTCTTCCTGTTTGCGCGCAGTGTTGTCGGTGCCGATCAGCAGGTAACCGATGATTGTGTCGTGGCGGTTGCGCAAGGCCGTGACCGAGACCATCGCTGACAGGCGACTGCCGTCCTTGCGGATATAGGTCAGCTCGTAAATGTCTTCGATGCCGCGCGAGGCCTTGAACACCAGGGCTTCGAAGCCTGGGTTGATCGGCGTGTCCAGCTCCAGGCTGAGGGCGGCGGCGCGGGTAATCAGCTCGGCGGGGTCGGAAATGTCGGCGGGGGTAATGCGGTTCAGCACGTCGTCGGCGGCGTAACCGAGCATGCGTTCGGCGCCGACATTGAAGATTTGGATCACGCCTTTTTCGTCGGTGGCGATGCTGGAAAAATACGCGCTGTTGAAGATCGCGTCTTGCAGGGCGCCGGTCTTGAGCAGGGTTTTCTGACGTTTGAATTCGACGATTTTTTCGGCCCGCGATTGCGGTTCGAGTGGTCGGTCGGTGGGGCTTTTATCCATCGCGGTGGCGTTCCGGGAACTTCAGGCCCGCCATCATCGAAAGCCGATGGCGCAGAGCATGCTCACAGAAGATCGCGCAAGGGCGATGAGGAGGAGATGAGGTCTTTGAACAATAGCAGAGATAGGTGGGAGCTGGATTGCCGGCGATGCAGGCACTTCGGTGTATCAGGTACAGCCCGTTGATGCCATCGCAGGCAAGCCAGCTCCCACAGTTGATTGACTTCAGCCTCCAGGCCGCTGTGCTCAGTGTTGATCGACACCCCACACGATGCGGTTTTCGCGCTTTAGCAGTTGATGAAACGTTTAATCAAACGATAAACGGCACACGCAAGCGCTTGCGTAAGGAAATGTAACTGGACTAGAGTCGGCAGCACTCGACTACAAAAATAATAATGCCAGGAGCTCATCCATGAGCCTTGAACCCTTGCTTGAGATGCAGGGCATCAGCAAAACCTTCAACGGTTTGCGCGTGCTCAAGAATGTCGGCCTGAAGGTCTACCCCGGTGAAATTCACGCACTGATGGGGGAGAACGGCGCCGGCAAATCGACCCTGATGAAAATCCTCTCCGGCGCTTACCAGGCCGACCCCGGCGGTGAAATCCGCATCGACGGCCAGCCCGTCGCCACCTTCGACCCCGCCACCGCCAAAACCCTCGGCATCGCCGTGATCTATCAGGAACTGAGCCTGTGCCCGAACCTGAGCGTGGCCGAGAACATCTACCTGGGCCGCGAACTGCGGCGCGGCTGGACCATCGACCGCAAGGGCATGCAAGAAGGCTGCGTCGAAGTGCTGCAACGCCTGGGCGCCGAGTTCAAACCGGCCACGCCGGTGAGCAGCCTGTCGATTGCCGAGCGCCAGTTGGTGGAAATCGCCCGCGCCCTGCATGCCCATGCCAGGATTCTGGTGATGGACGAACCAACCACGCCACTCTCATCGCGGGAGACCGACCGCCTGTTTGCCCTGATCAAGCAGCTGCGCAGCCAGGGCCTGGCGATCATCTACATCAGCCACCGCATGGCCGAAATCTACGAGTTGTCGGACCGGGTCTCGGTGCTGCGCGACGGCCAGTACATCGGCGAGCTGACCCGCGATGCGTTGTCGGCCGAAGTGTTGGTGAAAATGATGGTTGGCCGCGATTTGTCCGGCTTCTACAAGAAGGAGCACGCCGCCTATAACCCTGGCAACGTGGTGATGCGCGTGCGTGATATGGCCGATGGCAAGCGCGTGCGCCAGTGCAGTTTCGACCTGCACGCCGGTGAAGTGCTGGGCATCGCCGGGCTGGTTGGGGCAGGGCGCACCGAACTGGCGCGGCTGATCTTCGCCGCCGACCCACGCACCTCCGGCACGCTGGAAGTGGTCGGCAAAACCGTCACTCAGCTGCGCAACCCGGCGGACGCGATTCGTGCGGGCGTGGTGTACCTCACCGAAGACCGCAAGGCCCAGGGCCTGTTCCTGGACATGAGCGTGGCCGACAACATCAACGTCTGCGCCTGTGTGCCGGACGCGCATGCCGGTGGCGTGCTGGATCGCGGCCATGCTGCGCAGCGTTCAAATGACGCGATCAAGTCGCTGTCGATTCGGGTGGCGTCGGGCAAGGTCAATGTCGGCGCGTTGAGCGGCGGCAATCAACAAAAAGTCCTGTTGGCGCGGTTGCTGGAGGTCAAGCCGCACGTGCTGATCCTCGACGAACCGACGCGGGGCGTGGACATCGGCTCCAAGTCCGAGATCTACCGCATCATCAATCAACTGGCGCTGGCGGGGGTTGGCATCGTGGTGATTTCCAGCGAGCTGCCGGAAATCATCGGCACCTGCGACCGCGTGCTGATCATGCGCGAAGGCCAATTGGTGGCCGAAGTCGGCGGGGCTTCGGCCCACGCCATTTCCCAGGAACGCATTATTGACCTCGCCACCGGTGGCGATCAGGTGGCTGCCCATGGCTGATTCAAACAACAACGCACTGACCCTCGCACCCGTCGGCAAAGCGGAGCGCATTCGTGAACTGATGCGCACCGTCGGCATGCTGCCGGTGCTGGTATTGCTGCTGGTGGGCTTTGCCCTGGCCAGCGAAAACTTCCTCACCGTGCAGAACCTGTCGATCATCACCCAGCAGGCTTCGGTGAATGTGGTGCTGGCGGCGGGCATGACCTTTGTGATTCTCACGGCGGGCATCGACTTGTCGGTGGGTGCGATTCTGGCCGCGTCCGCCGTGGTCGCGTTGCAGGCGTCGATGTCGCCGCAGTTCGGCATGTTCGGGATTGCCGCCGGCGTTGGTTTTGGCCTGTTGCTGGGCTTGGTCAACGGTGGCTTGATTGCCTTCATGCGCCTGCCGCCGTTTATCGTCACCCTCGGCGCGCTGACCGCCATGCGTGGCCTGGCGCGGTTGCTGGCGGATGATAAAACCGTGTTCAACCCCGACCTGCCGTTTGCGTTTATCGGCAACGACTCAGTGCTGGGCGTGCCGTGGCTGGTGATCATCGCGGTGGCCGTGGTGGGGCTGTCGTGGTTCATCCTGCGCCGCACGGTGATGGGCGTGCAGATCTACTCGGTGGGCGGCAACCCTGAAGCCGCGCGGCTGTCGGGCATCAAGGTGTGGAAGGTGCTGCTGTTCGTCTACGCCATGTCCGGTGCCTTGGCCGGGTTGGGTGCGGTGATGAGCGCCTCGCGCCTGTTCGCCGCCAATGGCCTGCAACTCGGGCAATCCTATGAGCTGGATGCGATTGCCGCCGTGATCCTCGGCGGCACCAGTTTTACCGGCGGCGTCGGCACCATCGGCGGCACGCTGATCGGCGCGCTGATTATCGCGGTACTCACCAACGGCCTGGTGCTGCTGGGGGTTTCGGATATCTGGCAGTACATCATCAAAGGCATTGTGATCATCGGCGCGGTGGCGCTGGATCGTTATCGCCAATCCGGCGCACGCACCTGATTTCACTCCCATAACAATCACAAGAGAGACCCGCATGAACTTCAAACGCCTGTTTCCCGTCATTGCCTTGGCTGCCGTGATGTCCAACGTCGTCGAAGCCCGAGAACTCAAGGCCCTCGGCATCAGCATGGGCTCGCTCGGCAACCCGTATTTCGTGACCCTGGCCGACGGCGCCACGGCGCGGGCCAAGGAACTGAACCCCAACGTCAAGGTGACGTCGGTGTCGGCTGACTATGACCTGAGCAAGCAGTTTTCGCAGATCGATAACTTCATCTCGTCCAAGGTCGACCTGATCCTGCTCAATGCCGTGGACCCGTCCGCCATGGCCTCGGCGATCAAGAAAGCCCGCGACGCCGGCATCGTCGTGGTAGCGGTGGATGTGGACGCCAAGGGCGTGAACGCCACCGTGCAAACCGACAACGTCGAAGCCGGCAAGCTGGCCTGCCAGTTCCTGGTGGACAAGCTCGCGGGCAAAGGCAATGTGATTATTCAGAATGGCCCGCAAGTCACCGCCGTGACCGACCGCGTCAAAGGCTGCAAAGCCGCATTGGCCGGCGCGCCGGACATCAAGGTGCTGTCCGATGACCAGGACGGCAAAGGCTCGCGCGAAGGCGGCTTGAACGTGATGCAGGGCTATCTCACGCGCTTCCCGAAAATCGACGGCCTGTTTGCGATCAACGACCCGCAAGCGATTGGCAGTGACTTGGCGGCCAAGCAACTGAAACGCAGCGGCATCCTCATCACGTCCGTGGACGGCGCGCCGGACATCGAAAATGCGCTGAAGACCGACACGCAAATCCAGGCCTCGGCCAGCCAGGACCCGTGGGCCATGGCGCAAACAGCGGTGAATGTCGGCAATGACATTCTCAACGACAAAGCCCCGGCCGAGGCGGTTACCCTGCTCACGCCAAAACTGATCACCCGTGACAACGTCGGGACGTACAGCGGGTGGTCGAGCAAACATTGATTCATTGAAGGGGAAAGCGTCGTGGTCACCATGGATGACGTGGCAAGCAGGGCGGGTGTGTCGACGTCGACCGTGTCCCACGTGTTGAACGGCACACGCAAGGTCAGCGCGGCCACGCTGCAGGCGGTACAGCGCGCGATTCAGGAGTTGGGTTACATCCCCAACACCCTGGCGCGCTCGCTGGCCCGTTCGAGCACCAGCACGATTGGCGTGGCGATCTCGGCGCTGTCCAACCACTACTTCAGCGAAACCGTGCACGCGATAGAAACCGAGTGCGCCAAACACGGCTACATGATGCTGTTTGTCGACCCCCACGACGACCCGGAGCAGGAGCTGCGGGTGGTCACCGCGCTGCATCATCGCCGCGTCGACGGAATTTTGCTGGCCCCGTCCACCGGTTCAAAAGCCCTGGAATACCTGCAGGCCAATGAGATGCCGACGGTGCTGGTGGACCGCATGATGAGTGAGCAATTCGACCAGATCGGGGTGGAGAATACCCAGTCCACCGAGGCTCTGGTCGCCCATCTGATTGAACACGGGCACCGCCGTATCGGCTTTATCGCCGGGCGTGCGGGGCTGGGGACGACCGATGAGCGCGCGGCCGGTTACCGCGCCGCGTTACAGGCAGCGGGGCTGGTGTTTGATCCGCGACTGTTGGTCAACGGCGGTTCCAACAGTGAGCCTGCCCGGCAAGCGACGGCGCAGTTACTGGCATTGCCGCAGCCGCCGACCGCGATCATGGCGGGCAATAACCTGATGACTTTGGGCGCCATGCACGCCCTGCGTGATGCGCAGATTGAGGTACCGGGGCAGATCGCCCTGGTGGGTTTTGATGATTTTGACTGGGCAGATTTTTTCGTGCCGCGCCTGACCTTGATTGCCCAGCCCGTCAAGGAACTTGGCGCCCGCGCGGTACAGATGCTGCTGCAACGCATGGCCTCGCCCAACGCGCCGGTGCAAAGCGTGCGCCTGGCGCCGCGCCTGCAATACCGTAATTCATGTGGCTGTATTTGATTGGAATGACCCCCGTATGAGCAGTCCTGTTTCCCTCGGTATTGATCTGGGCACCTCCGAACTCAAGGCGATCCTCATGGACGTCGACGGCGCCGTGCTCGCGCATGCGGGTGTGCGCCTGAGTGTGTCGCGGCGCCATGGCGGCTGGTCCGAACAGGCGCCGGAAGACTGGTGGCAGGCATGTTTGCAGGCGCTGGAGCAGTTGCGCGCCCATGCGGCGTTCAGTCGGGTGGCGTGTATCGGGTTGTCCGGGCAGATGCACGGCGCGGTGCTGCTCGGTGCTGACGACCGCGTGTTGTACCCGGCGATCCTGTGGGACGACTCGCGCGCTGTCGCCGAAGCGGAGCAGCTTGGGCCTGGCTTTGCCGAGGTCACCGGCAGCTTGCCCATGGCCGGGCTCACTGCGCCGAAGCTGCTGTGGCTGCAAGCGCATGAACCCGAGGTGTTCAAGGCGATTGACTGCGTGCTGTCGCCCAAGGATTACCTGCGCTTGCGCCTGAGTGGCGAGCGCATCAGCGAGATGTCCGATGCTGCCGGCACCTTGTGGCTCGACGTGGCGCACCGCGAATGGTTTGCGCCGATGGTGCGCGCCACCGGCCTTGCGCCTGCACAAATGCCTCGGTTGGTCGAAGGCGGTGCGGCGAGTGCGTGTTTGACGCCGAGTATTGCAGCCCGGCTGGGCTTGTCTGCCGAGGTGGTGATTGCCGGGGGCGGCGGCGATAACCCGGTGGCGGCCGTCGGCATCGGCGCAATCAATGCCGGGGATGGTTTCATCACCCTGGGCACCAGCGCGGCCATCGTCGCCATCACCGATCACGCCGCCGGCAACCCGGCCAGCGCGGTGCACAGCTTCTGCCACGCGCTGCCCAATCGCTGGTACACCATGGGCGCCATGCTGGCCGGCGCCAGTTGCCTGCGTTGGGTCACGCGGCTGACCGGCAGCCAGGACGAACAAACCCTGCTGGATCAAGTGCAGGCGCAGTTGCCGATTGCGCAGCCCGTGCCGTTGGACACGCCACTGTTTTTGCCCTACCTCGCGGGTGAGCGTACGCCGCATAACGACCCCTTGCTGCGCGGCGGCTTCATGAACCTGGGCCACGATTGCACCCCGGCGATGCTTGGTTATGCGGTGATGGAAGGTGTGGGGTTTGGCTTGCTCGACGCCTTGCACGCCGTGCAGTCAGCCGGCGCCAGCGTCGGTGCCTGCGCGCTGGTAGGCGGCGGCGCGCGCAGCGAATACTGGGCGCAGTTGTTGGCGAATATCCTGCAACGGCAGATTTTTACCTTGCAGGGCAGCGAATTAAGCGCCTGCATTGGCGCGGCGAAACTGGGGTTATTGTCGATCGGGCAGGGCACGGACTTGTTGCAGGCGGGCATGCCGGTCAAGGCGCGGTATTGGCCTGATGTGAAGCAACAGCCGGTGCTTGAGGCGCGCTATCGCAAGTTCCGGGGGTTGCTGGCGGCGGCGAAGGCCTTGCACGACTGAGCCGCCGGCTGGTTGTTAAATGTTCAGTTAAACGCAGCACCCCTGTGGGAGCGGGCTTGCTCGCGAAAGCGGTGGGTCAGCTACATATGAGTTGACTGATTCACCGCATTCGCGAGCAAGCCCGCTCCCACATTTAATCTTCGTTGCTTTGAGCTCTGCGTTCGCATAACTGAGGGGATTAAGCGAGTTACCCGGCAAGGGTGCGCAGCACGCTTTCCAGCGAGGTGGTTCCCTTCAGCACCTGTTCATGCTCGAAACAGATCCAGCCTTCGTTGAATCCATCGACCATGCGCATGCGCGGCAATGGGTTTTGTGCGCCCTGGCCGCGCAGCAATGCTTCCCAGGTATCGCGCTCAACCACTTCGGCATGTACCTCGCGGCCGAGCAGGTGTGTCAGGGTTTGGGCGATGTCGTTCGGGCTGACCCACTGGCTTTCCAACTCGACCACGCGGTGGCCGGCCCAGTCTTGTTGCAGCAACTGCGCGGCGAGTGTGCCGATGTCGGCGGTGGCAACCATTGGCACGCGCTTGTCGAGCGGTTGCAGGAAGCTATGGATCACACCGGTGTCACGCGCGGTGGTGACATCGTACGCAGCGTTTTCCATAAACCAGCCGGGGCGCAGGAAGGTCACGGGGATATCCAGAGCGCTCAACGCCTGTTCCATCAATGTGCGCTGAGTCAGCAGATTCAGTTCTGTGGCTTGCGCGCCGATGGTCGACAGGCACAAGACTTTTTCCGGCGCGGCGGCCTTCAGGGCCTGGCTGACGGCTGCAATTACGTTGCGCGCTTCCGGAAAACCAGGCAGTGGGTCGAAGCCCGGCGGCGGCAGGATGAAGACGCCGGTTGCGCCCTTGAATGCCTCCGTCAGCGCCTGGGCATCCTCCATCGCGGCAAACGCGATTTCGCAGCCCTGGTCCGCCCAATAAGCCGCCTTGCCGGCGTCGCGAATCACCGCGCGAACGGGAAGACCTGCGTTAAGGAGATTGCGCGCCAAGGCGCCGCCGACTTTGCCTGTGATGCCAGTAATAACGTACATGCGCTTTACACCTGTGGGTTCCAATGAGTGGAACCCAGCATAAAGACCGGCCAGCGATGACAGAATAGCGATTACGTCACTGCGTTAGTGACGCAAAATCATGAATCAGCCAGCGGCGGCAAACGCCGTTTGACCGGGGTTTTCTTGACGATGGCGGTGTTGGTTTCGGCGCAGGCCGTGATCCGGTCGAGCAGGGCGTCGAGGTGGTCCATGGTGCGCACATGCAGGCGCGCGATAAAGCAGTCTTCGCCGGTGACCTTGTCGCATTCGGTGAACTCGGGAATCGCCTGGATCAGGCGCTCCACCTCCTGCAACTTGCCCGGCAACGGGCGGATGCGCACGATGGCTTGCAGCAGGTAGCCGAAGTGTTTGGGGTCGATGTCGACGGTGTAGTGGGTCAGCACGCCGCGTTCTTCCAGGCGGCGCAGGCGTTCGCCGACGCTGGGCGACGAGAGCCCGGTAATGCCCGCCAGGGCCTTGAGCGACAGGCGCGAATCGTCCATCAAGGCCGCGATCAGTTGCTGGTCGATAGTGTCAATCATGCTGCCCGCCTAATAAGAAAAGGTGAATGAGGGTTTTTGCCTATTTTAGTCGCTGGAGCCGCTGACCTGCAGATTGCCATAATTGAGCCTCACTTGAGGAGCTTGCATCGTGGACACATCTATCCGTCGCGGGTCGTGGGAAATGGTCGCCGCCATGTTGATTTCGGGCACCATCGGCTGGTTTGTGCTGGTGTCGGGCGTGTCGGTGATCGAAGTGGTGTTCTGGCGCTGCGTGATCGGCGCGCTGACGCTGTTGCTGGTGTGCGCGTTGCTGGGTTACCTGCGGCTGGAACTGCTGAGCTGGGCCAAGCTCGGCCTGGCGATGCTCAGCGGCGTGGCCATCGTCGGTAACTGGTTGCTGTTGTTCGAATCCTATTCACGCGCGTCCATCGCGATCAGTACGGCGGTGTACAACGTGCAGCCGTTCATGTTGGTGCTGCTGGCGGCGCTGTTTCTCGGTGAGAAGATCACCGTGCAGAAACTGGCGTGGTTGAGTGTGGCGTTTCTCGGCATGTTGGCGATTGTGACTGCCCATGGCGAACAGCAAAGCGGTGGGGGTGATTACCTGGCGGGTATCGCGCTGGCCTTGGGCGCGGCGTTTTTGTATGCGATTGCGGCGTTGATCATCAAGCGTCTGAAGGAAGTGCCGCCGCACTTGATGGCGCTGATCCAGGTGACTACCGGCGCACTGTTGCTGGCGCCGTTAGTGCCCTGGAACAGCTTGCCCAACGCGACCAATGCCTGGGCGGCATTGGTCACGTTGGGCGTGGTGCACACCGGCCTGATGTATGTGTTGTTGTACGGGGCGATCCAGAAACTGCCGACTGCCATAACCGGCGCGCTGTCGTTTATCTACCCGATTGCGGCGATTTTTGTCGACTGGATTGCCTTTGGGCATCGCCTGGGCTGGCTGCAATGGCTGGGGGTTGCGGCGATTTTGTTGGCGGCTGCCGGGTTGCAGCGGGGCTGGTGGTGGCCCCGCTCCCCAAGGGCTAGTGCGTGCCCTGAAAGATGATACTTTCCGGGTCGAAATGACCCACGCCGCTGCCCGGTTGCGGCAAGCCCAGGATGTGACCCTTGATCTTGCCCACCACATGCATCTCGCACGGTTTGCAGTCGAACTTCAGCGTCAGTACTTCATCGCCGTGGATCAGCTGCATTGGCGCTACCTTGGTCTTGACGCCCGTCACACCCTTGGCCTGTTTAGGGCACAGGTTGAACGAGAACCGCAGGCAGTGCTTGGTGATCATCACCGGCACTTCGCCGGTTTCTTCGTGGGCTTCGAAGGCCGCGTCGATCAACTTCACGCCGTGACGGTAGTAAAAATCACGGGCTTTCTGGTTGTAGACGTTGGCCAGGAACGACAAATGCGCTTCCGGGTAAACCGGTGGCGGTGACGTCTCGGCCTTGCGCCCGCCACGCGGGTGAGCCGCGACGCGTGCGGCGGTCAGCGCCTCGATTACTTCGCGGCGCAGGGCCTTGAGCTGCGAGTTGGGGATGAAAAACGCCTGCGGCGCGTTCAGCTCGATATTCGTCGCGTGGTACTCGGTGGTGCCGAGTTGACCAAGCAGGTCGCGCAGGGTGTCGAGCGCCTGTTCCGGCTTGTTGGCCACGCCAAACGGGCCGGGCAGGGTGATGCTGGCGCTGATGCCTTCTTCGCTGGTCGCGGTGACTTGCAACTGGTCTTCACGCAAGCGTGCGACCCATGCCAAGCCAATACGGCGCTCGGCCGAGGTCTTGAGCAGGGCCTGTTGCCAGTTATGGTCGAGGTTGCGGTTCAGCGGATGGTTCGGGCGCAACTGGTGCAGGCCGGCCGGCATTTCATTCGGCTCGACGCGGTAGCGGTAGCGCTTCTCGCCGTCTTCTTCGAACTCGCCTTTGGGTTCGGCGATGTTGGCGCGGAAACCCACGACTTCGCGCTTGACCAGCACATTCAGGCCGTCGCCGTTGGACAGCGGCTCGTGAGTGACCACCTGCAAGTCGCGCTTGCCGGCTTTTTCCACCCTGCCCACCGGCAGGCCGGTGAAGGTGGGCGTGTCGAACGCGCCGATGTCGATTTTGCGGTCGGTGACGAAGTAATCAGTGCTGCCACGGTGGAAGGTTTTTTCCGGGTCGGGCAGGAAGAAATGCGCGGTACGGCCGCTGGACGCGCGGGCCAGGTCGGGGCGGTCTTCGAGGACGTCGTCGAGGCGTTGGCGGTAATAGGCGGTGATGTTCTTCACATAGCCCATGTCCTTGTAGCGGCCTTCGATCTTGAACGAGCGAACACCGGCCTCGACCAGGGCGCGGATGTTGGCGCTCTGGTTGTTGTCTTTCATCGACAGCAGGTGTTTTTCAAAGGCCACCACGCGGCCCTGGTCATCTTTCAAGGTGTACGGCAGGCGGCAGGCCTGGGAGCAATCGCCACGGTTGGCGCTGCGGCCATTTTGCGCGTGGGAAATATTGCACTGCCCGGAGAACGCCACGCACAGGGCGCCGTGGATAAAGAACTCGATGGCGGCATCGGTTTCGTCGGCGATGGCACGGATTTCCTGCAGGTTCAGCTCACGGGCCAGGACCAACTGCGAGAAACCGGCCTGGTCGAGAAACTTGGCGCGGCCCAGGGTGCGAATGTCGGTCTGGGTGCTGGCGTGCAGCTCGATGGGCGGAATATCCAGTTCCATTACGCCCAGGTCTTGCACGATCAGCGCATCGACACCGGCGTCGTACAGCTGATGGATCAGCTTGCGCGCAGGTTCCAGCTCGTTGTCGTGCAGGATGGTGTTGATGGTGGTGAACACGCGGGCGTGGTAACGGTGGGCGAATTCGACCAGTTGAGCGATATCGCTCACCTCGTTGCACGCATTGTGGCGGGCGCCGAAGCTCGGGCCACCGATGTAGATGGCGTCGGCGCCATGCAAGATAGCCTCGCGCGCAATGGCGACATCGCGGGCAGGGCTGAGCAATTCAAGGTGATGCTTGGGCAAGGACATAGTTTTTTTAGTCAGGCTTGTCACGGTCGAGGCGCGCATTGTAGCCGTGAAATGCCCGACCGGCATCTACCACAGGGCTGTCAAACCTAGGGAGAAGGATTCAATGATATCCAATGTGGGAGCGGGCTTGCTCGCGAATGCGTAGTGACAGTCACTGATTGGGTGACTGACACATTGCATTCGCGAGCAAGCCCGCTCCCACATTTTGAGGTGTGTTGCCCGTGCGAACTCAGGCCTTGGCGGCCATCGCGGTGACTTCTACGCGCATGCCTTCTACCGCCAATGCAGCCACGCCTACAGCAGCACGAACCGGCCAGGGCTTGGCGAAAAAGCGCTTGTAGACTTCGTTGAATGCCGCGCGATCAGCCATGTCAGTGAGGTAGATGGTCAGGTGCATCACCCGGTCCATGGAGCTGCCGGCTTTCTCCAGCGCGACTTTCAGCGCTTGCAGGGTGCATTCGCTTTGCAGGGTGATGTCGCCCAGTTCCAGGCTGCCGTCGGCGCGCGTTGGGATTTGGGTGGAGACCAGGATGCCGTTGAAGCCGATCACGTCGGAGGAAATCGAATCGGCATCCGGGTCGGGGGTATAGGACAGGTCGTGGTTGGCCATGGGCGCCTCTTGTTGGCTTAAACAGAAGGCGCACATGGTCCCCGAAAATCACGGCAGGGGCAAACCGGGGGTTATACCCAGCGGCGGAACAGCACGCTGGCGTTCACGCCGCCAAAACCGAAGCCGTTGGACAGCGCATATTCAATCGGCATATGCCGCGCCTCACCGCGCAGCATGTCCAGGCCGTCGGCGAGGGCGTCCGGGTTTTCCAGGTTCAACGTCACCGGCGCGACCTGATCGCGCAGGGCGAGCACGGTGAAGATTGCTTCGATGCCGCCTGCCGCGCCGAGCAAATGGCCGGTGGCGGATTTGGTCGAACTGATGGCCGGGTGGCCGCTCGCGCCGAATACCGTCTTGATGGCAGCCAGTTCGCCTTTGTCGCCCACGGGCGTCGACGTCGCATGCGCATTCAAATACTGCACCTTGGACGCCTCGATGCCCGCCTGGCGCAACGCCTGGGTCATGGCCCGACGCGCGCCATCACCGTCTTCCGGCCCGGCGGTCATGTGATAGGCATCGGCACTGGTGCCATAACCGACCAGTTCGGCGATGGGCTGCGCGCCGCGTGCCAGCGCGTGTTCGAGTTCTTCGATGACTAGAATGCCGGCACCTTCGCCCATCACGAAGCCGTCACGTGCCTGATCGAAAGGCCGCGAAGCACGCTCAGGCGTGTCATTGAAATCGCTGGACAACGCGCGCGCCGCCGCAAAACCCGCCAGGCTGACCCGATGAATCGCCGCTTCCGCACCGCCACACACGGCCACGTCGACTTCACCGGCACGGATCATCCGCGCCGCGTCGCCAATCGCTTGCACGCCTGCCGCGCAGGCCGTTACCGGCGCGCCCAGCGGGCCTTTCAAGCCGTAATTGATCGACACATGCCCGGCGGCCATGTTGCTCAAGAACGACGGAATAGTGAATGGCGACAGGCGCCGTGGGCCTTTGCTGTCGGTGGTGCGCACGGCATCGGCAATCGCCGGGAAACCGCCGACGCCGGAAGCGATGATGGTCGCGGTGCGTTCCTGTTCTTCGGGCGTTTTCGGCGCCCAGCCGGCTTGCTTCAAGGCTTCATCCGCCGCCGCCAGGGCGAACAGAATGAAGCGGTCCATTTTGCGCTGTTCCTTGGCGGCCAGCAGGCGATCCGGATCAAACCCGGCTTCAGGGTCTTGCAGCAGGCTTTGCACCTGGCCGCCGATGCTTACCGCCAGGTCACCGATCAACTCTTCCGGCAGGCGGCGGATCCCCGACTGCCCGTTCAACAGGCGTTGCCAGGTGGATTCCACACTGGCACCCAGCGGCGTCAGCGCGCCCATGCCTGTCACGACGATACGTTTACTCATGATCAATCGACTCCGGTTGCTTGAGGGATACACAGCTGTGGACGTCACTATCATGATGAAAGTAACATGGCGTCACACAACTTTGTACTGCCACACAGGAACCGCCATGCAACGCAAGTCCCTTGTCAGCGACGAATGCCCCATCGCCCGTAGCCTTGAACGCGTAGGCGAGTGGTGGAGCATGTTGATCATGCGCGACGCCTTGCATGGCCTGCGCCGCTTCGATGAGTTCTCGCGCAGCCTGGGCATTGCGCCGAACATGTTGACGCGTCGTTTGAATGGCCTGGTCGAGGCCGGGATGCTTGAGCGCCGCGCCTACAGCGAGCGGCCGCCACGCTACGAATACGTGCCGACGCCCAAGGGCGAGGATTTTCGCATGGTGCTGATGGCGTTGGTGGCGTGGGGCAATCGGCATTACGCCGAAGAGGGCACCAGTGTCGAGGTGGTTGAGCGCGAGACGGGGCTGCCGGTGCAGCCGATGATGGCCACCGCCGCAGGCGCGTTGGTGGCGTTGGATGAGTGCGTGGTGCAGGCCGGTCCAGCCGCCAGCGCAGGCATGCGCCAACGGCTGAACCCGGCGTAATTACAACAGCGTGAACGGGTAGTCGACGATCAGCCGCAGCTCGTTCAACTTGCCATCGCGCTGGTCGGCGTTCGACGACACCATCGCGTCACGCACGCGCAGCGACAGGTTTTTCGCCGGGCCGCTTTGCAGCACGTATTTGGCTTCCACATCGGTCTCGTGGTGGTCGCCATCGGCACCGTAATCACCGACATAGGCGCTGTTGGCCGGGGTGTGGGTGCCGTTGATGTCCGAGCCGTTGACGTAGCGGGTCATGAAGCTCAAGCCCGGCACGCCATAGCTGGCCATGTTCAGGTCATAGCGAATGCCCCAGGACTGCTCGCCCGGGCCGTTGAAGTCACCCCACTGAATCGAGTTGGCCAGCAACACCGAATCGCCGCCTTCGCCCGCGCCGTTGTTGCCGGTGCCGATGTAGTCGAACGGCGTATCGCCATGCACTTTCTGGAACGACAGCGTCAAGGTGTGGGCCGCCAGGAACGAGTAGGCCGCCGCCACCGAATACGTGGTGTTGTTGATCGCCCCGGCCTTGGCGCTGCCGGTGTCGAGGGTGCGGTACAGGTTGCCATCCAGCGCCAGTGACTGGTCATGGCCCAACGGCAACACGTAGTTGAGGTTGGTGTAGTACTGGCGCCAGATATCTTCCAGTTCACCGGCGTACACGGTCGCGCTCAGTGACGGCGTGAAGGTGTATTTGCCGCCGATGAAACTCGCACTGTTGGCCGCGACGTTGGCGTAGGTGGCGTAGATATCGTGGTCATGGTTGCTGGTCATGCCGCTGTTCGTGCTGGTGAAGTGCCCGGCTTCCAGGTCCAGGCCGGCGATTTCGCTGCTGGTCAGGTCAAAGCCGCTGGCGGTCTGCGGCAAAATACGCGTGCCGCCGGTGGCGAAGACCGGGGCGGTGGGCTGCATGTCCCCGAATTTCAGCTCGGTCTTGGAGACCTTGATTTTCACCGCCGCACCGACTGAGCCGTAGCCGTTTTCCGGGTCGCCATGGCGATCGGTCGGCAGGTCACCGGTGCCGGCATCGGCGTGGGTGGCGTCCAGCTTCATCGCGCCATAGGCGTAGGCATCTACGCCAAAACCAATGGTGCCCTGGGTAAAGCCCGAGGCGTAATTGAGCATCGCGCCTTGGGTCCAGTCGCGGTTGTCGGCCTTGCCGCTTTGGCGGTCGCGGTCGAAGTAATA
This sequence comes from Pseudomonas sp. D2002, assembly GCF_013385735.1. Taxonomy (NCBI): domain Bacteria; kingdom Pseudomonadati; phylum Pseudomonadota; class Gammaproteobacteria; order Pseudomonadales; family Pseudomonadaceae; genus Pseudomonas; species Pseudomonas sp. D2002. Next base: position 129,963 of record NZ_JACAPL010000014.1, on the reverse strand, counting down.
GTTGCGCAACAGCCCGGTCACGCTGCTGCCCTCGATAAAGCCTTTGGAATCGGCCTGGTCGGTGACGGACTCGGCCAACGCCATTTGGCTGACGCTGGCGCACACCGCCAGTGTTAACAGGCTCCACTGTTTGATCATGTTGTTACTTCCCCGGAATAATTAACGCGTGCACAGAAACACCGCAATTGTTGAAATGGCGCAGCAGTTTTGTTGGCAGGGTTTTCAGTGAGCGTAATGCCGTTTTTATTGTGCTCGACGAGCTTGTCGAAGCTGATTTTTAGCATATTTTTCGCGGGCTGCAGCGCAGTTGCGGATTAAACTCGATTAATTAAACTTCACCTCTTTTAATTTTTCGCAGGTGTAGCGTGGGCAGGGTCTTAGCCGCTCTGCTTCGACAAAAACCTTTGGTTTGCCGCCGCAGGCTCTGCGGCGGATTTTTTAGATTTAGTTAAATAAACTTATATAAATAGGTAAGCCTTTAAATTGCCATTAAGTAATGGCGATATGCTTCTGCTTGTCCCAATTATTTGTTTGTAACAAGACTGTTGCACTTGCCCGCCAATAATCCCGTCTCCCATGCCACATCAAGGAGACAGGTCATGCAGGTCAACCCGGTCGACAGCACACCCAAAGCGGGCGAAAACGCCAACTGGAACAAAGCGGTGTCCAGGGCGGTAGACAATCAGCCCGGCGACAACCGCCTCGGGCCTGATACAAAGCGGCCCCAAGGCGACTTTCGCAGCGCGCAGCAAATCATCGACGACAACCCCCTGCTGAAAAACCTGGGCAACCAGAGTGGCGTGAAAGACAAATTGCGTGAGCGCGTGGGCGATTTCGAGCATGACCCCGACGCGGCCTACCGCGCCAGCAGGGTGCTGGAGCACATCGAAAAGCTCGACGAAAACGGCAAGCCCACGGTTAAACGCGCAGAGCTGAACGACGCCGGCAACGGCAAGGTCGACGGGTTTACCAAAGGCGGTGATGCCCGCCACGGCACGGAAGCCGGGCGCCTGCAGGATTTTGGCAAATACGGCTGGGACACCCTCAAAGGCGAGCTACCCGTCACCCCACCCAAGGCCGCGCCCAAGGGCGACGCACCGTCCAATCATTTGCCACTGCCCGGCGAAGGGCGCCCGCTGGGCGATACCCGCAGCGCGCAACAGATCATCGATGACAACCCCTTGCTGAAAAACCTCGGCAACCAGAGCGGGGTCAAGGACAAGCTGCGCGAGCGCGTCGGCGATTTCGAGCACGACCCCGATGCCGCCTGGCGTGCGGCGCAGGTGCTCAACTATGTCGAAAACTACGACGAGACCGGCAAGCACATTGACGGTGGCAACGTTGGCAATGGCCGCATCGACGGTTTCACCAAGGACGGCGAAGCCCGCCACGGCACGGAAGCGGGGCGCCTGCAGGACTTCGGCAAATACGGCTACGACAACCTCAAGGGCCTGGACGGCAACAGCGCCGACGACCAGATCAAAGACTTGAACGCCAAGGCCACCGAGGACGCGGTCAAGGCGGCCGGCGGTGACGCTTCCAAGGTCGGTGCCGACTATTTTGCCGGCGGCCACAGCAGCGCCAGCGGCGCGGACAAAACCGCGGCGATCATCCAACTATCCACGGGCCTGGCGAACTACAAGGCCGGTGCGGATGCGTTCGCGCACCAGGGGCCGGATGCCGCCAATGAGTGGTCGGGTGACGGCAAGTCGCCGGGCCAGCAGCGCGAAGATTTCATCAAGGACGTGCAGAGCCGCATCGACACGCTCAGCAAAGACCCGGATGTGCAGCAGTTCCTCAACACCCAGGGCACCGAACAACTGCAGAAAACCGTCGCCGCCGACCCGGCCCTGAAAGCCGAGATGGAGCGCCGCCTGCAGGCGTCATCGAGCACCGATGCGCTGGAAAGTGCCTTTGCGGTCAAGGGCGCCAGCACCACCGATGCGTTGTCGAGCTTTATCAAGTACCCGGACTTCTACGCCCAGGCGCTCGGCAAGCAACCCGACTACAAGGAAGCCCTGGAAAACGCCCCGCAGGCGATCAAGGACAAGGTCAAGGCCGAGTACGCCGACATCACCTCCGGCAAGCAAATCAACGACCTCATTGCCAGCGGCGTACCGGCAGACAAGGCGGTGATTCAGTCCGGGGTAAACAAAGCCATCTTCGACGCGGTGCTCGACGACAAGACCGTGCAGGCGGGCAGCTCGAGCTTCAACGACGTCGCCGCCAAGCTCGGGCGCGAGGACCTGCTTAAAGGCCAGTCCATCGATGACTTCTACCGTGGCCTCGGCGTGACCGGCGCCAATGACCCGCGCCTTGAGCAAGTGATCAACGACAACATCGCCGCGTTCACCGCGCCCGGCGAAGCACCGCCGAAAACCGCCGACATCATCAGCGGCATACGTGCGGTGGAAGACGCCATGCGCGGCGGCGCCAAGTTCGATGACGCGATCAAGAAAGTCCAAAGCACCTGGGGCGGCAAGCTACCCGCTGGAGTCAGCGCCACGTACAAAGCCGGGGTGATGCATGGCGTGTCTGGCGTGTTGCTGGCAGGCGCCATCGGCACGCGCATTGCCGGCGGCAAGGGCGGCAGCACCGCGCAAACGGTGGGGCAGTCGTTCCAGGCGGCCGGGCTGTTTATGGAAGGCGGCGCCAAGTTTGTCCAGGACCAGTTCGACCGCACCCAACAAGGCACTTACAAGTTTGATGCACCCAAGTATGTGAAAGACGTGGAGAACGTCGGCAAGAGCCTGGGCGGCGTAGCGGGCAACGTGCTGGGGCTGGTCACCGGGGCAATTTCGGCGAAGAACTCGGCGCAAAGTGGCGACAAGGTCGGGGCCGGCTTCCAGGGCACCTTTGCCGGGCTCAATGGCTTGTCGGCCGTGGCCGGTATGGTGGAAGTCGCGACCTACGTGGTGCCGCGCATTACCACGGTAGCCGCAGGCGTTGCGGAGGCGGCGGGCGTCATTGGTGGCGCGGCAGGTGCCTTGGCCGGTGCGGTGGGCGGGATTGCAGCTGTCGGCGGCTTGATCTACGCGATCATTGCCGACATCAAGGCCGACAATGCGCGCAAGAAACAGCAGGAGGATTGGTACAAAGGGCTCACCGATCAACTCAACGGCTTCGGCGTCACGCCGCCGCCACTGGAGGTGATTATTGCGCCGAAAAATGGCTATGTGGACGTGGGTAATCCCAGCGCCAATTACTGACTGAGGTCGGCGGCCAGTCGGAACTGGCCGCCGATTGGCCGACGCTTACTCTTTCACGTCCATGAACTCTTCCGCCCACGCCACGTAGCTTTCCGGCAGCGTGTAGGTATGCGTCAGTTCAGTCGCGCTCAGATTCGTGGTGCTGCTGGTCAGTTTGCGCTGGGCGCGCAGGCTGTCGTACGTCGCCTTGATCGAGGCAAAGTAAGCGCCATGCCCGGCCACCACAACGCGCACGCCGAGGCTGGCCAGGCGTTCGCTGTCATTGAGCTGTGGGTTGCCGTAGGTCACCAGCATCAGCGGCACCGTAAGGTTTTCGGCGATCTGTTCAAGGTGGTCGAAGTCTTTGACACCGACCATGCAGATGCCATCGGCGCCCGCTTTTTCGTAGGCCTTGGTGCGCGCGATCACGTCTGCGGTCGGCAATACACCGGCGTTGGTGCGGGCGATGATCGACAGCTCAGGGTCGACCCGCGCTTCAAGGGCTGCCTTCACTTTGCCGATGCCTTCCTCGACGGAAATCAGGTCGGTGGACTTACGCCCAAACTGGGCCGGCAGCAGCGTGTCTTCAATCGTCAGTGCCGCAACGCCAGCGCGCTCAAGCTCTTCAACGGTGCGCATCACGTTCAGCGCATTGCCGTAACCGTGGTCGGCGTCGGCAATGAACGGCAGCTGGGCGACCCGGCCAATGCGGGTGGCCTGTTCAACGAACTCACTCAGCGTGATCAAGGCAAAATCGGGTGCCGCCAGGACCTGCAACGATGCGACCGAGCCACCCAGGATGCCGACTTCGAAGCCCAGGTCGGCGGCGATACGCGCCGACATGGGGTCGAAAACGGAGGCGGTTTCTACGCAGATGTTCTTTGCAAGCAATTCACGGAAGTTGCGGCGCAACGCTGAGTGAGAGATTTTCGGCATGTTCTTTCCTGGCTCTGGTCATCGTCTTGTGACGATCAATGTCTATTCGTGGTGGCGCGAGATTACCATGCGGACGAGTCGAAGATTATGACGTTTGAGCATTTGGCCCATGCCAGGCTTATGGATCCTCGGTTCACAGTCAGGCGATGGACAACCCAAAAACTATTCGCGCCCCATAAACCAATGCCGTTGTTTTCGCCAGAATACAAACATGAAACATTCTGTAAAAGTTTCATGTTTGACAAATTGACGCCAAAAAAATGTGTCCATAGTATCGCCGCCCAGTGATGGCACTAAGCCATTTAGTCAAGGGAATGGCCATGCGAGTTTCAATCCTCACAGTGAGTTGCCACGCGCTGGCACTGGCAGGTCTCGCGGTGGCCATGACGCTGCAGGCGGCGCCCAACCCAGGTGATACCGACCTGATCCGCGACCGCCAGGACCGCCTGCTCGAAGAACAACGCCGCCGCCTGGATGGCCTCAAGGACCTGCCCGGTAGCGCCACACCGGCAACCGCGCCCAACGCGGCTGCGGATAATCGCTGTTTCCCCATCAAGACCGTCCAACTCAGCGGTGCAGACGCGCTTGGCGCCAACGAACGCACGCAGATACTGGCGCCTTATACCGGGCAATGCCTGGGCGTGGCGCAGCTCAATGCGCTGCTTAAAACCATCACCGAGCGCTATATCGACAAAGGCCTGGTGACCAGCCGCGCCTACTTGCCGCAACAGGATCTGTCCAGTGGCAACCTGAAGGTGCAGGTGGTGGAGGGCCGCCTCGAAGGCTTGAAGGGCGCCGAGGGCAGTGGCTTTTCCGAGCGCCAGCTGGCCCAGGTGTTTCCCGGCAAGCCCGGTGATGTGCTCAACCTGCGGGAAATCGAGCAGATGGTTGACCAGCTCAATCGCTTGCCGTCGAACCAGGCACAAATGGAGTTGGCGCCGGGCAAGGCGGTGGGCGGCAGCGACGTGCTGGTCAAGAACAGCGCGCAAAAGCCCTGGCGCGCCGGTGTGTCCTACGGCAACGACGGCCAGCGCAGCACCGGTCGCCAGCAGGCTGGCACCAGCTTCGATTGGGATAACCCGCTGGGGCTGTCCGACCAACTCTCGCTGCGCGCCGGGCACGATGTGGTCAGTGATACCAGCAAGAATTCGCGCAACGCGATGCTCAATTACAACCTGCCGTTCGGCTGGTGGAACCTCAACTACAGCTACAGCGAAAGCGAGTACCGCTCCCAGGCCCAGGCCAATGGTTTCAGCTTCAAGCAAAGCGGCGACAGCCAGAACCATCAATTGCGCCTTGAGCGGGTGATCTACCGCGACGCGCTGAGCAAAACCTCGCTGAGCACCGGCGTGTCCTACCTCAGCACCCACAACTACATCGAAGACAGCAAGCTGGCCCTGAGCAGCAACCGCATCAGCGAAGCCCAGTTCGGCATCAACCATGGCCGGCGCATTGGCGGTGCTTTTCTCAACATAGACCTGGGCATGCAGGACGGCATCGGCGCCTTCGATGCGCAAAGCAATCGCGACGTCAAAGCCGGACAGCCCGACGCGCGCTACCGTAAATACACCGCCACCCTCAGCTATTTGCAGCCGTTCAAGCTGTGGGACGAGTCATTCAGTTTCACCAGCCTGATGACCGGGCAACACAGTGAAGACGTGCTGTTCAGCCCACAGCGCACCAGCCTGGGCGGGCAGTCGTCGATTCGTGGGTATCAGGACCAGTCCCTCACCGGCGACAGCGGCGGTTACTGGCGCAACGACCTGCGCTGGACCCGCCCGGTGACCTGGAGCTGGATGCACGCGGTGTTTGCCGAGTATGGCAGCAGCCTCGGCTATGACCAGGGCGTGATCAGCCACGGGCGCTACAACCCCGATCAGCACGGGCGCATGACCAGTGACGCGCTGGAGTTGTTTGCCCGCGGCCCCAACGTCGCCGCCACCGTGACCTTTGCGCATTCGCTGGAGCGACCGGACGCCATCACCGAGCGTGAAGCCCCGATCTATTTCCGCCTGGATTTCTTCCTCTAACTTTTTTGCCTTCGTGCATCGAGACTTCACATGGACGTCCGCCAGTTCGCCTTTCTTGCGCGCCAGCCTTCTGCAGCGCTGAAAAACCGCACGTCGTTTCTGGGCCTGCCCAAACGCGGGCTGGCGCTGATTCTGGCGAACGCGCTGTTCTGGCAGCCGTTGCTGGCGCAGGCGGACGGCATTGTCGTGAATGCGCCCGGCACCACCCTGGCGCAAGCCGGCAATGGCGTGCCGATTGTCAACATCGCGGCGCCGAATGCGGCGGGCCTGTCCCATAACCAGTTCCATGACTACAACGTCGGCACGCAAGGCCTGATCCTCAATAACGCCACCGACCGCACCCAAAGCACACAGCTGGGCGGGATCATTGTCGGCAACCCCAACTTCAACGGGCAGGCCGCCAGCACGATCCTCAACGAAGTCAACGGCGGCAGCCCGAGCCAGTTGCGCGGCTACACCGAAGTGGCGGGGCAGTCAGCGCATGTGATTGTCGCCAACCCCTACGGCGTGAGCTGCAACGGCTGCGGTTTTATCAACACGCCGCAGGTGACGCTGACCACCGGCCAGGCCGTGATTGAAAACGGCAAGGTCAGCCGCTACCAGGTGGACCAGGGCAGTGTGTCGGTTGATGGCGACGGCCTGAACGCGAGCAACGTCGGCCAGTTCGAAATCATCACCCGCGCCGCGCACATCAACGCGCAGATTCAGGCGCAAAAGCTGGCCATCGTCGCCGGGCGCAATGACGTCGACGCCGCCACCTTGAATGCCACCGCACGCGCCGCCGACGGCAGCGCCGCACCGACGCTGGCGATCGACTCATCGGCGTTGGGCGGGATGTACGCCGGCACGATCAGGCTGGTGGGCACCGAGGCGGGCGTCGGGGTACGGCTTGCCGGCAACATGGTTGCCGGGGGCGATATCCGCATTGATGCCAACGGCCACCTGAACCTGGGGCAAACCTCGGCCGGCAGTGCCTTGAATGTGACCGCCCAAAGTGTGGAAACCCAAGGCGCGGTGTATGCCGGTACAGACCTGGCGATCAAGGCCCAGGGCGACCTCAGCAACGCCAACAACCTCGCGGCCCGCAACAGCATCACCCTCGACAGCGGCGCTCACCTGAGCAACAGCGGCATTATCGAAGCGGGCGTAAATGCCGATAACAGCCGCAATACCAATGGCGATGTGCGCCTGACTGCGCAAACCCTGGACAACACCGGCAACACCGTGATCGCCAGCCGTGACCTGACGGTAAATGCCGCTGCGCTGGTCAACCGGCACGGTACCCTCAGCGCCCAGCGCCAGGGCCAGATCAACGCCGATCAGTTGGACAACCAGAGCCAGGGCCGGATTATCAGCAACGGCCAGCTCACCGCACAAATCGCCGGGCAACTGCTCAACCAGACCGGCCTGTTCGCCGCCACCGGTGACCTGCAACTGAGCGCCGCCAGCCTCGACAATAGCCTCAAGGGCACCCTCAGCGGCCAGCACACTGTCAGCCTCAACGCGGGCAGCCTGGACAACAGTGGCCAAGGCAGCGTGTATGCCAAAGACGACCTGTCGTTGGTGCTGCGCAATCAGCTCAATAACACCCAGGGTGTGGTGCACAGCGACAACAGTTTTGGCGCGCAGGTAGGCAACCTGATCAACGACGGCGGGGCCATCAGCAGTGCCGGGCCATGGGCGCTCACCAGCCAGGGCGCGATCAGCAACCGGGGCGGCCAGTTGTACAGCGCCCGTAGCCTGACCCTGGACCTGGACCACGCGCAATTGGACAACGCCGGTGGCCTGATCAACACCCCGGGCGCGCTGCTGCTCAACCATCTCGCCACGGTGGGCAATAGTGGCGGTGAAATTTCCAGCGCGCAGGCCTTTACGCTTGCCGCGCAGAACCTCGACAACAGCGGCGGCAAGGTGATCAGCGACCAGGCGCTGAACCTGCAGGTCGACCAGTTGCTGGCGAACCTCAACGGTGAAATTTCGGCAGCCGGGCTCACGGCGCACGTGGGCACGCTGGACAACACCCACGGCTTGCTCAGCAGCTCGACCGATTTGGCGCTGAGCGTGGTCGGCAGCCTGGTCAACGACGGCGGCGAGGTGTCGAGCGCCGGTGCCAGCGTGGTCAATGCCGCGGCGCTGAGCAACAAGGGCGGGCACGTACTGGGCGATAACAGCCTCGACCTGAGCGTCATCGGCGCACTCGGCAATCAGGGCGGCACCCTCGGCGCCGGTCAGCGCTTGCAGGTGAACGCTGCCAGCCTGGACAACAGCCAGGCCGGCAGCCTCGTCAGTGATGGCAGCCTGAACGCAAGCGTAGACGGCCTGCTCGACAACCATGCGCAAGGCAGCGTGCTGGCCAAAGGCGCGGTGGGCATCCAGTCCGCCAGCCTGGACAACCGCACCGGTTTGATTCGAGCCAACCAGAACCTGAACCTGCACACCGGCCAGGTGGACAACCGCCAAGGCGTGATCAACAGCCAGCAGGCGCTGGGTTTTGTTGGCCAGTCGCTGAATAACAGTAATGGCTTGATCAGCGCCACCGGCCCGCAGCACCTGGCTTTCGATAACGTCAGCAACGCCAAGGGCCGTATCGCCAGCCAAGGCGACCTCGACGCAACCCTGGGGACACTGACTCAACAAGGCGGGGAGCTGACGGCCCAGGGCACGCTGACGCTGAATGCCAACACCCTCGACAACAGCTACGGCGGACTGGTAGCGGCGAATAAAGCGCTGAAACTGGCGGTCGACAGCACCAACAACCGTGCCGGGGAGATTTCCAGCCAGCAAGACGTCGCGCTGACTGGCCAGCAACTGGACAACAGCGGCGGCAAGCTGCTCGCCGCGACGGCACTGGAGCTGGCCGTGGCCCAGGTGATCAACCAGGCCAAAGGGCTGGTGTTCGCGCAGGATGCGCACCTTGTCGGCACGCGCCTGGACAACACCCAAGGCAGCGTGGCCGCCCAGCACTCGCTGGCGATTCAACTGACGCCGGCCGCATTGGCGGGTGCCAGCCTGATCAACGCCGGTGGCACCCTCAGCAGCGAAGGCAACCTTACGCTGCTCGGCCAACGCCTCGACAACAGCAGTGGCAAGGTGACCAGCGCCGGCATGCTCAGCGTGACCAGCAGCGCCGAGCTGTTGAACCTGGGCGGCACCTTCGATTCGGCACACGGCCTGACACTCACCAGCGCCAGCCTCGACAACAGCGGGCAAGGCCTGATCAAAAGTGACGGCGCCGCCAGCGTCACCACCGGCCAGTTCAATAACGGCACCGGCGGAGCCCTCACCAGCACCGGCAAGCTCGACCTGACCGCGGCCCAGGTCACCAACGGCGGGCGTATTGCCAGCGCCGATGTACTCACCGCCAGCGTCAGCGGCCTGACCCAACAGGGCGGCCAACTGTTCAGCAACACCCAGCTGAACCTGAACCTCAACGGCGGCGACCTGAGCAACGGCGGCTTGATCAATGCGCCAATCCTGCTGCTGAGCAACCTGGGCAACCTGAGCAACCAGGGCGGTGAAATCTCCAGCCAGACCGCGTTCTCGCTGGCGGCGCACAACCTTGACAACAGCAACGGCAAACTCATCAGCAATCAGGCCCTGAGCCTCACTGCAGACCAGCAACTGGGCAACGTCAACGGCCACATCAGCGCCCTGGGTTTTACTTCCAGCAGCGCGCAAATGGATAACACCGACGGCGTCATCAGCAGCCATGGCGGCGTCGACATCACTGCCCGTGACCAACTCACCAACCTACGCGGCAGCCTGGTCGGCGATGGCGCGCTGCTGCTCACCACCGCCAGCCTGGACAACCGCAGTGGTCAAGTGGCCGGCAAGGCCGACACCACGCTCAACGCCAGCGCCATCAACAACCAGCACGGCCAGTTGGTCAGCACCGACACCTTGCACATCCGCGCTGCCAGCCTGGATAACCGCACGGGCCTGGTCGGCGCCACCCACGCACTGACACTGGACGTGGGCAGCGTCGACAACCGCGCGGGCGAGTTGACCGGCAGCGCCGATGTCAGCGTGAATGCCCAGCGCCTGGACAACAGCGACGGCGGCAAACTGCTCGCGGCGAACGCCCTGAGCCTGACCGTTGACCAATTGCTTAACCGAACACTGGGCCAGCTCAACGGCCAGCGCGTGACACTCAGCGGCTCGACGCTGGTCAACAGCGGCGGCAAGGTTTTCAGCCAGCAGCCGCTGATGCTGACCCTGACCGGTGACGTCGACAACACTCAAGGCGTGTTGAGCAGTGAAAGCCAACTGAGCCTCAGCGCCGCCAACCTCAACAATGCCCAAGGCAGCATTTCCAGCGCACAAGACCTTACGCTGGGCCTGCGCGGCCAGGTCAACAACCTCGGCGGCGAACTGCTGACCGACGGCGCCCTGAGCCTGAACAGCCTCGGGCTGAGTAACGCCCAAGGCAGCCTCAGCGCTAAAGGCGCAATGACGCTGGTCACCGGTGACCTGAGCAACCAGAACGGCAGCATCAGCAGCGGTGACACGCTGAACCTCACTGCCGGCCAACTGAGCAACGGCGGCAGCATCGGCAGCAGCAACGCGCTGACCGCCAGCGTGAGCGGCCTGGACCAGCAGGGCGGCAAGCTGTTCAGCAACGGCGCGCTGACGCTCGACGTGAACAACGGCGTGTTGAACAACAGCGGCGGCTTGATCAATTCGGCCGGGGCGCTGCAACTCAACCACCTCACCGACGTCACCAACAGCAACGGTGAAATCTCCAGCGGCCAGGCCTTCACGCTGGCCGCGCGCACGCTCGACAACAGCAACGGCAAGCTGCTGAGCAATCAAGCGCTGACCTTGCGCATCAACCAGGCGCTGACAAACATCAAGGGTTTGATCGGCGCTGCCGGTCTCGACGCCCACGCCGCTTCGGTGGACAACAGCAACGGCACCCTGAACAGCCGGGGCGACCTGCAACTGACCAGCGATGGCCTGCTGAACAACACCGGCCTTGGCCTGATTCACAGCCAGGGCAACCTGAACCTCACCGCAGCCAGCCTGAATACCGGCAACGGCGGTGAAGTGTCGGCTGTCGGCACGCTCGACCTGAGCACCGGCACCTTGACCTCGGCAAACGGCCGGGTGACTGGCGAGCAACGCGTGACGGTAGACCTGAACAACGGCAACCTGAACAACGGCGACCTCGATAACCATGGCGGCCTGATCCTCGGCAAAGGCCCGCTGACGATCAACCACCTGCGTGACCTCAACAATCAAGGTGGTGAAATCTCCAGCCAGCAGAACCTGACGCTGGCCGCGCGTACGCTGGACAACAGCGCCGGCAAGCTGATCAGCAGCCAGGTATTTACCCTCGGCGCGGCCAACCTGATCAACGCCAATGGCCTGGTGTCGGGCTGGCAGAGCCTCGGCTTCAGCGGCGGTAGCCTCGACAACCGCAACAACGGCACGTTTTCCAGCCGCAGCGGCGCGATGGCAGTCAACCTCACGGGCGCACTGCTCAACAGCGGCGCCGGTGCGCTGGTCAGCCAGGGCCGGCTGGACATCAACGCGGCCAGCCTCGACAACAGCAGTGGCGGGATTCTGTCCAGCGCCGCGGGGCAGGGCCTGACCGTCAGCGGCCTGCTCAACAACAGTGGCGGCGGTTTGATCGACAGCGGCGCGACCCTCGACGTACAGGCAGCGACACTCGCCAACGACGCCGGCAAGATCAATGCGCAGCAGGCGCTGGCGGTGAATGCCACCGACCTGAGCAACAACGCCGGCACCCTGGCAGGCAACGCCGCAGTGACCCTCAACCTGCTCGGCAACCTGATCAACACCCACGGCACACTGGCCAGCGCCGGGCCCTTGCTGTTGCAGCGCGCCACCCAGGTCAACAACCAGGGCGGGCAAATAGTCAGCCAGAACCAGCTGAGCCTGTTTGCCGGGGCGATCGACAACAGCCAGCACGGCACCCTCGCGGGCACCGGCAACGTCGCGATCAACACCGGTGGCCTGCTGCAAAACAACGCCGACGGTTTGATTTACAGCCAAGGCGCCGGCGTGCAGTTGCAGGCCGCCGCAATTGCCAACGGCCTCGGCGTGGTGCAGGGCCAGAACGGCCTGACCCTCAACACCAGCGGCGACGTGGATAACCAGAGCGGCAAACTGTTTGCGCAAACCGGTGACCTGACGCTCAACGCCAACAGCCTCGACAACCGTGGCGGCACACTCGCCAGCCTCAACGGCGCAGTGCAGGCGCAACTGGTGGGCGTGCTGCGCAACGGCTACGACCTGAACAATAACCGCCAGGGCGGCACGGTGCAGGGCCAGCGCCTCAACCTGCTGGCGGCGATGATTGATAACTATGGCGGACGCGTCTCTGCCCAGGGCGGCGATGCGCTCATCACCACCGGCAATGTCGACAACCGTAACGGCGGCATCTATGCCACCGGCCTGGTGAGCGTCAGCGCGAACGACGTCGACAACAGTGGCGATAACGACGGCCAGATCGCCGGCCAACAGATCGACCTGAGCCTGCGCGGCGCATTGAATAACCGCCTGGGGATCGTCGAAAGCCAAACCACCCTCAAGGTCAGCGCCGCCAGCCTCGACAACGGCAACGGCCGCTTGCGCGCCCTGGGCAACGCGGGCACCACCGAGTTCGCCATCGGCGGCCTGCTGGATAACACCAACGGTGTGCTTGAAACCGCCAACAGCAACCTGGTACTCGGTGCCGGTAGCTTGCAGAACGTCGGCGGCAGCGTGCTGCACGTCGGCAATGGCAACTTCACCATTGCGCCGAGCAACCTCAACAGCGTCGGCGGCAGCCTGGTAACGCGCGGCGGCCTGACCGTCGCCCAGGACACCTGGACCAACAATAGCGTGATCCAGGCCGGGCGGCTGACGGTCAACGTCAACACCCTCAACCAAACCACCGACGGCCAATTGCTGGCCAGCAGCGCGTTCAGCGGTACAGGCGGCAACTGGTCCACCAACGGCCTGATCGCCAGTGACGGCAGCCTCGACCTGCATGTCGGCGGCACGCTCAATGGCGCTGGGCACATCACCAGCCAGGGCGACCTGAGCCTGAGCGCTGCGCAACTGAACCTGAGCAGCACCGCCAGCGTGGCCGGCGGCGGCCTCACCAGCGCCACTATCACCGGCACCCTGAACAACGCCGGGCGGCTGACCTCGGCCAATGACCTGGTCATCAATGCCGGCGCGATAAACAACACCGCAACCCTCGGCAGCGCTCAGAAGCTCACCGCCACCACCGGCGCCTTGCTCAATGACCATGGCCTGATCTTCAGCGGTGGCGACATGAGCCTGCGCGTCGACACGCTGACCAACAGCTACGCCGACGTCTACAGCCTGGGCAACCTGAGCATCGACCGCGACGGCCTGGGCGGCCTTGCCACAGCGATCGTCAACAGTTCGTCGAGCCTGCAAAGCGACGGCAATATGAGCCTGGCCGCCAGCACCCTTCAAAACGTGCGCGCGGTACTCACCACCAGCGCGGGCGGCATCTACACCGCCTCGATCACCGAATTCCCCTGCATCGAAGGCCCGAATTACGCGGGTGATTGCAGCGGCAAACAGAACCACCTGTGGCAAATCGATCAGCGCGAAAAGCTCGAAGTCACGGCCTCCAGCGCCGCCTCCAGCATCACCGCCGGGCAAAACCTCAGCATTGCCGGCGGCGACGTGGTCAACGCCAGCAGCACTATCGGCGCGGGCGGCAACCTCAGCGTTGCCGTCAACAACCTGACCAACAGTGGCGTTGAAACCGGTGAAACCGACACCTCGCGCCTGTTCGTGTCCGAGCGTACCCGCCATCCGGAGATGTGGTACGACGCCGCCGCCGCGTTCAACAGCCGTTACTCCATCGGCGGCGCCAGCTACAACCCCAATGACCTGAGTGGCCTGCAGGGCGCCATGGCCTCGTTCATCGGTATCACCGAGGCTGAGCGTACGGTGTTGCGCACCGTCACCCAGATCGGCGGCGGCGACCAAAGCTACGCCGGGGTGATTCAGGCGGGTGGCGCGGTCAACGTCAAGGCGCAGGCCAATCTCGACAACAGCGTGGTACGCCCAGGCTTCACCTATGTGGGCGCGGGTGCCAAAACCGGCACTGGCGCGGCCGGCGCGAGTGGTGCGAGTGCGTTTTCCACCCGCATCACCGTCAACGGGCAACTGCCGCCCGACCTGGCCCAGCGGCAGATCAACCCACTGACCTTGCCGGGGTTCAGCCTGCCGACCGGGCAAAACGGCCTGTTCCGCCTGAGCGGGCAGGGCAGCAGCGCCAAGGCTTCCAATAACAACGCACCGGGCTGGTCCGTGAGTGGCGCCAGTCTGCAATTGGACGCGCATCCAATCACCGCGCCCTCGACAGCAGGCCGGTTGATACAGGTGAATGCGCCGGCCCCCGACACGGCCAACAGCGTGCAACTGGACCTGGCCAGCCGCCAAGCCAGCGGCATTGGTGCCAGCGGCAGCGGCGTCGGCGCGATCAGCGAGGGTGGCGCCGCCAACATTCAAACCCCGGACCGCAGCAGTGCAGCGCCGGCGATCGGTGCGTCCCTCCCGAACACACCGCAGAAACCCGCTGGGCCCGATAACCCGTCCCTGACAGCCAGCCAAAGCCTCGCCCGTGTACAGGGCCTGCCAAACACCCAACCGGTGTCGCAGCCACAGAAATACCTGATCGAAACCAACCCGGTGCTCACCGACCTCAAGCAGTTCATGAGCTCGGACTACCTGCTTTCCGGCCTCGGCTACAACCCCGACGACAGCGCCAAGCGCCTCGGCGACGGCCTCTACGAGCAACGCCTGGTCGAACAAGCGGTGGTGGCCCGCACCGGCCAACGCTTTATCGACGGCCAGAACTCCGACTCGGGCATGCTCAAGTACCTGATGGACAACGCCATCAGCAGCAAACAGCAGCTTGGCCTGAGCGTGGGTGTGAGCCTCACCTCGGCCCAGGTCGCGGCGCTGACCCACGACATCGTGTGGCTCGAAAACGAGCAAGTGAACGGCGAAAACGTCCTAGTGCCGGTGGTGTATCTGGCCCAGGCCAACAACCGCCTGGCCCCGGACGGCGCGTTGATCGCCGGTAACGATGTCAACCTCATCGCCGGCCAGAACCTGGACAACGTCGGCACCTTGCGGGCCAGCAATAACCTGTCGGCCCAGGCCGGCAACGACCTCAGCAACAGCGGCCTGATCCAGGCCGGTAACCGCCTGGACCTGCTGGCCGGCAATAACATCGTCAACACCGCCGGCGGCATCATCGCCGGCCGCGACGTGAACCTGACCGCCAGCAATGGCGACATCCTCAACGAGCGCAGCGTCACCAGTCACGACAGCAGCAGCGGCTACCGCACCGAACACACCGACTCGGTGGACAGCGCCGCACGCATCGAAGCCGCGAACAACCTGAGCCTGCAAGCCGGCCGCGACGTCGACAGCGTGGGCGGGGTAACCAGCAGCGGCGCCGACACCACGATCAAGGCCGGGCGCGACGTCAACCTTGTCGCGGCCGAAGGCACCAACAGCAATACGGTCAGCGGGCTGTTCAAGGACAGCAGCGTGAGCCAGTACGGCAGCCGCGTGGATGCCGGCGGAGATTTGAAGGTACAGGCGGGGCGGGACATCAGCGCGGTGGCGAGTGAAATCGATGCCAAGCGCGATGTGACGATGTCGGCAGTGGGCGATTTGTCGCTGTCGGCGGCGGCGGACGAATCCCATGCCTCGTTTACCTCGAAAAAGGTCAAGAGTGAAGACGACCATGTGAGCCAGGTGTCGACCACGGTCAAGGCCGGTGGCGACGTGGCGCTGAGCGCCGGGCAAGACCTGGCGTTGACGGCGAGCCGGGTGACGGCGGGGGATGAGGCGTATTTGTATGCCGGCAACACGCTTGATCTGAATGCTGCGCAAGACAGCGACTACTCGCTGTACGACATGAAGAAGAAAGGTGGCTTCGGCGCGCTGAAGACTCAGCATGATGAAGTGACTGATGTTCGCAATGTGGGGAGTCAGATCCAAACAGGCGGGGCGCTATCGCTGATCAGCGGCGGCGACCAGGTGTACCGGAACGCCAAGCTTGATAGCGGTGCGAACCTGTCGCTGAACAGTGGCGGGAGCATTTCGTTTGAGGCAGTGAAGGATCTGCACCAGGAGAGCCACAGCAAGAGCGACTCCAGCCTGGCGTGGACGTCGATGTCAGGGAAAGGCAGTACCGATGAAACCCTTCGCCAGACCGAGATGACGGCTAAGGGGCAGACCGTCATCAATGCGGTGAACGGCTTGAATATCGGTATCAAGCAGATCGACCAAAACACGGTTGCGCAAACCATCGATGTCATGGTCAAGGCTGACCCGAGCCTGGGGTGGTTGAAAGATGCCGAAGCCCGCGGCGATGTGAACTGGCAGCAAGTCAAGGAAATGCACGACGCCTACAAGTACAGCCATTCCAGTTTGGGCGAAGGCGCGATGCTGGCGATCATCATCATTGTCTCGGTGCTGACGGCGGGGGCGGCGAGTGGCGCGGTGGCTGCAATGTCCGGGGCTGGCGCTGGGTCGACCATGGCTGCGGCTACTGCTGAAGTCGCAGCCACCGCAACGACTGCCGCTGTTGATGCGACTACCGCTGGCTTGGGGAACATGATGGCCTCGGCCGTGTTGACCTCAATGGCCAGCAGTGGTGCGGTGAGTTTGATCAACAACAAAGGCAATCTGGGCGCGACCCTGAAGGACGCACTCTCGACATCAAGCCTTAAAAACGATGTGTTGGCGGGACTCACTGCGGGAATAGGCTACGAGCTGCCTTACAACCCTGCCGTGTTCAGCGTGGACAACCTTGAAAAGGCGGCTGTCACTTCGGTTGCCAATGCCGTTGCTAAAACGGCTGTCGAGGGCGGGAGCCTGCAGGGCAATCTGGTTAGCTCGCTGGCCGGTGCCGCGATTAACGTCGGTGGTGCAACGGTAGCTAACGATATCGGAGGGACTTACCTACCCGACGGTTCGTTGACCAAGATCGGCATGCACGCCTTGCTCGGCGGGGTTCTATCCGTCGCTCAAGGCGGGGATTTCAAAACGGGCGCGTTGGCGGCGGGGGCTGACGAAGCTGTCGTGAAGAGCTTGTCGGACCTGGTCATGCCTGACCCTGCGACGGCCAATTCGGTGACCCTGCAGCAAGCGCAGCAGAGGCTGGTCGCGCTGTCAGGGCTGGTTGGCATCCTTGCCGCCACGGCAACAGGCGGGAATGCCTCGATTGGCGCTTCCGTGGCGGAAAATGCTACGCAGAACAATTTCCTGGGGCCGAATTCGATAGCCCGTCGAGAGGCAGATCGTCAGGCACTGGAACACGGTACTGCGACAGTTCAGCAGGCAGCTGAATACAAGGAATTGCAACAACGCGATCAGCAAAGCGATTACCTGCGCTCGAAAGTTGCGGCGGGAGACCCGCTAACCGACGCAGAGCGGTCCTTTCTGGCTGATTCATATCAACAGTACTACGACGAAATGGTCAGCAAAGTCGGTGGGGGGCTGGCGGACGCCGCGTTAAGCGGTTTGAAGCAGAACGGCGCCATTACCACTTACGACTTCCCATTTGCCGGAACACCGGAACAGAAAGCTGAATGGACGGCTGCCAATTCCCAAACACCTTTAGACTTGTTGAAGACAGCCTTTCGCTCACGCAGCGAGGATGAAACGCTCTACAACGGCATCGGGCACAGCGAGCAGATAGCAAAGGCACAGGAGCAAGACGTCCAAATCGGGCAGATTGCCATGTTGCCTGAGGAGGGATTGGCCGGGATTGCCGCGATAGGGGCTGTGACTATCGGGAAGGCAGTATCGGCTGGCAGCGAAGCTGGAGGTGCGCTACCTTCAACGCTGGGTTTGGCTTATGGAGAGAATAATGTAGTAGAGGTAGGGGTTGATCGAGGGCTGGGCAGCACAAGTGGTCATGAGTTTGCCGGGTCTGTTACCGAAGGTGGTAGTGGACAAGCGCTTGCTGGGCACGGTGTGATGGATGGTAGCTCCGCGTCAACACAATATGTCTCTCCTGCGGGAACGTTTGTTATTTCACCACGACCTGGCATAACGATTGCTGACTCAACCGGCCAGATACTGGAGCAGCTAACATCAGTGGAGCAACTGGAAAATACGATGAGAACGGGTATTTCGCCTAACGGTCAAGTTCTTACGCAGCGCAACTATAACGATTTGGCAGGTTATCAGGTGACTGCACCTGGTGAGACGGGCTATAACTATACATTGCTGAGTCCGGGATTCCAAAATAAGCCGTTAAATATATTTGGCAATTCTACTACCACTAGCGCGCCGACTAAACTTTCCGATTTTCTTGAGTCGAATATGGGCTGCGTTTTTTGGGCCGCTTGTACCCAAGCCGTTCCCTATATACCAAAGAAGTAATGACAATGAATAAAACACCCCATTTTGCTGACTTGACCAGCTACTCTCATCAGATAGAACCATTCACTTTAATAGGTGTAAAAAATGTGGGTTGGCTTGATGTCGAATCAACATTTCCGCGAGGTAATATCCCTCAGGCAACGTTCCTTAAACTGAAAAAGTTGGCCGGTGGAAGTGGCAGATTTCGGCCACTTGTAGAGCCAATTCGAGAGTCGACCTGCTGTCAAATATGTGGCCAATTAGAGCTGCTTGACTCCTCTGGAAAAGTGTTGCCTAGCGCTGAGCTTTGGATTCCAGCGCGCGAAACTATTTATGCCGCGCCCATAATGATTCTACATTTCATAGATGCTCATAATTATCTTCCTCCCAAAGAATTCATCGCTGCCATAGATGGGGTGGATGAAAATATTCCGTATGTTGCGGATGAAATATATAAAGAGCAACTGAGGCTGAGTGATTGGGGACGGCTCTCAGGAAAAGAAAAGATAGACTTGGCCGCTGCTTACATTAAACTGACGTCTGGCGCGGAACCAAAAGAAAATTAAAAAATAGTGCCTGTAAAATTTGACCTCTATTTTCTATTTTTTTAGGAAAGCTCGAGAAGCCCCCCATGAAATGTATTGACTTTCTTTTTTCGAATGAAGAGCGCTCAATGGCTGCTGCTTGCGGGGGATATTCAGATGACGACTTACAAAAAATCGGAAGATTTTACAATATTCTAATTGAAGGTCAACTGAAAAGCTTTTTGTCGGATATGGGCAGAACTGACGGTGGTGTGATCGAGGATTCGCTAGTTCAACTCTATCGTCCGACATGGAGCGCTCGTGCCCATTTTATATTTCAGTTGGATTTTTTTTTACTCAACTTCAAGAACTTGGTTTCTATGAGTTTCTTAATAAGCCTTTCGTCTTTTTATTTATTTCTGAGACACAGTATTATTTTGTTCAGACGTCTCGGGGGCAACAAGACGCTGTCTATCACTATGATTAAAATGAGGATACGGTGGTGAAGACAGAATGGGATTTGATTGGTTTTCTGACTAAGTTGAAAGAGGGGAATTCTCGAAGTGTCAAGATTGACTGCGTGGGGGATTTGATAGCCATTTAGTTATGTTGGGCAGATACTTTTATGGGATGGAGACGGGAGCGGGGTCAGGCGATTCCAGGTAGGGTATTCTTGGCTGCAGAGCGGAAAACATTGAAAAAACATTGAGGTCAGACCACATTTTAATAATGGTGTTCTGATCCCGATGTTCGCGGATATAAAGTTGTATATGAGTTTCCTAATCAAAAAGTTGAGGCTCAGGCTAAAGCTTTCATTCGGCCCAATGGTTTCGATAGCATTGTTAGTGCTAGGACAAGAATCCCATGAGTGCAGCAGATATAGAACTATGGTTTTACGCGCGCCCTGATAAAACTCTATCCATAAATCAGCGACATGCTGAAGTCATGGATAGGATGTCTCGGATTGGTGCTCCTTTAGGGTTTGCGGGTCTTGAGCTTGCGGCTACCCCGAGTTGCGGCGACGGGTTAGTTGCTACCTATACAGTTAAACTTCCCATCAAAGGGCTCCGGTGTGTGGGGGATTATGCGTATCGTGGTGATCGATACATATATGAAGATAGGGCATCCTATGACGAACACTTGCGGTTTGGATTTAAGATATCAAACAAGGCTATTGACTATAAACTTGTTGTGAATGAGCACTTACCAAAAGTGATTGAGGCATTCAAGGGGTATAGGGCTCATGTAGCCTATGATCTGTATGGTCTGTATTATCAAGGAGGGTTGAACGATGACAACGCGGTTTATAATCGGTTGCGTGAGGACAAAACTTTAGATATTGATGGGCGCAACAATATTTATACGCTAAATCCTGCCCAGTTCTGGGATGCAGCCCTTTGTCAGCGTGCTTTAGGCTACGGCCCTGATGAAGTAATTGCACGATTGGAAGGCAAGTGTCGTATTGCGGTACGGCTGACGGGAGGGGTCTATTTAATTCTCAATGATGACCCGAACATGTCCTATGAAGCTTTTGTACAAATGAATGAACAGATCAAGCCGATCTTGGGGCTGGTCTAGTGGGCATATATTGAAGAGTGGGCGCCTGAGAGTTTGAGTTTGGCTATGCGTACGATGAGATTTATGATACAGATGCACCAATACTTGAGCGACTTATGGTAGAGGTTTTGGTCATTGTTTTGGCAGCAGGGAGGGCCCATACCATCGCCAGCAAATTGCAGTTTACTAGTTGAAGGCGACTAAAAAGACTTTTTATGATGCAGGTGAAGATGACATAGAGGGCTCTTACAGGATATGAAGACCCTTCGGCTAGTTCAAGCGTCAACCATAAAAACAACAAAAGAGGGCAGGCATAGTCCTTGACTAGACCTCTCCTGTAATAAATGGGGTCTGTTACCTTTTTTTGTTTAATGTCTCTGGTTTGTCAAGTCAGAGAATGTTTAAGGTGTTTTATCCTGGTAAGGCAGAATGAAAAAGAACTACTTTATGGTGTGTGAGCGATGCGGAAGGAGATTAGAGCGCCTCAAAGAGGGTAGCGCTCAAGGATTAAGGTGTGCTGATTGTGGCTGGTCTGTAGTGACAACACATATTTCGGGTATTAAGGTTGATGAAACGAAGTATGAAGTTAGTTGTGGTGGTGATTATAAAAATGAAGCCCATATAAGAGCTGTATCTGAAGTGACAGGCTATAATTTTTAATGTCTAGAGAGACTCTCCAGAATGGAATTTCTCTCGTGTTTACTGGGCGGGCGATGGAAGTTTTGCAAGTTAGAAATACTCTTGTTACTGCTGGGCTTGATTTTACTATTGAGCCTGAATTCAATTGGACTTAATAAATGACCACTTTACTGTCGTTTTGAATAGAAGGTGCAGAAGGACCGGTAGCCGATTTACTATCTGGTGAAACAAAAGTATTAGGTGATGGGGAGCCAGCGGCTAACGATGCGGGCTTTGCAGGCGCAAAAGAATCTGTCCAGATCGACAGTCCGCCCGTGAAGAATGGATGGAAGGTTGGTGATGATGTTTATAATCAAACGGCTAAAGGTGACGACCCTTCTTGGTCTGCTGTCCGGTCTAGGTTTTGGAAAACTAGGCATCTGCTCCAGACGCTGCGAACAGATGTGGACCAGAGAACCTTGAACGAATGAGTAAAGGACTCGCGCCGCAGCGATATAATGCGGATAAAGGTGGAGTTGGGTCACGAACCCATTCCTGAAAGAGATGGAGGGAAAGAATTCGTTCCACATTGGCCGCAAGATCACGCTGATGTCGATCCTTACCGAAAGCCAGGATATTGATAAATGACTGAAACACGGTCTTCAACTTTTCAGCGGATTCGAGGGGCTTCTATGGAAGTTGCTGAAGGGGTTGCGCACCCGATTTTTTAAAAAAAGATTTATAAATGATCAAGAGGCAGTCCCGAGAATGGCCCCGATATCTGCTGCCAAAGGCTAAACAATGATTATGCGTTAGATACGCTACAAGCTCATTTTCATACAAAGTCTGATCTCTATCTCCCCGATCACCCGGTTCATCGGTTTACGCTTCGGCAATCGACAAGAACACAACACCAAAAAAAACCCAACCACCCCATCCTGCACAACTGCTATGCCAACCGAGTGCTTAATCCCAGTGGGCGCAATGCCTATAGTCGGTCCAAACCAGCCAAAGCCTGAGGTGGATGATGAACAGCGAATTCAAGCCCAACCTGACCGATACATTGCCGAGCGAGCAACTGGACGCCGAGTACTTTGAGTACAGCAAAGCGGCCAACCCCATCAGTGCCAATCTGATTACCCGGATTCCCTACCACAGCTTCCCGGCCTCGCTGTATGACAGCGGCCCTTCGCGTGTCGTCGCGCTTGACCTCAGTGATGCGCTGGGTTGCGAGGGTCCGGCGACGGGGCCTGGGCTGTGTGCCAACTTTATTCGCCTGAACGCCGGCGACGCCCTGAAACTGCACCCCAATGCGACTTCACAGGTGTTTTATGTGATTGCCGGGGAGGGCAGTGTTGTTCAGGGCGAGCATGCAATTGAATGGTCAGCCGGTTGTTTTATCGCGTTGCCTGGCATGCTGTCGGCCCACTTCAGCGCCACACAGGATGCGCGCTTGTACTACGTGCATGACGCACCGCTGTTGCGCTACCTGGGCGTGACGCGCAGCGCCGACCGTTTCGCGCCGACGTTGTATCCCGCAGCACTGGCCAACCTGAAGCTGCGTGAAGCGGCTGACGACCCGCGTGCCCAGGACCGCAGCCGTATCAGCATCTTGCTGGGGAATCGCAATTTCCCACAGACCCGCACCGTCACGCATGTGCTGTGGGCCATGTACGGCATCCTGCCGCCCGGTTCGATTCAAAAGCCGCACCGGCATCAGTCGATTGCCCTCGACTTCATTATCGACTGCCCAGCGGGCTGCTACTCGCTGGTCGGTACTGAGCTGGACGCCGACGGCCAGATCCGCAATCCGGTCCGGGTGGAGTGGTCGCCCGGCTTGGCGTTCGTGACGCCACCGGGCTACTGGCATGCCCACTTCAATGAGTCGGATACGGAGGCTTTCCTGATCCCGATCCAGGACGCCGGGCTGCAGACCTATCTACGCGCGCTGGATATCCGCTTCAGCTGACGGGTGCTTTCAGCGTTTCCAATAAGGTGTCTCGCCTAGCTGCTCGACGATAAAGTCGATGAAGCACCTGACCTTGGACGATACGATGCGCTTGGGCGGGTAAACAAACCACACGGCAAACGCCTGCTCTGCGCCACGGATGGTCCAGTGCGGCAGCCAAACCCGCAGTTCGCCGGTTTCAATCGACTTGGCCACCAACCAGTCAGGCAGCAGCGCAAAACCCAGGCCTTGGCGCGCAGCGATCAACTGCGCGTCAAGGTCGCTGATGCGAATGCTGTCGCCATGCACCAATGGCAGCACCTCATCTGCGCAAGCGAAGGCAAAATGGTCCGCGGCGTGCCTACCCAGGATCGCCGGCAGGCTGGCCAGGTCTGTCGGTGTGGACGGGGCAGGGTGTTGCGCCGCAAACGCCGGGCTTGCCACCAGCAGGTACTTGCCCGCGCAGATCTTGCGAGCCTTGAGGGTGGAGTCGGCAAGTGCGCCAATCCGAATCGCCAGGTCGACGCCTGCATGAATCAAGTTGACCTGCGCTTCCTCCAGCACCAGCTCCAGCTTGATCTGCGGATAACGCGCCAGAAACGTGTTGAGAACGGGAAGGATATGGTGACGGGCAAAGGCCGGCGGCACATTAAGCTTGAGCACTCCGCGAGGTTGCTGGTTCAACGCCGACGTCGCCGCCTTGGCTTGTTCCAGTTCATCCAGCACGCGACGCGCGTGCAGCAGAAATGTCTGGCCGCCTTCGGTCAGGTGCAGCGTGCGTGTCGAGCGGTTGAACAGCGCAATGCCGAGGTCCTGTTCCAGGTCCTTCACGTAGCGCGAAACCGTTGACGCCTTGATGCCGAGCCGCTCGGCCGCGCGCGAAAAGTTGTTGCCTTCAGCGGCTTCGACGAAGGCGGTCAGTGCAGTGAAGTAATCCAAATTCGGCGATGCTCATAGGTGACAGTCAAGTGGCCCTCAGGTCTGATCCAGGCATCGACTGCTCAGCTTCCTGATGATGCGTTTCACCAATAAACATATACATCGCCGGCACCATAAACAACGTCAGCAGCGTACCAATCGACAACCCGGCAAAGATCACCAGCCCCATATCATGTCGCCCCGCAGCCCCTGCGCCGGAAGCCCACACCAGTGGCACCACGCCGAGCACCATGGCGGCGGTGGTCATCAGGATCGGGCGCAAGCGCACGCCGGCGGCTTCTTCGATGGCTTCGCGCTTGCTGTGCCCGGCGCGCTGCAATTGGTTGGCGAACTGCACGATCAGGATGCCGTGCTTGGTGATCAACCCCAGCAGCGTCACCAGGCCCACCTGGGTGTACACGTTGATCGAGGCGTAACCCATGGTGATGAAAGCGAGGGCGCCGAACAGTGCCGGCGGCACCGAGAACAGGATGACGACCGGGTCGCGGAAGCTCTCGAACTGGAAAGCCAGCGCCAGGTAGACGATCAGAATCGAGAACATCAGCAAGCCAAAGAAGCCACCGGATTCCTGGATGAACTGGCGCGATTCCCCGGCAAAGTCCGAGGTGTAACCCGAAGGCGCCACGTTGGTGAGGATGGTGTTGAGCTTGGCCAGCAGCTCGCCCTGGGCTACGCCACTGACGCCGGACAGGGTCGCCGAGTTGAGTTGCTGGAAGTGGTTGATCGATTCCGGCTGGGTCGAGGTCTCGATATGCGCCACGGTGCGCGCCGGGATCATCGCGCCTGAAGGCGTGCGAATGTAGTAATCCAGCACTTGCTCCGGGTTGAGGCGGTTAACCTGCAGCACTTGGGGAATAACCTTGTAGGAGCGCCCGGCCGTGGAGAAGTAGTTCACGTAGTTACCGCCCAACGCCGCAGACAGCGCGGCGCCGACGTCGGCCTGGGTCATGCCGAGTGCGGCGATCTTCTCCCGGTCAACCACCAATTTGGCTTGCGGCTTGTCCAGTTTCAAATCCATGTCGGCGAACCAGAACAGCTGTTGTTTCTGCGCCTCGGCCATGACCGCCTGGGCCACTTCATTGAGGTTTTCCACCGAGTCGGTGGTGGTGATCACAAACTGCACCGGCAAGCCCTGGGCGCCGGGCAGCGACGGCAGTGGGAAGGCGGCGATGGTCGCGCCGGGCACCTGGTTCCATTTTTGCTGCAGGTCGAGAATCAGCTGGGCTTGGGAGCGTGTGCGGTCACCCCAGGTTTTGAGCAGCACGCCGCCCAGGCCCTGGTTGAGAATCGGCAGGCCGGTGAGTTGGAACATCTGCGCGTATTCAGTTTCTTTGCTGGCGATCTGAAAAGCCTGGTCGGCAATGCGCTCCATCTGTTGCGGCGAAGCCGTCGGCGGGCCTTTGATCTGCATGAACACCAGACCTTGGTCTTCGGTCGGCGACAGTTCGCTTTTGGCGGTCATGCCACTGGCGGCGACCAGCAGGAACAGCACAAACCCAAAGGTCACCAGCACCGGCCAGATGTTCAGCCCGCCGGACAGCACGCGGTGGTAACGCCCGCGCAGCCAGTCAAAGTACTGGTCGAGCTTGCGTGCAAAACGGCCTTCCTCCTGCCCGGACTTGAACAGCTTGGAGGTCATCATCGGCGACAGGGTCAACGCGACCACGGCCGACACGGTCACGGCGCCCGCCAACGAGAAACAGAACTCCTTGAACAGCGCGCCGGTGAGGCCGCTGCGCAAGCCGATGGGCACGTACGCGGCCACCAGCACCACGGTCATCGCGATGATCGGGCCGCCGAGTTCCCGCGCCGCGATCAGCGAGGCCTCGAGCACGCTTTTGCCTTCTTCCTTGATATGCCGGTCGACGTTTTCCACCACGATAATCGCGTCGTCCACCACCAGGCCGATTGCCAATACCAGCGCGAGCAGGGTCAGCAGGTTAATCGAGTAACCCAGCAGGTACATGATGAAGAAGGTCCCGACCAGCGACAGCGGGATCGCCACCAGCGGCACAATCACCGCGCGGAAGGAGCCGAGGAACAGGTAAATCACCACCGAAACAATGATCATCGCCTCGACCAGGGTCTTCACCACCTCGTAAATCGAGGTGTTGATGAACTCCGTGGAGTCATACACGATCTCGCCGCGCACGCCGGAGGGCAGTTGCGATTGCAGCTCGGGGAACGCCTCGCGCACGCTGTCGGCGACGGTCAGAATATTTGCGGTGGGCGCCGCCTTGATGCCGATAAACACCGAACGCTTGCCGGAAAACGCCACACTGCTGTCGTAGCTTTCGGCACCGAGGGTGACGGTGGCCACGTCTTCCAAATAAACCAACGCGTCGCCTTTCTGCTTGATCACCAGGCGCTTGAATTCATCCACGGTGTGCAGGTCGGTGCCGGCCGTAAGGTCGACGGTGACGGTTTGCCCACGGGTCGAGCCCACAGCCGACAGGTAGTTGTTATTCGCCAGGGCCGTGGACACGTCTTGCGCCGTGACGTTGTGCGCCGCCAGTTTGTCCGGGTCCAGCCAGGCGCGCAGGGCGAACTGGCGCCCGCCGAGAATCTCTGCGGTTTGCACGCCCTGGATCGAATCGAGCTTGGGCTTGACCACCCGCACCAGGTAGTCGGTGATGTTGTTGGTGGGCAGCGTGTCGCTGTAGAAACCCAGGTACATGGCGTCGGTGGTCTGCCCGACGGCAATCGTGAGCACCGGTTCCTGGGACTGGGCCGGCAGTTGGTTCTTGACCGAGTTGACCTGGGTATTGATCTCGGTGAGCGCCTTGCTGGCGTCGTAGTTCAAGCGCAGCGTGGCGGTAATTGTCGAGACACCGGTGATGCTGGTCGAGGATAGATAGTCGATGCCCTGGGCCTGGGCAATGGCCGACTCCAGCGGCTGGGTAATAAACCCGGCGACCGTGGACGCGTCCGCGCCGTAGTAGGCGGTGGTGATGGTGACCACGGTATTTTCGGTGCGCGGCCATTGGTTCACCGGCAATTCGAAAATCGAACGCAGCCCCAGGATCAGGATGAACAGCGAAACCACCACGGCCCACACCGGCCGCTGAATAAAGGTATCGGTAAGCTTCATGGGACACCTTTACTGTTCTTGGGGAGTCGGCGCCGGATCGTTCAGCGGCGCGGCGCTGTTATCGACCTTCACCGGCGAGCCGTTCTTGAGCTTCATCTGGCCGCTGGTGATCAACAGGTCGCCTTCTTTCACGCCCGACAGCACCGCAACCTGATCGCCACGGGTCGGCCCGGTCTTGATGAAGGTTTGTTGCGCGGTGAGTACCTCTTCGCCTTTGTCGTTTTTGCTCGACGTGGCGATGAACACCGTGGTGCCGTAAGGGTTGTAGGTGACCGAGGTTTGCGGAACGGTGAGGTAGCGTTGGGTGGTGCCGGAGTTGACCACGGCGCGGGCGAACATGCCGGGCACCAGGCTTTGCTTGGGGTTTTCGACGGTGGCTTCGACGGTGACGTTGCGTGTGGTTGCGTCGAACTGCGTGTCGATGGTGCTGATCTTCCCGGTGAAGGTTTTATTCGACAGGCCATCGGCCGTCACCGCCACGCGTTGGCCGATGGCGATGGCCTCCAGCTGGGTCTGCGGCACCGAGAAGTCGATGTAGATGGGATCAAAGGTCTGCAGCGTGGCGATTTTGTCGCCGGGGTTGAGGTATTGCCCTGGGTTGACGCTGGTAATGCCGATGCGCCCGGCAAACGGTGCGCGGATGGTTTTTTTCGCCACCAGCGCCCGCTGTTGTTCGGCGGCGGCGAGTTTGGCTTTGAGGTCGGCGGTGTCGGTGTCGACTTGGGCCTGGGAGATGGCGTTGACCGCCAGCTGCGCCTTGTCGCGCTTGAGCACGATGCCGGCGAGGTCGGCGGTGGCCTCCAGGGAATGCAATTGCGCGATATCCGCGTCGGCATTCAACTGCACCAGCAGCGCCTGGGCCGCGACTTCCTGCCCCGGCGTAAAGCCGAGGGTGCGCACGATGCCGCCGACTTCCGTAGTCACATCCACGCCACGCACCGCCTTCATCGAGCCCACGGCGGAGACGCTCGGTTGCCAGTCGCTAAATGGCACCTGCATGGCGGTCACCACGGCGGCCGGCAACGGCGCTTTGGATTGGGCGATCAGTGCCGAAATCTGCACGAATTTCACCCCGGCGATGATCGCGACGATCACCAGCACCACCACGATCATGATGAGCATCGGCCGCCACAGACGACGCTTGCGCGGTTGTCCGGGCTCGGGGGGCAGGGCAGAGGCAGTCTGAACGTCAGCCATGGGGTCTCTCACTGTTTCAATGATTCGATTCAGGTGCAGCCTTATTGCTGGCTGGCATGATCTCTTGCCACGACGGCAGGCCGAAGCGATCCGGCTTGCCCTGGGTGGCGGGGTCGACGTCGGTGCGGTTCCACCAGCCACCGCCCAATGCCTGGAACAACGCGGTGGTGTCGCTGTACCGGGCGGCCTGCGCCTTGACGCGCGATAGCGCGGTGTTCTGGTAAGTTTGCTGGGCGTTGAGCAAGTTGATATACGCCACGGCGCCGAGGCGGAACTGGGCCTGTACCAAGTCGAGGTTGGCTTGGGCAGCGCGTTCGGCCACGACCTGTTGGTTGAGCGCATCGGCATCCGCCTCCAGCGCCCGCAGCGCATTGGCCACGTCCTGGAACGCGGTAATCACGGTGCCGCGGTAGCGCGCTGCCGACTCGTCATAGGCGGCCACGGCTGCGCGTTTGCGGTGTTCGAGTGCGCCCGCATCAAAGATCGGCTGGGTGATTGAACCGGCCAGGCTCCAGACGCCGCTGCCCGCCGAAAACAGCTTGGTGCCACTGGCCACTGTGGAGCCCAGCGACCCGGTAATGCTGAACTGCGGCAATTGATTGGCGACGGCCACGCCGATATTGGCGCTGGCTTGATGCAGTTGTGCCTGCGCCGAGCGCACATCCGGCCGCTGGCCGACAATGGCCGAGGGCAGGCTGACCGGCAGTTCTTCCGGCAGGTGCAAGGAAGCCAGGTTGAAACGCTCGCCCTGATCCTGATTCGGAAAGCGCCCGAGGTACGCCATCAACTGGTTGCGGGTCTGCGCCAATTGCTTTTGCAGCGGCGGCAAGGTTGCACGGGTTTGTGCCAGTGCGGTTTGCTGCGTGAGCACATCGCTATCGCCGATGGCGCCCAGTCGTCGCTGGGCTTGCAGCAAGTCGAGCTGGCCGCCCTGCAGTTTGATGATTTCTTCGGTGGCGGCGACTTGATCGCGCAACGACGCCAGGCTCACCGCTGTGTTGACCACATTGGAGGTCAAGGTCAGGTAAGTCGCTTCAAGCTGGAAGCGCTCGTACTCGGCCTGTGCCGTGGTCGATTCGATTTGCCGACGGGTGCCGCCGAACACGTCCGGGGCATAGGACACGCTGAGCGATGCCGAACTCACCGTGAGAATCGGCGACTCCGGAATGCCCGAGGTCACGCCCGAGACTTTCTCGCGAGCTTTCTGCACATTGCCGCTCACCGAGGGAAACAGTGACGCCTGATCGGCATACACCAGTTCGTTAGCCTGGCGTAATGCCGCCTGCGCGGCGCTGACATCCGGGTTGGCACGCAGGGCCTCTTCGACAAGGGCATTGAGTGACGGCGAGCGGAACAGCGTCCACCACTGCCCAGGGATATCCATACCGGCGATCAGTCGCTGCGCCGCGCCACCGGTGTCGATGTCGGCCCCGGCGGTGGCGGTGAGTTTTTCTCTTGAATAGTTGGCATTCGCCGGCACATCGGGGCGCGTGAAATCAGGCCCAACGGTACAGGCGGCGAGGGCGATGCACAGCAGGCTTAGGGGCGCCAGCCGATGTGGAGGTTTAAACAGGGCGCGGATGGGCGCTACTCCTGATGCACGCTGGCGAAGCTGCTCTTTCATATTTACTCTAGGTAATCAGGTGGTTAACTGCTTTTATTGTTGAGTCATGCGTGCAGGTCCATCCGCCTCGGGCGCTGAAAAAAGGCGCGGGATACCAAGGTTTCAATCAGTGTAGGTGGCGCCGGGCAGTCCGCAATGTACCGGCGCAGTGTCTGCAAGCGGAAAATGCGGTTGCTGCATTATTTATGCATTACGTTATGCGTTATGGGTATTTTACATGCGGTGGTTATAACCGCATCGTATGACTCCCTACGAACACTGCCGAGACCGCGCGCGCGGATCGACTTGCATGCCTGACAGGGCATCTGGAGACGAACGTGCGTTACCTTTCAAAACTGGCGGCCGGGTTGGCTGCCACTCTGTTGTGCCTGACCGCGAACGCGCAAACGCTGGTGGTCGGTGACCAAAGCTACAACGCCCAAGCCGTGATGGAAGCGGCGGGTGTGCTGGAAAACTTGCCCTACACGCTGGAATGGAAGCAATTCACCGCAGGCTCGCCGGTTGCCGAAGCGCTGAATGCCAACAGCCTGGATATCGGCTTGCTGGGGGACGCGCCGGTGCTGTTCCTGGGTGCGCTGGGCGCGCCGATCAAGGTGATTGCAGTCAGTCGGCAAAATCTCGAAGGCGTGGCGATTCTGGTCCGCAAGGACTCGTCGATCCACAGCCTGGCGGATCTTTCCGGCAAGCGTGCAGCAATCTGGAAAGGCTCCTGGAGCCAGCAATTGCTGCTGACTGCGCTGGATAAAGCCGGCGTCCCACGCGACTCGCTGGAGCTGCGCTATCTCAGCGCCCTCGATGCCTCCCATGCGCTGGAAGGCGGCTCGGTTGACGTCATCGCCACGTGGGAGCCCTACGTCACCCAACAGGAACGCCAAGGTGCCCGCGTACTCGCCACCGCTGAGGGCTTGATTCCGGCCCAGAGTTTTATCGCCGCCAACGCCAAGGCCGTCGATGCCAAGCGCGCACAGATCAGCGACTTTCTTCAACGCCTGAAAAAAGCCCGGGACTGGGCGCGCCAAAATCCGGCCAATGCTGACGCTTACGCCGATGCCTGGGCCAAACGCACCCGCGCCGACACCGACATCGCCCGTGCCTGGTTCGCCCGCGCCCGCACCACAGTCGAGCCACTGACCGCGCAATCGCCGGTAGACGCGCAAAAGACCGTGGACTTTTTCGCAAGCCAGGGCCTGGTCAAGTCGTACTCGGCGGCCAGCCTGTTCGACGACTCCTTCTCGGCCGCCCTGCAACCCGCCGTCGCCACCACCCAGCCCTGAACGCTTCAAGGAATTCATCTGACATGACCAACAGACAGCTCAAACTGGGTGCCTTGACCATGGGTTGCGGCGGGCCAGGTCGCCATAACCTGTGGCTTGACCCGCAACTGCCGGTCGATGCCAGCGTCAACGTCGACTGGTACATCGACATCGCGCGCCAGGCCGAAGCGGCGCTGTTCGACTTGATGTTTATCGTCGACAGCCAGTTCATCACCGAGGGCTCGCCATCCCACTACCTGAACCGCCTGGAACCGCTGACATTGTTATCGGCGTTGGCTGTCAGCACGCGGCACCTGGGCTTGGTCGGAACGCTGACCACTTCTTACAACTCGCCCTACAACGTTGCACGGCGCCTGGCCTCCCTCGACCTGATCAGCAAAGGCCGCGCCGGCTGGAACGTGGTCACCAGCGGCGATGCCGGCACTGCTGGCAACTACAGCCGCGACGAACATTACGACTACGACACCCGCTACAGCCGCGCCGCCGAGCACGTCCAAGTGGTGCAAGGCCTGTGGAACTCCTACGAGGACGATGCGTTTGTGCGCGACCGCGCGACCGGCCAGTTCCTCGACCCGAGCAAACTGCACAGCCTGAACCACAAGGGCGAGCATTTTTCCGTGGTCGGCCCGCTGAACATCCAGCGCTCACCCCAAGGCCAGCCGGTGATCTTCCAGGCCGGCGACTCCGAGCAAGGCCGCGACCTGGGCGCCGCCACCGCCGATGTGATCTTCACCCACGCGGCCAGCATCGAACAGGGCCAGGCGTTCTACCGGGATATAAAGGGCAGGGCGGCGCAACACGGTCGCGACCCGGAGCAGTTATTGGTGATGCCCGGCGCCGAGATCTATGTGGGCGACACCGATGCGCAGGCGCGTGAAATCGAGCAGCACTACCATCACGCGGATCACAGCTTTGAACTGGCGCTGAAGGAGTTCGGGCGTAATTTCGGCTGGCATGATTTCAGTCAGTACGACCTGGACGCACCGTTCCCCCAAGAGAGCCTGGAAGCCGCGCGCAGCAGCTTTTTCACCAACGCCAAACGCATTGCTGACCAGGCGCGGGAGAAAGGCTTTACGTTGCGCCAGGCGGTGGAGTTTGGACGGCAACTGCGACCGGGGGCGTTTGTGGGCACGGCGGACACCGTTGCGCGCAAAATGG
Source organism: Pseudomonas sp. D2002 (assembly GCF_013385735.1). Lineage (NCBI taxonomy): Bacteria > Pseudomonadati > Pseudomonadota > Gammaproteobacteria > Pseudomonadales > Pseudomonadaceae > Pseudomonas > Pseudomonas sp. D2002. The sequence continues at coordinate 97,495 of NZ_JACAPL010000014.1, read as the reverse complement.
CGGAATGGTTTGAAGCGCGGGCGGTGGATGGGTTCAATATCTACATTGGGCATCCGCAGCAATTCGCGCGGTTTACGCAGGAAGTCATACCGTTGCTGCAAGAGCGGGGTGTCTATCGCAAAGCGTATGAAGGGACGACCTTGCGTGAAAGCTTGGGGCTGGAAATTCCTCGGTTCAAACACATAGATTAAGAGTGCGCCTGTCTGCTTCGTAATGTGGGAGCTGGCTTGCCTGCGAAAGCGGTGGGTCAGTCAGCATTAATGTTTGCTGGGCTGACGCCATCGCGGGCAAGCCCGCTCCCACAGGGTACCCGGGCTGGATCGGATTAATCGATCGCCACCTGTTCTTGATAGCCCTTACGCAGCTTCTCCGCGATCAGTTTTTCCGCCTCACGCAACGCCCGCTCAGGGCTTTCAAGCGACTTGATCAGCGTCTGCCCCTTGGTGCCGATACGACCAAAATTCACCACCACGTCCGCTTCCGTCACACCAATGCGCCAGAACTTGTTGGAGTTACCTTCACCAAAGGTGAACTCACGCATCGGCGTTGCTGCTTCAGGCGCTGGCGTCGGTTCGACTTCGACCGGTTCCGCCGCCACTGCCTGTTCCGGCTCCGGCAGCGCAGTTGCCTCTTCGCCGCGAAGCAGTGCTTCGATACGGTTGAGCACGTCTTCCGGGGCGTGCAGCCAGTCATGGCTGAGCACATCGATGATCTTCCAGCCGAAACTGCGCAGCACGGTCGGGCGGAAGATGTAACGCTCGCGCACGTTGGCCGCAGCTGCGGTATCGCTGTCGAGCAGCACGCCGAGACTGAAGTGTTCGCCGCTGGCGTCGCTGATTGCCAGGTCGCAGCGGAACTGTGAACGCCCGACATATTCCTGCACGGCATGCCCGCGTTTACGCAACGCGGCGGCGAGGGCGCTACGCAGGCTGTCTTTGGGTAGGCTGACGGCAAAAGATTGCTTGGCGCCTGGGTTGAGGTTGGCGAGGATGCCTTGGGAGCGCGGCGCATCCCCGCTGGCGCTGGCCTGGGCGAATTGCAGGAAGGCGCGCAGTGCCGCAGCACCGTCGTTGTGGGTATTGGTGATGGCATCCGCTTCGATGCTGGAGACGATGGCCATGCGCTTGCGCGCGCGGCTGAAAATCACATTCAGGCGTTTTTCCCCGCCACGCTGGTTGATCGGGCCGAAGTTCATCAGCATCTTGCCGTTCGGCCCCGGCGCGTAGCAGATGCTCAGGATGATCACGTCGCGTTCATCACCCTGGACGTTTTCCAGGTTCTTGACGAAGAGGCCATTGAACTGCCCGGCGTCTTCACGCACGTACTCGCGCTCAAGGCGGGTGGCAAAGGCCGAGTCGCTGGCGGCCAAGTCTTCCAGGGCCTGTTCAATGGCGCCTTGCTGGGCTTCGGAGAACGCCACGATGCCCAGGCTCAGGCCGGTCTCGCGTTGCAGCAGTTCACGCACCAGGTTGGCGATGTACCGCGCTTCCGCCAGGTTACTGCGGCTGAGGTAGACGCCATCGCTCATCTTCAAGAAGCTGATCGGGCTGTCGAGCAGGGTGTCGGCGCCTTGCATCACTGCCTGGGCGTCCGTGGACTCCAGCGCAGCATGGGCGGGGGCGGGGCGCTCGATGCGTCGGTCCGGAATGGTGATCAACCGGCCTTCATAGAACGCCGCGTTGGAGAAACTGATCAACGCTTCATGCCGGCTGCGGTAGTGCCAGGCCAGCAGGGTCGCCGGCAAATTGCGCGCGGCCTGGCTGAGCAGGCTATCGGCATCGAGGTTGATTGCGATCTGTTCGCCGTCTTCCATGGCGATCAGTTCGTTATCGTCCTGGTCGCCGGCGCTGGAGAAGAAGTTGGTCGGCGGCAATTGCATTTCGTCACCCACCACAATCACCTGCTGTGCGCGGCTCAAGGCCGGCACGGCTTCTTCGCTGGGGATCTGGCTGGCTTCGTCGAAAATCACCACGTCGAACAGGTCCGGAGTCAACGGCAGGGTGTCGGACACCGACAGCGGGCTCATCAGCCAGATGGGCTTGAGGTCGTTGATCACGCGGCCGCTGTCGCCACTCGCCATTTCGCGGATGGAGCGATAGCGCATGGTCTTGCCCAGCTCATGTTCCAGTTCGCGGCGGCCCTTGGCATAGGTTTTTTTGAATTCGCGGGCCTGGGCGTCCAGTTGGGTCACCGACATTGCCGAGTGCTTCACGTGCTCCAGGAAGCGCTGGTGCAGCGTGGCGCTGAGCACATGGGCGTTGTGCTTGAGCAGGCTGCTTTCCGCCTGGCTGACTTGACGTGCCGCCAGGCTCAAGGCCGCGCCGTCAAAGCGCGCCAATTGCGGGTTGGCACGATACAGGCGAGTCAGGTTTTCCTGGGCAATCAGCCCATCCAGCGCCGGCTGCGCCAGGGCATGTTGTTGCACGGCCAACAGGCAAACGGGATCGCCCTGGTGCAGCTCATTGAGCAGCGGCAAGGTATCGGGCAACTCGTCAAGTTCTTCACGCAGGTCACGCAGGTATTCGGCCAGCGCGCCCAGGCTTGGCGCCGGTTCGAACACACAGTGTTGCGCCACCAAATCGCTCAGGCGTTCAACCGGCTGGCGCAGGCTGGCCTCCTGGCGTACACGGGGCAGGGCGTCCGGGTTATCGCGCAAGCCTTCGACCCACTGGCGCAATAACGGTGATGCACTCAGTTGCTGGAGCAGGGCCTGCAGGTTGTGCACGAACAGGTTGATATCCTGCACGCCATATTGACCTTGCAAGCGTTGCTGCTCGGTCTGCAATTGGGCGGTGGCGCGCTGTTCGCTCGCCAGGTTGTCGAGCACGCTGCGGTAACTTGGGCGGATGGCGTGCTGGCTGAAGTCGTAGCGCCGTTGCAATTCGCCCCGCAACCGCCACCAGGACGGTTGCAGCCAACGCAGCAACGAACCTTCCAGGCGTTGCACCAGATCCAGGGCGGCCTGGGTGTCCTGCGGCGCGAGTTTGTCGCGCCAGTGTCGGGTGGTTTCGCTGGCGTTGTGGTGTTGCACGGTCAGCGTTTGCAACGCCGTCTGTTCGGCCTGCAGCGCCTGGGAACCCGCTGAGCCCGGTTCCAGCAGGTCCAGGTGCGCCGCCAGGTTGGCGCTGGTCAATTGCTCGGCGGCCTCGGTCAGCACGCGCGCATCCGCCAGGCGGGTGTCACTCGACAGCAGGCCCGAAGATGACTCTAGAAGTTGCTCGACACTGTCCATCAAACCGCTGGCTTCATCGAGGAACGCCTTGAGCTGGCCATAGGCATGCTCGTGAGTGATGAGGCTCGAAGCCAAATGGCTGAAAGGGTGACGGGCAAAACTGTCGAGGCCGAAGCGCTCGTTGATTGCCTGATACACGCGGCCGGTCAGCTCACGTTGCGCGTGCCAGTGACGCCACTCGGGCAAGCGTTCCAGGGCTTCAGGCGGTAGCTTTGCCGAAACGGCAGGCAGCTCGATCAGATGCCGTACCAGCTCGCGCACCGAGCACGCCAACGTCTCCGGCACTCCGGCCATGGCTTGCTCGAAGCGCTCGATCAGGCCCAGCTGTTGCTCAAGGGTCGCCAGCGTGGCGCTGCGTCGGGCTTGCAGTTGCGGTGCTTGGGCGTCGCCGGCAATCCAGCGCTCATAACATTCTCGCAGGTTGCCGACGAAGGCTTTCTTGTCGGTCTGGGAGTCGTGAATCAGGCAGCACAATTCGCCCAGTTCACTCTGTTGCAGGCGATGGAACACCACGTCCAGGGCCGCGCGTTTTTCGCACACGAACAGCACCCGCAGGCCGCGACCAGCATAGTCGGCGATCAGGTTGGTGATGGTCTGCGACTTGCCGGTGCCCGGCGGCCCCTGAATGATGAAGTTGCGTCCGGTGCGGGCCAGGCTGACGGCGGCATTCTGCGTCGCGTCACCAGCCACCACGTTCCATTGTTCGGGCAGCGGGATCGGGTCCGGGGCCTGGACCTCCACCTCGCGCGGCTCGATGGAGAACATCCGGTCAAACGCTTCGTTTTGCGCTGGCTCGTCGATCAACTGCGCGTAGTCGCGCACCAGCGACATCTTGCGATAGTTGAAGTTGGCCAGGGTCACTTGGGTCAGGTCGATGTCCCAGGCGTAGCGGTGCCCTTGATTCTGGGGCATAGAGTAGGTGCTGTTTTCGGTGCTGCGGGCGACCATTTGCGGATGCTGGTCGCGCAGCGAAGGTTTGCCGCCTACCGCCATGCGCAGCGGCAACTGGCTCGGCAGCACTTTTTGCTGGAACAGTTGCAGGCCCAGCGGGCGGTAATCATCGCGGTCGTAGCTGAAGTCCGGTTTCACCAACGGCAGGGTCGAGCGCTGACGCGCGCGGCGGCGCTGGAAGTGGTGCAGGTGCTGCACCGCCTTCTGGTGGATCAGTTCGATTTGCGGCTTGCTTTGCAGGCGCAGCTCGACGCCGGGCTCGGTCAGTTTGATCTGCCGCGCAATATCGGCGTGGATGTCTTGCAGTGAGGTCTTTTGCAGGTCGACGGTTTCCGGCAGTTGGATATCGTAGAGCTGGCGTAATTGATGGCGCAGAACCGGGTTGAATTGCGCCTCGGTCTCATCGCACTGCAACATGAATTGGTCGCGCACACCCTTTTTGCGGCTCAGTTCCACCGGCAGCCACAGCAGCGGGGTGACGATGCGCTCTTCCGGCGTGTCCTTGAGGTTGTGCCAGCGCATAAAGGCGACAACAAGGCGCAGGTTGCTGAAGCCGAACTCGGCGCGGTCGCGGCGGGTTTCCTGGATCAGGCGTTCCAGGGAGGCCTGCAACCAGGTCTGGTCTTCAAACCGCAGCCATTGCTGCAGGCCAACCTGCTTGCCGCTCAATACTTGCTCGGAAAAACCACCGAAGGTCGGCTGCCAGGTGCACAACGCCTCGGGCCGGATGCTTTCAATCTGCATCACCAGCGGCACGCTGGCCACGGTCAAGTTGACGTTGGCCTGGGTCGGCCGGAAGTACAGCAGGCGATTGCGTCGCGACAGGTCGAACAGCCGGTTGCGCAGATGCTCCAACACCACGGTGCGCTGCGACGCCGGACCTTCAGCCTGGGCCAGCACGCGTTCCACATCCAGGCTCGCCGGCTGTTCGCGCCAGGACTCCAGGCGCCGCGCCAGCGAGCCGACATCGGTGGCGCGCTCATGGCGGTTAAGCTCAGTCATCTCGACGATCACGTTGGCCAGCACCGGGTTGAGCCGGCCATTGAGCTGGAACAGGTTGCGCCGGTGCCGGGCAAAGGTCTTGAGGTCGTTGATATCGGCAAAATCCAACCCGCAGGCCAGGCACGCCAGCAACTGCCCGAGTTGGAAAATATCGGTGATTTCGTCGTGATGCCCGAGGTGATGTTCCCAACTGTGCAGGTCCGTCAGGAACACCGGGTGATCGATAGCTTGGTGCGGGTCTTCCTGCACTTGCAGGTCGGTAAACGCCACGCCCGTTTCCGAATCACGGGTCAGGCGGACCTTGCCGACGATGTTCAGCGCCGACTCGGGGTTCGGCTGTACCTGCTTGATCGCGTCCAGCGCCAGGCGCGGCGCTACGCCCTCGGGGTTGCGCAGTTGCAAGGTGCGCTCTGGGCCTTGCAGCACGTCAAGGTAGCTGAGCTGGGCGACACGCCCAAGTTCATGCAGCTGCGCCACTTGGCGCAACAACGGCAACGCCAGGAACAACACATCGTCGATGGGCACGGCGGCGCCATCGTGGCTCTGCAGCAACTGCGTGAAGGTGACGGGTTGGGTTACTGGGTCCATGTGTCGACCTCCGCTTTGAGCGCGCGAACGATAGGGTCGAGCTCACGTTTGGGTAGTTTGATATCGCGCTTGAGCACGCTGATAAAGTCGTCGGCACTGCCAAGCTTCTTCGCCGTGCGCGCGGCATGCAGCAAGGCCTCATCACGCAGGTCACGGTCGATCAAACTCAGGTCGAGCATGATGAAGTGCAGGTATTCGTGGATGCTCGCGTCGATACGCTCGGCATTCAGCGTGGCCAGGTCCAGTGGCGTTTCAGTGGTGTTCCAATCGGGAAAGAAACCGCGCACCTGATTAAGCACGGCCTCCGACTGCAACACCGCTGCGCCGATAAAGTTGGCGATAAAGCCGCGGGTGAGGGCGGTCAGCTCCACCTGGTCGGTCACATCCAGGCGACCCAGCGACAGCGGCCCGCGTAGCCGACGATGCAGCCAAGCGTTGGTCTCTGGCAGCTGCTGCCACCAGTTGTCGACCGCTTGGGAGCGCAGGAACGTTTCCGGGTGCGATACGCCTTGGGACAGTTGCGCGTCCTTGCCATCCAGCTCGCGGGCCTGCTGCAAGTAGCTCGCGGCATCGACGCTGACAATGCCGGTGTGGATCTTCACCAGCGAGGTGATGGATGCCTCGGGGCCGCCGGCCACCAAGGCTGCGCCACGGTCGGCGTAGATTTCGGTGTGCAGGCTATATAAACGTGCGGTCTGTTCCAAGCTGGGCGGCGTATACACGTCGGCCATCGCGTGGTTGAGAATGCGTTCGGCAGTGAGGTAGTCGCCGTCGTGCTCCGACCATAAACGGTAATGGGCTAGCTCATGCCCCAGCAACGCCAGCAACTCCTGGGCGTCGAGCCGTTCAAGAATCGGCCCGTAAAACACCACATGCACTTCACCGGCCAGGTAATACAGGCTCGCATTCATCGCGCCGTCGCCGGCCTGGTAGAGCGTGGCGGGCGCCTGGATCTGCAAGGTCTGCAGCGCCGCCTCACAGGCCTGATAGGCCTGCGGGTGAGTCTCGGGGCTCAGGCGATAGGTGTCACGCAGCAATTGCGCGCGCACGTCCTGGGCATGTTCCTGCTGCACGCCCAGGGACGAGGCCCAGCTCCACACGGCGGGTTCACTGGTTTTCAGGTAGTCGACCACCTGCTGGTGGTAGGGCAATGGCGTCAGGCTGCTGATGTCCAGCGCGAGGGTACTCATCGTTCAAACGTCCTTGAGGATACGGCTCCATAAGCTGCGCCTGGGCAGCAGAGGTTTGGGCTGGCATCCCGGTGTCAGTGATCGGCAATAAACGCGGAGCATACCTAGGACGGGCAGGTACGTCATTTAAATAGGGATAATGGCGGGTGTTTATAAACAACTGCAACCCTGGGTTTTGAGAACCCTCTGGCTTAAATTCAGATAGAGTCCGTCGATGCCTCTATCAATCATTAGTTGAAGAATGAATCGTTCGCTGTTTGTTTCCCTGGATGGGCCCAAGGGCACCGGCAAAACCACGCTGTTGGAAGCCGTTACGAAAGCCCTGAGGGCAGGCAATAACAAGGTGATCCGGCTTTGCGAGAGAAAAAGCGATCCCTATCGGGGTGAAACAATGGCCCTCGTTAACCAGTTCGTCAGAAACCCCACCCGGGATCTGGAACTTCAGGTTTGCGAGCGCTTTGCTGATAGCCGTGCCTGGATGTCCGAACATGTGCTCGATAAACAGCCACCCGGCAGCATCGTGCTGATTGATCGCTGGTACCCCTCGGATGCCGCGTTTCGCCGGATAGTCCCCTTTGCAGAAATTCTACAGCTCAACATTGATCGGAACGTGCGCGTGCCTGACTTGCATGTCGGGGTTGTCACCGCCCCGGATATTTCGTGGGCGAGGGCCGCAGCACGACGGCGTGGGCTGAGCAGTACGGTGATCCATACGCTGGAGGAACAGGTCGCGTGTACGCAGGCGTTCGAGCGAGCGGTTGCTGAGCAAGGCTGGGTTTTATGCCGTAATGAAGGCACGATCGACGACGCAACACTGCAGGTGGTTGCTGAGATTTATAGCCTGCTTTAAAGCTGCGGGTCCTGGCCGGAGCGGTGCAACGCCGCTGCCGTGACCCGTGCCGGTAAGGCGCTCCAAGCCCAATCCCAAACCCTTCACACCACCCCTGCATTCATTTCCTGTATTCGCCCTCAGAAAAAGGTTGAGAAATCACATCAAATGTTATTTAAATAACAGGATAATAGCGTCACGCCCGCCCTGGACGTGCTCGCAACAAAATGGGATGACCTTGTGAATGACAATTGAAGAGCGTTTGATGGAACAGGCAAAGCGTGCCGCCCAGAGCACGTACTCGCCTTACTCCCACTTTCCGGTTGGCGCGGCGTTGCTGACCGCCGACGGTGAAGTGGTACAGGGTTGCAACGTGGAGAACATCTCTTACGGGCTGACCAACTGTGCCGAGCGCAGCGCCTTGTTCAGCGCCATCAGCCAGGGCCATGCGCCCGGCAGTTTCACGGCGATGGCGGTTTATGCACCCAACGTTTCACTGATAAGCCCTTGCGGTGCCTGCCGCCAGGTGATGCTGGAGTTGATGGCCAAGGATGCAGTGGTGATTTGCCAGGGCAGTGACCCGGCCGCCACGCGTACCTGGACCCTGGCGCAATTGCTGCCGGGCGCCTTCGACGCTTTCTAATCCTGGGCAGGCCTTCGGGTCTGCGTCCGCTCGGTCCATTGTTGAGACGTCTGCATGATCAGTCTTGTCGGAATAGCGACCCTTATTGTCATTGCCATTGCTTTATCCCATCAGCGTCGCTCGATCAATTGGCGCACCGTTTCGGTGGCGTTTGTGATCCAGGTGTTGATCGGTGCTTTTGCGCTTTACGTGCCTTGGGGCCAGACGGTGCTGGCTTCGCTGTCGGGGGCGGTGGCCTCGCTGCAGCTGTACGCGAACAAAGGCATCGAGTTTCTGTTCGGCGGCCTGAGTTCGCCGCATATGTTTGAAGTGTTCGGCAGTGGCGGGTTTGTATTCGCCATTCGAGTGTTGCCGATGATCGTGTTCTTCGGCAGCTTTATCTCGGTGCTGTATTACATCGGCGTGATGGGCTGGATCATCCGGCTGGTGGGCGGCGCCTTGCGCCTGTTGCTGGGTACCAGCCGTATCGAGTCGATGGTGGTGACGTCGGCGATTTTCATCGGCCAGTCGGAGGTGCCGCTGGTGGTGCGGCCGTTCATTGCCAAGCTGACACGCTCTGAGTTGTTCGCGGTGATGGTCGGCGGTTTCGCGGCGGTGGCAGGCTCGGTGCTGTTGGGCTATGCCGGGCTTGGGGTGGAACTCAAGTACCTGATCGCCGCGTGTTTCATGTCGGCGCCGGGGGCCTTGTTGATGGCCAAGCTGATGGAACCGGAAACCGAACCAGCGCGCACTGAACAGGTGATCGAGGAACTGGGGCAGGCTGAGAACCGCCCCACCAATATCATCGACGCCGCCGCCGAGGGCGCCCAGGTCGGCTTGCGCCTGGCCTTGTCCGTCGGTGCGATGCTGCTGGCGTTTATCGCGTTGATCGCGCTGTTCAACGGGCTATTGGGCTGGGCCGGCAATTGGTTTGGCTACCCGCAATTGACCTTGCAACTGGTCCTCGGGCACGTGCTGGCGCCCATCGCTTTTCTGCTCGGGGTGCCGTGGCATGAGGCGGTCCTGGCCGGTGGTTTTATCGGTGAAAAACTGGTGCTCAACGAGTTCGTCGCCTATGCCGACCTGGCTAACTACCTGACCCCGGCCAAGGCCGCCGAAGCCGGTGTGCCGCTGTTGTCTGTGCACACCCAGGTGATCGTGACCTTTGCCCTGTGTGGCTTTGCCAACCTTTCTTCGATTGCCATCCAGCTGGGCGGCTTGACCGGTATCGCCCCGCAACGGCGCCAGGAGCTGGCGCGGCTGGGCTTGCGCGCCATGATCGGGGGCACGCTTTCCAACCTGATGAGTGCGGCGATTGTCGGCTTTTTCATTTCGCTGTAAGGAGTACGGTATGTGGTTGCCACAAGAAGTGATTCGGCGTAAACGCGACGGGCACGCCCTGGCCGCGATCGACATTCAACGCTTTGTCGCCGGCATTGCCGACGGCAGCCTCAGCGATGGCCAGGTGGCCGCGTTCGCCATGGCGGTGTTCATCAAGGGCATGGACGTGAGTGAGCGTCTGGCCTTGACCGAGGCCGTGCGCGATTCCGGCCAAGTGCTGAAGTGGGACCTGCCAGGGCCGGTCGTCGACAAGCATTCCACCGGTGGCGTCGGCGACATGATCAGCCTGCTGCTCGCGCCATTGCTGGCGGCCTGTGGCTGTTACGTGCCGATGATTTCCGGGCGCGGCCTCGGGCACACCGGCGGCACCCTGGATAAGCTCGAAAGCATCCCCGGCTACGACTGCCAACCCAGCCCCGAACGTTTGCACGCGGTGGTGGCCGAAGTCGGTTGCGCCATCATCGGCCAGACCGCCAACCTGGCACCGGCGGACAAGCGCTTGTATGTGATCCGCGATGTGACCGGGTCGGTGGAGTCGATTGATCTGATCACCGCGTCGATCCTCGGCAAGAAACTCGCCGCCGGCCTCGACGTCTTGATCATGGACGTGAAGACCGGCAACGGCGCCTTCATGGCCGAGCCGGAACAGGCGCGTGCGCTGGCCGCCAGCATCGTCGCGGTGGCCAACGGTGTGGGGGTCAACACCCGTGCGCTGATCACCGACATGAACCAGCCGCTGGCGCGCAGTGCCGGCAATGCCCTGGAGGTGGCCGAAGCCGTCGCGCTGCTCAAGGGCGAGGTGCGCAGTGAACGCCTGTGGGCGGTGACCTTGGCGCTGGCCAGTGAGGTACTGACGATGGCCGGCTTGGCGAACGACGACGCTCAAGCCCGCGACCAATTGCTGCAGGCCTGGCAGAGCGGGGCGGCCTTGCGGCGCTTCGAGCAAATGGTCAGCGCACTGGGCGGCCCGCAGGACTTTACCCGCGACCCCGAAGCGCATTTACCCAAGGCCGCCGTGTCGGTGCCGGTGTGGGCCGAGGAAGAAGGCTGCGTCAGCGAAATCGACACCCGCGCGGTGGGCTTGGCGGTGGTGGCATTGGGTGGCGGGCGCAGTCACCCGGACGATGTGCTGGACCTGTCCGTGGGTTTCAGCGATTTGGCCTTCGTCGGTGAACAGGTCAACGCGCAACGGCCGCTGGGTTGGGTGCACGCGCGCAACCTGGAGCAGGCCGGGCAGGGCGCAGCCGCCTTGCGCGCAGCCTATCGGTTAGGCGGAGCTGGCCTGGCCGCACGTGATTTGATTCAGGAAAAACTATGAGCAAGGCCATTGTGTTAGTCCTCGACTCGTTGGGCATCGGCGCCAGTGCCGACGCCGCTCTTTTTGGCGACACCGGCGCCGACACCTTGCGCCATATTGCCGAGGCGTGCGCCCGTGGCGAAGCCGATGGGCCGTTTCGAAAGGGAGCTTTGTCGTTACCAAACCTGGGCCGATTGGGCTTGGGGGCTGCCGCGGCGGCCAGTGGTGACGGCCCGTTGCCGGGGTACTGGGGCGACGCTGCACCGATCGGTGCCTACGGCCACGCGCGGGAGCAATCCTCCGGCAAAGACACGCCGTCCGGGCATTGGGAAATGATGGGCGTGCCGGTGTTGTTCGACTGGGGGTATTTCGAACAGCCAGTCGACTCCTTTCCGCCGCAGTTGCTCGCCGACCTGATTGAGCGGGCAGGGTTGCCGGGCATCCTGGGCAACTGCCACGCCTCGGGCACCACGGTGCTGGACGACTTGGGTGAGGCGCACATCCGCAGCCTGCAGCCGATTTGCTACACCTCGGCCGACAGCGTGATGCAGATCGCCGCCCATGAAAGCCACTTCGGGCTCGATGCGCTGTATCGAGTGTGTGAAATCGCGCGTGAATTGTGCGATGAATACACCGTCGGCAGGGTCATTGCCCGGCCGTTTAGCGGCGAGCACGCAGGCGAGTTCCGCCGCACCGGCAATCGCCGCGACTACACCGTGCCACCGCCGTCGGCGACGCTGCTTGATCGCCTCTGCGAAGCCGGCGGCAGCGTGCATGGGGTCGGCAAAATCGGCGATATCTTCGCTCACCGAGGCATCAGTCGGCTGTATAAGGCCGACGGCAACGACGCGCTGTTCGATGCCACGCTCAAGGCTTACCGGGAAGCGCCAGACAACAGCCTGGTGTTCGCCAACTTTGTCGACTTCGACATGCTCTACGGCCACCGCCGCGACCTGGCGGGCTACGCCGCCGCGTTGGAGGCTTTCGACCGCAGGCTGCCGGAATTACTCGCGTTGATGGACCCCCACACGTTGCTGATCATCAGTGCCGACCACGGTTGCGACCCGTCGCGGCCGGGCAGCGATCACACCCGTGAGCATGTGCCGGTGTTGGCCTATGGTGCTGGTATGACCGCAGGTTGGCTGGGCGAGCGGGGCAGCTTTGCTGATATTGGCCAGACGTTGGCGGCGCATTTGGGGTTGGGGCCGTTGGTGTGGGGCGAGTCGTTTTTGTTGGGGAAGCATCACTAAAGAAGGCGATCAACCGTTCAGATGCTTATCGAAATATGTTCATAACCTTCGTTTCTCCCACAGCTTTGCGCAACTCCCTCTAACGCTCTAAATACCGTGCACGCTCGCCTGCGCTGCCGCTAGGAAATTTCCTACATGTTGCAGAGATAAATCCTTCGCAGTCGGTGATGTGAAGCCGCCAGAATTTTGACTTGAAGTCATTAGCGAGTAATGGGCGAGATGTGCACACCCAGCGTTCTGGTTTTAGATGATCAATCGTTTCAGCGCGAAATGTTGGTGAAGGCGCTCCAGCATGTGGGCGTCAACGACATTCTGCAGGCGGGCGACAGCGAATGGGCGATGGCGCAGGTAAGCCGCGAAGGCGGCGTTGATATCGTGATTTGTAACCTGAGCAACACCGCCGTGAACTGGATGGAAGTTTTGACCCGGATCGGCGAAAGCGGATTGGCGCGTGCAGTTGCACTGTGCAGCGAATTGAAGCCGGAACTGCGCCGTGCAGTCGAACAGATGACCTGTCTCTCGGGGCTGAAAATGCTCGGTGTCGTGGGCAAACGCACCCAGTTGTATACGTTGCATCAAATCCTTGAGCGCTACTCCCGCCAGCAGTTGGCACCAGACACCGAGTCGGCACCCCACGCCAGGCTCCCGAGTGAGGAGGACGTACGGCGGGGCCTGGTCCAGGGTGAGTTCAAGGCGTGGTTCCAACCCAAATTCGATTTGAATACGGCGGCGTTGGCGGGGGCTGAGGCGCTGGTACGCTGGCAGCATCCGGTCAGAGGGTTGTTGTTGCCCAGGCACTTTCTGGCCGCCGTGTTGGCTTACGACCTGATCGACGAAATGCTTGAACACATGCTCGAACAAGGGATGAGCTTGCTCAACACCTTGCGTCAATCCGGCCAAAGCCTGGAGCTGGCGTTCAATCTTCACGCGTCGCAACTGGCCCACAATGACCTGATCGAGCACATTGAGCAGCTGTTGAAACGTCACGACTTCCCGGGAGCGACGTTGTTGTTCGAGGTGGCGGAAAACGGCTTGCTGGATGTACCCCGCAGCACCCGTGAAAACCTGCGGCGCCTGCGCATGATGGGGTGCGGCCTGTCGATTGATGATTTCGGCATGGGCTTTTCATCGCTGACATTGCTCTGCCAACTGCCATTCAACCAGCTCAAGCTCGACGGCCAACTTGTTCGCGCCATCGAGGATCCGCGCACCCATGCGATGGTCACCAGCACCGTGGCCCTGGCCCGGGCGCTGAATATGAGCCTGGTGATCGAAGGCGTCGGTAGCCAGGTTATCCGCGACGGTCTGGTCGCGATGGGGTGTTCGTTCGGCCAGGGTTTCCACCTGGGGCGCCCGATGGAGGCCCAGCGGTTTCTGCGCTGGTTGCAGGCGCCTGACTCGCCCACGTGAACACGTCACTTTCCAGTCCTGAAATAGGCCGTTATAACAGCCTGATTATTCAGTGTAATCGGGCAGCATAAAGCACTGACTTTTTCTATACCTTTGTGATGCATGGACCGCTCATCACTGGTTGTTCCTGGGCGTATAGCTGTGAGGTTCCAAATGCATAAAGCACTGGTTGTAGACGATCATCCCTTTATTCGGGCGACGGTGAGGGTATTGCTCGAACGTGAGCATTTCGAGGTTATCGCTGAGGCTGACAATGGCGCCGATGCCGTGCAAATGGCGCGCAAGTACGAGCCGGAACTGATTCTGCTGGACATCGCCATGCCCAGCCTCGACGGCCTGGAAGTCATCAATCGGATCAGTGCGCTGAAACTCTCGAGCAAGATCCTGGTGTTGACCTCTCAGTCGGCGGCGTTTTATGCCATGCGCTGCATAAAGGCCGGCGCGGCCGGTTATATCTCGAAAACCGATGAATTGAGCGAGCTGAGCAAAGCGATCAAGGCGCTGATGGCCGGCTATACGTTTTTCCCCAACCTTGCAGGAAACTCTGTACGCCGCAGCGATATTGATTCCACCGAGCTGGAGATGATCCGTGGCCTGTCCGACCGTGAACTGATCATCTTGCAGCAACTGGCCAAAGGCATGAGCAACAAAGAAATCGGTGATGCCATGTTGTTGAGTAACAAGACTGTCAGCACTTACAAAACCCGCCTCATTGAAAAGCTCAATGTGAAGTCGGTGGTGTATCTGGCTGACTTTGCCAAGCGCAACAACCTGATCTAGATGAACACTCTCCTGCGTTGCGTTGGACTGGCCGCCTGTCTGCTCTGCCAGTTGGGGAATGTTTCGCCGGTACAGGCTGAAGTACAACCCCTTAACCTCTTGGGTCGCTCGAATGGCGAACACCCTTCGGTCATTCTGGATGAAGAAAACTGGCGCTGGTTGCGCGACAAGGGCTCACTGCGCCTGGGGGTATCGCTGCCGGACAACCCACCCTTGGGCATGATAAGCGGTGGCCAGGACTACGAGGGCATCACGGCTGATTATGCGGCGCTGCTGGCCAGCATGCTGCATATAAAGATCGAAGTGCTTCGTTATGATTCCCGAGCCGAGGCGATGCAGGCGCTTCGGGACGGGGAGCTGGAGCTGCTGGGCAACGTCAACAGCTTCGATGGGACCGATCCGGACCTGATACTTACCAACGCCTATGTACAGGCCCCGTCGGTGCTGGTGACGCGCAGTGGCACCAGCAAGGTGTTGGCGCCCGACCTGGCGGGCGACCGCCTTGCTATCGTTGATCAGGTTCTGCCGGCGGATGCGATCAACGCGAACTACCCCAAGGCTGCGCTGCAGCTTCACCCATCGGCGCAAAGCGCGCTTGGCGCGGTGGCCTTCAATCAGGCGGATGCTTATGTGGGCGATGCCGTCAGTACTCACTATCTGGTGGGCAAATACTTCCTCAATGAGGTCTACCTGACAACGTTGTCGGGCGTGTCTTCGCAGTTATCATTCGCGCTGAATCAACGCAACAGTCGGCTTTTGCGCATCATCAATGCTGCACTGGAGGCGATCCCAATCAGCGAGCGCATGACAATATTGCACCGCTGGGGAGCCGGGGACCTGAATGTGGCCGGCCCCGACCCGTTGCAGTTCACCGAAACCGAACAACGCTGGTTGCAAAAACATCCTCGCCTTACCGTGGCCGTCAACGACGGCCTTCCGCCTGTGTCCTTTTTTGATGGGCAAGGTGAGTTCCGCGGTATCGGCGCCGAAGTGCTGGCCAAGGTCAGCCAGCGTACCGGCCTGAAATTTGATGTCGTGCGCAGCAGCTCCATGGAAAAGCTGGTCGATCAGCTGCGATCCGGCAGTGCGGATCTGATCGTCGCCTTCACCCCAAGCACCGCCCGTGAAGGGGAGCTGCGGTTCACCCGGCCTTACCTGACGAGCCCGTTTGTGCTGATCACGCAGGACCGGCCCGACCAACCGCAATCCCTGGAAGGCATGGTGGGCAAACGCCTGGCGATGCGGCGTGGCAATGCATTGCAGGATTACATTCGTGAGACATTCCCGGGCATCCAATTGATTGAGACCACCACCTCGGCCGAGGCATTGGCATTGGTCGACAAAGGCGATGCGGACGGGGCGCTCAATTCGCTGCTCAACGGGCGTTACATGATTCTGCGTCAGTACCGCGATCGTCTGCGGGTGGCCGGCCTTGTCGGCCCGCTGCTGGCAACCACCGGGTTCGCCACCGAGCGCGGGGCGCTGGAGTTGTACTCGATTCTGGACAAGGTCCTGCAAAGCATTCCGCCAGAGGAACTGGATGAACTGACCAGACGCTGGCGCCACGACGTGGTGATCGATAACGACAGTTGGTTGCAGTATCGTTCGGCGGTCATCCAGGGCTTTGCCGTCTCCGCGTTGTTGTTGATGCTGGCGCTGCTGTGGAACGTGCGTCTGCGCAAACTGGTGTCCACCCGCAAAAAGGCCGAACTGGCGCTCAATGACCAGATGGAATTCATGCGTGCCTTGATCGATGGCACGCCCCATCCGATTTACGTGCGCGACTGTGAAGGGCGACTGATCAGTTGCAACTGCGCCTACCTTGACGCGCTGGGCCTGCCGCGCGAAGCCGTGATGGGCCAGCGACTGACCGACAGCTCGGTGGTTGGCCGCGCGGATGCCGAGACGTTCCAGGCCGAGTACATCAAGGTCATGGAGAGCGGCACGCGATGGATTAAAGATCGCACCTACATCCACAGCGATGGCGTGGTGCACACGGTGTATCACTGGATGCTGCCGTATCACACCAGTGAAGGTGTGGTGATGGGCATTATTGCCGGCTGGATCGACATCAGCGACCGTCAACGCCTGTTGGATCAACTGCAGAGCGCCAAGCAAAGTGCGGACGACGCCAATCGGGCGAAAACCACCTTTCTGGCGACCATGAGCCATGAAATCCGCACGCCGATGAATGCCGTGATCGGCATGCTGGAACTGGCGATGAAGAAGGCTGATCAAGGCGTCATGGACCGCTTCGCCATCGAAGTGGCCTCAGGCGCGGCCCGCGGGCTGCTGGATCTGATCGGCGACATTCTGGACATTTCACGTATCGAGTCCGGCCGCCTGTCTCTGACTCCGGAGCGGGCCAGCCTGCGTGAGCTGGTCGAGTCGGTGGTGCGCATGTTCGAAGGCGTGGCGCGGCAGAAAGGGCTGCGACTGTTGCTGGATTTCGACATCAAGGCCAAGCGCGATGTGCTGATCGACCCGCTGCGTTTCAAACAGATACTGTCCAACTTGTTGAGTAACGCGATCAAGTTCACCGATGAAGGCGAGGTGCGCTTGTGCGTCCAGGCGCTACTGAGCGCATGCGGCGAGCGCCTGGCGATTGATGTTCAGGTCAAGGATACCGGCATCGGTATTTGCCCAGAGGATCAAGCGCTGTTGTTCAACCCGTTCGGCCAGGCCCGCAATAATCATCAGTCGGCGCGGGGTGGTTCGGGGTTGGGGCTGGTCATCAGCCGAACCTTGTGTGAAATGATGGACGGGCATTTGCACTTGACCAGTTTGCCGGGCAAGGGCACGCAGATTGATATCTGCCTCGATCTGATGATCCTGCAACCTGTGCCGGCTGCCGAGCGGCCGGCGGCTAAACTCCCGGACCAGATGAGCATGCTGAGCATTCTGGTGATCGACGATTATCCGGCCAACCGCTTGCTGCTCTCTCAGCAATTATCTTACCTGGGGCACAGCGTCAGCGACGCCGAAGACGGCGCCCATGGCCTGCGGGCCTGGCGAAATGGCCATTACGATGTGGTGATCACGGACTGCAACATGCCGGTCATGAACGGTTATGAGTTGACGCAGGCTATCCGTGACGAAGAACGCTCATCGGGGGCGCCGCCCTGTCTGATCTTCGGCCTTACCGCCAATGCTCAGCCAGAGGAAAAAGACCGCTGCCTGGCAGAAGGCATGGATGACTGCCTGTTTAAACCGATCAGCCTCAGTGACCTGAGTGCCCGACTCGCCTGCGTGGAGTATGGGGAGTCACCGATGAAGAGCGCCGTAAGCCCTGTTGTCGAGGGCGATATCAACCTTAGTAGCCTGCAGCAGTTGAACCGTGGCGATCAAACCGCGATCAGGAAGTTGCTCAGGAACCTTGCCAGCAGCAACGAAGAGGACATGTTGCGGCTTATCAAGCTGTTCGGCGCGCACGACCTTTCCGGCCTTTCCGAGCTCGCTCACCGGGTCAAGGGCGGCGCGCGGATTATCAAGGCCGGCGTACTGATTCAGTGTTGCGAGCAGTTGGAAGAGGTTTGCCGGGGAGATGACAATGCCGCGCTGACAGAAACCGTGGATGCGTTGCAACAAGCGATGGAGCGATTGGGGCATACGCTGGAACAAGAGATAGCTGATCCGCAAGCGGTCGAGAAGGGGGTCAGCGTCGACGTTGATTAGATGTCGGTCGCTACTCGGAAAATTCCTACATCTACAGCGAAGTTTCCTAAAGATACGTGCTGGCTCGGCCGGGACAATGGGCTCATTCCTTTCAACGTGAGCGGCGTCCATGCCCATGCTCCCTCTTCGCATTCTGGTGCTTGCCGACACGGCTTGCGGCGGCTCAAGGTTGGCCAACCGCCTGCGCCAAGCCGGCTGCCAGGAAGTCTTTGTGGCCACCCAGAGCCTGCACGCGCTTGCATTCCTCGAACAGAACGGTCCAGTGGATATCACGCTGTGCGATTTGCCTGTAGAGAGTGCCGGCGCTCGGGATCTTCTGCAGGCCGTGGACCGATCCGGGCTGACCGGGTCGATCATCATCAGCCGCACGCTGCCGGGCGATACGCGCAGTGTGCTGGGGCAACTGATTTCGCTGCTCGGCATGGCGCTGCTGGACGATGTCACCAAGCCTTTGCAACCTGGGGCATTACAAGCGTTGCTGGACCAACACTTGAACGAGCCTATCAGCGAATCGGGTGTGCTGCCTGTCGCACCGGCCACCGAGGAAGAGGTTCGTCGTGCGCTCGCCGGCCATCAACTGCACACCTACTTTCAGCCCAAGTTCAATTTGCAGACGGGTGAGGTATGCAGTGCTGAAGCGCTGGCGCGTTGGCACCATCCGTTCAAAGGGGTCTTGCCACCGGCGGTGTTCATGCCGGTTATCGAACGGTGCGGGTTGCTCAATGAGTTGCTGTTCCAACAGCTGGAAAACTGTTTGAGGCTACAGCGCCAGGCACTCAATCAGGGCTTTGACCTGAATGTCGCGCTCAATCTGCACGCGGGGCAACTGCTTAAACCGGAACTCACGGGCCAGATTCAGAGCGTGTTGGCGGCGCATGATCTACCGGGTTCGGGGCTGACCTTTGAGCTGACCGAAACGGGATTGCTCGAAGAACCGGCGATCAGCCTGGAAAGCCTGGTGCGTCTGCGAATGATGGGGTGCAGCCTGTCTATCGATGATTTCGGTGCGGGGTTTTCTTCGTTGCAGCGGCTGTGCCAGTTGCCGTTCAACGAAATCAAACTCGACGGCGAGTTCGTACGCGGGCTGGAAGATGAACCGCGTCGTCGCGCGGTAATCAGTAGCACGCTGGCCCTCGGCGAGGCGCTGGGCATGACGGTGGTGGTCGAAGGGATCGAAACCGAAGAACAACGCCAAGTGCTGCTGGAACTGGGGTGTAAGCAAGGGCAGGGCTACTTGTGCGCACGGCCGATGTCGGCCGCCAGTTTATTAAACTGGTTGGAACTTCAGCGAGGGATAACGGCAAGTTATTGAGCACTTCACTCAATGCACAACGCTTGAACTTATCCAGAAAACGCATAACGCCAACGAGCATTGATTAATGGCTCTTTGGCGTTTTTTATGCGTTTGAAGAAGGGGGTCATAGTAGCTGTCGGGAAATTTCCTACAAACAGCAGGAAGTTTCCTGACTTAATCCGTAGAGACAGTCGAGAAAATACGCTTACTTAATTCCATTGTGTTGCCTGCTCGTTACGTCAGCGAAGTTCGATTCTCGTCATTTGTGGATGGGATTCGATGTCTGTCGACGAGGTTCTGTATCCGCATCGAATTGAAAGCGGAAGTCATCACGCCATGGATGATACGGTCTTAGGAGGTTGGCTTCATGCCAATTCATAGATGAATAGAATTTTTTCGATAGTTTGGAACGCGTCAATGCGTTGCTGGGTAGTTACTTCGGAACTTGCCAGCAAAAAAACCAAAAGTGGTCCGTCGGGGGAGCGTAAACGAGGTTCAAAGGCGACTGGTGCGGTTAACGTTGCGCTGACTGCTTTCCTGCTGGGGGTAATTCACTCTGCGGTAGGTGCACTCGGACCATCCGCGGTTGAAGTAGGCACAGGATCCTTTGGGAGCAATGCGAGCGCGACGGGGAGTGCCGGTATCGCAGTGGGCAGCGCAAGCTTATCGACGGGTGGAAATGCGACTGCCATAGGTTTCCGATCTAATGCGGCAGGCTCAAACTCGATCGCTTTAGGTTCTGTGGCTAACTCTTCAGGTGATGTATCAATTTCAATAGGTTCATACAGTTCGGCTAAAGGAACAAATGCGGTCGCTCTGGGCGGATCTTCCTTAACAGATACTGGGGCTGCCGCCTCCGCTGACAATAGCGTTGCATTGGGCATTGGCTCATCCGTCACAGCCGGTTCTGGCGCTGGGAGCGTTGCCTTGGGTTCCAGTTCAAAGGCAACGGGCTTGACCCTGTCCACCGCGGCTTATGGCGTCGGCGGCACGGCGACGGCGGGCGGTGAAGTGAACATCGCCAACGGCGCGAACGGTCGTCGTATTACCGGTCTTGCCGCCGGTGCCAATGCGACGGATGCCGTTAACGTCAGTCAACTGAATAAAATGGGACAGGATACGGCGACCGCTCTGGGCGGGGGAGCGGCGCTTAATGCGACCACCGGGATATGGACGGCGCCCAGCTATTCCACCAACAGCATCAACGCTGTCGGCACCAGCACCGGTCCGTTGGTCAGCACCAACGTCGGCGCGGCACTGACCAACCTTAATACCAGCCTGACCAACACCGCTGCCGTGGCGGTGAAATACGACGACCCCACTACCAAAACCCAAGTGACCTTCAACCCGGCAGGAACTTCGGTCAAGTTGACCAATGTCGCGGCAGGAGCCTTGAACGGCACCAGCACCGATGCGGTGAACGGTTCGCAATTGTTCGCGACCAACCAAACCGTCAACAACATTAGCAATGGCGCTGGCATCAAATACTTCCACACCAACTCGACCCTGGCCGACAGTGCCGCTACCGGTACCGACAGCGTTGCAATGGGGCCGTTAGCTGTTTCCGGCGGGACCAATAGCGTGGCTATAGGTAAGAGTGCAACGACCAGCTCGGCCTCGTCCGTGGCAATCGGTGATAGCGCGCTGGCCCAGGGTGGCAAAGCCGTGTCGATCGGTGCCGGAAACACTGCGACGGGGAACGGTGCAGTGGCAATCGGGGATCCGAACGTCGCAACGGGCACAGGCGCCGTCGCTATGGGTGCCGATAACACTGCGAACGGCCAAGGGGCTGTCGCGCTGGGTAATACCAGTACGGCCACTGGGCAAGGTTCTGTGGCACTGGGAAATGCCAGCAATGCGGCTGCAGCAGGCGCCGTGGCGCTGGGCGATACTGCAGTGGCTAACAATACCAACGATGTGGCGTTAGGTTCGAAGTCAACGACAGCTGCACCGCATACCGGCACTACGGCGCAATTTGGTGCTACTGCAGCGGGCGTGCAAGCAGCAGCTTCGAGCAATGGTGTGGTGTCGGTGGGGGCGGCAGGTACTGAGCGCCAGATCCAGAACGTTGCGGCAGGCGTGATTTCTGCCACCAGCACCGATGCCATTAACGGCTCTCAGCTGAATTCGGTCGTCACCGGCGTCAACAACCAGGGCACCACAACAGCCAGCACGCTGGGCGGTGGCGCGGCCTACAGTCCGGCGACGGGCAATATCACCGGCTTTAGCCAACCGATCAATAGTATCAGCGCTACCGGTGCAGTGGCTGGACCTACAGCGCAGACCACAGTTGCCGCTGCCTTGACGGCGCTCAACACCAATGTGAATAACACGGCCAATGTCGCAGTCAAATACGATGCCAGCGGCGGCACCAAGATCACTTTGGGTGCGACTGGCGGCGCCGGTGCAGGTGCTCCGGTGACGATCACCAACCTGGCACCGGCGACATTGAATGCCACCAGCACGGATGCGGTGAACGGGTCGCAGCTGTTTGCCACCAACACCACCGTCAATAACATCGCTACCGGTGCTGGCATCAAGTACTTCCACACCAACTCGACCTTGGCTGACAGCACCGCCACCGGTACCGACAGCGTTGCAGTGGGACCTACCGCCAGCGCCACCGCCACCAACGCCATGGCCTTGGGCAACGGCGCGACGGCGGGCACGGCTAACTCCGTCGCTTTGGGCAGCGGCGCGACGACTGCCGCCGCTACCGCCACGGCCAGTGGGGTGATCAATGGCACCACCTACACCTATGCGGGTGCAGCGCCTATCGGCGTGTTGAGCCTGGGCAGTGCGGGCAACGAACGCCAACTGAGCAACGTCGCCGCAGGTAAGGTGACGGCCACCAGCACCGATGCAGTGAACGGCAGTCAGTTGTTCTCCACCAATACCGCCGTGAACAGTTTGGGCACTACGGTGAATAACATCACTACCGGTGCTGGCATCAAGTACTTCCACACCAACTCGACCTTGGCCGACGGTACTGCCACCGGTACCGACAGCGTTGCAGTGGGACCTACCGCCAGCGCCACCGCCACCAACGCTGTAGCTCTGGGCAATGGCGCTACAGCAGGGTCGGCAAACTCCGTGGCCCTAGGCAGCGGCTCTTCCGCCACTGGCACGACGCTGGGAACCGCTGCCTATGGCGTCGGCGGCACTGCCACGACTGGCGGGGAAGTTAACGTGGCTAATGGCGCCAACGGTCGGCGCATCACCGGCCTTGCCGCGGGTGCCTTGGCCACCGATGCGGTCAACGTCAGTCAGTTGAACAAGGCAGGTCAGGACACGGCCACCGCTTTGGGCGGCGGTGCAGCACTTGATCCTACGACCGGCACCTGGACCGCACCGAGCTATAGCACTAACAGCATCAATACCAGCGGCACCAACACTGGCGCACTGACCAGCAACAACGTCGGCGCAGCCCTGGGCAACCTCAACACCGGGTTGACCAACACCGCAGCGGTTGCTGTGAAATACGACAATGCGGCCACAAAAACTCAAATCACCTTCAACCCAAGTGGGGCGGCGACAACGCTGACCAACGTCGCACCGGGTGCGTTGAACGCCACCAGCAGTGATGCGGTGAACGGGTCGCAGCTGTTTGCCACCAACACCACGGTCAACAACATCAACAACGGCGCGGGTATCAAATATTTCCACGCCAACTCGACCTTGGCCGACAGCAGCGCCACCGGTACCGATAGCGTCGCAGTGGGACCTACCGCCAGTTCCACTGCTACTAACGCTGTAGCCCTGGGCAACGGCGCGACGGCAAGCACGGCTAACTCTGTGGCCCTGGGCAGCGGCTCTTCCGCCACTGGCACGACGCTGGGCACCGCTGCCTATGGCGTCGGCGGCACTGCCACGACTGGCGGGGAAGTTAACGTGGCCAATGGCGCCAACGGTCGGCGCATCACCGGCCTTGCCGCAGGTGCCTCGGCCACCGATGCGGTCAACGTCAGTCAGTTGAATAACGCCAGCCAGGATACGGCGGCAGCCTTGGGCGGCGGCGCTGCGGTCAACGCGACAACCGGTACGTGGACGGCTCCCAGCTATTCCACCAACAGCATCAACGCAACCGGTGCCAACACCGGGCCTTTGCTCAGTAACAACGTTGGCGCAGCACTCACCAACCTCAACACCAGCCTGACCAACACAGCCGCCGTGGCTGTGAAATATGACGATGCTGCGACCAAAACCCAGGTGACCTTCAACCCCGCAGGCACTGCGGTGAAGTTGGCCAACGTTGCGGCCGGCGCCTTGAACGCCACCAGCACCGATGCGGTAAATGGCTCGCAGCTGTTCGCAACCAATCAGACCGTCGACAACCTCGTCAACAACGGCACCGGCATCAAGTATTTCCACAGTAACTCCATCCTCGCCGACAGCAGCGCAACCGGCCAGGACAGCGTAGCCATCGGCCCGCTCGCCAGCGCAACCCTTGCCAATGGTGTGGCGCTGGGTGCCAATTCGTCCGCCACGGGTACGACGTTGGCCAATGCCGCTTATGGTGTCGGCGGTGCAGCGACGGCGGGCGGCGAAGTCAACATCGCCAACGGCACCAATGGCCGTCGCATTACCGGCGTGGCGGCAGGCAGTTCTGCGACCGACGCTGTCAACGTCAGTCAGCTGAATAAAGCAGGGCAGGACACCGCGACGGCCTTGGGCGGCGGCGCGACGCTTGATGCGACTACGGGCGTATGGACCGCGCCGAGCTATTCCACCAACAGCATCAGCGCAACCGGTGCCAACACCGGGCCGCTGGTCAGCAACAACGTCGGCGCAGCACTCACCAACCTCAATACCAGCCTGACCAATACCGCCGCCGTGGCGGTGAAATACGACGATGCCACAACCAAAACTCAGGTGACCTTCAACCCCGCAGGCACGGCAGTGAAATTGACCAACGTTGCGGCCGGCACCTTGAACGCCACCAGCACCGATGCAGTGAATGGTTCGCAGCTGTTCGCGACCAATCAGACCGTCGACAACCTCGTCAACAATGGCACCGGCATCAAGTATTTCCACAGCAATTCGACCCTCGCCGACAGCAGCGCCACCGGGCAGGACAGCGTGGCGATGGGTCCGGCTGCCGTGTCCACCGGTGTCAACAGCGTTGCCCTGGGCAATGGCGCCACGGCCAGCATCGCCAACAGCATTGCTTTGGGTTCGGGGTCATCTGCCACCGGCGCAACACTGGCTAACGCGGCTTATGGTGTGGGTGGCGCGGCAACCGGTGGCGAAGTGAACATCGCCAATGGCGCGGATAGCCGTCGCATTACTGGCCTGGCCGCGGGCAGCTCGGCCACAGATGCTGTCAACGTCAGCCAACTGAATAGTGCAGGCCAGGACACGGCGACCGCTTTGGGTGGCGGTGCGACGCTTGATGCGACTACAGGCGTATGGACCGCGCCGAGCTATTCCACCAACAGCATCAGCGCAACCGGTGCCAACACCGGGCCTTTGGTCAGCAACAATGTTGGCGCAGCACTTACCAATCTCAACACCAGCGTGACCAATACCGCGGCGGTGGCCGTGAAATACGATGATGCCACAACCAAAACCCAGGTGACCTTCAACCCCGCAGGCACGGCGGTGAAATTGACCAACGTTGCGGCCGGCACCTTGAACGCCACCAGCACCGATGCAGTGAATGGTTCGCAGCTGTTCGCGACCAATCAGACCGTCGACAACCTCGTCAACAACGGCACGGGCATCAAGTATTTCCACAGCAACTCCACACTGGCCGACTCGCAAGCCAGCGGTCTGGACAGTATCGCGATCGGGCCACAGTCGATTGCCGCAGGTGCAAATTCATTCGCGGTCGGTTCGGGGGCCCAAGCGACGGCGGATGGTAGCCTCGCGCTGGGACGTCTGAGCCAGGCTCAGGTGGCGGGCGGTATCGCGCTCGGCGAAGGTTCGGTCGCCGACCGTGTCCTGGCACCCACCACCGGTTCTATCGCGGCGGGAAGCGGGACGATCATCTACGACACTTCGGATGCCACCTTGCTGGGCTCGGTGTCGGTGGGCAAGGCCGGCAGCTACCGGCAGATCACCAACGTGGCCGATGCCACCGACGCTCACGACGCCGTGACCTTGCGTCAATTGACCGGGGCGATGGGCTCGTTGAGTTCTACCGGCACGCTGTATTTCCACGCCAACTCGACCAACCCGACGGACTCGCTCGCCAGCGGTAGCGAGTCGATCGCGGTAGGCCCGGGCACCGTGGTCAACGGTGACAACGGCATTGGCCTGGGTAATCAGGCCTCTGTCAGTCAGGCTGCCACCGGTGGTATCGCCATTGGTCGCAATTCCCAAGTGTTGTTGGCGTCCGGCATCGCCCTGGGCAGCGCCGCCCAGGCAGCGGCCGAGCAATCGGTGGCACTGGGCGCCGGCGCCAATGCCAGCTACGCCATGAGCGTAGCGCTCGGTTCAAGCTCGCTGACCACGGTCGGTGCCGAAACAGACTACAGCGCCTATCGATTAGCCGCACCGCAGACGTCAGTCGGCGAGATCGGCATCGGTACGGCGCTGGGCAGTCGCAAGCTGACCGGGCTGGCGGCCGGCACGCAGGACACCGACGCGGTCAACGTGGCGCAACTGAAAGTGCTTGGCACACAGGTTGATCAGAACACCTCGGACATTACTAACCTCGACGGTCGGGTAGGGGGCCTTGAAACACTGATCGGGGCGGGCGGTGGCATCAAGTATCTGCACGTCAACTCGGTAAGGGCCGACTCCGCCGCCACCGGTACAGATGCCATGGCGCTGGGGCCCCAGGCCCAGGCTTCGGGCAATGGCTCGGTGGCGATGGGCAGCGGCGCCACGGCGACTGCCAATGGCAGCGTGGCAATCGGCAGCGACGCCAGCGATGCCGGTCGAGGTGCCGAAACCTACAGCGGCAAGTATTCGGGAGCGAACAACGTGACCTCGGGCACCGTTTCGGTGGGCAATGCAACCACCGGCGCCACCCGGACGATCAGCAACGTGGCCGACGGCAACAACGCCACTGATGCGGTCAACGTGCGCCAACTCGACGGTGCGGTGGCCGAAGCCAAGCAATACACGGACGATTCGATTGCCAATCTGGGCGCAGAAGCGGGTCAGCAGGGGGCTCGCATCACCGCCGTCGAAGGCGATGTCACCAACCTCAAGAACGGTACCGACGGCATGTTCCAGGTGAACAACAGCAGTGCCGCAACCAAGCCGAAAGCCACGGGTACCGATGCGATCGCGGGCGGGGCAGGGGCGCAGGCCTCGGGCAACAACAGCGCGGCGGTCGGTACGCGGTCTCAGGCCTCCGGGGAAAACTCGGTGGCGCTGGGTAACGGGGCCGAGGCTTCGGCCAGGAATGCCACGGCACTGGGGGCCAATTCGGTGGCGGACCGGGACAACAGTGTCTCGGTCGGCAGTGCCGGCAATGAGCGGCAGCTGACCAACCTTGCGGCGGGTACTCACGGTACGGATGCGGTGAACCTCGACCAGTTGGACCGAAGCGTGGCGGATATCACCACGAATGCCAATGCTTACACCGACCAGCGCTACATGGAGTTGAAAAAAGACCTCAAGGACCAGGACGAAACGCTCAGTGCGGGGATCGCCGGCGCGATGGCTATGTCCAGTCTGCCGCAGTCGTACGTGCCGGGGGGCAGCATGACGACGGCCGCAACGGCCATCTATCGCGGCCAATCGTCGTTGGCCGTCGGTGTGTCGCACATGTCAGCCAACGGCCGTTGGGTGACCAAGTTACAGGGCAGTACCGACAGCCAGCGCAATGTCGGGTTGGCGGTGGGCGTCGGTTATCAGTGGTGACCCGTTGGCAAGTCTTGCGCAGCCCTTTATCAACCTTTTTCAGGCAAAAAAATATGAATATAAAATCCATTTCCGTCGCCATCCTGATCCTGTTGGCGGCCTGGGCCGGTTACGAAAAATTCCTGACAGACCAGCCTGCGCAGACCCCGCGTAAGTGGCTGCGTATCCCTGCATTACCTGTAATCCAGGACGCGATTGTGCAAATGTCGCCCAGGTTCAACGAGGCGAGCAAAGCCCCGATGATGGAGCAGCTCTGTGCATTGGCACGCGGCGAAGTGAAACCGGAACAGGTCAACGCCTTTCTCAAACAGCAGGGGATTGACGCGCAGACTGTGCCTCGACAAGGCAGCCCATTTTCGTTGCTGGTCAATGGTGACCAGCCGGGTCAGGCCACCGCCTGTGCCGCCTACCTGGCGACGAGCGTGCTGTCGGCAGTCGACGTGGCCGAATTCATGCGCCCCGTCGTTGCACCGGCTGCCAACGGTCAGCCAGAGAAATCGTCGTTGCAGATTGATAACGCGCTGCTGACGTCGGCGCTGTCGATCAAGTTGGCCTTGGCAAGGGCCAACGCCGATGTCTTCGCGCTGATCGCCGTTGAGCTGCAGCACAAGCCGGGGCTGACGCTCACGCAATATCGTGAAGAGGCAGGGCAGTTGTTTGCCCGCCTGGCCCCGACTTATCTGCAGCGCATCAAGGAGCAACTGCCGCCTGCGAACACGCAGTACACGCTGCTGCAAATGGATGACAGCCGCTTCCTGTTCAGGAGTTCTGTCGGCAGCGTTTTCGAGTTCGGTCGCAATGGTCTGGTGCTCCGTCAGGGCGGTATCCTGTGGTACGGCAAAGGGCGGTTGATGGGACAGGAGTACCCGCTGCAAGTGGAATACTTTCCCGCGGCGGTCAAACCATTGTTGGCGTCCGCGGTGTCGCCACTGACCACCCTGATACCGTGAATGCGTGATGACACGCACTATTGCGACAGGGGAGGGAAGGGTTCTTTGAATTCGGCGCTATCTAGGTTGTACCGGGAGCCAGCCCAGCCGCTGAAAGGCAGCAGCGTGTTGTTTTCATTACTCGTCAATTCAGTGCCCACGCAGGCCGATTGGCGTTTGCCTGGGTTGGAGTCCTGCGCTTCTACACAGGCAGCCTGGCTCGGGTAGCAGTGAACGCTGTAAGACGGCGCATCCTGGCCGTTAGGGGCGTGCTGCTGATAGCAGAAACCATAGTTGTTGGCCCACTCGTCGAATCCGGCGGCTACAGCAACAGATGGCAGCCAGACTTCGACGCTGCGGGGTAAGCGGGACAGACGCTTGTTCAGAGGCATGACATCCCAGCTTCCGGCTGGCTGAAAGGCCACTGTTGCAAGTGATTCGGCACAGGCCCTGGCATCTTCAAGATGGTAAATAACCGTTGGCTTGCTATAAGGCGCAGGGCCGCTGCGCCCCTGACGGCGAGCGCTATCCAGCACGTCCTCGATGGGGGGGACCGAGGCACCGACGGTTCGCCAAAGCGAGCGCAAGGTGCGCACATTGTCGCGTCCTGCAGGGCCATAGATCTGTGTGTAGAGGGTGATTCCCTTGCAGACGGGGTCCGCAGGTTTCTCGGGAATAGGGGCCTCGGAGGCCGATAACTCTATTTCGTCCGCTGGAACTGACTCGGGTTGAGGGGCAGGCGCCGCTGCAACCGAGGGCACTGACGTTGACGTGTCTGATTCTGGAGGCGGTACTTCTGCCGGTTCGGCCTCAGGCGCTGCCAGCGCCGTTGGTTCTGGCTCTGCAGTTGCGGCTGAAGCTGGTACTTCGCTCTCTGGCACTGCTGCTACTTCAGGCTGGGGCATCGCCACTGCCGTTGGTACTGATTCCACCGCTTTGGTTTGCGTGACTGTCTCTGCCGCGGGCTTTGGTGATTCTGGCTTTGCCAGTGCGGCTGCCTTGGATCTGGAGGCGGCGGCAACGGCTAATGCCGCTCGCTGTTGTTCCTGCCGTTTAGATTGGGGTGCTACGGTCGCCACCGCCAGTTGCTGGCTAGAGACAACACTGTCGGTTGATTGGCAATAGCTGCTATTGGCCCGCGCAGCTAGACGCGGTGAGCCGGTGGGATCGTGTCGAGCCCAGTAGCCAAAATTCTGGCTGACCGCGGACGTGGGCGCTGGCTTTTTAGGGCACTCGAATGTATCCAGGAGCGTCTTGCATACTGCCAGTTTGTGACTCAATGGTTGGCAGAGGCTGTAGGTCGTACGCAGCATGTCGAGGGTTTCGTTGTTGTCCAGGACCAGGGTTTCCTGCTTATTGGCGCGTACGGTTCTCCATGTGGTCATCAACTGAGCGGCCATGCGCCCCACATATTCGTCAGCAGTTTTGCTGTTCGGATCGAGCGACAACATGGCGTAAGTGTCATACAGCGGTCGTAATGACTGGACATCGATCCTGGAGGCTGTGCCGCTGTCGGCACTGACATTCTGCAGAGCAAGCCAGAACGCGGAAGCCGCCGAGGCAATAGCACTTATACCCAGGCCGGCAGCAGCAGCTGATTTCACGCCGATGCGACCCGGCCTGCGTTGCGCACTGGGTGGTGTCTCATCGTCCTGTGGCGATGTTGCTGTCTCATCGTTCGGTGCCGAGGGCGTTACTGCCCCGCATCCGCTCTGGATCATTTCCGTCAGCGACAGCAACGTTTTCTCGTTCAATTCCTTGCCAAGGTGACATCCAAGGGAGAAGTAGCTCTCCCACTGTGCTTCGTCAAAGAATTGATCGGCAGTGGTTTCCTGGGGAAAGGCGGGGTAGTCGCGACTGTAGTTGTAGATGTCTTCCGACAGGCCAGTCGTCAGGTTTGGCTTGACCAGTACCAGCACGCCGGGGACGTCGTCGCCGGGATAATCCACTCGAGCAAGCGCCAGGCAAGCCGGGTGAGTCGGGGACGCCAGGTCATCGAGGGAGCCGAAAAGTTCGACAGGTTGATGGGCTGGTTTGACGAAACGGATTTCGACGTTGAGGTCGATGCGAGCACGCCGAATGAGGTTTTCCAGATCCTGGAATTGATAGTCAGGGTCCGATCCGCAGTCCGCCAGCATGATCAACTTGCAGCGCGCCGCCAGCAGCGGGAAGGCTGCCGTGTTCTCGGAATGCCCCCCGTCGCTGAGATACTGGATGCGGCTGTCACTTCCTGAGAACCGGGCCAAAAGCTCTGACAACAGGTAAGTGTATTTGGGCAACCAACGGCTATACCAAGGCTGCGATTGCTCTTTATCGGCGGTGTTCCACCAGTAGCCCAGGCGTACTCCCAGTGTCGTCAACAGGGTAGCCAGACCTGGGCGGGTGGCCGACCCGAGCCCAGGCGCCGCCGCAGCCCCCGAGATGGCCATCCAGGCACCCAGCGTCGCGCGCGCATCGGCTTTCAGCGCATGCCAGGCCTTGCCCGAGACCTGGTAAAGTCCAGGGCCGACAAGTGACATCAACTCGCCTTGCCTGTCGAGATTGTGCAGCCCATGACGCTGGTAGGTCTGGTTGATGCACACATTGATAATGTGAACGGGGCCTCCCGTGGCGTGCGGCGTGTACTGGTTCAGCTGCACGTCGTCCGCAGCATGTACCTGGGTAACCTTGGAGTCATGTTCTCGTTTCGGGTTCGCGGCTCCCAGGTAGGCGCGGGTGAGCCTGGCACGATAGAAGTTATGCAGCGATGAGCGATTCAGAAAGTCGAGATTGCGCCCCGAGATCAAAATCCACGCGAGCGAAATGCTGGCAAGAATCCCGACAGCATAAGCTGCGCCGACGAAGTCAACCTGTTCCATGTTGGCATCCCAAACACGGTGGGTCGTTAGTGCATGAACGACGCTGGTCCAGAAGGTCGCCATGACCAAAAGCCCGAACTTGCCCGCCAGATCCAATAGCATAGGAAGGCGCTGGCGGATGAGCTCACTCACCGAGCGCCCACCTTGTTGAACCAGCGGGAGCAGGGTACGCAACGCGGCCAGGATGGCAGTCAGTCCACCCGCCAGCCAGAAAAGTTGATAGGGCTTCTTGGCTATGTGCCAGGCGATCCAGTCGATTGCACCGAGCAGCACGATGGCCGCCCCAATCCACAGAGCAATGGCCAACTGATCCGTCACCCTGTGCCAAGCAGAATCCGTTTGCGCAGTTGTACGGTTTGCAGCAGGCAGGTACCAGTACCAGGTCGCCGCTCCAGCAGCCCACAGCACCGGGATCGGCAGGGCCAGCCAAAGCGTCGGCCAGGGTGAGACAGCGTTCCACACTTGGAGTGGACTGGTATCGGTAGGGAAGGCCAGAGAGTGACTGATGTAGAGGTCCAGCAACCACCAGGCCAGCAGGTCGACACCCGCCAGGGCACAGCCCAGCAGCAACCCTAGACACCCCAGTTCAAGGTGAACGCCCGCCAGGTTTCGAAGAAAGGTAACGATAACGAACAACAAATCGCGGCTACCGCGAGGAGTAAGGTAACGGCTGTTGGCACGTAACCACTTGCGGTGGTGGGAAGCGCTGTCTTCCTCGCCGAGTTGATTCTGCAATTGCTCCGCGGATGCCGTCGTCTGTGCCATTCGGCCGACCATGGAGCCAATGTAACCGCCACCCGAGACCGTAGACATCAGGTCGAAGCGCCAGAAGACCTTCGCCTTGGCCAGGGCGGAGATCAGGCCATAGCAGAACGTAGCACTACGAATTCCGCCCCCTGAGAGCGCAAGCCCCCAACGCTCTGGCTGGCACTTAGCGCCGGACGATTGCTGTATATGATCTCGGCGTTCTCGAATCAGGGCTTCGAGCGAAGGGACTTCTTTTGAAGTATCAGGGGTATCGACCGGTTCCATCCGAATTCTCCACAAGAGAGCGATGTTCGCGGACGGACTCCATATGCCGCGTCTTCAAAGTAGCCGACCCTGAATGATCCTGCCAGAACCTGCGCAAGCCAGGATTGGGAATTCAGAGCAAGTGATGCAGGATAGGCTTCCCGGAAGAAGCCGTTTTGCTCGTACTGCGATTGAGTCTGTCAGGCTTCAACGGTATGTTTGGCGCGAGATTTGCTAGCGCTAGGATGGCTTTTTGATATCGTCATGTTATTGTTATAAATACTGTTTACGCACAACCTCTCGCTAACGAAATCTTCTCATAAGGACTTGCAGATGCTGAAAGCCAAAAAAATGCTTGATGATATAAATTTTGGGCTTTCCACCCTGCAGAGTTTTATAGCGACCTACACAAAGCTTAATTTCTCAGATACCAATATTGCTGCTGAAGACTTAGTGGCTGATATGCTGAATGCGATTTTTGGCTGGAGCTTGGTGAATGCCAATAAAATCAAACCGAATCATGAGTGCATAGATTTGTTTGATCCTGACAGTGGGGTTGGAGTTCAGGTTACCTCAAAGAAAGGTGCGGCAAAAATAAACGAAACGCTTGCCTGCATCACCTGCCATGATTTGAATTTAACGCGACTGATAGTTTTCACTCTATCCCCCAGGCAGAAAAGTTACGCCATAAAGCCCAGCGCACTGGATTTCAATCATAAAAATGATGTGATTGATTTTTGTAGAATTGTAATTGAAGCGAAGCACGCTTCTTTCGAGGTATTATCTGATCTGCATTCGAAAATCAAAAGAAGCATGCCTTTTTTGACTGACGCTTTCAGTAGTGCCTTGGATGCGGAGATTTTGAATGGCTATGTAACGTTTGGTGAGGAGGGTGAGGGTGCAAGTCCTCTTCGACAGGAAGTCATTCAATTAGTGAGGGATAAAAAAACAGATCTCGCCAAGAAGAAATTGGATGAGTGTGCGCAGTTTGTACTTAAAGAGGCAGGTGGTAAGCTCTATAGCTTGGCGAACCTTTACACGCTCGTCGACCCACTGAAGGCTGAATTATTTTATCAAAAAGCCGCCGTTTTGCAGCCTGAAGGTGTGGCGTCAGCCAACCTTCACGGTCTAAACCTGATGAAGCTGGGTCAGTTGGACGAGGCCGAAAGGACGTTTAAATTATGCTTGGATTCTCCTGGTCTGACGCAAGTCCAGCGTGAGCATTTAAACGGTAATCTCGGCATTCTTGCTAAGAAAAGATCGCGTTATCCCGAAGCTGTTGAGTATTTTAGAACAGCCCTGAAGTTGACAGGCGAATCAGACACAGAAGGCTTCGCGAACCACTATAACAATCTAGGCAGTTGCTACAATCATCTCGAAAAATACGGTCGCGCAGGGAGGTGCTTAAAAGTTGCTCGCGCGTTCATTGATAAGGCGATCGAGTTTGAGGATGATCTTGATGAGCGGAAACGCTTGATGGTTAAGAAAAGTAATTTGCTGACAAATACAGCTATCCAGTTGCGATATTTGGCAGTGAAGCGTCGTGAGCCGAAGCTATTGGATGAGGCTAAATCACTTCTTTTTGATGCCATATCCATCGCTGAAATGAGTCAAGAAAAGACCGAGCTGACCCGTCACTATGGAAATTTGTCAAATGTGTATAAGGACATGGGAAAGTATGATCTTGCCGAGAAATATTTGACCAGGTCCTATAACGCTGCGATCGGTAACGACGACCATTTAGGGGAGTTGACGAACCTTGTAAACCTTGGGCATCTGATGATTAAGACGTCTGAGCTGGGGAAAGCGGAAAAATACTTGGATGAGGCGCTGGTAAAAGAAGGTAACAGGTATCCTAAATTAAGAGCGGAGGTATTTGGTTATTTCGCCATGCTTTATAAAGCCCAAGGTCATCTTTTGCTGTCGAAGGAGAATTTCGACCTGGCAGCCGGAATCTATCAGGATCTTGAGCTACCAGATCGTTTGAGAAGTCTGGTGGATGAATTGAATGAGATTCTTTTTGAGCCCGCAAACGCAGAGCCGGCAGATCTTCATCAAAATTGAAAGGCCGATTCAATGGCGTCTGGGCGCGACCTTGCAGGATTGGCACTCTGCGCGATTGAACTGCCGACGCTTGGAACGACTCGCTATACCTGAAAGTCTACCTGTATCTACACATCGGTAAGGTACAGCGCAATGGATAAGACAATCACCGTCGATCAACTGGCTACCACCGACCTTGGATCAATCAATGAGATATGGTTGGGCGGGACGCATAACCAGCTATGCCTATGGCGTGGCGAACACGTCTTCACGCACGAAATGATGAGCGAGGGCACCCACGATCAGAATGTCCGACGTCTTTGCGTGCAAGTGGTCAACCCTGACGATCAGGCTGCAGTGGCCAACGTTGAGTTGATGGTGCGCGAACGGTTGGAAAAGATGGGGAAGGAGGGCGAGTTTTATCCGGCTGAGGAGGCGGACACTCATCGATAGCCGCTCGGCGGCAGACCTTCGTTGATGATCCTGGAACGCTTAGGATTACTCACTCAATTCAGTAGCAACATGGAGCAGGCCACGGTTTATGGATATCGCATTTCGCGGCAATGGCATGCGTGACAACCCTTCTATAGGTACATGCGATGAGTACGGCGTGAGCGGGATTACCCGCTTTGACGATCTGACCGAAGCCCGTCGCAAGATTGCTGAGTCGCACCCAGGTTTTAAACCTTTGTTCTCGCTCGACGATCTGCACCAAGCTCGCTACACCTCGGGGCATGCGCGCAATAATTCAGGGATGGACGATGCATCGGAGCAGGACATAGCGAGTTTGCCTCCAGAGTGCTTCGAAAATGGTGAGTACATAGGCTATCCGACTACGAAATCGGAGTTTGCAATCTGTCTTCGCAACTTCATGAACCTGGTTGCAGCCACGTCTTTCGAAGATGCTTGCGCGCATGGTTTGACGCTGGATGAGCGGGCCATGCAGGAGTGGATCGGTTATCAGAACAACCCTGTCTCTCTTCTGGATCAGCCCCTTTCAGCCCTCCTGGTGCCCGTTCAGCATTCTTGCCAGGCACTCGCGGCTTTTCCGAATGGCTATTTCAGTTCCGACCTGGATCCTGCGAAAAACTTTGCAGTTGCGCGTCACTTTTCAGAAGCATATGGCTATGAGTTGATGGGCGTAGGCGCCTCTTACATCGGCTTCATTCGTGCAGAGCCGTCTGATAGATGCCTCGCTAACGCAGTAGCCCGAGATTTCTGTGCGCTCTACAACACCGGCGATGAAGACCTGCAAGTACGCATTTCTGAAGTCGCACAGGCAATCTCCGGTCGGACGCATCTTTGGCTGCGTTACGTGGAATGAGCTTGTGACGAAGCTGCCGCTGACGCAGCGAAACGTGTCTTGCGAACTGGCTTTAACTGCGAGCTTTATCTCGCTTGTGTAGCGCCGAGAGATTTATGCCACTGCAAATAGGGCGTGTTTTTGACCTGGCACTGATTAAAGTCGGGGGAACCATCATCCCACCATACCGGCCCGCGCTCACCCAGCTCGACCTTGGCCTTCTGAACCCTCGCCCTCGCGCCTTTCAGTTGCGCCTCATCACCTGACGCTTTAGCGCTCTTTACTTCACGACGCGCTTCCATAAGTGAGTTAACCCACTTCTGGCGTGCGTCTGCGGGCAGCGACGGATTGCTGCAGCGCCAGAGTTTGCCGTTAACTAAAAAATAACGGCCATCGGGTGTTGTCGGATACATCTAGGGGCTCCCAAGGGCTCGTTGTCGTCTTCTATTTTCCTTATAGATGACCATGCCCCTCGGTGTGGAATTCAATCACGGTTGAATCCTGGCTGACGAAGTAATCTTCGCCTGAACACAAACGGGCTTAAACAGCGCTTTTTTATTCAGGTTTTGAGTGACTTGCTGCGTCTGCAGCGCTCCGAGCAATAGCGTACTTCGTCCCAGCAACGGGCCCATTTCTTTCGCCATGTGAAAGGAAGCCCACAGGTTGCACAGGATTTGACTGGAAGCTCTGACTTTTTCAATAGACGTCCTTGATATCAAGTTCGTATGCCCATACTTGGTCAAACCGCGAAACGGGGCGCATCTTAAATGAGTCCTCCAAGTTAAGAGGAGAGAGGTCGTGTCTAAGCTTCATCCAGAAAATCGTGAGAGTAACTCGACATTTAAAAATTTTAAAATCCAATGGGCTTTGATGAGCGCCTATGAGCGCTTCGAGCAACTGGTGGTACTGACGCTGAGCCTGATCATAGCGCTGGTGATCGTTATCGCCGTGATGCAACTCTGCAGGAATGTAGTGCCCCTTCTGATAGGCGGAGCCATTGATCCGCTGGATCACAATGCATTCCAAGCGCTATTTGGCTCCATTTTCACGGTATTGATTGCCTTGGAATTCAAGCATTCGATAGTGCGACCCGCCCTCAGGCGCAACAGCGTCGTGCAGGTAAGAACCGTACTGATGATTGCATTGCTGGCCCTGAGCCGAAAATTTGTCATCCTGGATTCGGCCGTCACTCCGGCTTCGACCATCGCGGCGCTAGGTTTCGCGACGTTGGTACTCGGCCTGCTTTGCTGGCTTTTGCGGCACCGCGACCTGTCTGAGTAGCAAGCTGCGCTCCAGCAACTGACGAATTCGCTCGCTGCAGGCGCGTTCTGGCTAGAGAGAATCGGTTCAGACCTGCGCCTGTGCGGCACGGTGTGCCCATGGTTTAAGCCGAGAAATCGGGTTGGAAAATTTTTTCGAGGTGCCCTTGAAAATGTTTTGGGAGTACCTATTTTCGGGTTTACGCGATGCCGAAAACGGGTCGCGTCTTAAATCACTTGGAGAAAACTCAGGAGATTTTGCTATGGCTACTACTCTTTCTTTGGCCCCTCTGTTTCGTCAGTCCGTGGGTTTTGATCGCTTCAACGACTTGTTTGAATCGGCGCTTCGTAGTGAGGCTGGTAATACCTACCCACCCCATAACGTCGAGAAACATGGTGATGATCAATACCGCATCGTGATTGCAGTGGCGGGTCTCACAGAGGAGGACATAGACATTCAGGTAGAGAATGGCGTACTGAACGTTTCTGGTGGAAAACGTGAAAACGATGAGAAGGTGACTTACCTTCACCAAGGCATCGCTCAGCGGGCCTTCCGCTTGTCTTTCCGGCTGGCTGACCACATCGAGGTGCACGGTGCATCACTCACCCATGGCCTGTTGGCAATCGAGTTGCTTCGAGTTATTCCCGAAGAAGCCAAGCCAAAACGCATCCAGATCGGTACTGCTGGCAAGCCAGACCAGCGTCAAGTAAGCCTGCAATAATTTTGTCCAAGGCGCTCTCCGGAGCGCCTTTTTTCTTCTGCTTTAATCAACCTCAGCAGTGTGCAAATGCTGAGGGTAAGCAATGCCTAACCCGGAGTGATTGTGCCGGTATCAAGGCCTCCCCATTGTCGCGAGATGCCGACGGGCATGAAACTCAGTTCGCAACCAATCTGAACTAATCAATACGCTCGTCCCCCTAACGCTGTGCAGATTGCATCAAGCCCAGGTTTTTTCTGGGGTACTCACTCACACACGACATTTGGTGAATCATGAAGAGCGAACAGGTAGAAGGGGTTGTAGACAAGGTTGCTGGCAAAGCGCAGAGCGCAGTCGGTAAATTGTTTGGTGATTCGAAGCTCGAGGCTGAAGGGAATGGCCGCCAAGTTGCTGGTCAGTTGACCCAAACGTATGGCGATGCACTGGATAGCGTATCTACATTTGTTAAAGAAAAACCAGTTGCTGCAATCGCGATCGGTGCAGTTGCTCTGCTCGTTCTAGATCGTCTCTTTCGCCGCTGAGCCACAAAGGTAGAACGCTCCGCCAGGGGCGTTCCCTTTTTGCATTTATCGCCCCGCGCGTCTGGACCTGCAGATCAGTGGGCGAGGGCGGTCCACTAAATGGCCCGCATAAATATCTTCCCATGTCGTAGTTCTTCGGCGTGCATACGGTCTGGATCGCGAGTGTCTTGGTAGGTTGTGCATGGGACGCCCTGATCTACGCCTATTCGAGATACCTCTGACTTCCCCGGACGCTTACAGGGCAATGAGAGTCTGGGGCGATTAACTGCCCTAAGGAGTATTAGATATGGCCATCCAATCGCGCCTCAGCCCACTGTCTGAAGAGCAGATGAATGAATCACAGAGAGCCGTCCTTAGAGACATTCTCAGTGGCCCACGAGGCAACCTTGACGGCCCGTTTTTAGCGTGGATTCAAAGTCCCGAGCTTGCCAGCCATGCCCAAAAGCTTGGTGCGTTTTGCAGATACGGTACGCGCTTGGAGCTTCGATTGACCGAGCTGGCTATTCTCGTCACTGCTTCCTGGTGGCAGTCCCAGGCTGAGTGGCAAATTCACGAGCCCATTGCCCGCAGCACGGGTCTGTCAGACAGTGTCATCGAGTCTCTCAAGCAGCAGGTTTTGCCCGAGTTCCAGCGTGATGACGAACGTATTGTTTATCGTCTTGGGAGGGCACTTTATGAGTATCGTCGCGTTGACGATGCTCTGTATGCCGACGCCGTCAGTACGCTTGGCGAGCCTGCTGTGGTTGAGCTGATAGGTGTCTATGGCTACTACGCGTTTGTGGCGATGACACTCAATGTTTTTGCTGTGCGACGCGATGGAGATGCACCACTGCCATTCCCTGAGCCCTAGGAGCTGCTGAGGTGAATCAAGTATTTATTCAGGCCGCCATTAAGGCGTTATCAGCGATCGCGCGATTGATATGGCTATCGAGCCAGTTGAGCTTTCAAGCTGGCGACTTCCGCTTCAAGTTCACGCACGCGTTCTTGGGCCTCGAATTCGACGCTGACGTCCTTCTGGATGCCGATGTAATAGGTGAGCTTATCAGCCTCGTTAAAAACCGGAGTAATCGACAGCTCATTCCAGAAGGCACTACCGTCCTTACGATAGTTGCGAATGATTTGCCGGCAGGGCTGATGCAACTTTATCGCCTCTCGGATAACAGCCAGGCCCGCTTGGTCTCGGTCATCACCCTGAAGGAAGCGGCAGTCCTGATACAGCGTTTCGTCAAC
Organism: Pseudomonas sp. D2002; assembly: GCF_013385735.1. Lineage (NCBI taxonomy): Bacteria > Pseudomonadati > Pseudomonadota > Gammaproteobacteria > Pseudomonadales > Pseudomonadaceae > Pseudomonas > Pseudomonas sp. D2002. The sequence goes on along the minus strand of NZ_JACAPL010000014.1, from coordinate 58,343 downwards.
GCTGTATCCCGTCAGGCGCTGGAAGGCGGGGTTAGCGTAGATCAGGATGTTCTCATCGCCTTCCTGCTCGGCAATTACAATGCCATCATTCGAGGTTTCAACCATCAATTTCAGCAATTCTGCGTCGATCATTTTCAGAGTCCGGTGAATTTCACATCAGTCTAGGACAACTTGGGGGTTATGAGCGTTTTCGAGATCATTGGAAAGTATCTCTAGATTGCCAGCGACTCGATGTGCCCTTCACGTGAGACACAAAGCTCATCATGAAGGCTCTGCTGTACAAGAGCGCAGGGAAACGGTTTCAATCTTCACTCCCTACCTACCAGGGCAGGCGTTCTCCGTTATAAGCGAAGAAATTGCCACTGTCGGCAGGCTCTATTCGGTCGATCAGCGATAGTAATTCACAGGCGGCCACGTTTGCCGGCCCGGCGGCGGAGGCACCCCGAAAGGGTTGCGACAGTGCTGATACAACTGTACCCGGGTGAAGGCTCAGCAGTCGGCTCTGAGGTCGGGTTCTTGCCAGTTCGATGGCCGCCGTTTTGATCAACATGTTCAGTGCTGCCTTGGAGGCACGATAGGCGTACCAGCCGCCCAAGCGGTTATCGCCGATGCTCCCCACCTTGGCAGAGAGCATCGCCATCGCGCCGCGAGGGTCAAGCAAGGGCAGAAAGTGACGCAAAACCAGCGCAGGCCCGATTGTGTTGACTTGAAATACCGACTGCAACGCATCTGCATCAATCGCAGAGTAACTTTTTTCAGGCTTTATTTTGTCGCGATGGAGCAGGCCGGCGGCATGCAAGATCAACTGATACGGTGCTTCCTCCGTCAATTCGGCCGCTGCTCTGGCGATACTGTCGGCATTCTCCAGATCGAGGAATGGAACACTGTTGCGCCCCAACTCACGAACATGCGCGCACCGTGGATCCTGATTGAGCAACTCACAAAAAGCCGAGCCGAGCGCCCCACTGGCGCCTATTACGAGGGCTCGATAGCCCTCACCGAGGGAATTCATCGTGAAGGGAGTGTTCATCCAGGCTCTCCTGCGGTCTGATGCGATTTTTTGGTGTTAACCCAGTCGGCCTATCAGTTGCAGGAACTCGTGACGTGTAGCAGAGGACTCCCGAAAGGCGCCGAGCATCACGGATGAGGTCATCACTGAATTTTGTTTCTCCACACCCCGCATCATCATGCACATGTGCTTCGCCTCAATGACCACCGCCACGCCGGCGGCATCGGTGATGTGCTGAATGGCGTCGGCAATTTGTTTGGTCAGGTTTTCCTGGATCTGCAGGCGACGGGCGAACATATCCACCACCCGGGCCACCTTCGACAGGCCCAGTACCCTTCCGGTGGGGATGTACGCTACATGCGCCTTGCCGATGAAGGGCAGCATGTGATGCTCACACAACGAATACAGTTCGATGTCGCGCACGATGACCATTTCATCGTTTTGCGATTCGAACAAGGCGCCATTAATCACTTCCTCCAGACTCATTGTGTAGCCATTGCACAGGTACTGCATCGCTTTTGCTGCGCGCTTGGGGGTATCCAGCAGTCCTTCACGCTCAGGGTTCTCGCCTACGCCGACGAGAATTTCACGGTAATGCTCGGCTAATGATGGGTTCATCTTGATTCCTCGCAGCCATGCTGCGCTTTATGTGTCGGCAATCCATGGCGGTAGGAGAGTATCTGCTGCGCACGATCTGACGCAGATGACACAGGGTTCGCCAGATCAGCCATGACCCAGGTTCTGCGTCGGGGTCATGACAAAGCGAGGCTTTCTAGGGCTGCTTTTTTTTCAACGTGGGCTGCCCGTCTGATGCGGGTTTGGGCGCCGGCACCGCGCAACGGTTATCGACACAGCGACGGCCACTATCTGGGTGAGGTAACCACGCCAAATGGGGACGTAAGCGGCAGAAGAGGCGATAACCGAACTCAAACAACGGGCGCAATGCGCGCCACGTCAGTGGCGTTGCCCAAAAACCCAAGCCGGCGGCTCGCCAGCTCCATAGGGTGGCATCCAGGCCGGTTACCCAGCGCCCATCAGCGAAACGGGCGTGCAGCGAGGACTGCATGTGCTCGAACGTGAACCCCAGTGCCTTGGCGTCGAATGCACCGCTGCTGATGTCCACAAACAGCAGTCGATCCTTTACGGCATGGCCGCGCAGGAGCTTGATTTCGCGCGCACACAGAGGGCATTCACCGTCAAAATACAGCGTCAGCGGCCAATTCACTTTATTGTACATCGACCATGCTCTTGTATAAGTTTTTTACACGATATGCTGAAAGAACCAGACTGACAATGGGCACTATTTTTTTTGCTGTGCTACGGGCGGTCAGCCTGCTTTCGTGAACGGATCGCCTGTGGCTTGCGAGAACGAGTCCAGCGGTGCGATGCAGGTCATCGACATAACGTTGGTCAAATAATCAAGCAGAAAGGCCGCCCATGAGATCAGGGGCGGCCTTGTCTTTTCAGTCGACGCTCAATTCCCTCTGTAGGTAGAGAAACCGTAGGGGCTGAGCAGTAATGGGATGTGGTAGTGCGCAACGGCACCGTCTACCTCAAAAATGACGGGTACCTCTGGAAAGAAACTTGAGACGTTGTGCGCTTTGAACCACTCACCGGTTTTAAAGGTGACACGGTAGATGCCTTTCTCCAGGGCCTGGCCATCGGGGTACAGCCCGGGAATACGGCCTTGCTCGTTTGTCGCGGCGCTGTTGAGCATGTTCCAGTTCTTGCCGTCCTGTTTTTCCAGCGTGACATTGACGCCAGGGGAGGGCAGACCATCTTGTAAGTTGAGTACATGCACGCTGAGCGGGTTTCCTGCCGCTAACGCCAGTGACGATACGACACTCAATACAAGGCCCGCGAAAAACGTTTTTAATCCAGTCATGATGATGTCCTTAGTTTTTGACAGTAGGTAAAATTTTGTTGATAGCGGCCAGTGCGCAACTTTCATCGTTTGCTGCGCCGCCGGCACCGGCCACGCCGATCGCGCCAATGACTTGCCCTTCAAACAGCAACGGCACGCCGCCGCCCAGCAGTAACAGCTCATGCAGGGTGTTGAGGTTTTCCGCATCGGGTGTGCTGCGGGCACGCTCTGCCAATAGTCGTGTTGGCGTTTTGGTCGACAGGGCGGTATAGGCTTTGCGTTGGGCGGCTAATGTGTTGTGTGGCCCCACGTTATCGTCGCGCTGCAAGGCGACTAAATTGCCCCCACGGTCGACAATGGCAGCAACGCCTGTACGGCCATCGGCATGACAGGCTGTCAGCGCGGCATTCAGTAAATCGTTGGCCATTGCCAGTGACACGTCGTTGCGTTGCAGCACTTGATCCGGGGCTGCAACGGCGAGCGCTGAGTTCATTGCGAGTGACATCAGCAATGAAGTCGATAGGCTTATACGCATGCTTTGTCCTTTGTGTGGTCTGGCTGAGTCATAGCCAGGCATGATGCCCCGTGCACTCCGTCAGAATGATTGCCTGATGATTACCAAGATGTAATGTGCCAAAACGCTCGGGCGCGCTAGCCTATGCTCCAGTTCCGGAGGAAAAGATGCGTATCCTGGTCGTAGAAGATGAAGCGAAAACAGCGGATTACCTGCACAAAGCCCTGACTGAATCGGGCTACGTGGTGGAGGTCGCCCTGGATGGCCTGGAGGGCCAGTATCTGGCGCAGGAAAGTGAGTTCGACCTGATCATCCTGGACGTCATGCTGCCGGGCCTTGACGGCTGGCAATTGCTGCAGATTATCCGGCGCAAGTGGCAAACCCCGGTGCTTTTTCTTACCGCCAGAGACTCTGTGGAGGATCGGGTCAAAGGGCTCGAGTCAGGGGCCGATGATTACCTGGTCAAACCCTTTTCCTATGCCGAGTTGTTGGCACGCGTACGTACACTGCTGCGCAGGGGCCCGCCCCGTGAGGTCGAGCAGTTTCTGGTTGCAGACCTCAGCCTGGATCTGTTGCGACGCAAGGTCACGCGCCAGGGTGAACGCCTGACCCTGACCAACAAGGAGTTTGCCCTGTTGCACCTGCTGGTCAGCCGTGAAGGAGAGGTGCTATCGCGCTCGTTGATTGCTTCGCAGATCTGGCAGATGAACTTTGACAGTGATACCAATGTGGTCGACGTCGCCATCCGGCGACTGCGCGCCAAGGTTGACGATCCTTACCCGCTCAAGTTGATACAGACAGTGCGTGGCATCGGCTACATGCTTGAGGTGCAATCCTGAAACTGTTTCCGCGCGCCCTGAGCTTGCGCCTGGCGGTCATGTTCGCGTTAGTCAGCGCGTTGCTGCTGGGCTCCATTGGTTTTTATCTTTATCAGTCGTTACAGCGAGAAATCGCGTGGCGCGATGACCAGTCCCTGCTCGGGCGCCTGGAGCGCATGCAGGCGTTGATCAACGACAGTGTCAGCGTCGAGCAACTCAGAAATCGGCCCAAGCTATACGAAAATATGCTGGGTAATCGCGACAACCTGCTGTGGATTATCGATGACACCGGCCAGGTGCTGATCGAAATCAACCCCGTCAGTATGAGCTTGCCCACGTTACCGGCCGCAGCCCAGGCTCAGTTGGGTGATGGTGACACTTTGGTGTCGGTGCGGCTTGCCTGGCAGCATGTCATGCAGGGTGATCGCGGCTTGACCCTGATTGCTGGCAAGTTGTTGAGCGAGCGCGAGCAGATGCTGGGGGCCTACCGACTCAAGCTCTGGCTCGCAATGTCGGTCGGCGCGCTGCTGGCTTTTGTACTCGGCGGATGGGTCAGTCAGCGAGGCTTACGACCTGTGCGCCTGCTGGCGAAGCGCGCTGCCGCAGTTGATGTACACCATCTGCATCTGCGGCTGGATGAGTTCAACGAATTCAGTGAGCTGCAAGTGCTCAGCCAGGCGCTTAATCAAATGCTCGCACGCCTCGAAGAGGGCTTCGCCCAGCTCTCACGATTCTCAGAGGATCTCGCCCATGAGATGCGTACCCCGCTCACTAACCTGATGGGGCATACCCAACAATCGCTCAGGCATGGTCGTTCAATTGAGGACTACCAGAACCTACTGGTTTCCAATCAGGAAGAATATGAGCGTCTGGCGCGAATGATCGACAGCATGCTGTTTCTCGCTCGTAACGAGCAGTCGCATGCATCGGTAAGTCATGAGCTCATTAACCTGCACGATCTAGTCGAGCAACTGTGTGAGTATTTTGAAGGCGTGGCGCAAGAGCGTGACGTCACGCTGATCAATCAGGCCCATGACCACTTGCGTGCTGATCCGACCTTGGTCCGTCGAGCATTGGCTAACCTGCTGTCCAACGCGCTGCGTTATGGCGCGACTGGTACCGCGGTGACTATTAGCAGTGTGGTATGGGAGGACAGGATCGAAGTCACTGTGCACAACCAAGGCCCGCCGATTTCGGCGCAACATCTACCTCGGTTGTTTGAGCGCTTCTACCGATGCGACCCGTCACGCAATCAGCCGGACGACTCGGGTGGTTTGGGGTTAGCAATCGTCCGCTCAATCATGCAATTGCATGGCGGGCGGGTAACCGTTGAGAGCACTGGAGCAGGCACACGCTTTTGCTTGGTGTTTGTGCTACAGAAGGCTTAAGCGAATGCCCTTAAGCCTATCCGTTGTGGCACGACCTAGGGGATCAAGCGCATCTCGCGTAGTTTGTCGAACACATCGAAAAATGCTTGATCGCTTGCTTGGTAGGCGGTGAAGCCCATTGCACGGCTTTTCGACATATCAGTGACGACTTCGATGGGTCTACCAAGGTCTGCATCGGTATGCCATGGGGATATCAGGCGACCAATATCAGCTTCCTTCAAGCCGTGCTCCGCGACTATCTGCTTCCATACGGCTTGGTCGTCAGCCATTTGCTGTTCGAGCGGTAAGAGCGAGGCAGGATAATCGGCAGCAGGCACGTCAAAGTATTCGGCAATTCGGCCCCACATCCATTTCCAGCGAAACACATCGCCATTAGTCACGTTGAATGCCTGGTTGGCTGCCGCCGGCGTGGTGGCCGCCCACAGTTGTTGTTTCGCCAATTGTCGTGCATCCGTCATATCGGTGAGGCTGTCCCACTGCACTCTTGATCCCGGAAATACAAAAGGGCGATGGGTTTGTTTGCAAATCGAGGCGTAGACGGCGAGGGTGGTTGCCATATTCATCGCGTTGCCTATGGCAACCCCGGTGACGGTATGCGGGCGATGAACGCTCCAGGTGAAGCCGTCCTTTTCAGCAGCGGCGAAGAGCTCGTCTTCTTGGGCGTAGTAGAAATTTTCGACATCCAGACGCCCTTGCTCTTCTCGGAACGGCGTTTGCGGAAGGCTGCCTTTACCATAGGCTTCGAAAGGGCCGAGGTAGTGTTTCAGGCCAGTAACCAGCGCTACGTGCTTAACGCTTCTGGCGGGTCGAATGGCGTCGAGCACATTGCGAACCATGGCGGCATTAACGCGAATGTTTTCGGCCTCCGTGGCTTGCCGTGACCATGTGGTGATGAACACATGAGTAGGTTTCAGATCCGCAAGCGCATGTTCCAGCGAAGCTGGATCTTGCAGGTCTGCCGCGACGGGGATCACGCCTTGCGATTGCGACGGTTGCCTCGATAGCGCGGCAACCTGCCACTTGTTGTCGATGAGTAACTGAGTGATGGCGCTGCCGACGATGCCGCTGGCGCCTACGACCAAAGCTGTCTGGGTCATACGTTTCTCCTGGATTTAGACTTGGGAGTCCACCTGAGTAGCAGAGGTTCAACCTAAACCGGATCCGTATGGCGGGCTGTCAAATGCAGGTACAAGCGATCTATCGCGTTCAGCTTAATCGTCAGTCACCTCATTCAAGGACTCGCCATGAACACGAAGGACATGGCGCGTTGAGAGAATGGATGCCAGAAGAGGGTTCGTCGAATCAGTGCCTTACGAGCCTCATGAACATCCTTAACCAGACACATCATTTAACATAATATACATTATGCGTAATATCATGTTACGTAATCAGGGGCTGTGCCCATCAGATTTCAACGGGCAAAACCCCTTTCAGCCTCACACCTGAGCAAACCCGCCATCCACAAACATTTCGCTGCCGGTCATGAAGCTGCTCTCATCCGACGCCAGGAACAACGCTGCCGCCGCAACTTCTTCTGCCTGGCCAATTCGGCCCAGTGGGATCTGTCCCGTCATGTCGTCGATGATCGCATCTTTCTGGCCAGTACCTGACAACGCCAGGTCAAGGCCCGGTGTCGAGATTGGTCCAGGTGAAAGTACGTTGACGCGAATGCCGGTGCCTTTCAGGTCCAGCGCCCAGCTTCTGGCGAAATTACGCAGTGCAGCCTTTGTCGCGCTGTAGACGCTGAACGCTGGTGTGCCCATGGTGCCTGTGGTTGAGCCGGTCAGGATCACCGAACCGCCCGTACTCATCAGCGCCAAGGCTTTTTGTACGGTGAACAACGTGCCTTTGACGTTGATACCGAATGTGCGATCAAAGGATTCTTCAGTGATTGAGCCGATTGGCTGGAAGTCACCCAAGCCTGCATTGGCGAACAGCACGTCAATTCGGCCTTTATCCGCTTTGATTTGCGTGAAGATGCGTTCCAGGTCGCCCAGGTTTGAAATGTCGCCCTGAATGGCAATGGCTTCAGGGCCGATTAGGCGTAGCGCTTTATCCAGTTCTTCCTGGCGGCGCCCCACAATCACCACCTGTGCGCCTTCGGCTGCGAAACGAATGGCGGTGGCCAGGCCAATGCCGCTGTTGCCGCCGGTGATCACTGCAATTTTGCCGTTGAGCCTGCTCATGATGAACTCCCGAGAATGTGAGGCCCGACTGTAGATCCACGCTATTATTTTGAATAGTATGCACCTTTTGGTAAGTACCCAATTCAGTGAGCGAAGCCATGTCGATTACCACGTTCAACTGCGGTCTGGGCGCCGTCCTGGCGGTGATTGGCGGTAAATGGAAGCCGTTGGTCCTTTATCATCTGGCGCAGGATGTACACCGATATGGCGAACTGCGCCGCGCAATAGGTGGCGTGACCGACAAGGTGCTGATCCAGCAACTCAAAGAGCTGGAGCGCGATGAAATCATTGCGCGCATCGACTATCAGGAAATGCCGCCGAAGGTGGAATACTCACTCACGCCGTTCGGTCATTCCCTGGCCATGGCGCTTGGTTCGTTGTGCACTTGGGGCACGGAGCACATGCAAACCGTCGAACGCATCAGCGCACGTCGAACAGCCGCCCTCGCCTCGTCTTGAGGCTTATTTATATGCATAAAAACTATAACTCAACTAAATGTATATTTAGTTGAGTTATATTAAACCGATCAATAACCGCTCGCCGCCGTCATCGCTCCGCCCACAATCGCGATGCCCGAACTGCTGCCCAAACGCGTAGCGCCGGCCTCGATCATCTTCACCGCCGTCGGATAATCACGCACGCCACCGGACGCCTTGACCCCAACGCCTGTGCCCACGGTTTTGCGCATCAGTGCAACGTCCTCGACTGTAGCGCCACTTTTGCTGAACCCCGTTGAGGTTTTCACGAAGGCCACACCCAAGTCCCGGCAGATCTCACACGCCTGGACTTTCTGGGCGTCGGTGAGCAGGCAGGTCTCCAGGATCACTTTCAACGGCACGGCACCACAGGCTTTGTGGACCAAGGCGATGTCTTCGCGTACTTCGTCCAGCAACCCTTCTTTCAGCCAGCCGATGTTGAGCACCATGTCGATCTCCCCTGCCCCGGCGGCAATCGCCCGCTCAGCTTCAAACGCCTTGGTGTCGCTCAAGCCGGCGCCCAGTGGAAAGCCCACCACCGCACAAATCACCACGCCAGCGTCGACCAGGCATGACGCGGCGTAAGGCACTTGCCCGGAGTTCAGGCACACCGAATAGAAGCCATGCTCCCGGGCTTCCTCGCACAAGGTGCGAATCTGTTCACGGGAGGCGTCGGGCGCCAGTAAGGTGTGATCGATGTACTTGGCCAATGCTGCGGGTTGAAGCGTATTCATTTAACGTGCCCTTGCCTGTATGTTGCCAATGATCGCGGGCCAATTGTCATGCTGCCCACATTAATGCGTTACAATATTATCACTTAATGTTACTTATCTAACATAAACAATCAAGCCCTGGAATACGCGTGGACAGTAAAAAAGCCGAGCGACTCAAGCTTATCCAACAAGCCTTGCAGGATCAGAACGCCATTCACCTGCGGGAAATGGCGGCGCTGCTGGACGTTTCCGAGATGACCCTGCGCCGTGATCTCAACCACTTCACCGAGCACTTGCGTCTGCTCGGCGGCTACATCACCCGGGTTGGCAATGAGGCCAGCGATTACCGCGTCGCCGACCAGGACACGCGCCACGTCGAGGAAAAACGCCGCATCGGCAAACTCGCTGCACGCTTGATACAGCCTGGTGACACGGTGTTTTTCGACTGCGGCACCACCTCGCCCTTTGTGATTGATTTCATCCCTGATGAGCTGGAGTTCACCGCGGTGTGCAGCTCGTTGAACGTGCTGCTCAAGCTGCAGAACAAACCCAACTGCCACATCGTGTTGTGCGGCGGCACCTTTCACCGCAAGAACCAGGTGTTTGAAAGCAGCGCCGAAAGCAGCATCCTCGACAGCGTGCGCCTGACCTGGGCCTTTGTGACCGCCGCCGGTGTCAGCCAGGAATTCGGCGTGACGTGCTTCAACTTCAATGAAGTCGAGGTCAAGCAAAAGGTTCTACGCCAGGCCCAGCAGCGTGTGTTGCTGGCCGATTTCAGCAAGTTCGACACGGTGCGCACCGCTCACTTCGCCGCACTGGAAGACTTTCACTACGTGGTCAGCGACAAGAAAATACCCCGCGTCTACAAAGACGCCATCCAGGCCAGCGGCGCGCAATTGCTGGTTTAACCCAGCAACTTCCGGCGTTCCTGCGCGTTCAAGTAACCGGTGGTCACACTGAACGAAGCACTGGCCCCTGCCGCCAGCGAGCGCACCTGGCCTTTGGCCTTTTCGGCGTTATAGCCTTCGGGCTGACAGGTTGACGGCAACACGAACGCCGCCACTTGCTGGTCCGGCGTGTGCAGGATCCAGCGCGCAGCGTGCTCGAACTGCTCGGGCTGATAACGCGTGTAGAACGCCGCACCATCAGGGTGATCGAGCAAAAAGTGCGCGTGGCCCGTAGCATCTGTGCCCACGCCATCGAAGAAAGCTCGCCGAGGGTGACGATCACGTGACGAATGCCGCTGGCGACCAGGGTGCGTGCTGCATTGCGGGCGCTGTCCGGCGAGTCAACGACCAGCCCGGTGATCAACGCCAGTTCCGATTCGTTGGGGATCAAGAAATCCAGCTGTGATAGATGCTCGGCACTCAGCCCGGCCAGGGCCGGTGCCGGGTTGAGCAGCACCGCGATGCCATGGCGGTGCGCGAATTCGATGGCGTAGTAAACCGTCTCCAGGTTGATCTCCAGTTGCAGCACAATCAGCGTGCACTCACGCAGGTCGGCGGCCGCCGCGTCGATATCCGCCGGCAACAAGTGCGCATTGGCGCCTTTGACGATCAAGATGCTGTTGTGGGAGTCGGCCTGTACAAAAATCGGCGCCACACCACTGGAGACGCCGGGCACCCGCTGCACATAGCGGGTGTCGATGCCAAAGCGCTGGAAGTTGGCCAGGGTGTTGTCGGCGAACATGTCGTCGCCGACCTTGCTCAACATCACTACCTCGGCGCCCAGCTTGGCGGCCGCCACGGCCTGGTTGGCGCCTTTGCCACCGCAACCCAGGGCAAAGCCCGGCGCTTCCAGGGTTTCGCCCTGGGCCGGCATGCGGTCGATGTAGGTAATCAGATCCACCATATTGCTGCCGATGACTGCGATCTTGCTCATTGCTATTCCACCTTGTTGCGGCACGACCAGGCAGGTCGAGGCGCTCTTTTTTGTTATTTAAATAACATTAGGTGTGAATATTCAATCTATTTTTAACGTTGGGCGATCAACGTCGAATTCGCTGCGGGAGAAAAACTGCGAAGGCAGGAAAATGTAGCGTCTGTGTAATCACCACCTTGTGCACCCAAGGGGCGCTCTCTAAGCTGGCCGATCTTTTGCTGTGACCCGGAAAACCCCATGCCACGAAGTATTGCCCACCTCGCCTTGCTGCTGGGGTTGATCACCGCCATTGGCCCGTTCGCCATCGACAGCTACTTGCCCGCGCTGCCGACCCTGGGGGCCAGCCTGCAGGCGTCGCCGGCGGCAGTGCAGATGAGCCTCACGGTGTTCTTCATGATCATCGGTGTGTGCCAGTTGTTTTACGGGCCGATCAGCGATGTGTTCGGTCGCAAGCCACCGATCTATGCCGGTTTGGTGATTTTCGCCGTGGCCAGCGTCGGTTGCGCGTTGGCCCCGACCATCGAAGTACTCATTGGTTTTCGTGCACTGCAAGCGTTTGGCGCATGCGCCGGCATGGTGATTCCACGCGCGATTGTTCGCGATCTGTATACCGGCCATGAAGCGGCGCGTTTGATGGCGTTGCTGATGCTGGTGATGAGTGTTTCACCGATCCTGGCGCCGCTGGCCGGCAGTGTGGTGATTTCGCTGTGGAGTTGGCGTGAAGTGTTCGCGGTGCTCGCGGTAGTGGCCGTGCTGTGCCTGATCATGACCATCGTGCAATTGCCCGAAACCCATCCCGCCGAGCGCCGCCTGGGCAAGACCCTGGGCAGTGCAATCGGCAGCTACGGCGCATTGCTGCGCGATCCGGTATTCACCGGCCTGTCCGTGGTCTGCGGTTTTGGCCTGGCGACCTTCTTTGTGTTTATCGGCAGTGCGCCTTTCGTGTACATCGAGTATTTCGGCCTCACGCCCACGCAGTTCAGCCTGTGTTTCGCGCTGAACGCCGCGTCGTTCTTCGCGATGAGCCAGCTGACCGCAAGCCTGAGCGCACGCTTTGGCCTGGCACCGCTGATTCGCTGGTCGGTGGTCGGCGTGGCCGTGGTCATGACGTTGCTGGCCGCCACTACCGTGTGGAGCGACAACCTGGCCTTGATGATGGCGTTGCTGTTTATCGGCTTTGGTTTCCTCGGCCTCTTATTGCCGGCGGCCGGTGTGTTGTCCATGGAGGATCACGGCGCCGTGGCAGGTTCGGCGTCGGCGCTGCTGGGGGCGATCCAGATGATCACAGCGGCGGTGTCCATGACCCTGGTGGGCGTGTTCGCTGACCACACGCCGGCGCCGATGTTGATTGGCATTGCCCTGTGTGCGGTTGCCGCAATGTTAGTCACCTTGTGGACGCTGCGTCGTTTACCCACCCACTTGGCGCACACGCCGCCCATCCGCTGAACCCTACGCAGGCGGGGTCAGCCCCAGCTGAATCCCGCTGCGTGTCAGGTAAACCATTCGTCGGGCGTGCCCCACATCCATCACAACTATCGCCGCCGGTAAAACTACTAACGCCATAGCACCCTTCAAGTTCTATGGAGACACACATGACTGACTACCCTCGCCCACCCTTCGCCCCGCAAGCCCAATCCGTGCCCGGCTCCCAGAAAAAAATGGACCCCTACCCTGATTGCGGTGAGCAGAGCTACACAGGCTCCGGTCGGCTGGCCAACAAGATTGCCTTGATCACCGGTGCCGACAGCGGCATCGGTCGTGCGGTGGCCATCGCGTTCGCACGAGAAGGCGCCGATGTGGCCATTTCCTATCTGGACGAGCATGAAGACGCCCAGGAAACCGCACGCTGGGTCGAAGAAGCCGGGCGCCAGTGCCTGCTGCTGCCGGGTGATATTGCGCAAAAGGCCAACTGCCAGGCACTGGTCGACAAAACCGTCGAACAGTTCGGCCGTATCGACGTGCTGGTCAACAACGCGGCGTTCCAGATGACCCACGAAACCCTCGAAGAGATCGAGGATGAGGAATGGGTCAAGACCTTCGATATCAACATCACCGCGATGTTTCGGATCTGCAAGGCCGCCCTGCCCCACATGAAAGCCGGCAGCTCGATCATCAATACCAGCTCGGTCAATTCGGACATGCCCAAGCCGACGCTGCTGGCCTATGCCGCGACCAAGGGCGCCATCGCCAACTTCACCGGTGGCCTGGCGCAGTTGCTGGGCAGCAAGGGCATTCGCGTCAACAGCGTAGCGCCAGGCCCGATCTGGACACCGCTGATTGTCTCGACCATGACCGATGAAGACGTCAAGAGCTTCGGCAGCGAAACGCCATTGGGCCGCCCCGGCCAGCCGGTGGAAGTGGCGCCGATCTATGTGTTGCTGGCCTCGGATGAAGCCAGTTACATCTCCGGTTCGCGCTATGCGGTGACTGGCGGCAAGCCCATTCTATAAGCTCTACCTGTTGGAGCTGGCTTCTGTGGCGAGGGAGCTTGCTCCCGTTCGAGTGCGCAGCGCTCGCCGCTTTCAGGGGCGCTTCGCACCCCAGCGCAAGCAAGCGTTCTCGCCACAAAAGCCGGCTCCCAAAGAGCTAATCGAAGCTACAAATCAAACCGATCCACCGCCCGCCGCCGCTCATTATCGTCGCGTACGTCATAGCTGGCGGTGGTCTGGATATTGGTGTGGTGCGCCAGTTTCTGCGCGATCGACAGGTCATGTTCTTCAATCACCCGGGTGATAAACGAACGCCGGAAGTCATGCGGCATGATCTTCACGCCCACCTGTTCGCCGCGCTGACGGGCGATGTAGTAAATCGCGTGTTTGGTGATGCGTTCGCGGGTGATGTGGCTGCCCCGGCGGATGCGATTGAACAGAAAGGAGTCGTCCTGCTCGCCCTCCTTGAGCTGTTCGCGGCGAAATTCCAGCCACGCCGTCAGCTTGTCAAAGGCCCAGGCCGGCGCGTACTTGATCAACTCCTTATTGCCCTTGCCGGTCACACGCAAACTGCGCTCAGCGAAGTTGATCTGCGCCAGGTCCAGGTTCACCGACTCCGACTTGCGCATGCCCGAACCATACAGAATGCCGATGACCGCCGCGTCCCGCAGGCCCTGGGGCCGTGGGTCGGCGGCGCACACGTCCATCATCTCGCGGATCAGCGTACGCCGCAGGTTGCGCCCCTGCCCCAGGCGTGTGCCGGGGGCGGCTTTGACCGAGCGCATCTTCAGCAGGTGATCCTGGCTGATCAGGCTCATGCGCCAGGCTTCGTTCATGACCCCGCGCACCGCATTCACATACAGCGATGAGGTGTTCGGCGCATAGCCGTCTTCGCGCAGCGCGGCGACCAGGGCAATCACGTGTTCGGGTTGCAGCAGGTGCCAGTCGATGTCTTCGAGGTTGATATCTTCGAAGCCCAGGCGGTCGGCGGCATCCTGCAGCACATAGCGCATGGTCAGTTGGCTGGAGGGGGCCAGGCGGGTGAGGTAGAGGGTCAGCGGATTGCGAATAGACTCAGTCAAGGTAGATCAGCCTTTGGATTAAATACCTCAAGCAAACCATTGTTTAATCGAGGTATTTAGTGAATTGGCGAGGGCCGAGTCTAACGCAGGACCGGCCCTGGCACAAAATCACGGGGCCGATTCGTCATCCTCGGTCGGGTCTTCGGGTTGCGGCTGGGTCTGGGATTGGCTCCACTCGGTGTCTTGCTTTTGCATCAAGGCGAACCAGTGCTGGCGCATGAATGCCAGGTAGCTGTCCGGGGCCTTGGCGAAGTCTTTTTCATCGCCATAACAGCCCGGCAAGGGCAATTCGGTGCCCTGTTCCTTGTACTGGCTGACCAGGGCCTGCTGCGCCACCACGCTGCAATCCTTGGGCAATGGCATGCCACGCAAGGCCCCGGCTTCTTCATCCCACCAGCTTGCGCCGACGCGGTCGACGCCGCGCAGGCGGTACTTCTGGGACTTGCCGACATGCATGATCAATTTGAATTCGTTGGGGCTGACATCACTGGTGCACGTACGCGAATAGCCCACGGTGGCCTGGGTGATGCCATCCCCCGCCAGGTCGGTGACCTTGGTCGCCGCCATGTCGAAGCGCAGCGCCGCGTCAAATTGGCAATGCTGCACATCGTCGTAGAGCATCCACACGCGCTTGGGATGGTCGCCGCTCAGCAAATACTGGGCGGCGTAGACAAATGCCGACTGGGTGCCGTCGTCGTCGCGCTCGCTGACCTGCTCGGCGAGCACCAGCAGGTTCTTGCCTTGGCGGTCGTCCCAGGTGTAGGCCGCGACCTGTTTACCGCGCACTTCAACGCCTTCGGGCACTTGGTCGACGGTGGTGAGCGCAACCCCGTCATCGGCCCGTACGGTCGTGACACAGGCCACAGCCATCAACAATCCCATCAACGCGGGCCGCAACTGGCCGCGTAAAAGCTGCACGCTATTCATCCGAGTACCCTGGCAAGAGATGGCTTACTTTACCGGCACTTGAGGGCCAATGCAGAGAAGTTTGTTGAATAAAACCGGCGGCACACAGTACTGTCGAAAAAACGCCCTGGTTTTACCCATCAAAGGTAACCACCGGCGGCTCTATTACTTAGCTGAACCCTAGCTGTCTACCTGTCAAATAAACGAGTTTTTCATCCGCCTTTCATATTCGTTCAACAATTTTCCGCTTAATCTTGACCGCAGGACTTGAGAACGAACCGTGTGTTCTCCGACTAACCTGTTGATTAGGCTTTACCTTTCACGATTTTCGTCTTTACTTTGCTAGCCCATGGAAGAAAACATTGCCCGTCCTCAGGAAAGTCGAATGAATGCCGCAACCCCACGCTATGTTTAATCAGTTTTCTGACTATCCAGCCACTGATTACTGCTGTTTTCACGCTCCAATCGCTCTAGCCCCGAGGTCATGAATCTTTGAAACCCTACCCTATTCATTGCGTGTCGATCGTTATCCCGGTCTACAACGAACAAGAGAGCCTGCCTGAATTGCTGCGTCGCACGACGGCAGCCTGCAAGCAACTGGCCTACGAATACGAAATCATCCTGGTGGATGATGGTAGTCGCGACAATTCCGCCCAATTGCTGGAGGATGCTGCCGCAGAAGACGGCAGCAACGTAGTGGCGGTGATCCTCAATCGTAACTACGGCCAACATGCGGCAATCATGGCCGGCTTCGAACAGTGCCGGGGCGAGGTGGTGATCACGCTTGACGCCGACCTGCAAAACCCACCGGAAGAAATCCCGCGCCTGGTCGAACAAGCCGCCCTGGGCTACGACGTGGTGGCCACCGTACGCAACAACCGCCAGGACTCGGCCTTTCGCCGCTGGCCTTCGCGCCTGATCAACCTGGCCGTGCAGCGCTCCACCGGCGTGGCCATGACCGACTACGGCTGCATGCTGCGCGCCTACCGCCGCACCATCGTCGACGCCATGCTCGCTTGCCGCGAGCGCAGCACCTTTATCCCGATCCTGGCCAACGGCTTTGCCCGCCACACCACGGAAATCCTGGTGCACCACGCCGAGCGTGAACATGGCGAGTCCAAATACAGCGCCATGCGTTTGATCAGCCTGATGTTCGACCTGCTGACCTGCATGACCACCACGCCATTGCGCCTGCTGAGCATTGTCGGCTTCAGCCTGGCCGCGTTGGGCATGTTGTTCGCCTTTGCCTTGATCGTCATGCGCCTCGCCTTCGGTGCAACCTGGGCCGGCGACGGTACGTTCGTGCTGTTTGCGGTATTGTTCGTGTTCACCGGTGGCCAGTTCATCGGCATGGGCCTCCTGGGTGAATACCTGGGGCGCATGTACAGCGATGTGCGCGCCCGTCCGCGTTTCTTCATTGAAAAAGTGCTGCGCAACCAACCGGCAGCACCGGCTCCAGTGGTCGTCGTTGACGGCCTGGTGTCCTCCCATACCACTTCTACTTCTCCTTCCGATCAGGTTTCGTCATGAATTCAAAAGCTGTTGTCTTCGCTTACCACGATATTGGCTGTGCTGGTATTGAAGCCCTGCTCAATGCGGGTTACGAAATTGCTGCGGTGTTCACCCATGCCGACGACCCCAAGGAAAACAATTTCTACGGCTCCGTCGCGCAACTGTGCGCCCGCAACGGCATCCCGGTGCATGCACCGGAAGACGCCAACCACCCACTGTGGATCGAGCGCATTGCCAAGCTGAACCCGGATTACATCTTCTCGTTCTACTACCGCAACCTGCTGAGCGAGGCCCTGCTGGCCACCGCCAAAAAAGGCGCGTTCAACCTGCACGGCTCGCTGCTGCCCAAATACCGTGGCCGCGCACCGGCCAACTGGGTGCTGGTCAACGGCGAAACCGAAACCGGCGTGACCCTGCACCGCATGGTCAAGCGTGCCGATGCCGGCGCGATCCTGGCCCAGCAGAAAGTCGTGATCGACCGCACTGACACCGGCCTGACCCTGCACGCCAAACTGCGTGACGCCGCCACCAACCTGCTGCGTGACGCCCTGCCGCAACTGGCTCAAGGCAAGCTGGCAGAAACCGCCCAGGACGAAAGCCAAGCCACCTACTTCGGCCGCCGCACCGCCGCCGATGGCAAGCTGGACTGGAAAAAGCCGGCTGAAGAACTGTTCAACCTGGTTCGCGCCGTGACCCAACCGTACCCGGGCGCCTTCTGCGCGGTCGGCGAGCACAAGCTGATCGTTTGGCAAGCCGAAGTGGTCAAGGGCAACGAACGCCTGGCGCCAGGCCGTGTGATCAGCGTCAACCCGCTGCGCATCGCCTGCGGTGAAGATTCCCTGGTGGTCAAGTTCGGCCAGCGTAACGCCAACGGCCTGTACCTGGCCGGTCCTTCCCTGGCCGACGAACTGGGCCTGGTCGACGGCTCCGTACTGCGCGGCGCCGAGTCCGGCCGCAAGCCACGTCGTACCCGCGTACTGATCCTGGGCGTGAACGGCTTTATCGGTAACCACTTGTCCGAGCGCCTGCTGCGTGACGACCGTTACGAAATCTACGGCCTGGACATCGGCTCCGACGCCATCGAGCGCCTGCGCAGCCACCCCAACTTCCACTACGTGGAAGGCGATATCAGCATTCACTCCGAGTGGATCGAGTACCACATCAAGAAGTGCGACGTGGTCCTGCCGCTGGTGGCCATCGCCACGCCGATCGAATACACCCGTAACCCGCTGCGCGTGTTCGAGCTGGACTTCGAAGAGAACCTGAAACTGGTTCGCTACTGCGTCAAGTACAACAAGCGCGTGATCTTCCCGTCGACCTCCGAAGTGTATGGCATGTGCCAGGACCAGTACTTCGACGAAGACACCTCCAACCTGGTGGTCGGCCCGGTCAACAAGCAGCGCTGGATCTACTCGGTTTCCAAGCAACTGCTGGACCGCGTGATCTGGGCTTACGGCGACAAAGGCCTGAACTTCACGCTGTTCCGTCCATTCAACTGGATGGGCCCGCGCCTGGACCGTCTGGACTCGGCCCGTATCGGCAGCTCCCGCGCCATCACCCAGTTGATCCTGAACCTGGTGGAAGGCACGCCGATCCGCCTGTTCGACGGTGGTGAGCAAAAGCGTTGCTTCACTGACATCGCCGACGGCATCGAAGCCCTGGCACGCATCATTGATAACGACAACGATGTCTGCAACGGCCAGATCATCAACATCGGCAACCCGGAAAACGAAGCTAGCATCCGCCAACTGGGCGAAGAACTGCTGCGTCAGTTCGAAGCGCACCCGCTGCGCAGCAACTTCCCGCCGTTCGCCGGTTTCCGCGACGTAGAAAGCAAGGCGTTCTACGGCACCGGTTACCAGGACGTGGCACACCGTAAGCCAAGCATCGAAAACGCCAAGCGCCTGCTGAACTGGGAGCCGACCGTAGAGATGAGCGAAACCATCGGCAACACCCTGGATTTCTTCCTGCGTGAAGCCATGCTCGAAATCGCGGACAAGAAGTAATGCAGGCTGGCCTTCGCATCGACGTCGACACCTACCGTGGCACCCGTGAAGGTGTGCCGCGGTTGCTCGAATCCCTGGATGAAGCAGGGGTAAAAGCGACGTTCTTCTTCAGCGTTGGGCCGGACAACATGGGGCGCCACTTGTGGCGCCTCATCCGCCCGCAATTTCTGTGGAAGATGCTGCGTTCCAATGCCGCCGGGCTGTATGGCTGGGACATCTTGCTGGCCGGCACCGCGTGGCCCGGCAAGCCGATTGGCCGCGACCTGGGGCACTTGATGCGCCAGGCCAAGGCCGCCGGCCATGAAGTCGGCCTGCACGCGTGGGATCACCACGGCTGGCAGGCCAACACCGGGCGCTGGAGCGATGCACAGCTGGTCGAACAGATCCGCCGTGGCGTCGACACCTTGAGCGACATCCTCGGTGAGCGCATCGATTGTTCTGCGGCTGCCGGTTGGCGCGCCGATGAACGCGTGGTGCAAGCCAAGCAAGGCTTCAATTTTCGCTACAACAGCGATTGCCGGGGCACCAGCCTGTTTCGTCCAACCCTGGCCGATGGCAGCGCGGGCACCCCACAAATTCCGGTAGACCTGCCGACCTTCGACGAAGTCGTCGGGCCGGTGGTGGCTGCCAAAGACTTCAACAGCTTCATTCTTGACCGGTTTACCGAGTCGAAGCTGAACGTCTATACGATCCACGCAGAAGTAGAAGGGATTCTGATGGCTGAAGATTTTCGCCAGTTGCTGGCCCAGGCCGGGCAGCGCGGCATCGACTTCAAACCCCTGGGCGAGCTGTTGCCCGCGGACGTGACCACCCTGCCCCAGCAACACCTGGTGCGCGGCGCCCTGAGCGGCCGCGAGGGTTGGCTCGGAGTGCAGCAGGCATGATTCGGCGCTGGGCATTGCCCCTGCTCCTGTTGGCGTTCGGCGTGTTTTACCTGTTACCGCTGGCCACGCACGGCCTGTGGATTCCGGATGAAACCCGTTACGCGCAAATCAGCCAGGAAATGCTGCTGACCGGCAAGTGGGCGTCGCCGCACTTCATGGGCATTCGCTACTTCGAGAAGCCCGCCGCCGGCTACTGGATGATTGCGCTGGGCCAGGCGATCTTCGGGCAGAACCTGTTCGGCGTGCGCTTTGCCTCGGCCTTGAGCACCGGGCTGAGCATTGTGCTGGTTTACCTGGTGTCGCGCCGCTTGTGGAATGACCCGCAAAAAAGCCTGGTCAGTACTGTGCTGTACATGAGCTTTGTCAGCGTGGCGTTGCTCGGCGGTTATGCCAACCTCGATCCGCAGTTCACCTTTTGGGTCAACCTGACCGGCGTTGCACTGTGGTTTTGCTTCGACAGCACCACGCGCCGTGGCCGTTTGTGGTCCTGGGCCTTGCTCGGCTTTGCCTGCGGCATGGGCTTCATGACCAAGGGCTTTCTTGCCTGGTTGCTGCCGGTGCTGATCGCCCTGCCCTATGCGATCTGGCAGAAGCGCTTTCGTGAACTGCTCGGTTACGGTGTGGTGGCGGTCGTCGTCGCCATTGTCGTCAGCCTGCCATGGGCGCTGGCGGTGCACCTGCAAGAGCCGGACTACTGGAACTTCTTCTTCTGGCATGAGCACATCCAACGCTTTGCCGGCGAGGACGCCCAGCATGCCGAGCCATTCTGGTATTACCTGCCGTTGATGGTCGCGTTCTCGTTGCCATGGATTGCCCTGCTGCCGTCCACGATTAAACACGCATGGCTGGAAAAACGCCTGCCCAAGACGGCGTTCCTGCTGTTGTGGCTGTTGATGCCCCTGGCTTTCTTCAGCCTGGCCAAGGGCAAGCTGCCGTCGTACATCATGCCGTGCCTGCTGCCCTTGGCCTTGCTGATGGGCTCGACCCTGAGTAACAAGCTTGCACTGGGCCATGGCCGCGCATTGCGCATCAACGGCTGGCTGAACCTGGCGTTCGGCGTGCTGGCCTTGCTGGCGCTCAGCTGGTTCCAGATGAAAAAGCCTGTGTATGAACACGGCGTGGAAACCTTCAGCCTGGTGCTGGTGTTCGTCTGCCTGTTCGGCTGGATCCTCGTCAACCTGCTGCACGCCGCGCGCCCGTTAAAACTGTGGGCCGCGCCGCTGATCGGCAGCGGCTTGCTGGTGCTGCTGGTGCCGGCCGCGCTGCCCCACTCGGTGGTTTACAACAAGATTCCGGATCAATTCATCATCGACCACCAGCAAGAGCTGCAAACGACCACCGCCTTGCTCAGCAATGACCTGGGCGCGGCGTCGGCCTTGTCCTGGCGCCTGGGCCGCCCGGATGTCGCGCTCTACAACACCGTCGGTGAAGTGAAATATGGCATCGCCTACGCGGACACCGCCCACCGCAGAATCGACACCAGCCAGGTCCAGCAATGGATGGCTGATGCGCGCAAACAAGGGCCGGTCGGCGTGGTCATGCGGGTCAAGGGCGACGATGAAGTGGCTGAAGTGAACCTGCTGCCCCAGGACGGCAAGCGCTACGAGCGCGGCAACCTGGTGATCCTGATCTTCCCGCAGGCCGCGCAATGATCACCCTCCTGCTGTTATTGGGTGCGTGCCTGCTCACGTGCATGGGCCAGGTTTCGCAGAAGTTTGCTGTGGAAAGCTGGCGCGACCAGCCCGACGGCTGGGCGCCCAAACTGCGTTCGCCCTGGCTGTGGGCGGCGTTTGTGTGCCTGGGCCTGGGTTTGCTGGTGTGGCTGCTGGTGTTGCAGCGCCTGGAAGTGGGCATCGCCTACCCCATGCTCAGCCTGAATTTCGTACTGGTCACGCTGATGGCGCGTTTCGTCTTTCATGAACACATCGATGGCCGTCACTGGCTGGGTGTCGCGCTGGTGATCGGCGGTGTGGTGTTGCTGGGGCGTCACGTATGAGCCGGGTTCAAGGCTTTGCCCTGGCCCTGGGCAGTGTCGGCCTGGTCAGCGCCGCCCAGCTGGGCATGCGCTGGAGCATGACGCGCCTGCCGCTGCCTGCCGAATGGCTGAACGCGTTCAACAGCAACAGCATCGACGTGAGCGCCTTGGGCGTGGTGGTCCTGGCGATCATCGCCTACGCGCTGTCGATGCTCTGCTGGCTCGGCGCACTCAAGCATTTGCCCCTGGGTCGCGCCTATTCGCTGCTCAGCATCAGCTACGCGCTGGTGTACTTGCTGGCCGCCAGCCTGCCGGTGTTCAACGAACATTTTTCGCTTTCAAAAACCCTGGGGGTGGCCTTGGTCATCCTCGGAGTACTGGTTATTAACTCTCGTCGTGCTAGCGTTGCAAGCCCCAGGAATGCCCCATGAAAATCAGTGTATTTGGTAGTGGTTACGTCGGTCTGGTGCAGGCCACCGTATTGGCCGAAGTCGGTCACGATGTCATCTGCATGGACGTTGACAAGAGCAAGGTCGAGTCGCTGCAAAAAGGCCACGTGACCATTTTCGAGCCGGGGCTGGCGGCCATGGTCAAGGAAAACCTGGAAAGCGGACGCCTGCACTTCACCTTCGATGAAAAACTCGCGGTCGAGCACGGTGAAGTGCTGTTTATCGCCGTGGGCACGCCGTCGGATGAAGACGGCTCAGCCGACCTCAAATATGTACTGTCGGTGGGTGATGCGGTGTCCCGCCATCGCATCGAGCCGGTGATTCTGGTGGAAAAATCCACCGTTCCCGTCGGCACCGGCGACACCTTGCGCGCCCATATCGAAAAGAACCTGCGCGTGGCCGGCCGCCACCTGGAGTTCGATATCGTCTCCAACCCGGAATTCCTCAAGGAAGGCTCGGCCGTTGCCGACTGCCGCCGCCCGGACCGCATCATCATCGGCTGCGAGCGTGAAGAAGTGCGTGAAGTGATGCGCGACCTCTACGCGCCGTTCAACCGCAACCACGACCGCATCATTTTCATGGACCTGCGCAGCGCCGAACTGACCAAGTACGCCGCCAACTGCATGCTGGCCACCAAGATCAGCTTTATCAACCAGATCGCCGAGCTGGCCGAGCACCTGGGCGCGGATATCGAAGCCGTGCGCCTGGGCATCGGCGCCGACTCGCGCATCGGCTACCACTTCATTTACCCCGGTTGCGGCTACGGCGGCTCGTGTTTCCCCAAGGACATGCGCGCCTTGATCCACAGCGCCAAAGAGGCCAATTGCTCCAGCGACCTGCTGGAAGCCGTGGAAGCCATCAACCAGCGCCAGAAGAGCAAGCTGTTCGAACGCATCAACGCCTACTTCAAGGGCAACCTGCAGGGCAAAACCTTCGCCTTGTGGGGCCTGGCCTTCAAGCCCAACACCGATGACATGCGCGATGCGCCCAGCCGTGTGCTGATGGAAGCGCTGTGGGCAGCGGGCGCCAATGTGCGTGCGTTTGACCCCGAGGCCATGCAGGAAACCCAGCGCATCTACGGTGACGAGTCGCGCCTGACCCTGCTGGGCACGCCGGAATCGGCATTGAGCGGCGCCGATGCGCTGATCGTCTGCACCGAATGGCAGCAGTTCAAGGCCCCGGATTTCGACCTGATCCACGATCGCCTGAAAAACCCGGTGATCTTCGACGGTCGCAACCTGTACGACGGTGAGCGCCTGGCACGCAAAGGCTTCAAGTATTTCCCCATGGGCCGAGGTGACTCCTGCGAACTGCCGATCCCTCAGCAAAACTGGGTGCAGCAGGTCAAGGAAGCCTGATACGTGAACAAAGCTCATCCGCCCTTGCTCACCGCAACGGTCCGTCACCAGTCGCTGGGGCTTGGGCTCTTGGCACTGGTGCTGTTTATCCTGGGTAACTGGCACCAGGCGATTATCGGGTTCGACTCGCGCTTCGTGGTGTTTGCCCAGGAAATGCTGCGCCACGGGCCGAGTTTCTTCCCCACCACCTACGGCCAGCCCTACGCCGATTACCTGGCAACCTCGACACTGTTGACGTGGGTGTTGTCGTTGCCGTTTGGCCAGGTCACCAGCTTTACCGCGTGGTTGCCCACATCCATTGCGTCGGCGCTGATCGTTACGCTGGCGTACCGCCTGACGGCGCCCTACTCCACGCGCTGGGGCCTGCTGAGCATCGCGATGTTGCTGCTCAGCAGCACCTTTATCAGCGAAACCCGCGCGGTGTCTTTGGACCAGATGCTCGCCTTGGTTGCCCTGGCAGTGTTCTACCTGGGTTATGCGCACGATCACTTCGGCGCGGCCAAACGCTTGCATTGGTTGTTCCTGCTGCTGATTGTCGGCTTTGCCATCCGTGGGCCGATCGGCCTGGTGATTCCAACGGGTGTGCTGTGCAGCTACTACGCGCTTAACCGGCAATGGCGCCAACTGTTCACCTTCGGCCTGATCGCCCTGGCGTTGCTGGCGGCGTGTGTCGGCCTGCTGTTATTGCTGGCCAAGCTCAGTGGTGGCGAGGACTTCATGCAGGACGTGATCCGCATGCAGTTCCTGGGGCGTATGGATGGCACCGAAGGCTCCGGCGGCGTGCTGTATTACTTCACCAGTTCCATGGGCAATTACGCCCTGGCCTATCCGCTGGCGCTGTTGGCGCTGCTGGCCGTGGCGGCGGGCGGGCGTCGCGCGCCGGACCCGGCGTTGCAGTTGGTGTTGTACTGCGCGGCGGCCGGTTTGCTGGTGATGCTGGGCTTGTCGGTGCCGCAGGCGAAAAAAGCCCGCTACATTCTGCCGATGCTGCCGATGGCGGCGATCATCGCGGCCTATCCGTTCCAGGTCACCCAGGGGCGGCTGTTTGCGTGGTTGCGCGGCTTGATGCTGGGCGTCTGGACGCTGTTGCCGGCGCTGCTGGTGATTGGCTTGGTGGTGGCGCGGCGGCGTTATCCGGAACAGCTCAGCAGCCTTGGGGTGATCTTCACGGTATTGGGCGTTTTGCAGGTACTGGCGTTGCTGGCGGTAGTGAAACCTCGGTGGCGGCCACTGGCGCCGGCATTCGCGGCGGTGCTTGCGCTGTGGTCGACCTATATCGTGGTAGTCGAACCTTTGGAGCGCTCGCTCTACGACACCCGTTCCTTCAGCCTGGCGGTCAAAGCGCAGATCATGCAGCAACCGGCACCGGTGGTTCTGCATGGCTTGGGTAAAGACGCCAAGGCCATCAAGTTCATGGTCAACTTCGACTGCGATAAGGTGCCACTGTTTACCCAGTCATCCGCTGACCTGGCGCCGCTGCAAGCGCCTGCCTGGCTGGTGATGAGTGCACAGGACTTCAATCGGTTGCAGGACCCGCGCTTGCGCTCGCTCACGCCGACGCTGACCGGCGAGTTCGATAAAGACCCTTATGTGTTGCTGCATCTGGCCAAGCCCTCCTCGCCCTGATCGCGTTTACAGCAGCCGTTTAATAAACAACGCCCACTCTGTGAAGAGTGGGCGTTTTTCGTCATAACCACCAAGAAAACACCTACATAGCTATGCGTAACGGCTGGCGCGCTTTGTCTTCCTGTGCCTGGAACCCAAATGTAGACTCGTTGCCCAGCGCATTAACTATCTACCACCACGATCTCAACCGTCTGGGGTAAGTGCATGCTGCATAACGACAAGGACGCTGTGGGCCACACACATACCGTGGCCTACTTCTTATGAGGGCAATGCCGTGCAGGAAGATCTGTTGTTTATTCCTCCGCCGAGGCTGGATCGGTTGATGGCACTGCGTGACGCCCTGGTGGCGTTGAAAGGGCCGCTATCCAACGACCCTGCGCTACAGGAAAGCCTGCAAAGGCAACTATTCAGCGAAGAAGCGGATATACGTGTACTGGGTCATTTGAGCACCGCGCCGGCACACTAGAACCGCCCTGCGCTTTTCAGTGCAGCGAATTAACTGCACTATTCTTGCATTCAACCCTCATTAATATGCACTGGCGCTTAAGCATCAAGCTCGGCACACTGCGTGTGTTCCTTCCCCCAAATGTTGGAACCTTCAAAGGGCTTTTCCGGGCAACCAGGCGAGCCTTTTTTTTTGCCGCTTTGTTATGGATCCGCTCGATGCTCGCTCGCTGGTTACCCTCCGCCATCAATACCCGCCCCGCCGAATGGAGCCGCGCCGCCATCGGCATGGCCTTGGGCACGCTGCTCAGCGTGTGGGTGTGTGCCCAAGTGTTTGGCATGGAGGTGGCCTTGCACCTGCTCGGCCCGCTCGGTGCTTCGGCCGTGCTGCTGTTTGCGGTGTCGTCCGGTGCACTTGCCCAGCCTTGGTCGATTATCGGCAGCTACTTGTGCGCCGGCGTTGTGGCGCTGCTGGTCGCCCGGGTGCTGGGCCGTACGTTGGGCAGCGCCTGCCTGGCGGCCGGCATGACGGTTATCCTGATCTGCTGGCTACGTTGCCTGCACCCTCCCGCAGGCGGCCTGGCCATGACCCTGGTGCTCGCCGACCCGGCCTCGATTGCCCTCGGCTGGCAGGAACTCGCGCCGGTCATGCTCGGCGCAGGGGCATTGCTGGCGTGCGCGCTGGCCTATAACAACGCAACCCGCACGCGTTACCCCAAGGGCACGCTTGAGGCGCAGAGCGTCGTCATGGGCCAGGCTGCGCCGCTTACGGACCCGTCGATCACCGCGGCCGACTTGAAGCAGGCGCTGGCTGAAATGGAGCAGTTCTACGACGTGGCGCCGACGGAGCTTGAACAACTGATCCACGCGGCAGAAGGCCATGCGCGACGCCGCAGCATCGGCGAAGTACTGGCCAGCCGCCCTGCTGCATAAATGCAAAAACGACCTGCATGATTCCGGGTTGTACGGGGCAAATTTGCACTGGTACGATCGCGAGAGGGTTCGTCCGCGAACATCTTGATAAAGAACAATAAAAGCAGGGAGTTACAGATGACTGCTCAGGTTTCATCCGAAGCAAGCCGTGCCGAGATTCTTCAGGGAGAAGTGTTGGCCGACGTCCGCAACCACATCGGCCACCTCACCCTAAATCGCCCCGCCAGCTTGAACGCCATTACCCTGGACATGGTCCGCAGCCTGACCGCGCAATTGCAGGCCTGGGCAGATGACCCGCAGGTCTATGCCGTGGTATTGCGCGGTGCGGGCGAAAAAGCCTTCTGCGCCGGTGGCGACATTCGCTCCCTCTACGACAGCTTCAAGAACGGCGAGCGCCTGCACGAAGACTTCTTCGTCGAGGAGTACGCCCTCGACCTGGCTATCCACCATTACCGCAAGCCCGTACTGGCGCTGATGGACGGGTTTGTCCTGGGCGGCGGCATGGGCCTGGTACAAGGCGCCGACCTGCGCGTAGTCACCGAGCGCAGCCGCCTGGCGATGCCGGAAGTGGCGATTGGTTATTTTCCGGATGTGGGCGGCAGCTACTTCCTGCCGCGCATTCCCGGTGAGCTGGGAATTTACCTCGGCGTGACCGGCGTGCAGATTCGCGCTGCCGACGCGCTGTACTGCGGGCTGGCGGACTGGTGCATCGACAGCGCCAAACTCATCGACCTGGACCACAAGCTCGACCGCCTGCAATGGCAGGACTCGCCGCTCAAGGACCTGCAAGGCGTACTGGCCAAATTGGCCGTGCAGCAATTGCCCGACCCACCGCTGGCGGCTTTGCGCCCAGCCATTGACCATTTCTTCGCCCTGCCGGACGTGCCGAGCATCGTTGAGCAGTTGCAGCAAGTCACCGTGGCCGACACCCATGAGTGGGCCTTGACGACCGCGAACCTGATGCAGACCCGCTCGCCGCTGGCGATGGCCGTCACCCTCGAAATGCTGCGCCGTGGCCGCCGCCTGCCGTTGGAGCAGTGCTTCGCGCTGGAACTGCACCTGGACCGCCAATGGTTCGAGCGCGGCGACCTGATCGAAGGCGTGCGCGCGTTGATCATCGACAAGGACAAAACCCCGCGTTGGAACCCGCCCGCGATCCACGGGCTGGACGCCAGCCATGTCGAGAGTTTCTTCCACGACTTCAAGCAGGTTGGGAGATAAGCCATGCAAGATATTGAATACACTGAAGAACAAGTGATGATTCGCGACATGGCGCGTGACTTCGCCCGTGGCGAAATCGCCCCTCACGCCCAAGCCTGGGAAAAAGCCGGCTGGATCGATGATGCCCTGGTCGCCAAGATGGGTGAACTGGGCCTGCTGGGCATGGTAGTGCCCGAAGAATGGGGCGGCACCTATGTCGATTACGTCGCCTATGCCTTGGCGGTCGAAGAGATTTCCGCCGGCGATGGCGCCACCGGCGCGCTGATGAGTATCCATAATTCAGTCGGTTGCGGGCCCATCCTCAACTACGGCACACACGAACAGAAGCAAACCTGGCTGCCTGACCTCGCCAGTGGCCAAGCCATCGGCTGTTTCTGCCTGACCGAACCCCAGGCCGGTTCCGAGGCGCACAACCTGCGTACGCGCGCCGAGCTGCGCGATGGCCAGTGGGTGATTAACGGTGCCAAGCAGTTCGTGAGCAACGGCAAACGCGCCAAGCTGGCGATTGTGTTTGCGATGACCGACCCGGACTTGGGCAAGAAAGGTATTTCCGCGTTTCTAGTGCCCACCGCCACGCCGGGGTTTGTGGTCGATCGCACGGAACACAAGATGGGCATTCGCGCTTCGGACACCTGCGCGGTCACCCTCAACGGGTGCTCGGTGCCCGAAGCCAACCTGCTGGGTGAGCGCGGCAAAGGCCTGGCCATTGCGCTGTCCAACCTCGAAGGCGGGCGCATCGGCATTGCCGCCCAGGCCCTGGGCATCGCCCGCGCGGCGTTTGAAGCGGCGCTGGTGTATGCCCGCGACCGAGTGCAGTTCAAACAGGCGATTATCGAGCACCAGAGCGTTGCCAACCTGCTGGCCGACATGCAAACCCGCTTGAATGCCGCACGCTTGCTGATCCTGCATGCGGCGCGCCTGCGCAGCGCCGGCAAGCCATGCCTGTCGGAAGCGTCCCAGGCCAAGCTGTTCGCCTCGGAAATGGCCGAAAAGGTCTGCTCTTCAGCGATGCAGATTCATGGCGGGTATGGGTATCTGGAGGATTACCCGGTGGAGCGTTACTACCGGGATGCGCGGATCACGCAGATTTACGAGGGCACCAGCGAGATTCAGCGGATGGTGATTGCGCGGGAACTCAAGAACTACCAGCTCTGAGAGCCAGTTCCCACAGGGGTCTAGGTAATCAGTTGTGTAACTGACAACCCCCTAACCAATGTGGGAGCGGGCTTGCTCGCGAATGCGGTCGGTCAGTCAAAGATGCAGTGACTGATGAACTGCATTCGCGAGCAAGTCGAATCGTCGCACCGCCGCTCCCACAGTTTGATCTCCAGGGTTCTTGAGACCGGGTTACTTGTCCTTGAACTCAGGCGCACGCTTGGCCACGAATGCGGCCATGCCTTCTTTTTGATCCTGTGTCGCAAACGCGGCATGGAACACTCGGCGTTCAAAGCGCACGCCTTCGGACAGGCTCACTTCAAACGCGCGGTTCACGCTTTCCTTGACCATCATGCTGATCGGCACCGATTTGCCGGCGATCAGCGTCGCGACTTTCAACGCTTCTTCCAGCAGCTCATCTGCCGGCACGATGCGCGCCACAATCCCGCAGCGTTCAGCTTCCACCGCATCGATAAAGCGCCCGGTCAGGCACATTTCCATGGCTTTGGCTTTGCCCACTGCACGCGTAAGGCGTTGGGTGCCGCCCATGCCCGGCAGCACGCCGAGGTTGATTTCCGGCTGGCCGAACTTGGCGCCATCGCCCGCCAGGATGAAGTCGCACATCAACGCCAGTTCGCAGCCGCCACCCAGGGCGAAGCCGTTGACGGCGGCAATGATCGGCTTACGGCGGTTGGCCACGCGGTCGCTGTCGCTGAACAGGTCGTCGAGGTAGATCTGCGGGTAGGTCAGTTCGGCCATTTCCTTGATGTCGGCACCGGCGGCGAAGGCTTTTTTCGAGCCGGTCAGCACGATACAGCCGATTTCCGGGTTGGCTTCCAGGCCGTCCAGCGCCTTGTTCAACTCGCTGACCAGTTGCGCATTCAAGGCGTTCAGGGCTTGCGGGCGATTAAGGGTAATCAGCCCGACGCGGCCCTGCACTTCAAGCAAAATGGTTTCGTAATTCATGTATCGGCTCCTTAAAGATTGCGTGAGATGACCATGCGCTGGATATCGCTGGTGCCTTCGTAAATCTGGCAGACCCGCACATCGCGGTAGATCCGCTCCAAGGGGAAGTCGCTCAGGTAACCGTAACCGCCCAAGGTTTGCAAGGCGGCCGAGCAGACTTTTTCAGCCATTTCCGAGGCGAACAGCTTGGCCATCGAGGCTTCGACCAGGGCCGGCTTGCCGCTGTCGCGCAGGGCGGCGGCGTAGTGCACCATCTGCCGGGCGACCGCGATTTGCGTGGCCATGTCGGCCAGGCGGAACGCCACGGCCTGGTGTTCGATCAAGGCTTTGCCAAAACTTTCGCGCTCACGCGCATAGTCGCGGGCGGCTTCAAACGCGGCGCGGGCCATGCCTACCGACTGCGAGGCGATGCCCACGCGCCCACCTTCGAGGTTGGCCAGGGCGATCTTGTAGCCTTCACCCTCCTCCCCAAGCCGGTTCGCCACTGGCACCTTCACGTCTTCAAACAAAATCTGGCAGGTATCGGACGCATGCTGGCCAAGTTTGTCTTCGACTCGCGCGACGGTATAGCCCGGTGAGTCGGTGGGCACGATAAACGCGCTGATCCCACGCTTGCCGGCGGCCGGGTCGGTGACCGCGAACACAATCACGATCCCGGCGTTCTGCCCGGAGGTGATGAACTGTTTGCAGCCGTTCAGTACATAGTGATCGCCGTCCAGGCGTGCGCGGGTTTTCAGGCTGCTCGCGTCAGAACCGGCCTGCGGTTCGGTCAGTGCAAAGGCGCCAAGCATGGCGCCGCTGGCCAGGGGCTTGAGGAACTGTTCTTTCTGCTGATCGTTGCCGAATTTAAGAATCGGCACGCAGCCCACCGAGTTGTGCACGCTCATGATGGTCGAGCAGGCGCCGTCACCGGCGGCGATCTCCTCCAGGGCCATCGCATAGGCGAGGTAGCCGGTGTCGCAACCGCCCCACTGTTCCGGCACCAGCATGCCGAAAAAGCCCAGCTCGGCCATTTCGCCGATGGCTTCCTTGGGAAAGCGATGCTCGCGGTCCCATTCGGCGGCGAAGGGCTTCAAGCGCTCCTGGGCGAATTGCCGGGCCGCGTCGCTGATTTGCAGTTGTTCGTCATTGGGCAGCATAAACGGTCCTTAATACACGCATTCAACGGCCATGGCCGTGGCTTCACCACCGCCGATACAGATTGCAGCAACGCCGCGCTTGAGGCCTTTCTGGCGCAGGGCCGAGAGCAAGGTCACCAGAATCCGTGCGCCCGATGCGCCAATCGGATGGCCCAGGGCGCAGGCGCCACCGTGGACATTGACCTTGCTGTGAGGGATTTCCAGCTTGCTCATGGTCACGAGGCTGACCACCGCAAAGGCTTCGTTGATCTCGAACAGGTCGACGTCGCCGAGGTTCCAGCCGGTCTTGCTCATCAGCTTGCGAATCGCGCCGACCGGCGCCACCGGGAACAGCCCCGGCTCATCGGCAAACGCCGCGTGGCCATGGATCACCGCCAGCGGTTTGAGGCCGCGCTTGTCCGCTTCGGACTGGCGCATCAGCAGCAATGCCGCCGCGCCGTCGGAAATCGAACTGGAGTTGGCCGCCGTCACCGTGCCGCCTTCGCGGAACGCCGGTTTAAGGCTGGCGATCTTGTCGAGCTTGGCTTTGGGAGGTTGCTCGTCATGCAGGACGGTTTTTTGCTCTTTGCCCACGGTGACCTGCACCGGCACGATCTCGGCAGCGAAACTGCCGTGGGTGATCGCCTCTTGGGCACGGGTCAGCGAGGCGATGGCGAAGGCGTCCTGGGCCTCACGGCTGAAGCCGTTGTGCTCGGCGCAGTCTTCGGCAAAGGTGCCCATCAGGCGGCCCTTGTCGTAGGCGTCTTCGAGGCCGTCGAGGAACATGTGGTCAAGCACCTTGCCGTGGCCCATGCGGTAGCCGCTGCGCGCGCGGTCAAGTAAATACGGCGCGTTGGACATGCTTTCCATGCCACCGGCGACCACCACGTCGACACTGCCGGCCAACAGCGAGTCGTGGGCAAGAATCGTGGCTTCCATGCCCGAGCCGCACATCTTGTTGAGCGTGGTGCAGCGGGTGCCCTTGTCCAACCCGGCGCCCAAGGCCGCCTGACGCGCAGGCGCCTGGCCGAGGCCTGCGGGCAACACGCAGCCGAACAGCACTTCATCCACGGCATCGCTGGCAATACCGGCGCGTTCGACGGCAGCGCGGATCGCGGCAGCGCCCAGTTGCGGCGCGGTCAGCCCTTTGAGGTCGCCCTGGAAACCGCCCATGGGCGTACGCGCGGCACTGACGATTACGATGGGGTCGTTCATAAAAAATCCTCCTTACTTGGCGGCCATGCGCAAGGCACCGTCGAGACGGATCACCTCGCCGTTGAGCATGCTGTTTTCAATGATGTGGCGTACCAGCGCGGCGTACTCGGCGGGCTTGCCCAGGCGCGGCGGGAATGGCACGCCGGCGGCCAGGGAGTCGCGCACTTCGGGTATCATGCCGGCCATCATTGGCGTTTCGAAAATGCCCGGGGCGATGGTCATGACCCGAATGCCGAAGCGCGCCAGTTCGCGGGCGGCCGGCAGCGTCAGGCTGGCGATGGCGCCCTTGGACGCCGCATACGCCGCCTGGCCGATCTGCCCGTCAAAGGCGGCCACCGAGGCGGTGTTGATGATCACGCCGCGCTCGCCATCGGCATTCGCTTCGGTTTCAGCGATGGCCGCAGCGGCCAGGCGCAGCAGGTTGAAGCTGCCGATCAGGTTGACGTTGATCACCTGGGCAAAGCTGGCCAAGGCGTGCGGGCCGTTTTTGCCGAGGATCTTCTCGCCGCGCACCACGCCGGCGCAGTTCACCAGCCCATGCAGCGCGCCAAAGGCAGCAACGGCAGCGTGCACCGCCGCTTCGGCAGCGGCTTCCTGGCTGATATCCGCGACGGCGCTGCGGGCGTTAGCGCCGAGCTGCCTGGCCTTGGCCTCGACAGCCTCGGCATTCAGGTCCACCAGCATCACCTTGGCGCCGGCGGCTACCAGCATTTCAGCGGTGGCCGCGCCGAGGCCCGACGCGCCGCCGCTGACCAGGAATACCTTGTTTTCAATCTGCATCATGATTTCCTTTGAAGGGGATCACGCCGTTATCGCTTGAGCTTTGGCGATTTCCTGATTACGCAAAATAAAACGCTGCAACTTGCCGCTTGGGGTCTTGGGCAAGTCGCTGACAAATTCGATTTCTCGCGGGTAAGCATGCGCGGCGAGACGCTTGCGCACGTGCAGGCGCAACTCCTCGGCGAGTTCCGGGGTGGCGCGGTATTGCGCGTTGATCACCACGAAGGCCTTGACCAGTTCGGTGCGCTCCGGGTCGGGCTTGCCGACCACGGCGGCCTCGATCACGGCCGGGTGTTCGACCAGCGCGCTCTCCACGTCGAACGGGCCGACGCGGTAGCCGGAGGTGGTGATCACATCGTCACTGCGCCCGACAAAGCTGATGCTGCCGTCCGGGTTCAACTCCACGGTGTCACCGCTGAGGTAGTACTTGCCGACAAACGCCTTGGTCTTCACGCCGTCGTAGCCGGCGAACCAGCACATCGGCGACTGTTCACGGTCGATGGCGAGGATGCCCGGCTGGCCGGCAGGCAACTCCTGATTATCGTCATCCAGTACCACAATGCGGTGCCCCGGCGAGGCAAAGCCGGCCGAGCCGACATGCACCGGATGCTCAAGGCCGTGGTGGTTGCACAGCACCATGCCCAACTCGGTCTGGCCGTAGTGGTCGTGGATGGTCACGCCGAGGTTGTCGGCAAACCAGCGGATAACCTCGGGGTTCAATGGCTCGCCGGCGCTGCTGACAATGCGCAGCTTGCCCTTGATCGACCGCGCGAACTGCTCGCCACCGGCAATCAGCAGGCGGTAGGCGGTCGGCGAACCGGTGAGGTTGGTAATTGCATACTTGTTGATCACCCGGCAGGTGCTTTCCAGGGTGAACGGCCCATCGTAGAAGGTGATCGGGTGGCCCATGGACAACGGCCCGGTGACGCCGAAATAAATGCCATAGGCCCAGCCCGGATCGGCCACGTTCCAGAACGCGTCTTCGGGGCGCAGGTCCACGGCGTCGCGGGTGTAGCTCTGGAACGCGACAATCGCCTTGAGCGGCACCGACAGCGCTTTCGACGGGCCGGTGGTGCCCGAGGTGAACATCAACAGGAATGGGTCGTCTGCGCCCAGCAACACTGGCTTGCAGGCATTTGAATAGTTGGGCAACTCGGCCCAGAAGCTGTAATCGCCGCGCACGATGCCTTCGCCCTTGGCGCCGGCGACCGTGACGATGGTCGGGCAGCCCTCGACTTCAGCCAGCTTGGGCCGGTTCACCGCATCGGTGACCACCAGCGCCGCGCCGGAACTGCTCAGCCGGTGCTCGATGGCTTTGGGGCCAAACGCAGTGAACAGCGGCTGGTAAACCGCACCAATGCGCCAGGTGGCGAACACCACCACCAGCAGTTCCGCCGTGCGTGGCAGCAGGCCCGCGACCTTGTCACCGCGCTTGACGCCCTGGGCCAAGAGGAAATTGGCGAAGCGGGCCGCCTGGTCCTGCAATTGAGTAAAGGTTGACGTCGCGCTTTGCCCGTCCTTGCCCTCCCAAAACAGCGCGATGCGCCCCGGCAACGCGTGCCGGTCGCAGCATTCCACGCAGGCATTCAGCGCCTGCAGGTTACCGGCCAGTGCGGTATCGACGGTGTGCTGGTAATCAAACTCGGTGGTGGCAGCCAAATACTCACGCATCGCTTCAAATCCTTGTGGTTTTTATTTTCAGGACGTTTTTCAGCATGTAAATCGTGGAAATAGTCGCTCTAGAGCGCTGCAGCGGCAATGGTCAAAGCCTTCAACTTGGCTGACTGGTTTGGCCAATCATTGATCCCGCTGATCAGTTGGTCAGCCCAAGTGATTGGACGCTTTGGGCCCGGCCTTCTAACCTGATGGCCTGCGCCAGCGAAGAAGTCTCCCCGCGATGATCGTCCGTCCCAAACCCAACCTCCTGGGTATCCTGTTTTCCCTCAAGGGTTCGATTGCCAAGCGCATTGCCTTGCGCAGCCTGCTGGTCACGCTGCTGGCCTCGGTGATCGTGCTGGTCGAAACCCTGCACCCGGCCTATTTCTCCAAGGTCAACGCCACGCCCTTCACCTTGCTGGGGTTGTCGCTGTCGATCTTCATGAGTTTTCGCAACAACGCCTGCTACGACCGCTGGTGGGAAGGCCGCAAGCAACTGGGGCAAATGATCATTGAGGTGCGCTCGCTGATTCGCGAAACCCAGGTGCTGGGTGACCCGGTTGAGCGTGCGGGGTTGCTGCGTGGCCTTTGCGGCTTTGCCCACGGTTTGATTGCGCGACTGCGCCATGAGGATGAGGCTGGGGCGATAACACCCTGGATCGGAGTTGATCAAGCGCACCCCAACCTCCCCGACCAGGTATTGCAGCAGTTGGGCGCGCGGTTTTCGCAGTTGGCCGAACAGGGCGTGATCAGCGAATGGCGCTACACCCAGCTGGAAACCCGACTGGTCAGCCTGAGCCAGGTGCAGGCTTCGTGTGAGCGGATCAAGCACACGCCACTGCCCTTCCCTTACACGCTGCTGCTGCACCGCACCATCTACCTGTTCTGCATTCTGTTGCCGTTCGCCATGGCCGAGCCCTTGGGCTGGCTGACGCCGGTGTTCACCGCCATTGTCAGCTACACCTTCTTTGGCCTGGATGAAATCGGCGACGACCTCGAAGACCCGTTCGGTTTCGATGAAAACGACCTGCCGTGCAATGCCCTCGTGCGCACCCTGGAGCGCGAGATTCTTGCGGCGCTCGGCGAAGTCGACTTGCCGCCTGCGTTGGAGCCGATTGAATACGTGTTGACCTGATGCGGGTTTGACACTCGCCGTGGTCTGACCGAAGCTGATGGCTTTGCAATAGCTGCCCCAGCTTTTGGACGCCTGCATGTCAAAGTCACGCCGTTACTCCATCATCGGCCTGTGCGCCCTGTTGTTAATCGTGTTGCTCACCTGGTTTTTCTCACGCTCTACCCCGGTGAATGTGCCGCCGGCGATTGCCCATGGTTACGCCAAAGCCTTGAAGCAGGCGCATAACGGTGAACCGGGTGCGGCCCGTGTGCTGTATCAACAGCTCGGGCGCCCGGACCTCTCGCCTGAACGGCGCGCTGCTTTGCACGCCGAATTGCCCAACTACCCAAGCCCCCAGGCGCTGAAACTCGCCGATAAAGACTTGGCCAATGATTCGCCACTGGTGCGCGAGGCGGCGATTCACAGCATTGTCGGCCTGGTGCCCAACGGCCAACGTGTGCTGTTGCTGGGGCCGGTGCTGGATGATCCCGAACAAGAAGTGCGCTTTGCCGCCGCCAACGCCTTGCTCGGCCTTTCGCCGGACACCCTCGGTTTGTACTTCGGGCCGTTGCAGCAAGTACTCGATGAATTCGTGAAACAGCTCAAGGGTCAGCCCGAAACCGCTGAAAGCTGGATTCAACTGGCGCGCCTTTACATCCACAGCGCCCTGCTGCCGGACGCGCAAAATGCGTTGGAACAGGCCATGCGTTTGCAGCCGGACAACCTGCAAGCGGTCGTCGCGCAGATCGAGCTGCTGGATAAGCAGGGCAAGACCGATGAATCCCGCCAACTGCTGGCGCGGCAACTGGCGGCGCACCCGGAGTCCGCCTACTTGCAGCACGCGCTGGGCATGTGGCTGCTGCACCATGGCGAACGCCCTTACGCCTTGCTCGGCCTGTCCAAGGCGGTGGAGCTGGAGCCGGACAATCAAGACTACCGTTACGACCTGGCCACTACCCTGCACGCCCAGGAAGAATTGGAAGCGGCCCAGCGCCAGTTGGAAGACATCATTCAGCGCCATCCCGCCAACCGCAAAGCCCGCGTGTTGCTCGTGAACTACTGGAAAGAAACCGGCCAATTGCAGAACGTGCAAGTCTTGCTGGCCCAGCTTGAGCAACAGAACCCCGACGACCCTGCACTGCAGCAAGGCCTGTAACCTGTTGGAAAAACTGTAAATCCCATGCAGTGTTGTACAAATATCACCAGCGGTTGAACCGCTACGTGCCACTACGGTCAAGTAAATATGGCGCGCCCCGGGCGGCGCGCTCCTCTACTTGTACGTGACCCGAGGGCACTTCTTGTCTACATCCAAAGAGCTGTTCAGTGAAAAGGCGGCCACCGGCATCGAAGGTCTTGATGACATTCTTGCCGGAGGGCTATCACGCAGCCACCTGTTCTTGCTGGAAGGCGAACCTGGCACCGGTAAAACCACCGTAGCGCTGCACTTTTTGCAGGCCGGCGCGAAAAACGGTGAGCGATCCCTGTACATCACCCTGTCCGAGACCGAGCGCGAACTGCGCCAGGGTGCCAAATCCCACGGCTGGGACCTGGATGACAATATCCATATCTTCGAACTCACCCCGCCAGAGAGCTTGCTCAACGCCGACCACCAGCAGAGCCTGCTGTATTCCTCCGACCTGGAACTGGGCGAAGCCACCCGCCAGATCTTTGAAGTGGTCGAACGGGTCAAGCCGACCCGCGTGGTCATCGACAGCCTTTCGGAAATCCGCCTGCTGGCGCAAAGCTCGCTACGTTATCGCCGCCAGATTCTGGCGATCAAGCACTACTTTGTGCGCTACGACGCCACGGTGCTGCTGCTCGACGACCTGACCACCGAATCCCTGGATAAAACCGTGCACAGCGTGGCCCACGGCGTGATCCGCCTGGAAGAGCTGACCCCCAACTACGGCGCCGAACGCCGCCGCGTGCGGGTGGTGAAATACCGCGGGCAGAAATACCGCGGGGGGTTCCACGACTTCACCATTATGGGCGACGGTATCCATGTGTTCCCGCGCCTGGTCGCCGCCGAGCATCGCGGCGGTTATGTGCGCCAGACCCTGAGCAGCGGCATCGCCGAGTTGGACGCCCTGATGGGTGGCGGCGTCGAGACCGGTTCCAGCAGCTTGATTCTCGGCCCGGCCGGTACGGGCAAATCGCTGATCTCGATGATCTTTGCCGCCGCTGCGGTCGCCCGTGGCGAAAAAGCTGCGCTGTTTATCTTCGACGAAGAACTCGGTTTGCTGTTCGAGCGCATGGGCAACATGGGCATCGACCTCGCCGCGCTGCAAGCCACCGGCAACCTGTTGATCGAACAGGTCGACGCCGCCGAGCTGTCCCCCGGCGAGTTTTCGCACCGGGTACGCCGTTGCGTCGACGAAGGCGGGATCAAAACCGTGGTTATCGACAGCATCAACGGCTACCAGGCCGCGATGCCGGAAGAAAACGCGCTGATCCTGCACATGCATGAATTGCTGCTGTACCTGAACCGTCGCGGCGCTGCGACCTTCATGACCGTCGCCCAGCACGGGCTGGTTGGTGACATGCAGGCGCCGGTCGACATCACTTACCTGGCTGACACCGTGATTCTGCTGCGTTATTTCGAAGCCCTGGGCAAGGTACGCCGGGCCATTTCGATCATCAAGAAACGCACCGGTGCCCACGAGTCGACGATTCGCGAATACCGCATCGGCAACCGTGGCATGACCGTCGGCGAACCCCTCGACAACTTCCAGGGTGTATTGCGCGGCATTCCGACCTACATGGGCGCCGGCTCGCCCCTGCTCAAGGATGAGGGCTAGTGGCGCGCATTTCTCCCGAATCCGAGCGTGCAATCATCCTGGCACCGATGGGCCGTGACGGCTCTCTGGCGCTGATGATGCTCAACGAAGCCGGTTACAGCGGTATCGTTGCCACCAGCCTGGCGAATTTATGCGAAGCCCTGGAGCAAGGGGCCGGCTTGCTGGTGATTGCCGCCGAAGCCCTGCGCGGCGTGGATATCGAGCCGCTGCTGGAGCACCTGCATCAACAGCCGGCGTGGTCGGATCTGCCGATCGTGCTGATGACCCACCATGGCGGCAGCGACCATAACGGTTCTTCGCATTTGAGCGGTCTGCTGGGCAACGTGACGTTCCTTGAGCGCCCTTTCCATCCGGTGACGCTGATCAGCCTGGTCAGCGCCGCCCTGCGCGGTCGACGCCGGCAATATGAAGCGCGCGACCGCTTGATCGACTTGAGCGAAAGCGAGCTGCGCCTGCAACGCACGCTGGAGACCCTGGAGCAGCAAGTCGAAGAGCGCACGGCGCAACTGCGCAGCAATGAGGAGGCGCTGCGCCAGTCACAGAAAATGGAAGCCGTGGGCCAATTGACCGGCGGCATCGCCCATGACTTCAACAACATGCTCACCGGCATTATCGGCAGCCTTGAGCTATTGCGCCGACGCGTGTCACGCGGAAAACTCGACGATCTCGACAGCCTGATCGACCTCGGCGTGACGTCGGCGAACCGCGCCGCAGGCCTGACCCACCGGTTGCTGGCGTTTTCGCGGCGCCAGTCGCTGGACTCAAAACCGGTGGAAATCAACCAGCTGGTGACGTCCATGGGCGAGCTGCTGCAACGCAGCATCAACGAAAGCATCGCCCTCGACATGCGCCTGACCGAGCAACTGTGGACCGCCGAAGCCGACCCCAACCAGCTGGAAAGCGCCCTGCTCAACCTGGTGATCAACGCGCGCGACGCCATGCCCGGCGGCGGAAAACTGGTGGTTGAGACCACCAATCGCCACCTGGACAGCGTGTTCACCGCCGCCTACGGCACGTTGAAGCCCGGCGATTACGTTGAGCTGAGCGTCAGTGACACAGGTTGCGGTATCCCGGAGCACTTGATGGGCCGTGTGTTTGATCCATTTTTCACCACCAAGCCCATCGGTCAGGGCACCGGCCTTGGTTTATCGATGATTTATGGTTTTGCTCGCCAGTCCCACGGCCATGTGACGATCCACAGCGAAGTCGGCATCGGCACCACTGTCAGCCTGTTCCTGCCGCGTTTCCTGGGCGAAATGCAGACGCAGGCGCCCATTAACCCGACATTGCTGCCATTCGCCAATGCCGGTGAAACCGTGTTGATCGTCGAAGATGACCCGGCAGTGCGGGTGTTGGTGTGTGCAGTGCTCAAAGAGCTGGGGTATGCCTCCGTCGAGGCGGGTGATGCCAATACGGCGCTGCCCATTATCGAGTCCGAACAGCGTATCGACCTGCTGATCAGCGACGTGGGCCTGCCCGGCATGAATGGCCGGCAAATGGCGGAAATCGGCCGGCAGCTGCGGCCGGACCTCAAGGTGTTGTTTATCACCGGTTACGCCGAACACGCGGCAGTGCGCGGTGGTTTTCTCGACCCGGGGATGCAACTGATCACCAAGCCGTTCACGTTTGATCTGTTGACGGCAAAAGTGCGTGAGATGATTAAAAAATAGGGCTGCAGGGACGCAGCCCCCTTGCGCTTCAGGCCAGCAAGCGCTGGATATGCTCTTGCAGCGTATCCAGATCAAACGGTTTGGCCAGGATCGGCGCGTTGCGCGTGATCGGGCTGTTGCAGTCGAGAATTTCCTGCGGGTAACCGCTGATAAAGATCACTTTCAATTCCGGACGCAGCTTGATCGCAGGCTCAGCGATCTGCACCCCGGAAATCCCGCCCGGCAGGCGATAGTCGGTGACCATCAGGTCCAGGTGCGGCTTGGTCGCGAGGATCTCGAAAGCCTGCTCCCCATCAATAGCCTTCAAGACCCGGTAGCCCAAGCCTGCCAGGTATTCACCCAACACAAACATAATGGATTCGTCGTCCTCGACGATCAGAACGACATCTTGTGCATCTTCACTCATGGGAAGCCTTTGTCCGGTCAATAGCTGGAATTACGACCATGGGGTCACGCAGAGGTTGCGTCGAAGTGACGATTGATTTCATGTCGACGCCTCAAGCGGCAGGCACACCCGGAACAGCGCGCCCTCGCCTATCTGGCTTTGCACTTCGATCGTGCCGCCGTGGGCTGCCACGATCTGCTCGGAGATGAACAATCCCAGGCCCAGGCCCGCCGCCACATGGCTGGCGGACACGCGTTCGAACTGTTGGAAAATACGCTTCTGGTTGTCCTCGCTGATGCCGATGCCATGGTCACGTACTTCGACGCGCGCTTCGCCATGCTCGGTGTATACCCGCACTTCCACCGGGCTCTTGGCCCCGTAGCGCAAGGCGTTGGTCAGCAGGTTGGACACCACTTGTTCGATGCGGAACTCGTCCCAATTGCCCTCCACCGGGCCTTGGGTCTCCAAGTGCATCGATGACTCGGCAGCGGCCACTTGTGGCGCGAAGTTTTCCACCAGGTTGTGCACCAACTGGCTGAGGTCAAAACGCGCCGGGCGAATCGACAGTTTGCCGGTGCGGATGCGCGACACGTCGAGCATGTCTTCGATCAGGCGAATCAGGCTTTTGATCTGGCGCTCATCGCGGTCGACCATGGCGTGCATCTTGTCCAGGGTAAACGCTGCAGCGTTATCCCGGGCCAGGTGCATCTTGCGCAACTGGGTTTCGAGGATCAGGCCGTTCAGCGGCGTCCGCACTTCGTGGGCGACGATCGACATGAAGTCATCACGCATGCGCACTGCTTGCTCCAGCTCGGCTTGGGTGGCTTGCAGGCGCGTCAGCAGCAGCTCCTGCTCGCGACGGCTGCGCTCCAGGGCTTCCACTTGCAGCTTCATGGCCTTGCTCTGGCGGTACAGGTCGACGAACACATTGACCTTGCTCTTCACCGCGTGGATATCCAGCGGCTTGTGCAGGAAGTCGACGGCGCCGCTTTCATAGCCCTTGAAGGCGTAGTTGAGTTCGCGGCCGGCGGCGCTGACGAACACAATCGGGATGTTCTTGGTTTTTTCGGTGCCGCGCATCAGTTCGGCCAGCTCGAAGCCGTTCATGCCGGGCATCTGCACGTCGAGAATCGCCATGGCGAACTCGTGCTCCAGCAACAGCGACAAGGCCTCGTCGGCGCTCAAGGCCTTGAAGACCTGGCGATCCTCGCGCTTGATCAGCGCTTCGAGGGCCAACAGGTTTTCCGGCAGATCGTCGACGATCAGCAGTTTGGCCTGGATATTACTTAACATGGGGAGGATTCCAGGGAAGCCAGCAATGAGGCAATGCGGCTCAAGGTCAGAATATGGTCGGGTGTATGCAACGCCAGAGCCGCCAGCGGCATCACGGCAATCCGTGCTTCCGTGGGGTCTTGTACGATGGTAGTGCCGCCCGATTGTTGGACGTGGACCAGGCCACGGGCGCCATCCTGGTTGGCGCCGGTCAGAAGAATGGCAAGCAGCCCTTTGCCGTAGGCATCGGCGGCGGACGCAAACAGGTAATCAATGGCTGGCCGGGAATGATGCACGCGGTCTTCCTGGCTCAGGGACAGGCTGCGGTCATGCTCGACCGACAGGTGATAACCGGGCCCGGCGAAGTACACCGTGCCCGCCTCGATCACTTGCTTGTCCTGCGCTTCCTTCACCGGAACCCGCAGACGCCGTGCAAACACTTCCGCCAACTGGCTGCGACGCTCATCCGGCAGGTGCAGCACGGCAATGATCGGCAGACCGAAGCCTTCCGGCAACTCGCCGAAAATCTTCAGCAACGCCTCCACGCCGCCGGCGGACGCGCCGACGACGATGGCCTCAATCCCGCGGATAGGTTGCGCTTGCGCCTCGCTCATGATTTTCGGTAGATCCGTTCCTGCTTGACCAAGGGCTCGAATTGCTTGCTGTAGGCAGAGAAATCCAGGGTTTCCTTACTGCCCAGCACCAGGAAGCCGCGATGACACAGCGACTCATGAAACAATCCGAACGCTCGATCCTGCAATTTTTTATTGAAGTAAATCAATACATTACGACATGAAATTAATTGAGTTTCTGAGAATACGCTGTCGGTCGCCAGGCTGTGGTCGGCGAAGGTAACGTTTTCGCGCAGGCTCTTGTCGAAGATCGCGTAATCGTAGGCCGCCGTGTAGTAGTCGGCAAATGAACGTTGGCCGCCGGCCTGCTGATAGTTGGCCGTGTAGGCGCGCACATTCTCCAGGGAAAAAATCCCCTGCTTGGCTTTGTCCAGGGACGCGGGGTTGATGTCCGTCGCGTAAATGATCGTGCGTTCCAGCAAGCCTTCTTCACGCAGCAGGATGGCCATGGAGTACACCTCCTCGCCCGTGCTGCAGCCGGCGATCCAGATCTTGATCGACGGGTAGGTCTTGAGCAACGGCACCACTTCCTGGCGGATCGCCAGGAAGTGCGAGGGGTCGCGAAACATCTCACTGACCGGGATCGTCAGAAACTGCAGTAACTGCATGAACGCGGCAGGGTCGTGCAACACCCGCTCCTGCAACGCGGAAATGGTCGCGCAATCAAACTGGCGCAGCGCATGGGCCACGCGGCGTTTGACCGACGCACCGGAATAGTCGCGAAAGTCATAGCTGTACTTGAGGTAAATCGCCTCGATCAGCAGGCGCAGCTCAATGTCGCTGCTTTTATCCAAAAAACTTCGCTCCACTTAAATGCGTTCCATCTTCGGCAGCCATACGCGAATCAGCGAGAACAGGCGGTCCAGGTCAATCGGCTTGGCCAGGTAATCGTTGGAGCCCGCCGCAAGGCAGCGCTCCTGGTCGTCCTTCATGGCCTTTGCCGTCACCGCAATAATCGGCAGCTTCTTCCAGCGCGGGTCCTGGCGAATCAAGGCGGTGGCCTCGTAACCGTCCATCTCCGGCATCATCACGTCCATCAGCACCAGGTCGATATCGTCGACTTCATTGAGTTTGTCGATGGCTTCACGGCCATTACGGCCGATCACCACCACCGCACCTTTGTGCTCCAGGGCGCTGGTCAGGGCGAAGATGTTACGCACATCGTCGTCCACCAGCAGGATTTTGCGCCCCTCGAAGACCTTGTCGCGGCTGCGCGCAGTCTTGAGCATCTTCTGGCGGTCATGGGACAGCTGCGATTCGACTTTGTGCAGAAAGAGTGTCACTTCGTCCAGCAAGCGTTCAGGTGAGCGCGCGCCCTTGATGATGATCGAACGCGAATACTTGCGCAGTTCGGCCTCTTCATCACGGGTCAGG
The DNA here is from genome assembly GCF_013385735.1 of Pseudomonas sp. D2002. Lineage (NCBI taxonomy): Bacteria > Pseudomonadati > Pseudomonadota > Gammaproteobacteria > Pseudomonadales > Pseudomonadaceae > Pseudomonas > Pseudomonas sp. D2002. The sequence continues at coordinate 14,534 of NZ_JACAPL010000014.1, read as the reverse complement.
TTGCGCCCGGTGTAGACGATGACCGGCGGGAACGAGCAGATGTCCTCGGTGGCCATGCGCTTGAGCAGCTCATTGCCGAGCATGTCCGGCAGCTTGAGGTCGATGATCATGCAGTCATAGATATTGGTGCGCAGCAGGTCCAGGGCAGCCTGGGCGTAGCCGACATCGGTGATTTCAATGTCATCGTCGCCGATCAGGCGGGCAATGCTGTCGCGCTGCAGGTCATCGTCTTCCACCAGCAGTACGCGCTTGACCTTCTGGGTCAGCTTGGCTTCCAGGCGCGCAAACACGTCCTTGAGCTCTTCGCGGGTGGTCGGTTTCACGGCATACCCGATGGCGCCCATGTGCATGGCGGCTTCGACGCGGTCTTCCACGGAAATCACGTGCACGGGAATGTGGCGGGTGCTGGCGTGTTCTTTCAGGCGTTGCAGTACGGTCAGCCCGGAATGGTCCGGCAGGCGCATGTCCAGCAGGATCGCGTCCGGGACGAATTCCTCAGCCAGGCTGTAGCCTTCGTCCGCGCCATGGGCGACCAGGCAGTTGTAGCCCAACTCATGGGCCAGATCGAAGAGGATACGCGCAAAATTCGGCTCGTCTTCCACCACCAGGATGCAACGGGTGGTGAACGGGGCCTTGTCGCGGTCATCGGCAAAGCGCGGGATCTGCTGCACATCCATCACCGGCAGCGGCGAGATCGCAACAGGCTTGGGTGCCGGCGCGGTCACCACCTGGCGCGGCGGCTCAACCGGTGCGGCGCCCTCCTCGCGCTCGACGTACTGCTCAGGCAAGACCAAGGTAAACACACTGCCTTTACCCGGTTCGCTGGTCACGCTGATAGAGCCGCCGAGCAGCGCCGCCAGGTCGCGCGAGATCGACAGGCCAAGGCCGGTGCCGCCGTAACGGCGGTTGGTGGTGCCGTCGGCCTGACGGAAGGCCTCAAAGATACTTTCCTGCTGGTCCGGGGCGATGCCGATGCCGGAGTCACGCACGGTGAAAGCGATGCCCTCGCCCGGCGCGCGGGACACCGACAGGCTGACCTCACCCTGCTCAGTGAACTTGATGGCGTTGGACAGCAGGTTCTTGAGGATCTGCTCCAGGCGCTGGCGATCGGTAAACAGCAAGGTCGGCGCACCTTCCTGCACCTCGACCTGGAAGCCCAGCTTGCGGTCGGCGGCCAGCGGTTCGAACATGCCGCGCAGGCCGTCCACCAGGCGCACGACACTGGAGTTCTCCGGACGCACTTCAAGCTTGCCGGCTTCCACCTTGGAAATATCCAGGATGTCGTTGATCAGGTTGAGCAAGTCATTGCCGGCCGAGTAAATCGACTCGGCAAACTTGACCTGCTCGGCGCTGAGGTTTTCCTGGGGGTTTTCGGCCAGCAACTTGGCCAGGATCAACGAGCTGTTCAGCGGCGTGCGCAGTTCGTGGGACATGTTGGCGAGGAATTCGGACTTGTATTTGCTGGAGCGCTGCAATTCGTCGGCGCGATCTTCCAGCGCGAGTTGGGCCTGGTTGAGTTCGACGTTTTTGCGGTCCATGGCGTCGCGCTGCTCGGCCAGGGTTTGCGTCTGCTCGGCCAACTGCTCGTTGGTCTGCTCAAGTTCGGCCTGCTGGGTTTCCAGATGAGCCTGGGATTCCTTGAGGATGCGCGACTGCTCTTCGAGTTCTTCGTTGGCGGTCTTGAGCTCTTCCTGCTGCACTTGCAGTTCTTCGTTGAGCTGCTGGGTCTCGGCCAGCACTTCCTGCAGGCGCTGGCGGTAACGCGCGGCCTCGATGGAGGTGCCGATATTGCCGGCAATCAGCTCCAGCAGTTCGACGTCGCGGTCTTCCAGCGGGCGCAGGAGGCCCAGTTCAATCACCCCGTTGACGCGGTCGTCATCGCTGGTGGGCATCACCAGCACACTGCGGGTCGAGCCCTCGCCCAGGCCCGAACTGACCTTGAAGTAATCTACTGGCACATCGTCCAGGCGAATCAGGCGATCAAGCTGGGCGGCCTGCCCGACGATGCCTTCGTCACTGTAGATCGACTGTTCCTGCTGCTCCTGTTCGCGGGAGAAACCATAGGTGGCGACGCGCTTCAGGCCGCCGTGTTCTTCTCGTACATACAGCGCCGCAACCACGGAGCCCATGTACTGGGCAAAGAACTGCAAGATGTTGCGGCCCAGCATGTTCAAGCTGAGTTGCCCCAGCACTTGTTCGGCCAGCTCGGTCTGGCCATTACGCAGCCAGGCTTGCTGCTCAAGGCGCCGCGCAATCTTCTGTTGGGACGCGAGGGTTGCGCTGTAACTGTCTGATAAAGAAACTAAATTCCTTCTTCCGCTGTACGCCAGAAAGCCGCTCAAACCGAGCACAAAGACCAGGTACAGGGTGACGCTGATCACCGTGGTGCGAGTGACATCCGCGTTACGGGTTACCCGGAACTGCTGCTCCATATCGACCGCGTTCACATATTCCTGGCGGATGGCGTCGGTCAGGCTCTTGCCCCGGCCCGCCTTCACCGCTGCACGGTAGTCACCGCTGCTGCGCTGCAGGTCGATCATCGATTGCGCGTACTTGTTCCACTCGGCCTGCATCGCTTCCAGGCGTTTAAGACGGTCCACCTGTTGCGGGTTATCCGCCACCAGCTCCTGCAAATTATGCAAATCGCCAATGATCCGGGGCTTTGCGACTTCATACGGGTCGAGGAAATGCTCGTCGCCGGTGATCAGGAAGCCACGCAGCCCGGTTTCCAGGTCCACCGTCAGCTTGGACGACTCGTTGAGGTTATTGATGACCCGGTCGGTGTGCTCCACCCACTGGATCACCGACAACAGGTACGTGATCAGCACGACGAAAAATGCTGCGCTGAGCACACCCACGCCTAACGGCAGGGCCACGTTACGGCTCAGGAGTTTACGAAAGCTCTGTTCATCGACAGTCGACGCGGGAGTCATGGGCATGCCTTGGCCAGGTACGGAAAAACAGGGAGTTTGCCCGAATAACACGCCCCAAGGCTATGTTTCTGCGTCAATTCAGGGCGTATGCCTACGCGCTGCGCGGGTATCTCGCGCCGATTCACGCCGGCTTCCTCACGGGTTAACACACCTGAATACAGATGCCTGGGCGTGGGCCGGAACGCGTCCGCAGAATTGCGGCACTCAGAATTGCGCCTCGGGAACACGGAAGATCTTTTGGGAAGGCGTCTTTTCTGACCCATCAAAAGGTACATTAGATGAGCATTACCACCGCAGTACAGCCCACCGTCAGCGTCCGCCCCCGTCATACCCTCCAAGCCCATGAACCCGCTGTGCCAAGTGCCCAAGGCAGCCCAGGCACAGTAACAACTTCACTCCCGCCAAACAGTGTCGGTACGCCTCAGACCACGCCGACCCTGCCCCTGCGGCAACTGTTGGCAGACCAGAACAATCTGGGCGATCTGGCCGCAACGCTTAGAAACATCGCCACCGAAGTGGATGGCAAGCCCGTCACCCCGGACCAGGTGTCTGCCCAGTTGAGCACCGCCACCCTGGCGCCTCGTCCGAATTCATCCTACGCCTCAACGCGATCCACACCGCAGGCCTTGGCCACCGTCATCACTGACCTGGGCTTTGAACTGCCGCGTACGGCCGCTGAAGTCACGGCCCTAGCACACAAGTTGGAGCAAAAAGGCGCAGTGTCTCCCCTGGGGAATATGGGCGGCGGGCTTTCCTGGCCCATTCCGATGTCACAGGCCGATCAGCAGGGCATTCTCGAATTTCTGTTCAAAAACCCCAACGCTCTGCCTGGCTTACCGTTGCCGAAATATGAAAATGGCGTACTCAATTACTTGTTGAGTGGCAGTTCGGTGACGCCTGCCGACCTGCAAGACCCCGCCCTGGCACTGCAAAAACTGCTCGACTCCCCCAAGGCTCAGGCGTTGGGGCAAGCCCTGCAAGCGCACCTCAATGGCGTGTCCTCAAGTACCAGCGTTTACGATTATGTATTGAGCGCCCTTCAGCTAGGGCTGGATCGGGAATCGGCTTGGTTTCCTCAACGCGACCACATTGCAGGCTGGCCGCTGAACGATCCTACGCATGCAAAGCAATCCCCCTCGACAGTTGCCAAGTGCCTCAGCGTTTACCTTGTCGAAACCGGCCGAGCCACAGCAGACACCGCTAAACTGGCCACTCACCTCCTCCTGAGCAGGGTAGCCCCGCAGTACCTGATCAAAGACATTCCCAAGAGTGTGACGATTGGCAGCGTGGCATGGGTGAATCTGTCGATTGCGGCGGCGGCCGTAGAGGCTGAGCGGCCAGGGGCAGTCGCCACCATGACGTTCGCCGACGTCATGGCCCATGCAAGCACCCTTGAGAGCCGGTCACAGGCCACCGAATACGCACAAATCAACGCGCTGGTGGAGTGGGGGGTGATCCACGGCGAAATCAAAAAAAGTGCCAGTGACACCTACACCCCCGAGCAGCTCGATAAAGTCAGAACCGCCTTCAACGAACAACTTAGCGAGCGGCTCACGGCCTCCAAAGCCCTGGACAAGGAGATACCGACGCGAGAGGGCGTCGCACGGGGCAAAATTGCCGAAAAGGGGGCAATCTTCGGCAACTTTCTCGAAGAAAAAGTGCTGGGGACTGATCAGTACCGGGGGACGGCGGATCAACTAGGGCTGGGTGGCCTGCATTCGCTGCTGGATGTGGCCATGATGGATTTGCCGAACCCCAGACCCTTCAAGTCGACTGACCCGAACTTCCCGTTAGAGGCATTGAACGCCAACCCCAGGTTTGGCGTAACGGAAGCGTTCGACCAGCAGTTTAAAAGCGTCATGGACGAGAAAAAGGCCGCCGTGAATACGACGGTCCGGCACATGCTTTCGCAGCTTTCACCAGAGGACCAGCAAATATTCGAGTACGGCAAAATCAGCGTATTGCAAGAAGGCTCATACGAACTGACAGGGGTTTTTCACAATACCTATGACGCGAACAAGCCGTGGCTGTTGTTCAGCATTGAGCTGAATGGCGAGTCCCATGCTTACAAGATGGACATGAACAAAGAAATAATTGAACCGATGTCTCCCTACAGCGTGGAAGCCAAAAACACCCGGGCAGGCAAATATGTTTCAACGATCACCCCGTTCAAGCCTAGTAACGCGGCCGAACTGGCGCGTGAACGGCCGGTGAATGACGCCCCCTTCAATAGTTTCACCAGCGACCGCTCCCGGGCGATTGCCGATGCATTTGTTCAGCACCTTGACCTTGATGACCCGAGTATCAAGGAACAAGCCCGCGGGCAGACCACCCTGGACAAACTACAAGGCGGGCCTAAACCACTGAGCGACTTCCTGCTCAACCTGGTTCCGTTCAGATCGGCCATTGTCAATTTTCAGAAGGGCAACTACGGCGAGGCCGCGTTTGATCTCACCCTGGATATCTTCGGTTTTCTCACCGCTGGCGCCGCCACCGCAGGAAAGCTGATCAAGATCGGCAGTTCTGCGCTTTCGAGCAGTGCCAAAGCACTCAAGGCGGCAAAAGTTATCGGTGCCGCCACGATCGGCGCACTCAACCCTGTGAGCGGTTTGGGCGATTTGGCCACAGGCGGCATCAGGCTTTTAGGCAGCGGCGGCCGGTTTCTATTGGCCAAAGGTACCGACGCCGTCAATGCGCTAAAGGGTTTCAACGCTAGCTACGACGGATTGAAGGCAGCCAGTAAAACCCATGAGGTTGTAGCCGTGGGTACCTTCAAAGTCGGCGAGCAGACCGTTCAAGGCAGTGCCGTGTTCCACGAAGGCAAATGGTGTGGCTATGACCCGATCAGGCAAGAGCGCTTTGGCGCCGTGGGGGCAGATTTCAAGCCGGACGTTGTTGCCGCCAATGGGCAAATAAACAGTAATCTTCTTGACTGGTTGGGCAAGTATGTTGCGCCAAGCCCCAAGGCCTCCGCCGATGCGTTTAGAGACGCCCTGGACACTGCAAAGAAAAGCAATATTGATGCTTACGACCGAGGGGTTAAATTTGGAAATGTCGAGGATATCCCTGGCTACCACCCGACGATGAAGGTGTCGGAAATAAAAAACCTGGCCGTCACCAAGGTTGGCAATCCCGAAGCGGTGGGCACCCTGGCCAGGGAAATTGAAAAACGCATGGTGATGAACAGTCTTGAGAGCTTCAAAATTTTCCAGGCAGAAGTCGTTGCCGCGGGCGGTAAAGCCACGCCCATGCCGCAAAATTTCTACCTTAGCCAAACCGACCTTGCTTCAAATGGCGAATGTGCCGCGTTGGTGAACACGATGGCGCTGGCGATTCAACATAGCCGCAGGGATGAGTTCATCAGTAACTTCATCAAGGCGGCCTCGGATGCTGAAACCCCTCTCATCAAGGCATTTCGTAAAGAACTGAATAGCATGCATCAGGTTCTTCGCGATGCGTTTCACGGCATTCAACGCACTTCCCTGGAACCCTACACCGGCATTATCAACCGCCTGGAGACTGCAACGAATACCACAATGATAAAGATCAGTACCCAAAATCATGGACTGCTCGCGGGTGTCGACTTCAGCAAAAATCCCAAAGAGTTTTTTTTCTTTGATCCAAACTTTGGGTTCGCGACCTTTCCGGACGCCGCTTCAATGCGCCGAGGCTTGGAGGCCACTCTGAACAGTGGAAAGTCCGCCGGTACGCTTGATCCGATGGCCTTGACCGGCGGGGTCCCCCATTACGATATAAGTACCTTCAGCGACGGCGATTTTATAATGACGGTGCCTTACAACAATCCATACGCCCTCTTCAACACCACGCTCTAGCCCTCGTTCGAGTCGCGTGCGTCAATGGCTGTCAGAGATCGTCAGCCATTGACGCGCCGACGCTACGCATTTTCTTGCACGCGACTTTTGCGGCCAATCGCTTCACAATGCCTCATCCAACGGAACTTGCCGAGATTGACACGACTCATTAGAGAATAGTCTTTCAACCGCTAAAGACCTGCCCCTCCATTTCTCGGGAATTTTCATTATGCCTGCCACTCCCTCCACCATCCTTGTAGTCGAAGACGACGCCATCGTGCGCATGCTGATCGTCGATGTACTCGAAGAACTGGAGTTCACGGTGGTTGAAGCTGCAGATGCTGAAGAGGCGCTGAAGATCGTCGAAACTACCGACTTGGTCATCGACCTGATGATGACCGACGTGGGCCTGCCCGATATGGACGGTAAACAGCTGGCAACCAAGGTGCGCGAGTTGCGCCCTTCCCTGCCGATCCTGTTCGCCAGCGGTTATGCTGAAAACATCGATGTGCCGTCCGGCATGCAGGTGATCGCCAAACCCTTCTCCATCGATCAATTGCGCGACAAAGTCAAAGGCATGCTTGCAGCCTGATCGTCTCCCAGCCTTTGCTGCCGCTCCGTTGGAGCGGTGTGTCAGCCCCTCGCACGTAGTGCAACATGGAGTTGTTACGCCCACGGCTGAACGCTCTTCAGTCGAATGGCTGGCGCGGATGAATATAGCTGCTAGTTTCAAACGGCATACCTCATAACCTTTGTGAAACCGCCCCGCCCCCATTACATCCCCATCCGCTTGCCTCGAACCGCAGTGGACGGTGGCGGTCTGCCGCAGTTCACGTTGTTTGCAGGGATTAACGTGACGTTCGGCAAATAAAACTGGAAACTCGGCGCTTTGATCTCCCCGCCCTCTAAAAGAACTCTGGAAGGACGCAACAACATGATTGGAAAACCGACGCGCCTGCTGTTGGCGAGCCTCTCGATATTCATGAGTACCGGCGCCTTGGCCGACTTCACGGCAACCCCTGCCGAAGCCCGGGCCATTGCCAAGGAGGCCTACCTGTATGGCTACCCGGTTGTGGCGATGTACAAGACGCTCTACACCCAGGCCGTCGACAAGGGCGGCGCCAACTTCAAGGCTCCGTTTAACCATATCGGCAATACCGCCCAGGTGTTCACCCCCAAGGACACGGCGTTCGTCACCCCGAACTCGGACACGCCCTACTCCTTCGTGTGGATGGACCTGCGCAAAGAGCCGCTGGTGCTGACCCTGCCCAAAATCGAAGACAACCGTTACTACTCGGTGCAGTTGATCGACCTCTACACGCAGAACATGGCGTACTTGGGCACGCGCAGCACCGGCAACAACGGTGGCCATTACATGATCGCCGGCCCCGACTGGAAAGGTCAGCAGCCGGTCGACATCGACCGCGTGGTCTACAGCGAAAGCAATATCGCCTACGCCCTGTACCGCACGCAGCTGTTTGATGAAAAGGACCTGAACAAGGTCAAGCAGATCCAGGCCGGTTACAAAGTCCAGCCGCTGAGCAGCTATGTAAAACAGCCCGCTCCGGCCCCGGTGCCGAAAATCGTCTGGCCCAAGCCGATGGCCACCATGACTGAAGGCCCGCAGCTGTTTCGCTACTTGAACTTCATGCTGTCCTTCGCCGCGCCGCAAGACAGCGAAAAAGACCTGCTCGCGCGCTTTGCCAAGATCGGCATCGCCCCGGGAGCGCCATTCAAGCTCAAAGCGTTGACCGCCGAACAACGCAAAGCCCTGGAAGACGGGATTGCCGACGCCAGGGCTGAGTTTGCCGCCTTCAAGAAAGACAAGATCGACACTCACCAAGTGTCCAGCGGCGATCTGTTTGGCAGCCGTGACCGCCTCAAAAACAACTACCTTTACCGCTACGCGGGTGCTGACCTGGGCATTTTCGGCAACTCCCCCGATGAAGCCGTCTACCTGAGCTACCGCGTCGACAGTGAAGGCAAACCCGCCAATGGTGCGCGTCACAGCTATACCGTGCACTTTGCCAAGGACCAGTTGCCGCCTGCCGAAGCGTTCTGGTCGCTGACCATGTACGACGCCAAGACCAAACTTCTGGCACCCAACCTCAAAAAACGCTACCAGATCAATTCGCAGATGCTGCCCAATCTCAAGCTGGACGCCGACGGCGGCCTGACGCTGGCATTGCAGCACCATGAGCCGCCGAAAGCCGAACAGAGCAACTGGCTGCCAGCACCGCCCGGTCCGTTTTACGCCGTACTGCGGATCTACCTGCCCAAACCTGAAGTGGGCCAATGGAAACTGCCGCCGTTGACGCCTCTCAAGTAATACCAGGCGCCCGGCCGCAACAGGATTCGGTCGGGCACTGCCTTCGCTGACTTATGCTGGTTTATCGGCCAATAAAACGAGTAAGGTGCGCGCGGTGATTTAATGGAGTCGTACCGCACATGACTTGCTGGGATGTCCTCGGCCTGCCCTCGGATGCCGATGGCCGTACGATCAAGCGCCAATACGCGACGTTGTTGAAGAGAACCCGACCGGATGATGACCCCGAGGGGTTTCAGCGGCTGCGTGAAGCCTACGAAGAAGCGTTGAATTGGCAGCAATGGGCGCAAGAGCAGGACACCGTCACCGTGGCCGAGGTTGTGGCGTCAACGGTCGTGGCGCCAGTCGCCGATACCTTGCAGGCGCACTACCAGCAGGCGATGGCCGCAGGACTTGGGCTGGAATTCGAAGTGGCGCTGCTCAAGCGCTGTATCGCTGACGACGAGGTCAGCGAAGAAGATCGCCGCTGGGCGTTCGAGACGTTCCAGTGGCTCAGCGCCTGGCAACGCCTGGAATTGCCGCAAGACTTGATCGACGCCCTGGCCAACCGCTGCAAGAAAGCACTCCAATATTCATTGGCGCTGGCCATGGCCCAGCGTGACGAAGCGGGGTTTCTCGCGGCCTATGCGGCGCGCTTTGATCAACCGTGGCTCAAGCAGCCGGCACATACCCAGTGGTTTAACCAGATGCTGGCGACGATGCTGACCGAAAGCCATTTCTGGTCGCCTGCGGTGTTTGAAGCGGTGCGCGTCGGCCAGGGCTGGCATGGCAGCGCGCACGGGTGCCCTGAAGACGAATGGCAGCATTTGTTACGGCGCCAGCAAGGCCCGGTGTTCATGGCCCATCAGCGTGCGTTGGCGGCCACGGCGCCGGACACCCCACAACAGCGCGCCGCGCGGTTGTTACTGGCGCCGATGTCCCTGGGCCAGCGCCGCGCCTTTGCCCAGCGCTTGAGTGAGCAAGACTGGGACGCGTGCCGAGCCTTGGCCGCAACCCTGAAAGCTGACCATCCCGAGGTGGCATTCGCCATGCCGGGTGGCACGCCGTATTTTTGGCAAGACTGGGAAACCGCCTTCGACACCCTGCCGCTGCTGTTGGCGATTGTAGTGGGCTGCCTGGCCGGTGCCTTGTTCCAGGCGCCCTGGCAGGCAGGCGTACTGGTGAGCACCGCCGCTGACGCGTTCGCGTGGTCAATCGCCTATATGGCCGGTGGCGCGCTGGCCTGGCAGGTGTGGCGCCCGCTGGCACATCGGCTGCGCGTGCTGGATGAACGCCTGGCGGCAAAACTGCCGCGTTGGTTGAGCCCTACTCGTCTGCCGCTGTTGCCGGTGCGCGACCTGATCCCGGGTGCCGCCATGAGCATCGCCATCAGCCTGCAGTTCGGCCCCGTCGCCGGCCTGACGCTGGTGGCGGTATTGGCGGCCGTCGGTGCGGGCAAACGCCGTGCACGCCTGAGCGTGAAGGAATGGGCGGCGATTTTTCCACGCAAGGCCATGGGTGCCATCGGCCTGGGCGCGATTGCCTTTGCGCTGGTGTTCGGCGCGTTCAAATACCTCGACAGCCGTCATCAGGTCAGTCGCAACCAGGGCTTGCAGCAATGGACCGAGCGCGTGTGCAGCCGCATGCCGCGAAACGCCGAGGCCTGCCAGGCCCCGGCCACACACGCGCAATGGTACGGCCAGGAGGCCACACAATGAACCCGGGACTGTTATTGCCGATTGGCGTAGTTTTTATGTTGATGCTGTTCGGCCTGACTGGCGCCGGCAAGCACATCCAGCTGATCGAGTTATGGGTGGATCAGCTCGACAGCCCGCAAACGGCTACCGCCAGTGCGTTGGCGCCGATTATCGATTGCATGAACCGCGTCGACCGTGACACACGGCTGACCTACCAGCGGGCCGCTCACCCGCCACAGGCCGATGCCGAACCTGAAGTGCAAACGTCGTTGCCGGTGGGCCGCTATGCGCGCTCACGCGAAGAGTTCGGCGACAATAACGAGCCGCAGGCACGGCAGATCCAGAAAGACGTCTGTGCGCCCACCATCACCGCCAAACTTGAGCATCAACAACCTGACAGCCCCTTGATCGGCATGACCGCCGAGTACCTGTCGAGCCTGAAAAAAATCACCTCGACGTTGGGCGCTTCGTCTCGACTGCAGGTGTTCGGCGAGGTAATGCGGCAACGCTACGAGGAAGACCTGAGCAGAAATGGCGCAGCCTACATCGCCCTCTCCAGCCAATTGCGCAACGCACTGGCGCTCGAAGAGCAACGCCTGCGCCCTGCACAGCGGGACTTGCTGGAGGCGCGCCTGGGGCAGGACCTGCACTGGCAGTTGCTCGATTACATGATTACCGCGCGCCGGGCAGTCGAGCTGATTGACAGCGGCGTACGCGACGCCAGCCTCACACCCAAGGCCCTGGCGGCATTGACCGCTGCGGTCCAGCGCGCCAATGAGCGCAGTGCCGCGTTTGTGCAACGCATCCCGGATAAAAATCTCAACGACGAAACCCTGCACCTCTGGTACACCCTCAGAGCTCCCGCGGATGACTACCTCAAAGCCTTGCAAAGCATGCTTCAAGACTGGCTCGAGCACGCGCCGCCGCAACAGCTGAGTGACGACTACTACCTCATCACCCGCCGCTACGACGCCCTGCTCAGCTACTACAACCGGCCAGCAAGGAATGCGTTTTAGCCGTTACTGTTTTTTCAGCATCACGTAGGACTGATGCAGGTCCGAGGCCCAGCCATCGATGACGCCTTTGACGTCATCGGCCTTCATCACCTGCGAGTCGTTGGACAGCGGCTTGCCGGTGCCTTTGCGCACCACTTGGGCAATCACCTTGCCACTGGCACCGTCGAGGAACTGCGCTTCGGTGCCCAAGGTAGTTTCCTGGTCACGAATGCCGGTGCCGGTACTGACTGCCGCCGCGACCAGCGCCACAGGCACATATTCGTAGGGCTTGAGGCTTTCGGTCTTGCTGCTGACCGCCGTAATGGCTGCGCGCACCACGATCACACCCGGGCCGGGCGCGTTGGCAATCGGCAGCGACTTGGCCAGTTCACGCTTGAGCGCCTGGTTGTAGTAACTGTTGATGCCGTTCAGGGTACTGTCGGGGATTTTCGCGGTGGCCTGGGGCTTGGGATAGAACTGGGTCGGTTCGATAAACGCCGCGGTGTAGCGGCTCAGGTCCAAGTCGGGATCGACCCAACGCATCACCTCGGCCCCCGAAGGTGACTTGGTTTCCTTGAGTTGGCTGTAGTCCGACAGAAAGCCGGAATACTCATCCGGCTGGGTGACCTTACTGGCACAGCCTGCCAGTGTGATTGACGCGACGCATAGCGCGCTGACCATTAGCCTTGGTTTCATTATTGACCTCCCTGAGGGGCATCATCGAACCATCGAGCCTTAGGTATAGCTAACGCCGCGTTAATTTGCTCAACCGCGTTCGCGCGGGATCAGGCTCTGTAACTGCATGGCCAGGAAGTTGGCGTCGAAGGCGTAGGTGTCCGGGTCTTTCAGGCCGTTGGTTTTCTTCCACAGCCAGTCGTTTTTATCCGCTGGCAGCACCAGCGACACACTACCGTGCCGCGCGGCGGTCAGGCCCATCACCGACACGGCAATCGCGCCGCCGGCGCCCATGACTTCCGGTACGAACTCCACGGTCTTGCCGGTGATCTGCACCGTCAGTTTCTCGGTCTTGAAGCTCGACGCCTCAACCGGCAGGCTCGGGCCGCTGGCCACATAGGCTTCACGCTGGACTTCCAGCAGGCCTACGGTCTTGACCGGTTCCAGCCACTGCTCGATTTGCCCGAACAGCTCGCCGAGTTTTTGCGCCCAGCGCGCCGATTGCAGGTCGAATTGCTGTTTTTTGTGCGCTTCGCTGTCGGCGTAATGACGAAGCATCTCGCCCAGTTGCTGTACATCGTCCATTGCAAAATTCCTTGGGTGAGCCAGGTTGCGAACTGTGATCATGGCAGATGCGGCGGTTGGCCGTATGATTAACGCCTGCGCAACAGCGCGCGCGTTCAGAGATGAAACTGCACCGGTAATTCTGCAGGCAACTGCGTATGACTAAACGGCGGCCGATGGGTAAGGTGAGGCGACATTCCTTGTCAGGAGCATCGCATGCGCACCATCGGCCTTATCGGCGGCATGAGCTGGGAGTCCAGCGCCGAGTATTACCGCATCATCAACCAGCGCGTGCGCGACCAGTTGGGCCCACTGCGCTCGGCGCAGCTGTTGATGTACAGCGTGGACTTCGGCCCGGTGGAACAGGCCCAACATGCCGGGCGCTGGGATGACGCCGCGCTGATTCTCGAGGATGCCGCACGCCGCTTGCAGGCTGGCGGGGCCGACTGTGTGGTGCTGTGTACCAACACCATGCATTTGGTGGCACCGCGTATCGAGGCGGCGGTGTCGATTCCGTTCTTGCATATTGCCGATGCGGCGGGTGCTGCTGCCGTAAAAGCCGGCACGCTGACGGTTGGTTTGCTGGGCACGGCATTTACCATGGAGCAGGACTTTCTCAAGTCGCGCCTGGCCGCGCAGGGCTTGAACGTGCTGGTGCCCGACGCAGACGAGCGCCAGGCCGTGCACCGGATTATCTATGAGGAGTTGTGTGTCGGTGTGATCAGCGATGCGTCACGCGAGGCTTATCAGCGGGTGATCGCGTCACTGGCTGCGCGTGGCGCCGAGGCCATCATTTTGGGCTGCACGGAAATTGGTCTGCTGATCAAGCCGGAGCACAGCGACTTGCCGTTGCTGGACACCACCGAGCTGCATGCGCAGGCTGCGGTGGCGTTTGCGCTGGGGGCTTAAGCCGACTGGCGCAGGCGGGCCATGCTCAGGGTGTCGACGAATACGCCGTCACGCAGGGCGTAATCGCGCATCCGGCCTTCGACTTCGAAGCCGAACTTGCGGTAGAGGTTGTGCGCGGCTTCATTGTCGGCGTACACCGTGAGTTCGACGCGGCGCAGGTTCATCCAGTTGTCGGCCACGTCCAGCGCGGCGGTCAACAGTTTGGAACCCACGCCTTTGCCTTGCCAGGCGGTGGCCACGCCCATACCGAACGAGCCGACATGGCTGCGGCGTACACGCAGGGTTTGTTCCAGGCCAAGCTGGCCGATTACTTCACCGGCGTGCACGGCCACCAGCTGTAGGCGCCGCTCGTTATCCAGCTCCAGCTTGTTGCGCCAGGCCTGCACGGACTGGAAAGGCATTTGCAGCACCTGACGGCATACGGCCGGTTCGTTATAGAGCGCAGCGACGCCTTCAAGATGGGCCTCGGTGAAGCGCTGGATGACGATATGGGGTTCAGGTGTGTGCATTGTGTTTCATCCTTTGAAAAACACGTGGCGGGTCAGTTTAGAGGGGGTGTTGGCGTGGTGGCTAGGGGCTTTGTGCTGGCGGGGGCATATCCGTTATTTGGGTGATGGCTGAGATGGGTTCCGCCCTTACGGCGG
>NZ_JACAPL010000013.1:232456-232866 GCF_013385735.1 Pseudomonas sp. D2002 | reverse complement strand
GGGGCGATCCCAGATCAAAATCAAGATCAAAAGCAGAGCACGGCGGCCTAGTAGCCGACCTGAGTGGTTGAAGCAAAAGCAGGGCAAAACACCTTTGTCTGATGCAATGCGATTCAAATGTGGGAGCGGGCTTGCTCGCGAATGCGGTGGGTCAGTCAACTCATCTGTTACTGACCCACCGCATTCGCGAGCAAGCCCGCTCCCACAATTTTACCGAGTTCGGCCGTCAGACCAGTGCGCTCTGCTTTTCTGTGGGAGCTGGCTTGCCTGCGATGCAGGCACCTCGGTGTATCAGGCAGAACCAGTTGATGCCATCGCAGGCAAGCCAGCTCCCACATTTGATTGAGTTCAGCTTACAAGACCAGGTCGGCTGTCAGGCCGCCTCGGCTTTGCTTTTGATCCAACCACTC
>NZ_JACAPL010000013.1:184883-232340 GCF_013385735.1 Pseudomonas sp. D2002 | reverse complement strand
ATTCAAGCCGGAGTGAGGGCATGCCGAGCCTAGGCGAGGTGCCGAGTGGTGGGGCAAGAGCCCTTTTGGTTACTTTTGGGGCTCTTTTCCAAAAGTGACCCGCTGTAAGAGCGGAACCCATATCCGCCATCACCCAAATAACGGATATGTACACAACCAACCCCGTCTAATCTCGAAGAAACATTACCAACACGAATAAAAATATCAATAAATAATGAAAGTAGAGAATATTAGCTTATGCCCAAATAGCATTATATTTTTAAAATCCATTCCGTTATGTTTGATCGCAACAGCCTACCCCTGACCTCGGATGGTACCCAGCGTGATTCAGATTCTGCGCGCCATAACCGGGTAAAGACCCCGCGGCAGAATCGTTGGAACGGAGTTCAACGTATGTTGCCCATTCAAACCCCTCGCTCGCCCCACACCTAGTTTCCAATCGCCGAAACACCTCGGAAAAAACCGAGCACCGCGCACGACCGCTCGACTGCCCGACTTCGCGATTTGGAAAGTTTGGAGCGACCATGAAGCAAGTTCTACCCCCCACCGCCGCACTGGCGCTGGCCCTGCTGACAAGCACGGCCCAGGCCCAGGACGACAGCACCTTGTCCACCGTGGTGGTCACCGGCAACCGTGGCGCCGAACAGCGCACCGTCACCAGTAGCCCGGTGCCGATTGATGTGGTCAGCGCCAAGCAACTGCAAAGCACCGGCAAGCCCGGCCTGATGGAAGCCCTGAGCGCCGTCATCCCATCCCTGACCCTGCCGGAAAAAACCGGTTGGGACGCCAGCGGCATTGCCCGCGCCCCGAACCTGCGTGGCCTGAGCGCCGCCGAAGTGCTGGTGCTGGTCAACGGCAAGCGCCGCCACACCAGCGCCACCTTGAACATCAACGGTATCAACACCGGCGCCGCGCCCGCCGACCTTGACTTGATCCCCATCAGCGCCATCGACCATGTCGAAGTGCTGCGCGACGGCGCCGCCGCCCAATACGGTTCCGATGCCATCGCCGGGGTGATCAACGTGATCCTCAAGGCCGACACCAGCGGCACTTCGGTGACCAACGTCGGCCAGGGTTACGACGGCAAGAAGCAGACCGTGCAACAAAGCCTCAACAAGGGCTTCGAGATCGGCAACGGCGGTATCGTGCAATTGGCCCTGGATGCGCGCAGCCAGAATGACGACAACAAGGCCAGCGCCAACGGCTACAGCTATGCACAAGCCTATGAGCAGGCGGGTCGTGCAACCTATGGCGGCTATGGCACACCCAAGACCAACCTGCTGACCCTGGGCTACAACGCCGAGCTGCCGATCGACGACAGCCTGAGCCTGTATTCCTTTACCACTTATTCGCGGCGCAAGGCCGAGCAGGGCCAGAATTTCCGCCTGCCGACCATCACCAACACCATCACCACCGGGCCGAATGGCTACCCGGCCGGGTATACGCCGACCTGGTACATCGACGAAGACGATTTCCAGGCCGCGTTCGGCGGCAAAGGCACCGTCGGCGCGTGGGACTGGGACCTGTCGACCACCTACGGGCGCAACGAAGCGGAGCAGGGCACCACGCATAACCAGAACCCGTCGCTGGGCGAGTACACACCCAACAGCTTCACCTCCGGCACCTGGATTTCCACCGAGCTGACCACCAACCTCGACTTCAAGCGCGGCTTCGACATCGGCCTGCAAAAGCCGCTGGACCTGTCCTATGGCTTCGAGCATCGGCGCGACACTTATGAGGTGCAGGCCGGTGACTATGCGTCCTATGCCAATGGCGGCTACTGCGTGGCGCCGGGCAATTGCGCGTCGTCCGGGGCGCAGGTCACCAACGGCATTTCACCGGCTGAAGAGAGCAGCGCCTCGCGCAACAGCCTCGCCACCTATGTGGATGTGGGCTTCAACCCGCTGCCGGACTGGTACGTGGGCACCGCGTTTCGCTATGAGCATTACAACGAAGGCGTCGGCGCGACCCGCAGCGGCAAGCTGACCACGCGCTACGATTTCAACCCGCAATTTGCCGTGCGCGCCACGGTCAGCAATGGCTTCCGCGCGCCGTCCCTGGCCAACAGCCTGTTCAGTGCGCGCTCGACCACCTATGGCGTGGTCGACGGCGTGTATCAGTCGATCAACTACGGCGTGCTGCCGGTGGGCTCGGCGGCGGCCAAGGCTCTCGGCGCCCAGGATTTGAAGCCCGAACGCTCGACCAACTTCAGCCTCGGTTTCACCCTCACGCCCACCGACCGCTTGAACTTCACCGCCGACGCCTACGTGATCAACCTGCGCGACCGCATCACCCTGACCGGCACCTTGCTCGGCCCGGAAGTCACCCAGGTCTTGCAGAACAATGGCATCAATTCCACTTCCGGCGGCCAGTACTTCATCAACGGTGCCGACACCCGCACCAAAGGCGTGGACCTGGTCAGCAACTACAACCAGGACATCGGCCCGTACGGCTCGCTGAAGTGGACGGCGGCGTTCAACTGGAACCAGACCAAGATTCTCAACTACAAGGCCTCCACCGACATCCTCGGCACCTCCTATGACCTGATGGACCGCCAGGCCCGTGGCCTGATCACCGATGTGCAGCCCAAGACCAAGCTGATCCTGGGCGGTGACTGGAGCATCGACCGCTTCAACCTCAACCTGGCCTTGACCCGTTATGGCTCGTACAAAGAGGTCAACGTCTCTGCCGACCGCAGCCTCGACCGGGTCTACAGCGCCAAATGGATCACCGACCTCGACCTTGGCTACAACCTCACCAAAGACCTCAACATCGCCGTCGGCGCCAAGAACCTGTTTGACCAATACCCCAAGAAACAAGGCGTGCCGAGCAGCACCATGCTCGCCAGCTACGGCACGTATTCGCCCTACGGTTTTACCGGCGGGTACTACTACACCCGGCTGACTTACGCCTTCTGAGGCCGCAACCCGCGAGGAATAGACCATGCCCATTGTCGCCAAAACCTATGACCTGATCGATGAGGTCACCGACTACCCGGTGCGCCAGGCGCGCGTCGCCACGCCGATCAAAGCCTTGCACGTGGTGCCGGCCCGGCACCCCTGGCGCTGGGCCGGGTCGATTTTCGCCGCGCTGGTGCTGCTCGCTATCGTGCATTCGCTGGCCACCAACCCGCGCTGGGAGTGGGGCGTGTTCGGCCAGTGGTTCTTCTCGCCGTCGGTGCTGCGTGGCCTCGGCCAGACGCTGTTGCTGACATTGCTCAGTACCGTGTTCAGCATCATCCTCGGCACCGCGCTGGCCCTGGCGCGGTTGTCGGGCTCGCCGCTGCTGGCGGCGTTGGCCTGGGGCTATATCTGGTTTTTCCGCTCGATGCCGGCGCTGCTGGTGCTGATCATCCTCTACAACTTTGCCTACCTCTACGACCACATCGTCGTAGGCGTGCCGTTCACCGGTGTGGTGTTCGCCGAATGGTCGACGGTGGATGTACTCAGCCAATTCACCGTGGCGGTGTTGGGCCTGAGCCTGATGCAAGCGGCCTACGCGGCGGAGATTATTCGCGGCGGCCTGATCGGCGTGGATGCCGGCCAGCATGAAGCGGCGGCGGCCTTGGGTTTGCCGGCTTCGCGCCGCATCTTCCGCATCATCCTGCCCCAGGCGCTGCGCTCTATTCTGCCCTCGGGGTTCAACGAAATCATTGGCCTGGTCAAGGGCACCTCCATCGTCTACGTGCTGGCCTTGCCGGAGCTGTTCTACACCGTGCAGGTCATCTACAACCGCACCCAGGCGGTGATTCCACTGCTGATCGTGGCCACCGTCTGGTACTTGATCATCACCACCGTGCTGACCAGCGCGCAGTACTACGTCGAGCGCCACTTCGCGCGTGGCACCGCGCGCGTGCTGCCGCCGACGCCCCTGCAACGCATCCGCCGCTGGCTCAAGGAGAAAACCCATGAGTGAAGCACGCGCCGGGCGCATCCAGATCCAGGGCGTGGGCAAGCGCTTTGGCAACCAGCAGGTGTTGAAAGACATCGACCTGACCATCGACCCCGGCAAGGTCACGGTGATTCTCGGGCCGTCCGGCTCGGGCAAGTCCACCTTGCTGCGCACCATCAACCACCTGGAGAAAATCGACAGCGGGCACATCACCATCGACGGTGAATACGTCGGCTATCGCCGCAAGGGTGACCTACTCTACGAATTGAAAGAGCGCGAGATTCTTAAGCGCCGCATCGACGTGGGCTTCGTGTTCCAGAACTTCAACCTGTTCCCGCACCTCACCGCCTGGGAAAACATCGCCGAGGCGCCGCTGGCCCACAAACGCTGGAGCAAGGCCGAAGCCCACTTCAAGGCCGCCGAGTTGCTGGCCAAGGTTGGCCTGGCGGACAAGGTCGATGCTTACCCGCGCCAGCTCTCCGGTGGCCAGCAACAGCGCGTCGCCATCGCCCGTGCCCTGGCGCTGGACCCCAAGGTGCTGCTGTTTGACGAACCCACTTCAGCCCTCGACCCGGAACTGGTGGGCGAGGTGCTCGACGTGATCAAGGGCCTGACCCAGCTGGGTGTGACCCTGGTGATCGTCACCCATGAGATCGGTTTTGCCCGCGAGGTGGCCGACCACGTGGTGTTTCTCTGCGATGGCCAACTGATCGAAGAAGGCCCGCCCGAACAGATTTTCCGCCAACCCCGACATCCCCGCACCGTGGCCTTTCTCGGCAAAGTGCTTTAGTTCAAGGAGTGATTGCCATGTTCATCAATACCGCCCGCGTGGCCCTGTTGGCACTTGCCGTCAGCACCGCGCAAAGCGCCTTCGCCGTGCAACAGGTCGACTTCAGCCCCGACCGCGTGCGCATCCATGTGCCGCGCAATGAAGCGGCCATCGCGCAGATCCCGCCAGGCTTCAAGTTCGCCCAGCCGGGCAAATTCACCGTGGCCGTGTCCGGCGTGGCCGGGCCACCCCTGGCGCTGCTGGCCAATGACGACAAGACCACCATCGGCAGCGAGGCCGACACCGCGCAGTTGGTGGCTGACAGTTTGGGCTTGCAACTCAACGTGGTGCAGACCAGCTGGGAGGATTGGCCGCTGGGCGTCAGCTCGGGCAAATACGACGCGGTGATCAGCAATGTCACCGTCACCGAGGCGCGCAAAAAGCGTTTTGACTTCGCCACTTACCGTCAGGATGTGCTCGGGTTTTATGTGAAGAGCACCAGCAAGATCACCGAGATCAAACAGGCCTCGGACATCGCCGGGCTGAAGATCATCGTCGGCTCCGGCACCAACCAGGAAAAAGTCTTGCTGGCGTGGAACGAGGCGAATGAAAAGGCCGGCATCAAGCCGGCGCTGTTGCAGTACTTCGACGACCAGGCCGCCGCGCAACTGGCGGTGCAGTCCGGGCGCAGCGATGCGCTGTTCGGGCCTAACTCGGTGTACGCCTATTCGGCGGCCATTACCGGCGGCATCAAGCTGGTCGGCACGGTGAATGGCGGCTGGCCGTTGAAAGCGGATATCGCCGTGACCACGCGCAAGGACAACGGCCTGGTCAAGCCGATTCACACTGCGCTGGAAGGCGCGATTGCTGGTGGCCAATACGAACAGGTGCTGCAACGCTGGGGCCTGGACATTGAGCGCGTCGACAAATCGCTGATCAACCCACCGGGCCTGCCGGACTAGGAGTCGCGAACATGGGACTGACACGACGTGAAGCGCTGTCGAGCATCGCCGCAGTCGGCGGTGAGCCGGCCGTCAAGGATGCACTCGCGGCATTGGGCCTGGGGCCGTCATCGCACCGGCGCCCGCAACCGCTGAAACTCAAGCCCGGCCTGGGCCAGGGCACCCGCGTGCTGGTGCTGGGCGGGGGGGTTGCCGGGCTGGTCACTGCGCTGGAACTGACCCGCGCCGGGTTTGATGTGCAAGTGCTGGAAGCCCGAGACCGGGTCGGCGGGCGCACCTGGACCCTGCGCAATGGCGATCGCGTGGACTACAAGGACGGCCGCACGCAAACCGTGGCGTTTGATCAGGGCCTGTATTTCAACGCCGGCCCGGCCAGGATTCCCAGCCAGCACCGTACGATTCTCGACTATTGCAGCGAGCTGGGCGTGCCGCTCGAAGTCCTGGTCAACAGCAGCCATGGCGCCCAGGTGCGCCCGGACCTGCAACAGCCCGCGTTCACCGTCGGCCAGGCGATCAACGATGCACGCGGGCACTTGTCCGGCTTGCTGGCCACAGCGGTGCAGCGTGATGCGCTCGACGATGTGCTGAGCAGTGAAGAGCGCACGCGCTTGCTGGCATTCCTGCAGGTATACGGCGACCTGTCGCAGGAGCTGGCCTATGAAGGCAGCCTGCGCGCCGGCCACCTGGAGTCGCCCGCGCACCCCGGCGCATTGCCCGCCAGCCGCAGCCCGCTGGCGCTTGATCGGCTGCTGCACCCCGAACTCTGGGGCGCGTTATTGCACACGGAGTTCCCGGAGTTCTCGGCGACCATGTTTCAACCCGTCGGCGGCATGGACCGCATCACCGACGCCTTCTACCAGCGCGTGCGCGACCACGTGCAACTCGGCGCCCAGGTGCGCCAGATCCGTCAGCTGGAAGACGGCGTGGCGGTGACCTACCACGATAAAAACAGTGGCCGCGAACAGGTGGTGCGCGCCGATTACCTGGTCTCGACCTTGCCGCTGCCGCTGCTGGCCAAGCTCGACACCGATTTCAGCGACCCGATCAAGGCCGCGTTGCTCAGCACCCGCAGCGACCAGGCGACCAAAGTGGCGTGGCAATCGCCGCGCTTCTGGGAAACCGATTACCGCACCTACGGCGGCCTGTCCTGGATCGAGCATCCGGCGCGGTTGCTCTGGTATCCGAGCAACGACCTCAACACCCGCGAAGGTTTGCTGGTGGCCGGTTACGTAACCGGGGAGGGCGCCGACGTGTTTGGCGCGCAACCGTTCGAGCAGCAGTACGCCACTTCGCAGGAAGCCGTCGAGCTGTTGCATCCGGGTTATTCCAAACACCTGCGCAACCCGCTGGCGGTGTCCTGGGAACAGATTCCCTACAGCGAAGGCCCGTGGCTGCAACGCGAACATTTCCCCGCCGACGCCAGTGCCTTGCTCGAACAGGCCCATGGCCGCGTGTACTTCGCCGGTGACGGCCTGGTGCAAAGCGGCGTGGGCATCTGGCAGGAATCGGCGGCCAACTCGGCGCGTCATGTGGTTGCGCAATTGGCTGACCGTGTGGCCCAACAAACCTACCTTGCGGCAGTGGCCGCCTCTTAAGGAGCACCCTCATGAGCGACAGCATTCAACGTACCAGCGTCGGTGATTTTCCGATTTCGCAAACCGTGACTGTGCCGGCCTCCGCCAGCCTGATTTTCGTCAGCGGCACCTTGCCGGATCTTGCCGACGCCCAGGCACCCGCTGGCACGCCAGCCGCGTACGGCAGCACTGAAGTGCAGACGGTGTCGGTGTTCAACAAGCTGCGCAAGATCCTTCAACAGCAAGACCTGGACCTGGGCGATATCGTGCAGCTGCGGGTGTTCCTGGTCGGCGCCGAAGAGACCGGCGGCAAGCTCGACTTTGCCGGGTTGCAGCGCGGTTACACGCAGTTTTTCGGCACGCCCGAACAGCCGAACAAACCGGCGCGCACCGCGTTGCAAGTGGTGGCGTTGCCGCTGCCGGGGGCACTGGTGGAAGTCGAAGCCATCGCCGCTAGAACCGCTTGATTTGAAGTGAGCTGGCTTGTTGTGGCGCGCGGGGCTTTTGTGGCAAGCCCGCTCACCACATCAAGCCCTGCTTGCCACAACAAGCCCTGCTTGCGACATTACCCCGGCTACTTAGGGCAAATGCCTAGGCACCCTTGCCGGGCAGTGGCCAGATCTGCTCGCGCACCGATTCGCCGAGCCAAACCATGCCGTGCATGAAGGTATCGCGCTCCTGTGGCGTGGTGAGGGGGAAGCTGGCGTAGTGCGTGTGCGCCATCACCCGCAGTTCTTCGGCCCACGCCTGCTTTTCCTGCTCACTGTCGAGGTTGCAGCCCTCAAGGACGTCAGCCGCAAGGAAGGTGCTCAACGCTATGGGCAGCGCATCGTGGGTGCCCAGGCGCGCGTTGAGCGTGGCGCTGCAGATCTCTACGGTCAGCCCGCTGATACCCTTGGCGAGGAGCTTTTTCAGCGGTTTTATTTTGTTGTTGGCGGCGAAGTTGGTGGACTTGAGCAGGGTGTTGTAATGCGGTTTGAAGTGGTTGATCAGGGCGGCCTCAGCCAGTGTGATGACCTCATCACGGTTCAGGCGCACATTGCGCAGCCGCTCAAAATGCTCCGCCTCATCCTGCTCGCTGGCCACCGGTTCAGCATTGAAGTCTCCGCCGTTGCTGATCATCGTCCGGCCGTGCTCGAACCGGTAGAGCAGGATCGACACCTCCAGCTCGGGGTTGTTGGTTGAGGTTTCTGCAAGGATGCGTTGCAAGGTGGTGTGGTTCAACAGCCGGTCCACCGCCGTACGCGCGTGAACCTTGCCGATGCCCTGGCCGACATACAGCACGTTCATGTCCCGATGTTCGGCTTGCAGGGCGCTGGTCGCGTTTGCCACGACGATGTGCGCGGCGGTGGTCATTTGCCGTGAGGTCGAGAGGATAGTCAGGTGCGTGCCGTTGGGCGCGACCAGCACCTGTTCGATGTCATCCTGATCGTCAGGCCCGATCCTCGGAATGTCATAACGGAAAGGGATGGACTGCACGCCCTGTTCGCTTATCACGATAAAACTGCCGTGCGCCGATCGACCGAGCAGGTACAGGTCATGCGGGTTGATCAGCACCCGACGCCTGGCGGTGATCAGGTAGATATTGCTGCCGGCAATCGCCTCTCGGAAATGCCCATCGCCCTTGGCGCGGTAGAGGTCGGCGGGTGTCAATACCGTGGGTGGGCTGGAATAGAGGTGAGTTGCGCCTTCGGCAGAAAACTGTCGAATGATCGAGTCCATGCTGGTCATCGTTCCGTCCTGGCGGGGCTGCGCGCAACGGCAGCGTCGCGCCGCAGTGTGGCAAAAAAACGCGGCCATGGGCACTGACTGAACGGATAGGTATTCAGTTTTACCCATGGGACGTACACCTGACTGTGGCCGGGGCTTACTACCATTTCCAGCGACCCTGTTTTTTCAGGGTCGCGATGATGGCTTCGCGTTTATGGCGGATCTCTACCATCTTGTGGCGCAGTTCGCGGCAGCGGTGGCTGTTGAGGATCAAGAGGCCGGTCAGCGGGCCGAGGAGGGCTGTGGAGTAGAGGTAAATATTGGGGGCGTGGATGATTGAGGCCAGTGAGACCATAAAACAGATGATGTATAAGCCGACATGTATCCAGACCCAATGAATGTGACCGTACAACACTCGAGCTTTGGCGATACCAAACACTATCGTGATTGCCAGCCCGGAAAAAAACCAATTTCGCAACGTTGTATCGTCCGGTGCACCGGAAAGATAGGTGACCAATACCAGCAAACCGGTCAGTGCAATTGAGAAACACCCGGCAAGCACCCATCCAGCAATGACGGGTGTGTAGCGTTTGCGCAGTAAACGAGGGTCTTCTAAATAGAAAACTGAATAATTGAAGTCTTCTGCGCTCATATTTTTCCAGTCAAGAGCGGATTGATTGCTGTAACCCATTTCGTCCAGGGCTTTTTGGGCTCGCTGCTTTTTCACGGTCTGACTTCCTCGTAAAGACCGATAGCGAGGGTCTTGACGTTCCCTGACATTGCGCTGCTTGTTATCCCCAGTACTCCTGCACATGCATCCCTTATGTGATTGGCTGTGGCACGTTGCATGTGTGTCGCACTGATGCGCTTAGACGCGTTGCCAGCAGCTTTTTTCAACTTGAGTAGTTTCGTCGTCAGTCGCGCATCGTTGATTCTGAGCAATTCATCATTGAGTTTTACCCGCTCTTGTCGTGTAAGCCCTTTGAGTATTTGTCTGAGGGGTTTACCCGTTACCCTGGTACCGACATTAATGGCTTTGACTGTCGTCAGGGCTGATGTTCCAATCCCAAGTAAAGCGACGCCATCCAGCACAGAGGTAGCGGCCTCATACCAAACCTCGTTGTCGAGACGATCAAGAATTTGCGGAGCAATCAACTCAGCGCCGGTTCTACCAACGCCGATAAAACATTGGGCGAGACTGGCTGCCAAGGCAGCCTGGCCAATAAACGTAATTGCCGTACTCGCTCCCGCTGAAAACGGTATTAACGCAATTCCACTCGAAACTACCATCCAACTCAACAACGCACCCGTACAAGTGACCGCCGTATTCAGAGACTCCGCTACCAGTTCCGACTCCCGCGGCTCATGCTCCAACATCCGCTTGAACTCCGCAGGCCCTACATAGCGAGGCGCCTCGCGTAACACCACCTTCTTCGGCACCACGCTGCATACCGCCTGAAACTCACGCAGTGTCACGACATTGAATTCATCATCGATATACACCACCCCCGCGCCAATCAGCGCCGGATCAGCATCAATGGCGAAGAACAGCTTGCGTAGATCAATACGGCTTTCAATCCGCTGACGCGCAGTGCGGTGAGCCGAGGGGAATCCATCGTTCAACAGGGACGCAGTCATCCTTAACTCCTGGTTTTTGCGAGAGTCGAGAGCGTAAAGACGAGCAGGCAGCTATGAATGTCGGAAGGTTCGCCAATTCAAGTGGGGTGCGTCTCTATCCCGATTTGGCGTCTTGCGTGCAGCGTGGTGGCTAAGGAAAAGTGCGCCCCACGTCACTACCGACGCACACCAAGACAGGGAACAAGCATGGCCGTCGATATGTTTTTGAAACTGGGCGACATCAAGGGTGAGTCAAGGGATCAAGCCCATCGCGATGAGATTGATATCACCCACTGGGCGTGGGGAATGTCGCAGTCGGGGTCGATGCACAGCGGCACGGGTGGTGGTGCGGGCAAGGTCAATATTGCCAATTTGAACCTGACAAAGCCGCTGGATAAATCCAGCCCCAACCTGATGATGGCCTGCGCCAGCGGCAAGCATTATCCGGAAGCGAAACTGGTGGTGCGCAAGGCGGGAGGCGCGAGCCCGGTGGAGTATTTGGTGATCACCCTGAAGGAGGTCATGGTGGTGTCCTACAGCACCAGTGCTGAAAACGGCGCCGATGTGCTGCATGACAGCTTTGCCTTGAATTTCGCCACCGTCGACGTCAGCTACCAGCCGCAAAAAGCCGACGGCGGCAAGGACGGTGGACCGGTGAAATTTGGCTGGAACATCCGGCAGAACGTGAAGGCCTGAGCCCCAGCCAGTCCTTTATTGCTGCAACTGCAATGCCTGCTGCTTAAGTTGGCGTTTACGCTCAAACGGCAACTTCTCATCATCCCCATACGGCGCGCTGTACCAGTTGCCATAACTCGGGTTAGGCAGCAAAAACCAGCGTTGTCCCAGCCAATTCAGGTAGGGCGCTACGGCCTTGCGCTGGTCCGCGAGGGTGTTGTGTTCGGCCTG
This sequence comes from Pseudomonas sp. D2002, assembly GCF_013385735.1. Lineage (NCBI taxonomy): Bacteria > Pseudomonadati > Pseudomonadota > Gammaproteobacteria > Pseudomonadales > Pseudomonadaceae > Pseudomonas > Pseudomonas sp. D2002. Next base: position 220,911 of record NZ_JACAPL010000013.1, on the reverse strand, counting down.
CACGAAATCCCCCAGGGAATCGCCCGCCATCAACAACACGCGGGCGTGGCTGGCGACCCATTGGCGGCGGCAATTTTTGCCATAACCGGCGCTTTCGCAATGGCCGGTCGGCGTGCTGGCGGCGAGCACCTGCTCGTCGCTGTCCACCGGGAAGCCGCGCAGGCGCAGGTTGGCGACCGTGGCCGCGACCTGGCTGTGTTCGCGGTTGGTGAGGTAGTAAACCTTGATGCCTTTTTGTTGTGCTGCTTGCAGGAACGCCACCGCGCCGGGCAGCGCCTGGGCCTTGGCCTGGTCGACCCAGGTGTTCCAGCGGTCGTAGGAGTAGACCTGATTATTGATGATGTCGCGGGCATTGAGCGGCACGTTGTCGAGCAGGGTTTCGTCGATATCCACGACCACCGCGGGCGGCAGGCCAGCCAGGTTGCGCGGCGGGAAGGGCAGGGCATCCCAGGTTGGGTCGGCCAGCGCCACGTCGAGCTGGCGGGTGGCGTTGGCGAACAGCTGGCGGTAGATCAACTCATGTTCGATGGAGGTTTGGGTCCAGAGCACGGCGTCGAGTTGGTCGTTGGCCGGTGGGGTTTGCTGGCAGCCGGCGAGGGCGGTGGTCAGCAGGCAGGCACCGGCGAAAATCAGGTTACGCATGGGCAAGTCTCGAAGAGGAGGGCGCGTCGGCAGCACCTTAGCCTAAACACCGACCTTAAGCTGTACCTCAACCTAAATGTGGGAGCGGGCTTGCTCGCGAAGGCAGTGTGTCAGTTGATATTTCCGGCGACTGACACTCCGCCTTCGCGAGCAAGCCCGCTCCCACATTTGGATCTTCGTGAATCAGACAGAGAGGATGTGGAGTGCCCCCTTCAAGGCCCGCACACCAACGCCTGGCGCTCATAGTTCAGTGCTTTATTCTGCGGCGCTAACGCATAGCTTGCGCTGCACTGTTGATCGCCCCACTTGATGATCAACGTACCCTGGTCCTGTTCCACCAGCGCCAGTGCATTGCCGTTCGGGTCCGCAATCGCCAGTTGCTTGCCGGCCGAGTCTTCCAGCGAAGCGCCAAACGCCAGCGGCTTGTGTTGCGCATCAAACAATTCAAACAACACCCGCCGCCCGGTGGTGCCGCTGTAGTGCGCCACCACGATTGCGCCACGGCGCGGCACCACTTGCTGGGTGGCGTTGGTGATTTCCACATCGCCGCCGAGGTCGCGGGTGTCCAGGCTCACCCAGTTGACGCGGTAAGGCTGGGCATTCGGGATTACGGCGTAGCCGTTGTAGCCGGTCTCGACGCCGCTGTAGCTGCTGATTTTCGCCCCGGAGATGCCCGGCACTTCGGCCAAGGCGAACGTCTCGCTGACGGTCTGGCCAAGGTTGATGCCGCCGGCGTGCGCCACCACGGAACCGGCCAGGTTGAGGTTCTGCGAGTTATAACCCTGGCCCTGGCTGTAGCCGAGGCTGACGTCCGCCACCGACGTGCGGCTGTTGAGGTTCACCGAGCCGGAATCGCCGCTGGTGTCGCTGTGGCCTGCCTGTACCGAGTAGAACGTGTCGCTGGTGTCGGCGACATAGCCGTTGACGCCCGCCTGCGTGGTGGTGTCGCCGTGCTGCCGGCTGGTGGTGACAAATGCGCGTGGCGCGCGCGCCTGGCTGCCCAGCGGGAATGAGACGGACAGGTTCAACTGGGTGTCGCTGCTCGGCTGGCCCCAGGCGACGATTTGCTTGGTGCGCGTCACGCCGAGGTTGTAGCTCAGGTCGCCCCAGTTGCTGGTGTAGCCGGCCGAAAAGCTCTGCGAGCCGCCACGGTTCCAGTAGCGCTGGTCGCTGGCGTTCACGTACACGCTGCCGAACTCGCTGTTGCGGCCGATGCTCTGGTTGATGGTCAGGTCGGTGCGGGTTTTCGAGTGGCCAGTGCGCACACGCACATCCTGGCTGTTGTCTTCGACGTGGTCGGTGAGGGTGCGGTAGCCCTCGGTGGAATAGCGGTAGGCGGCCAGGGTGAAGTTGGTATCGGTGCCGGTAAAGGTTTTTGCATACAGCGCGCGCACGCTGCTGCCCTGGGTGGTTTTCCCCTGGGCCTTGCTGGACGAGTGGGTGGTGTCCAGCGAGAAGGCGCCGAACGCGGTGTTCTTGCCGGCGCCGACGGACAGCGCGTTGTAGTCCTCGCTGGCCTGCAACCCGACAATCCCGCTGAGGTTGCTGGTCAAGCCATACGCCAGGGTGCCGCTGAGAAAACGCGGGCTCGCCAGACCCTCGGCATTGCTCTTGAACGTACCCGCCGAGAGGCTGTACTTGACCTGGCCTTCACGCACCATGATCGGCAGGCTGGAAAACGCCTGCGTTGTCACCCGGCGCGTGCCATCGGCCTCGATCACGGTGATTTGCAGGTCGCCGTTGGAGCCGCTGGGGTAAATATCATTGATCTCGAACGGCCCCGGCGCGACGTTGGCGGTGTAGAGGATGTAGTCGTTCTGGCGGATTTCCACGGTCGCGTTGGTCTGTGCCACGCCACGAATCACCGGCGCATAACCGCGCTCGCTGTCGGCGCGCATGCCGTCATCGGAGGCCAGTTTCAGGCCACGATAACGCACACTGTCGAACAGGTCGGTGTCGGAGAAAATCTCACCGGCGCTGAACTGGCCCTTGAGCGCGGTCACGTCGTGCTGCACGTAGGTGCGGTTGCTGGTGTAGGTGTTCGGGCGGCCGGTGCCGCCACTCAGGTTCGACTCGTTGCGCAGGCGCCAGGCGCCGAGGTTGATGCCGTTGCGCAGGCCGAGGTTATTCGAGATGCGCGCTTTAGCGTCGCCCGCCGTGCGGCTGCTGTTGAGTTGGTAGTTGATGAACGCAGCGGGCACGCCGTCATCCCATAACTGTGGGTCGACATACCCGCGCAGGCCACGCTGCATGGCCACTTGCGGAATGCTCGCCATCAGGCGCAGGCGGCTGCTGTCGTAGCGCACGCTGGCGTCCTCTATCATGTCGGCGAGGGCGTAGCATTCCTGGGGTTGCTGCGGGTCGACTTTGCCGTCGGCCTGCAGGCGTTTCATGTCGATGCCCAACTGCGTGAGCAGGTCGAGGGTCAGGCAGGCTTCGACCCGGCCGTTTTGCGGGTTGCGCTTGAAGTCGATGTCGCGCCGGCCCACCAGCACTTCGTTGCTGTACAGGTCGACGCGGTAGTTGCCCGGCAGCACGCTGTTGGCCGAGAGCAACTGCTGCAGGTCGACCGGTGACTGTGAGCCTTGCAGGAACGTGGTGTTGAAGGTTTCCGCTGCCTCATCGGCCATGGCCCAGGCCGGCAGGCTGGCGGCAATCGCAAGCGACAGCGTCCTCAACTTCAGTGCGCTACGCGCGGGCCTGTTGCTGGAAAGAAAAGACATGCGAAGACCTGTGACATCCCTGATTGGCGAACAGGCGGGCACGCAAACACGCACGCAACGTGAGCCTGTGGGTTAGAGAAAGTACTTAGGGGGTGAGGCGTGATTCAGTCGCGTGCGCTACGGCGCTCGACAGGGCTGCGCTGTAGTGGTTCTGCGCGCCGTAATCATTGATGCTGGAAAACGTCAGTTGCACCGGGCCGGGCGCTGGCGCCGCCTTGAGCGGGAACTGTTTTTCCTCGCCGGGCGCAACCATGGTCGAGTCACTGGCCAGTTGCGCCTGCACTTTCACGTCGGCCATGGACACGTGGTACAGCGTCGGGTTTTTCACCCGCAGCAGCGTTTGCGCGCCGTGTTTGACCAGGCTCCATTCGAGCTGCGCCGGGGCCTGCAACGCACTGCCCGTCAGGCCGGCAGGGCGGTAAAAAATCTTGATGCGTTGGCGGATGGCCAACTGCAAGGTGTTCTCGGTCTCACTGGCCTTGGGGATTTCCTGCACATTGAGCCACACCACCGACTCACGGTCCGTGGGCATGCCCGTGCCTTCATACAAGATGCGCAGCAGTTGCTGTTCCTTGGCGAAGACGCGCGCCAACGGCGGGGTGACGGCAAACGGGGCGCGGCTGCCGCTGGTGTCGTTCATGTCGACCCAGGACTGAATCAGCACGTCCTGGTTACCGTTGCGCACGGTGATATTGGCTTCTTTGTGGTCGCCATCGAACACGATACGGGTGGCGTTCAATGAAATGCTGGCGGCGGCCTGGGTAGCCATAAGCATGCCCAGCAGCCCCAGGCACGCGGCGATAGAACGAGGCAGCATGAGGGTTATCCGGTGTAATCAAAAAGAGAATGGCGAGGCCGTTTGGCCTCGCGCGTTCGGTGCACGGGGTGCCGGGGTTACTCGTATTGCAGGATGAACGGCAGGGTGGCATCACCACGACCCGCGGTAGACGCACCGGCGGCACCGGTGGTGACGTAGGCCGCCGCGAAGCTCAGGGTGGCGTCGCCGCCGGCAGCGCCGTTGCCGTGCATGGTGCTTTCGATGCGCGCAGTGGCTGCCGAGCTGAGGTCGATCAGGGTGCCGTTGCTGTCGAGCAGGGCGATACCGACGTTTTTAGCCGAAGCGGAACCAGCGTTCAAAGCCAGCACGTTCTTGCCGGTCACCAGGCCCGAACCGCCGTTGTTGGCGTCAAAGATCATCGCGACTTTGGTGCCCTGGTTGCAGTTGACGTTCAAGTTGAAGTCTTTGGCGGTCACACGGCCTGCGGTTGGGTTTTCTGCGGTGCCCATGTCTTTGATCGACACGTTGCCCATGTCCACCGAAATAGTACGGTCGGAGTTGGCGCCGTCGACCGAGCAGGCGTCGTTGTTGATCACGCCGGTGAAGGTAATTTTACCGCTGCCGCCCAGGGTAGGCGTCGGTGCCGGGTCTGCGGCAAATGCACTGCCGGAGGCAGCGATAACGGCCGAGGCGATAACAGCCAGGGAAAACTTCTTCATGATGATGTCCGTAAGTGTTAGTTGGAAAATGCGGTTGTTGAACTGCGAGGAAAGAGTAAGCGGCAAGACGCGGCGAGCGAATAAGACGATTCTTATAAGCCGCGCAATAGACGGGTTAGTTGCACCGGGAGAGGGGACAGGGGAGAGGGGGGAGAGGAAAGGGGGCCAGTAAATAAAGGACCAAGCCATTGTCCAGGAATGGCTTGCAAGGGGTGCTTAGTTGAACAGGTTACGCGTCAGGCAATAGGTGAGAAGGTCCTGGTCGCTGCTCACTTCAAGTTTGCGCATCGCCGATATCTTTTGCGCACTGATGGTCTTTGAACTGCGGTTCTGGCTGCGCGCAATATCACTCACGCTCATGCCGGAAATAAACAAACGCAAGATCTCGAACTCTTTGGGCGACAAACTGGTGAAGCGCTCGTCGATGGCGGTCAACGTCTCGATCACCGAGGTTTTCGGCGGCTCCAGGCTGCGGTAGGCGCTCTGTTGTGCAATCGCCTTCAGCGCCAGCTGGATCTCGGTGTGCAACTGGCTTTTCTGGATGATACCGACCACGCCCAGCTCCTGCAGACGGGTGAGGATCAGGTGGTTGGAAATCATCGTCAGGATCAGAATCTGCACCTGCGGGAAATGCCGTTTCAGGTACTCCACCAGTTTCAGGCCATCGCCGTAGGGCGAGTCGCCCGGCATGTTGTAATCGGTGATCACAATGTCGGCGCCCTGGCGCTGCAACAGCTCGATCAGGCCCGCCGAACACACGGCTTCGCCCACGACCTGAAAGCGCGTGTCGCGCTCCACCAGCTCGCGTACCCCAAGCAGCACGATCGGGTGATCGTCCGCGATAACCACGTTGAATTTTTTCATAAAGGGCCGTCCGTAGTGCCAGTTCAAGTGAGGGAAGTGTGCCCGGGCTGGAGCATGTCCAGGACGGCTGACAGTCGCTGCATCACAGCCTTCACCTTAAGCTCAAGCGAGGTGTCGAGGCTGCCGCGATTCAGTGCGCTTTCCAGTTCGATGCAGGCCTGGGCCAGGTCGAGCGCCTGCACTGCGCCGAGGGCACCGGCGGCCGAGTGCAGCAGTTGGCCGAGGGTGCGCGCATCGCGCTGTGCCAGGGCCGCGCCGATACGCTGCAAGTCTTGCTGCACGCTGCTGATGAACAGCGGGCGCATCTTGTCCGACAGCTGCACGCTGTCATTGAACGTCTGCGGCGGTGGTTCTACCGGTGGCTTGCCTTTGCAGTGCTTGGCCAACTGCGCGCGCAAGGTTTGCAGGCTCAGGGGTTTGACGATCCAGGCATTCATGCCCACCGCCAGGCAGCGCACGCCTTCTTCGCGCATGGCGTTGGCGGTCACGCCGATAATCGGCAACTGCCGATCATGCGCCCTGAGGGTCTTGGTCAGTTCATAGCCATTCATCAAGGGCATGTTCACGTCAGTCAGCACCAGGTCGAACGCCTGCGGTTGCCACAGCTGCAGCGCCTGCTCGCCGTTGGCGGCCAGGGTCACCGAGCAGCCGAGCGCTTCCAGTTGTTCCTTGATGATCGCCTGGTTGACTGGGTTGTCCTCCGCCACCAGGATGCGCAGCTCCAGCCGCCCAGCGCTTTGCGGCAAGGTAGCCGGCGGATGCTCGTGCTTGCCGTGCTGCGCCAACGACACGGTGGCTGCAATGGCGCGCATGGCGTGCATGTCCACCACCCAGCCCTGTTCCGTGTGCAGCGGCGGGGAGTGCGCGCCCGGCAGGCACAGCACACGTTGGCCGGGCCAGGGGCGCAGCGGCTCATTGGGCAGCACATCGATCAGCACCGCGCGGCGGCTATCCTGCTCGGGCGTGGACGCCGCCAGGGCCGCCGTAATGCCCAGACGGTTGAGCCAGTCACACAGCGACTGCGCCAACTCCCGCACCGGTGCTTGCACATACACGGGCGTTGGGCTGGGTTCGATCAGCGGCATGTTGGTCAGGGCACCGCTGCACAACGGCAGGCGCATTTTCAGGGTAAAGCTGCTGCCCAGGCCCGGTTCGCTGACCACCTTGATTTCACCGCCCATCATCTGCGCCAGCCAGCGGCAAATCGGCAGTCCCAGCCCGGCGCCGCCTTCGCCGGCGGTGTCCGGTGCCTGGTAAAATACGTCGAACAGCTTGGCCTGTTGCGCCTCGGGAATGCCCACGCCGGAGTCGGTGACCTGCCATTCGAGGTCGACGTTGTTGGCGTCGAGTGCGGTGACTCGGGCGCGAATGACCACGCGCCCGATATCGGTGAACTTGATGGCGTTGCTCACCAGGTTATTCAGAATCTGGCGGATCCGCATCGGGTCGCCCATCACACAGTCCGGTAGCTGCGGATCGATGCAGCTGTAGAGTTGCAAACCTTTGCGCTGGGCGAAGGCGGCATAGGTGTGCAAGGTGTCTTCGAGCATGTCCAGCGGGCAGAACTCCACGGCTTCAATCGCCATTTGCCCGGACTCGATTTTCGAGACGTCCAGCACATCACTGATCAACTGGAACAGCGTGGCGGAGGAACGCTGGATCGTATGCAGGTAAGTTTGCTGATGGGGGTCCAGGTCGGTCAGGCCGAGCAATTCCAGGGTGCCAAGCACGCCATACAACGGCGTGCGAATTTCATGGCTCATGGTCGCCAGGAACAGCGTCTTTGCCTTGTTGGCGGCATCGGCGGTGCGGCGGGCGTCCTCCAAGGCCTGGGCGTCGTCGATATGCCGGGTGATGTCGTTGAACGCATACAGGCGCACGTCTTCGGCCTGATAGCGGGTGGAGACAAAGCCGACTTGCAAGTGCCGGCCTTCGATCTCCAGGTGCGTTTCGCCGCTCTCGCCGCTCTCGCCGCTCTCGCCGCTCTCGCCGCTGTCGTGCACACCGGCCATGGCGGCCACCAGGCGCGCGGTGCCCGGCCATTGCTGGGCGCGTTGGTTTTCGATCAAGACCTTGCCGTCACTGCGCCGTACCACACACAAACCGGTGGGCGCGGTGTCGATGATCACGCGGCTGAAAGCCACGCTTTCGGCAATGCGTTCGTGGGCCAGGCGCGCGGGCGTGATCACCTGGCGCCGATACCAACGGCTGCCGGCCCAGCCCAGGCTGATCAAACTGGCAAGGAACAACGCCAGGCTGCTCAACGGCCATAAGGCCGAGTGGAAGAAGTGCGAGTAGTTCAGGCCATACACCGCGCTCCACGGCTGGTCACCGGCCTGGGTGATCTTGAACTCAAAGCCGTAGGCGTTAACGTGTATGCCGTCGCTGAGCGTCGCGTCGGTCTCGGGCCCGATCAACCGGCTGCCATCGGGCGCAATCAGGGTAAAGCTATCAAAGGCCGAATGCTCGAGGGTACGCTGCACGTCGTCGACCTGGGCCACGTCGAGCACGGTGCCGACCACCGCCTGGCCCTGGCCGTCGAGGGGCAAACCGATATAAGCCAGCAGATGATCGGGCGCGGGGCCGGCTTGCCAGTACACGCGGTTCTGTTCCAGCGGCTGCGGCGTCTGCTCGAGGGTTTGCTGCACCGCATTGACCAGCGCCACCAGGTTGCCGGTTTCCTCGGTGTTTTCTCGGCGCTGATAGCCCACCGACGGAATGGTGATGATGTAAGGCGTCTGGCGATTGAGCAGAAAGGTTTGCGGCGCCTCGTACGGCGATGAGGACCAGAACGCGCTGAAGTAGCTGGTCAGGTGCGCGCCCAAGGCAAAGATCTGCGGCCGGGCGGCGGGGCTGACCTGCTGCTCATCGAACTTGACGCTGAACGGCACCGAAAACGAATACTTCTGGCCTTCGTACAGCGTGCGGTGGTTGTCGACCATGCGGCTTTTGAGGCTGACCTGCACGTCGGTGGCGCGCAGCAGTTCGGCCTGGATGCCCGGATGCGTCAGGCTCTTGAGGTACGACGCCTGTTCCGCCAGGTTCTCCATCAAGCGCGCAAAATGAAAGCGGGTGGCGCCGTAGCGGGTTTCGACCCCGCGTTGCAGCGACCAGTAGTTGGTCAGGACCAGCAGCAACGCGATCCCGATCAACACCATCAGGCCTTTGTTCAGGCGCACGGAGCTGCGGGTAAAGGCTTCGAGGACCGCGTTGTTGTGCTTCATCAGGGGTTTCCGCAAGCGCAGGATAAATCGGCACTGGATGGAGCTTACTCCTTACTATCTAACAGATAATCCACGGCCACCAGCTAGTGAGATGTCGCGGGGCCATCATTGTTCAGAAGTTGTTGAAATTGTTCGGAAGAAACTGCGTGTGAAATCAGAAAACCTTGCACCTGATTGCAGTCGACCTTGCGCAGCAGGGCCAGCTGCTGCGGTGTTTCCACGCCTTCGGCGACCACCGTCAAGCCGAGTTTGCGCCCCAGCGCGATGATGCTCGCCAACGCCTGGGCCATGCCCTCGTTGTCGTGGCAGCCCTGCACCAGCGCCTGGTCGATCTTCAATTCGGTAAATGGCGTGGAGACCAGGTTCAAGTACGAGCTGTAACCCTTGCCAAAATCATCCTGGGACAAGCCGAAGCCCTTGATGCGCAGGCGGCAGGCACCGGCGTAGAAGTTGCTGATGTCCTGGGGCACCGAGCACTCCATCAACTCGAAGCAGATCATTCCCGGAATGCCGTCGTGGTGCAGCACGAATTCCAGCAAACGGTCGGCCAGGTCGTGGCTGTTGAGCAGGTGCGTGGGCAGGTTGATCGACACCGGGATTTCATACCCACGCTGGCGCCAGCGTTCCTGGGCGTGAATCGCCTGTTTGAGCACCACCCACAACAGGCGTTCTTCCAGCTCGAATGCCTTGATCGCCGGCAGGAATGCGGCGGGCAGCATCACGCCTTGCTCGGGGTGCATCCAGCGCACCAGCGCTTCGGCGGCGACAATGCGCCCGTTGGCGAGGGATTTTTTCGGTTGGAACCAGGCCTGCAACTGGCCGCTGCTCATGGCCTGCACCAGGGTGTGGCGGTCGATATCCAGGTGTTCGGGCAAATCGGGGGAGGGCTTGCGCACGCTGGTCCTGAGCTGGTCCACCAGGCTGCGCAGGGCGTCGGCAGCGACCGGTTTGGAGATCAGCCCGATGACTTCCACGTCGAGGTTTTTCGCCACCAGGCTTGCAGCCATCAACATGCGCCGCGATGCCGCGCTCATGATTGCCAGCGCCGGCTTGCACCGCAGGCTGGCCAGGCACTGAATGAACTGCACGCCGTCCATGCCGGGCATCAACAGGTCGGTCAGTACCAGGTCGAAATCGCGCTGGCGCAGGCGCTCCAGCGCTTCTTTACCGTCCTCGGCGGTTTCGAGCATGAAATCCCCCAACTCACTGAGCAAGTGCTGCAGGTAGATGTGCTGCAGGGGATGGTCCTCAACAATCAAAATACTAAGGGGCTTCATGGGTGATCCGTGCATAAGGCGCCAGGGAGTTGAATAGAGCCCGCAACGCAAAGGGTTTGACCAGGCAATGGTTCATGCCGGCGGCCAGGCACAGGTCGGCCTCGCCGCGCATGGCGTTGGCGGTGGCCCCGATAATCGGCAACGGGCAGCCCTGGCGCCGCAGTTCACGCGCCAGTTCATAGCCGTTGATGTGGGGCATGTTCACGTCCGTCAACACCACGTCGAAGTTGCCGGCGGTGTACAGCTGCAACGCTTCCTGACCATCGGCCGCCAGCTCCACGGTGCAGCCGAGTTCTTCGAGTTGGTCACGCAAAATCAGCTGGTTGATGATGTTGTCCTCCGCCACCAGCAAGTGCAGGTTGAGTTTGTTCAAGTCACGCTGGTGCGTGTGCTCATCGGCGCGGGCCACCCACAGCCCCTGCGCCTGGCTCACGGCTTGGTGAATGGCGCCGAGGTGGTTGAGGTTGACGTGCCAGGCGCCGGCGTCGGCTTCCAGCGGCGTGCAGGCATTACTGCTGACGTGGATCACCGGGCCCGGCCATTCCGGCACCAGCAACGGGTCGACGCTGCCGGGGTGTACTTGCAGCAGCAGGTGGCTGTCGGGCAGCGTCGGCAGCCCGGCCTGGGCGCGTGCGCCCCAGCGGCGCAACCAGCCGCTGATGGCATGCGCGAGTTCCGGGATGGGCGAGACCACGTAAATGGTCTCGGCCAACAGCGGTGTCATCGGTGGGGTCGGCGCTTCTTCCAGCGGCAGGATCAGGCTGAAGCTACTGCCCAGCCCCAGTTCGCTGACCATGCGGATATTGCCGTTCATCAATTCGGTCAGGCGCTGGCAGATCGGCAGGCCCAGGCCGGTGCCGGCGACCACGTTGGTATTGCCTTCGCTCTGGTAGAACGGCTCGAAAATCATCGCCTGGTCTTCCTGAGCGATGCCTTTGCCGGTGTCCGAGACTTGCCATAGCAGGCTGGAGCGCTCGCCGTCGCGGCCGAGCACTTTGACCCGCAGCACCACGCGGCCGTAGTCGGTGAACTTCACCGCGTTGTTGAGCAGGTTATTCAGGATCTGGCGGATGCGCGTCACGTCGCCGATCAAGCGCTCCGGCAACTTCGGGTCGAAGCACGCATACAGTTGCAGGCCTTTGCCCTGGGCGGCCGCGGCATAGCCCTGGATGATTTCGTGGACCAGGTCCAGCGGCGAGAACTCACTCAACTCCAGCGCCAGTTGCCCGGCCTCGATCTTCGACACATCGAGCACGTCGCAAATCAGCTGCAGCAAGGTTGAAGACGAGCCTTCGATGGCATGCAGGTAGTCCTTTTGCTGGGTATCCAGTTGCGTGCGCGCCAGCAATTCCAGGGTGCCAAGCACGCCGTACAGCGGCGTGCGGATTTCATGGCTCATGGTCGCCAGGAACAGCGTCTTGGCGGCGTTGGCCGCGTCCGCCGACTGCCGCGCTTCCTCCAGTGCCGCTTCGACTTGCTTGCGCGCACTGATATCGCTGAACGCGCAAAACAGCACGTCCTCGCCTTTGTAGCGGGTCGGCGCACTGCTCAAGTACAGGTGGCGGCCGTCGATGGTTTCAAAATAGTCGCTGCGTTCGGACGGTTCGCCGGCGAACGCCTGTTCGATCCAGCCGGCACGCAGGGTTTCGCGCTCCGGGCCGTTGCCCAGCCATTGCTGGGCCAGGGTGTTTTCCAGCACCACCTGGCCGTCGGTGCGGCGCAGTACGCACAGGGCAACAGGCGCGGTCTGGATCACATCACGGCCGAACGCCTCGCTTTCGATCAACGCCTGGATGCGATGGATCGAAGGAATGATGAAACGCTGGTCGACGCGGCGCATCACCAGCCAGATCAGCGTCAGGCTCAGCAGGCAAAACAGCAGCGAACCGAGCAGCTGTTTCCACAGGCCGGTGACCACGGCGCGCAGGTCGATGGAATACATCAGCTGCCAGTCGGAGGATTTCAAGTGCTTGCGAATCACCAGGTGGTCGGGCAGCCAACCGCCGCCGACAAAGCCGAAGAAGTTGTCTTCCTTGGGCTTGAGGCGTTGCTGGCGCATCTGCGTGTCATCGCTGTTGGTGAACACCAGCATGCCCTGGGAGTTGAGCATCCTGAATTCACCGGCACTCTGGTCGCCGAGGGCCTGGGACACTTCGCGGCTTTCCATCTCCAGGCCCAGCCAGCCGGAGTTGGGGTCTTGGCGGTCCAGGCGGATAAAAATGTACAGGTGCGAGTGCTGCTCGGTGCGGTCACTCAGCCACAGCTCGTTGAGCGTGGCCGGGTCGCTGTGTTGCAAGGTCTTGAGGCGCTTGAGCATGCACTTGGAGATCGGCAGCACTTGCGCGGTTGCGTCGTACAGCCGCATCACTTGCGGGTTGGGGCCGGCGTTCACATACAGCAGGTTGAGCTGCTTGGCCTTGAGGTAGTCGCGCAGGCGCGCGGTCAGCCAGATGCTCCATTGGTTGCCGGGCGTGTCGCCCAGGTACACATGTTCTTCTTCCGGGGACGAGGGGTAAATTTTCGACTGCTTGCGCACCGCTGACAGGCTCAGGCTTTCGAGCAGGGCCTGGCGGTTGGTGAAAAAGGTATGCGCTTCGGCGATGGCGCTGCTCATGTAGCCGCGGCGCTCGGAGATATCGTTATTGAAGGTGGACAGCAGAAAGGTATAGACCCCGCTCAAGATGCCGATGAGCAGCACGGTCGCAAAAATACGAAGCAGCCTTCTGGCTGCTTCGGGTCGGGAGAGGACGGGGTTGATCTGGAGCAGATAACTTTTCAATCGCATCGGCGGACTGTAAGCGCGAGCGTACGTCGATGGCATAAGACGATCCTTAAAGCATGCCCGATTAATTAAGGGCTTACTTGTAATACATATCTACCACCACCGCCGCGTCGAACGCGCCCGGGATCGGCAGGGTGCGCCATTTCAGGTCGGCGCGAAATTCATCGTGGCTCTGGCCCAGGCCCATCAGCTCCTGCAGGGTGAACCAGTTATTGAATGCCAGCGGCTGCTGGCTCTCGGCGCGCGACAATGAGATGCCCACTGACTTGTTGTTGTCCGGCACCAGCAAGCCGTTGACCACACTGCCGCCGCCCGGCGTGGTCGCGAAGCGTGCGCTGACGGTGTAGGGCGTGTCGCAGCCCTTGCGCAGGTTCAGGCTGAAGTTCGCGCTGCTGGCGACTTCGCCGATTGCAAACTTGCGTGAGGGCATCGGGAAGCTGACCACGTTGGGAGTGATGGTCAGCTCGGGGGTGCACGGCACGAAGCGGATGCCGTTCATGCCGGTGACCACGTAGTTGAAGTTGCTGTTGGGCCTTGAGTTGAGCCCGCGTACGCCGTCCAGCTGGAACACGCGGTATGAGGTCAAGGTACTGGCCTGGCCGCTGGGGGGCGTGGGGTCGTATTTTTCGATGAACACGCTGAAGTTGAGGGTGAAGCGCGCCTTGTCCCAACCGACGCAGTTGGAGGTGCAGCCGCGGTCGGAAAAGAACCCGGTGCCGACCTTGCCGGTACTTTGGGTGATCGGCTGGTTGTTGTAGCGAATGCCCACACGGATACCCGTGCCAATGCTGACGTTGGCCGGGTTGACGTAGAAGTAGATTTCCTCGCGGCCGTAGTTGTAGTCGTCTTTGCAGATCACATTGGTGGAGCGTGGGCCGGACTCCCAGATGATGCTGCCGTTGGGCGCATCGGCCGCCACCGCCAGTGCGGTGCCCAGCGCTTCCTGGGTAATGATCGAGCCGGTGCCGTCCTCACGGCAGGCCAGCGCATGGCTGGTGGCCGGCAAGATGGCGCAGGCCCACAGCAGTAGGGGTAAGCAGCGTTTGGTCAGTGACATGGGGGCAAATACCTCGCGAACTATCAGTTCAGCGCCGCGCTGTGGCGGGCCTGCAAACCGATGTCGGTGATTTCGGTGAAGTGAAGCGTGGTGCCTTTGGGCAAGGGGCTTGGCGCCGTCAGGGTTTTGCGCTCGTACGGCTTGAGCAGCAGGTAATCACTGAGCGCCAGGTTGTCGGTTTGCAGGTTCACCAGTGACAGGTGGAACGCGCTGGGGTTGTGGACCGTGACGGTGCGCCCGTCGTCGCTGCGCCATTGCAGTTGCTGCACGGCTTCGGCCGAACCGCCCTTGAGCGCGGGCGGCCGATAGAACAGCTTGAGCCGCTGGCGTATCGCAAACTGCACACTGTTGGGGTCTTCGGGCTTGAGCGGGATTTCCATGATGTTGAGCCAGAACAACGATTCGCGGTCGCTGGGCAAGCCTTCACCGGCATACAGGATGCGTAACGGGTGATGCTCGCCGGCACCCAGCTGCACCAGCGGTTCAGTGGCGGCAAATGGCACGGTGCGGCCCGCCGAATCGTCCTCGCCGGTGATCCAGGTTTGCACCACGACCTCACGTGATGCCTGGTTGACCACGTTAATGGTGGCGCCCTTGTCCTGGCCGAAATAGATCAGGCGTGTGCCTTCGATTTTCAGCGCCGCGCTGGCGGGCGGCGGCGCGAGGGCGAATAAACCGCCGGCTAAAATCACCATTCTGAGTAGAAACATGAGCACAGGTGCAATCCATGGGAGCGTGTGGGAACGCAGCGCATGGTAGAGGCCGGACTGTGCGAAGGCTTTCAGGCGATTCTTAAAAGGTGCGGCGAGCCCCCGGTTACCGTTTCAGAATCGCCTTAAAGTCTGTTTCGGCCCTGACGGGTAACGTGATCAGCGTTGAATGATCGACGCGGATGCCCACCTGCCAGGTTTACCCTATGTCCAATAAAGCGTTACGCCTTCTGATTGCCGATGCAGACCTTCTGCAACGGATCAAGATCGAGAAAATGCTCAACCAGTTGGGCTATCACCGCATCGCCCCCTTGAGCTCGTTCGACGAGCTGCAGGCATTGACGCGTACGGACGGCGTGGCGTTCGATCTGTTGATCATCAACACCGCGCTGGTGCATTCGCGCCAGGTCAACCTGTTGAAGTACTGCCACGACAACCCGCTGATTCGCCACACACTGATCTACGACGGGCAATGTGCACAGAGCTCGGTGGTGTCGGTATCGGTGAGCCAGACGTTGCACCTGTCGCTGTCGCAATCGCCGGACTTCAACTCGCTGCGCCGCTGCATGGAAATGGTCGACCCCGACCATAGCCTGCCGACGGTCGAGCGCCCGACACTGCGCGCCGTCGAAAGCCGGGTCAGCCAGTTCTCCAGCGTGCCGCGCGCCAATTACCAGGGCGATCCGGCGGTGGTGGCGTGCGCGGTCGGGTTGTCGCCCAAGCGTTGAGCGTCAGCCGCGCCAGACGGGCAGGTTGTCGTCGCCCAGCGTCCAGTGCGGCTGGCGGGGTGTGAGACAGACCCCGCCGACCCAGCGCGGCTAACCCGGCGTCCTGCCGGGTTACCCACGGATTCAAGCCTGCGTGCGGCCATCGTGGTTTACGGGGCCTGTCAGATCAAGATCAAAATCTACAGCACGGCGGCCTGGTAGCCGACTTGAGTGGTAGAAGCTAAAGCAGGGCAAAGGCACAGCACCACAGCATCCATCTGATGGAATGCGATCCAAATGTGGGAGCTGGCTTGCCTGCGAAAGCGGTGGCTCAGTTACACATGAGTTGGCTGATACACCGCTATCGCGAGCAAGCCCACCTTAAGTTGGCGGCGTCTTACCTATCTTTTCTGGCATCCATGGTCTTCTGATGCTCGGCCAGGAACGGCTGCTCCGCTGGGTCGAAGCGATCAATTCCGGCGGTAAAGCGATGCCAGTACGGGTACAACGGCTGGCGCCGTGTCACGGCCTCGATGCGTGAAGATTGCTCTTCGGTGAGTTTCAGTTCGGTCGCTGCGAGGTTGTCGCGCAGGTGCGCTTCGGTACGCGCGCCGACGATCAACGAGGTGATCCCAGGCCGATCCTTGAGCCACGCCAGGCAGGTACGCGCCACCGACACGCCATGTTCATCACCAACGGCAGCGAGGGTCTCGATGATGTCCAGCGCACGTTCCCTGTCATGCACGTAGGGTTCCGGCCAGCCGCTGCCCTGGCGGGTAGTGGTTGGCGGTTTTTGCCCACGGCGGGTCGAACCGGTCAACAGGCCTTCGCCCATCGGGCCCCACACCAGCGTGCCGATGGACTGGTCCAGCGCCAGCGGCAGCAGTTCGTACTCGGCTTCGCGCGATTCCGGGGTGTAGTAAATCTGCTGGGTGATCGGTTTGAGCATGCCGTGCAGCTCGGCCTTGCCCAGGGTTTTCATCATCTGCCAGGCGGTGAAGTTGCTGGTGCCGAAGTAGCGAATCTTGCCCGAACCCACCAACAGCCGCAGCGCTTCGAGGGTTTCCTCGATGGGCGTCATGCCGTCCCAGTTATGCAGTTGGTAGAGGTCGATGTGGTCAGTGCCCAGGCGTTTCAAACTGGCTTCGCAGGCGCGAATCAGGTGGTAGCGCGAGGAACCGGAGTTGTTCGGGTTGTTGTCCACGGGGCTGCGGCCCTTGGTGGCCAGCAGGATGTCGTGGCGCTTGTCGCCCAGGGCTTTGCCCACCACTTCTTCGGCGAGGCCGTGGGAGTAGAGGTCGGCGGTGTCGACCATATTCACCCCGGCGTCGAACGCGATGTCGAAC
This sequence comes from Pseudomonas sp. D2002, assembly GCF_013385735.1. Lineage (NCBI taxonomy): Bacteria > Pseudomonadati > Pseudomonadota > Gammaproteobacteria > Pseudomonadales > Pseudomonadaceae > Pseudomonas > Pseudomonas sp. D2002. Next base: position 204,082 of record NZ_JACAPL010000013.1, on the reverse strand, counting down.
ATGCGCTTGGCCAGGGGCACGTCCACCGCGCCGCATTTTTCGAACTCGGCGCGACCGCCGAAGGGCACGGTGCCCAGGATGATTTCGGATACCAGCAGGCCTGAGTGGCCCAGTTGTCGGTATTGCATGTCGCCTCCTGTTTACGTTGCACGTGAAGGTGTGAACGACATGAATGGCGATAGTTTGAATTTTTTCATGAAATCTTCGTGCGCCTGCCGCACCATTGCGCCAACAGGCTTTGAGAGGAACACCGCGTCCATGAGCGCACTGATAGAAACCCGCGCCCTCACGCGCAGGGACGAGCGCCGTCAGCTGGCATTGCTCCAGCCCACGGATTTCACCTTGAACCACGGCGACCGCGTGTCGATCACCGGCTCCTCCGGCTCCGGCAAGAGCGTGTTCCTGCGCGCGCTGGCGTTGCTGGATGCGCCCACCTCCGGGCAGATTTTGTGGAATGGCCAGGCTATCGCCAACGCCGAGATTCCCCACTACCGCAGCCATATCAGCTACCTGTCGCAACGCCCGGCGTTGCTGGAAGGCACGGTGGAAGACAACCTGCGTTTTCCCTTCAGCCTCAAGACGCTGCGCACGCGCAGTTTCGATCTGCAGGCTGTGACGACGCTGCTCGGGCATGCCGGTAAAACCCCGGACTTCTTGCAGAAAAACGCCGGTGACCTGTCGGGCGGTGAGTCCCAGGTGGTGTCGTTGATTCGCACCTTGCAACTGAACCCGGAAGTGCTGTTGCTCGACGAACCCACGGCGGCCCTCGATCCCACGTCATCGCGTGATGTGGAGGCACTGATCGACGTCTGGTTTGCCGGCGACAAATCGCGCGCTTATATCTGGGTGTCCCACGACCTCGATCAGGCCCAGCGCATGAGCGCCATCCACTTGCAGATGAACGCCGGAGTGTTGAGCGGAGCGACCCAGCCATGAATTATCAAAACCTCAGCGCGCTGGACATGGGCATCGCCGCCTCGCTGATCCTGATCAATGGCGCGCTGTCCTTGCTGCTGCGCCTGGGCCTTGGCCGCCAATTGCTGTGGGCGGCGGTGCGCACCGTGGTGCAGCTGCTGGCCATCGGTTACCTGCTGGGCTGGGTGTTCGAGTTCGCGTATTGGTACGTGGTGCTGCCGCTGATGTGTGCGATGACCTTGATCGCCGGCCTGTCGGCGGCAGGGCGCGGGCGCCGCACTTACCGTGGGCAACGGGTCGACAGCATCCTGTCGGTGTGGGGCAGTTCGTGGCTGGTTACGGCGGTGGGGTTGTTTGCGGTGATCCGCATCCACCCGTGGTACGAGCCGCAATACGCGATTCCGATTCTGGGGATGATCCTCGGCAATACCCTGACCGGCGTGTCTCTGGGCATCGAACGCATGACCCAGGAACTGACCTCGGGCCGCAACACCATCGAAATGATCCTGGCCCTCGGCGGTTCACGCTGGGAAGCCGCGCAAGAAGCCATTCGCCAGGCCGTGCGCGCCGGGATGATCCCGACGCTGAACCAGATGACCGTGGTCGGCATCGTCAGCTTGCCCGGCATGATGACCGGCCAGGTGCTGGCGGGGGAGAGCCCGGTGGACGCGGTGCGCTATCAGATCGTGATCATGTTTCTGATCGCCGCGTCGTCAGCGTTGGGCACGGTAGGTGCGGTACTGCTCACCTACCGGCGGTTGTTTTCCACCAGCCACCGGTTTTTGCGGGATCGGCTCGAAGAGCGCGCCTGAGCCTCAGGTGTTGTTGCAGCCCTTGGCAATCGAGTCTTCATTGGAGGTGTAGGGCCGTGACGGCTCCAGGTTCCACTCCGGCTTGTTGCGGGCGATATTGAAGTGGCACACCAGTCGGCTTCAGCAACGCAGATCAAATGTGGGAGCTGGCTTGCCTGCGATAGCGGTGGGGCAGCCAAATCAAGGTCGACTGATGTGCCGCCATCGCAGGCAAGCCAGCTCCCACAGGGGGATCCAATTTTGCTGGGGGGATTGCATGCCAGGCCAGGCGTCAGCCCAGGTCAGGCACACCAAAATCCAGCACCACTTTCATCGCCTGGGTCTTGTCCGCCGCCAACTCAAATGCCTGCACCGCCTCGCCAAATGGCACGGTGTGGGAGATCACCGGGCGGACGTCCACAATCTGGCGATTGAGCAAATCCACCGCCTGGGCGAACTCGCTGTGGAAGCGGAAGGTGCCGCGCAAATCGATCTCGCGGCTGACCAGCAGATTCAACGGCAACGATACATCGCCGCCCAACCCCACCGTCACCAGCACACCACGCGGGGCGATGCATTCCAGGCCGTTGCGCAGGGCCTGGGCGCTGCCGGAGACCTCGAACATCACGTCGAAGTAGCCCTTTTCGGCGGTGTAGCGCTTCAGTGCATCGGTACCGTCGGCGATGTTATGGGTGCGCGTGGCGCCCATTTTTTCGGCGCAGGCGAGGGCGCTGGCGGACAGGTCCACGGCCACGATTTCACCGGCGCCCGCAGCGCGCAAGCTACCGATCAGCAGGTTGCCGATTGGGCCGCAACCGGTCACCAGTACGCGTTTGCCGAACACCGCACCGGCGCGTTGGATCGCGTGCAAACCCACGGACAGCGGCTCAGCCAAAGCGCCCTCGGTGAGGCTGACGTGGTCGGCCAGGCGATGGGCCTGATGGGTTTCGATCACCAGGCTTTGGCGAAACGCGCCCTGGATATGCGGAAAGGGCATCGCGCTGCCGTAGAAGCGCATGTTCAGGCAATGGTTCGGCAAACCTTGATGGCAATAGCGGCAGGCGCCGCACGGGCGCGAGGGCGACACTGCAATGCGCTGGCCGACCTTGAACAACCCGGCGTCGCTGCCCACCGCATCGATCACCGCCGACACTTCATGGCCAAGCACCATCGGCTCACGCAGGCGCACGGTGCCGAAGCCGCCGTGCTGGTAATAGTGCAAATCCGAACCGCAGATGCCGCCCCGCGCAATGCGCACGCGCAGTTGGTCGGGGGCGAGGGTTTGCGGTTCGTCCTGAGGGTCGACCCGCAAGTCTTTTGAAGCGTGACAGACGATAGCGTGCATAACGTTCTCCAGGATTACAGCGACGCGGTGATGCCACCGTCGACGTACAGGATATGGCCATTGACGAAGCTGGCGGCGTCGCTGGCGAGGAACACGGCGGCACCGGCCAGTTCGGCCACGTCGCCCCAACGGCGGCTCGGCGTGCGTTGCACCAGCCAGTCGCTGAACTCGGGGTTGGCCACCAGGTTGGCGTTCAGTTCGGTCTTGAAGTAGCCAGGGCCGATACCGTTGACCGTCAACCCATGCGGGCCCCAGTCGATGGCCATGCCCTTGGTGAGCATTTTCAACGCGCCCTTGCTGGCCGCATACGGCGCAATCCCAGGGCGGCCCAGTTCACTTTGTACCGAACAGATGTTGATGATGCGCCCACGCTTGCGCGGGATCATCGCCCGCGCCACCGCCTGGCCGACCAGAAACGCGCTGTCGAGGTTGGTGCTGATCAGCTCGCGCCAGTGCTGCTCGCTGTAGTTCTCCAGTGGGCCACGGCGCTGCATGCCGGCGTTGTTAACGAGGATTTCCAGCGCCCCAAGGCGTTCTTCGATATCGGCCACGGCAGCCTGGATCGCCGCGCTGTCGGTCACGTCAAACGCCTGGGTGTGCACTTCCAGCCCTTCGGCGGCGAGCAGTGCCGCCGCATCGCGCAAGGTGCTGCGGTTGCGCCCGTTAAGCACCACCCGCGCACCGGCCTGGGCCAGGCCACGGGCAATCGCCAGGCCGATACCGGCGCTGGAACCGGTGACCAGCGCGAGCCGGCCATCGAGGCGAAAGTTGTCTAAAACGCTTTGCATGGGCTACCTCTCCTAACGCTTCACACCACCAACGACAGCAGCATGATGAACCCCAGCGCACTGAAGGAAAGCACAGTCTCCATCAGCGTCCAGGTCTTGAAAGTTTCGACGACGGTCATGTTGAAGTACTGCTTCACCAGCCAGAAACCGGCGTCATTGACGTGCGACAGCACCAGGGAACCGGCGCCGGTGGCGAGCACCAGCAGCTCGCGGTTCACACCCGGCATCAAGCCGATCACCGGCGCGACAATCCCCGCGCCGGTGATGGTCGCCACGGTGGCCGAGCCGGTGGCCACGCGAATCACCGCCGCCACCAGCCACGCGAGCAGGATCGGCGAGATCTCGGCGCGCACCGCCATATGCCCGATCACATCCCCCACACCGCTGGCCACCAGCATCTGCTTGAAGCCGCCGCCCGCACCGACGATCAGCACAATGGCGGCGGTCGGGGCCAGGCTCGAATCCAACAGCTTGCTCAGCTGTTCACGCGAGAAACCGCGGGCCGCCCCAAAGGTATAGAACGCCAGCAGCAGCGCCGCGAGCAGCGCGGTGATCGGGTGGCCGATAAAGTCCATCCACACGCGGAACACGCTGTCGGCAGCGAAGGCCACGTCGGCGAAGGTCTTGAGCAGCATCAGCACCACCGGCAGCAGGATGGTGGTGACGGTGATGCCAAAACCCGGCAGGTTGTCGCCCGAGGACTCTTTGGCCAACTGCTCCATCAGTTCCGGCGAGGCCTGGCCGGGTACGTAGCGTGAAATCAGGTTGCCGAACAGCGGCCCGGCGATCACTGCCGTGGGCAGGCCGACAATCAACCCGTAGAAAATCGTCTTGCCGATGTCCGCGCCAAAAATCCCGATGGCCAGCAGCGGCCCCGGATGCGGCGGCACCAGCCCATGTACCACCGACAACCCGGCGAGCAGCGGCATGCCGACCTTGATCAGCGACAACCCGGTGCGCCGCGCGACGATAAATACCAGCGGAATCAGCAGCACAAAACCGATTTCGAAAAACAGCGGAATGCCCACCAGAAACGCCGAGAACATCATCGCCCAGTGCACGCGTTGCTTGCCGAACGCACGAATCAAGGTGCGCGCGATCTGGTCGGCGCCGCCGGAGTCGGCCATCAACTTGCCGAGCATGGTGCCCAGGCCAAGGATGATGCCGACAAACCCCAATACGCCGCCGAAACCGTCCTGGAACGACTTCATCACCTTGTCCACCGGCATGCCGGACGTCAGGCCGAGAAAGCCTGCGGCCACGGTCAGCGCAACAAAAGGGTGAACCTTTAAATGGGTGATCAACAATATCAATCCGACAATCGTGACCAGCGCATCTAGTAGCAGATAAGTGTCGTTAGCCATGCCGAGCATGGTGCCTCCTTGTTGTCATTGTTATAGGCAAAGCCCTGTCATATCGTGTATGACGGTGACTTACTTCACCGCAGCGGCGCTCAAGCGTCCAATTTTCATTTGTGATCGGGTGATCATTTTTCATGATTACCGAGGGAATTCGATGGAGTTAAAGCACTTGCGCGCCTTTGTGGTGCTCGCTGAAACCCTGCACTTCGGCCGGGCGGCGGCGCAGCTGTCGATCGTGCAACCGGCGCTGAGCATGCAGATCAAGCTGCTCGAAAGTGGCCTGGGCGTGCGCCTGCTGGATCGCAATCGCCATTCGGTGACCTTGACCGACGCTGGGCGTGCCTTCTTGCCCGAGGCCCAGGCCACCTTGCACCAGGCAGCAAAGGCCGCGGATGCGGCGCGGGCGTCCAGCCGTGGCGAAATCGGCCGGGTGCGCCTGGGGTTCGTGTCTTCAGTGCTGCCGCAACTGTTGCCGCAGTTGATCCGCGCGGTGCACCAGCGGTATCCGCGTATCGAACTGGAACTCAAGGACATGCCCGGCCCCGACCAGGCCGCTGCGTTGAAAAACGGCCTGCTGGATTTCGGCCTGATGCGCCTGCCCGCTGCCCATCCCGGCGTGCAGACCCGCGCCGTGCTGCGTGAAAGTTTTTGCGTGGCGCTGCCGATCGAGCATCCCCTGGCCGCCCAGGAAACTATCCAACCCACGGATCTGCTCAACGTGCCGGTGTACATCCTCGCGCGGCGTTATGCGCCGGGGTTCTATGACGAATTCATCCACGCGCTGGGCATCACCCTGGACATCGCCTCGGAACTGGGTGAGTTCACCACCATGCTCGCACTGGTTTCTGCCGGGTTGGGCGTTGGTGTGTTGCCGCAGCAGGCCGCGCGTGCGCTGCCGGCCAACTGCGTGTCGCGGCACCTGGAGTTGGGCGCATTTGAGGCCAGTACCGGACTGGCCTGGACCGAGCTGGACAGCGCGGTGAAGACCACCTTGTTCAACCTGATTGTGGAATTGTTTGGCGAGTGATTGTTTCATTGGCTGAAATGCTGGATTGTAAATCCTGGTGATTCCATCGATCAGTGCAGCGGTAGAACATGGCTGGTGTCGATAACCCACTGTTTGGAGCCTCTCATGTCCCAGCCCCTGATCAAACTCTATGGTTTCCCGCTGTCCGGCCACTCCCACCGGGTTGAGCTGATGTTGTCGCTGCTGGGCCTGCCCAGTGAATTTATCCTGGTCGACCTCAAGCAAGGCGCGCAGAAAACGCCTGAGTTTGTCGCCACCCTCAACAGCTTCGGCCAGGTGCCGGTGATTGACGACAATGGCACCGTGTTGGCCGATTCCAATGCGATCCTGGTGTACCTCGCGAACACCTACGGTGACCGCCAATGGCTGCCGAGTGACCCTGTCGGCCAGGCGCGTGTGCAACGCTGGCTGTCGGCTGCGGCCGGGCAACTCCACGCCGGGCCGGCTGCCGCGCGATTGGCCGTGGTGTTTGGCGCCGAGGTCGATACCGTCACCGCCATCAACCGCTCGCATGCTCTGTTGAAGGTGATGGAACAACAATTGAGCCACAGCCGCTTCCTGGCCAGCGAACAGCCGAGCATCGCCGACGTCGCGTTCTACACCTACGTGGCCCATGCGCCGGAAGGCAATGTGTCGCTGGCCGACTACCCTCAGGTAAGCGCCTGGCTCGCCAGCATCGAGGCCTTGCCGGGCTTCGTCGGCATGCCGCGCACGGCGGTGGGGCTGCAATCACAGTAACGAGCGAGAGGCGCCGATGGACCGATTTCATGAAATGCAGGTGTTTCTCGCGGTGGCCGAGGAGCAAGGCTTCGCTGCCGCGGCGCGGCGCCTGAAAACCTCGCCGCCCAGCGTGACGCGGGCCATCGCCGCGATGGAGCAGCGCATCGGCACCCAGTTGCTGGCGCGCACTACTCGTAGCCTGCACCTGACCGAAGCCGGCCAGCGTTATCTGGACGATTGCCGGCGCATCCTCGCCGAACTGGATGAGGCCGAAGAAGCGGCGGCGGGCAGCTATTCGATTCCGTGTGGTCACCTGACGCTGACCGCGCCGGTGCTGTTTGGCGAATTGTATGTGGCGCCAGTGCTGGGCGATTACCTGGACCGTTTCCCCCAAGTGAGCATCAACGCCTTGCTGGTCGACCGCGTGGTGAACATGGTCGATGAAGGCGTGGACGTGGCCGTGCGCATCGGCCATCTGCAGGCGCCGGGGCAGCAGGCGATCAAGGTCGGCGAAGTGCGCCGAGTGGTGTGCGCGGCGCCCGGTTATCTCGACCAGCATGGGCGGCCGTCGCGGCCCGAGCAATTGCGGCAAGCGAAAATCGTCACCTCGTCCTCCAGCCAGTTGGTGAGTGAGTGGCGGTTTGTCGATGGCGACCAGCCACTGACCGTGCCCATCGAACCGCGTTTAGTGGTGACGGCCAACAATGCGGCGATCAACCTCGCGCGTCTGGGCTGGGGCGTGACGCGGGTGTTGTCTTATCAGGTCGCCGCGTCGGTGGCGGCGGGCGAGCTGGAGATTGTGCTTGAGGCGTTCGAGCCGGCACCGCTGCCGATCCAGGTGGTGTTTCAGCAGAGTGGCCGCGTACCGGCCAAGGTCCACACCTTCGTCGACTTCCTCACCCATCGCCTCGGGCAGGACGCGGCCCTGAACCCGTCGATGAAACGGCGCAGCTGATGGAGCGTTATCGCGACATGCAGCTGTTTGCGGCATTGGCCGGGCAACCGAGCCTGGCTTCGGCGGCGCGTGACGCGCACGTTTCCGGCCCAACCCTGGTGCGCGCGATTGCCCGCCTGGAGGCACGCCTGCGCGTGGCGTTGCTGCAACGCAGTACGCGGGGTGTGTGCCTGACCGATGCCGGCAACGCCTACCTGATCGACTGCGTGCGCTTGCTGGCGGCTGTGGACGCTGCCGAAGCCTCGGCCAACGGCTTGCATGTGCGGCCCCAGGGCAACCTGCGGGTGTTTCTGCCGTGGCTGTTCAGCCGCTATGTGATGGCGCCGGTGTTGGCCGGTTACATGGACCGTTACCCCGACGTGCGCCTCGTCGCGCACTATCACGACTATTACCCCAACCTGCATGAAGAAGGGCTGGACGTGGCGGTTCTCGTCGGTGAACTGCCCAGCTCGTCACTGATTGCGCGACCGGTCGGGCAGGTGCGGCATAGGCTCTGCGCAAGCCCCGGCTACCTCGCGGCCCACGGCGAACCCCGGCACCCGGACGACCTCAGACAGCACCACTTGATCGCCAGCGCCGATCAGGTGCACTGGGATTTTCAGCACGGCCACCTGAAGGCGCGCGCACGCCTCAGTTGCACCACGGTGCAAGGCGCGATCAATGCCGCGGTACAGGGTGCAGGAATCATCCGGTGCCAGAGCTACCCGGTTCACCAACACCTGCTGAGCGGCCAGTTATGCCGGGTGTTGCCCGCGTTTGAGCCGCCGCCATTGCCGGTGCATGTGGTCTACCGTGAAGGCCGCCATGCGCCAATGCGCGTGCGCAGTTTTGTCGACCACTGTGTGGCGGCGCTGCGTGAACATCCGGCATTTCAGCTGGCGTAACAGTGGATTGCCAAACCTGGGCATTCTCTCGATGCGGGGCAGGGCATAGCCTCCACACATCTAACTTGAGGTGATCGCCATGAACCTGATCGAACAGTCCCCGTGGCATGCCGGTGAACGGCAGATGCAGGAAAGTGCCGGTGTCGCCGAGCGCATGGCGGTGGTCGGGACCAAGGTGATTCGTGATCATTTGCCCGAACAGCACCGGGATTTCTACCCGTTGTTGCCGTACCTGCTGCTCGGTGTGGTGGATGCGCAGGGCATTCCCTGGGCGACCTTGCTGGAAGGTGCGCCGGGGTTTGCCCATTCGCCGGACCCACAGACGTTGCAGATCGACAGCCTGCCGTCCAAAGCCGATCCGGCGCTGGCGGCCTTGCACAGCGGCGCGTCCGTGGGCCTGCTCGGCATCGACCTCAACACCCGCCGCCGCAACCGCATGAACGGCCGCATCGGCAGCCTGGATCACGAGGGGTTTTCGGTCGACGTGGTGCATACCTTCGGCAACTGCCCCAAGTACATTCAGCTGCGGCCCGTGGATGCAATCGCGCGCAAACCTGGGACCCAGGCCGAGCACTTGAACGGCCTGGACGAGGCTGCGCAAACCATGATTCGCAACGCCGACACCTTCTTCGTCGCCAGCTTCGTGGACGTGGCGGGCGAACGCTCGGTGGACGTTTCTCACCGTGGCGGCAACAGTGGGTTTGTACGCGTCGAAGGTAACGTGCTGACCATCCCGGACTTTGCCGGCAACCTGTTCTTCAACACCTTGGGCAACCTGTCGGCCAACCCGGTGGCGGGGTTGCTGTTTATCGATTTCGAGTCGGGTGACGTGCTGCAGATTGCCGGGCACACGTCGCTGATCCTCAGCGGCCCTGAAGTGGCGAAGTTTGAAGGTGCGCAGCGGTTGTGGACAGTGACCGTCGAGCACGTGGTGCGCCGCCCGGCGGCGTTGGCGTTGCGCTGGCAGTTTGCCGAGTTTTCGCCGTTCAGCCTGGCGATGGGCGGTTGGCAATGATTTAGGGCGCTGCCGGATTCTTTGTGGCAAGCCTGCTCGCCACAACAAGCCTGCTAACCACAACAAGCCAGCTCCCACATTTGGGCTTCATTACATTCAGGTCAGCGCCTTGCCAGCACCGGCGCATTCTCCCAAGCCCCGCCCAGCGCCGTGTACAGATTCACCTCCGCCACCAACTGCGCCAGCCGATCGACAATCAGCGCCTGCTGCGAGCTGAACAGCGAGCGCTGTGCATCGAGGAACGTCAGGTTGCTGTCGACGCCGCTGCGATAGCGGTGTTGGGCCAAATCGTAATAGGCCTGGTTGGCCGCGACAAAATCTCGCTGCGCCTCAAGCTGGTCGTTGAAGGTCTGGCGGGCGGCGAGGCCGTCGGCGACTTCCTGGAAGGCGGTCTGGATCGACTTTTCATACTGCGCCACGCTGATGTCTTTTTGCAGTTTGGCGTAGTCCAGGCTTGCACGCAGGCTGCCGGCGTTGAAGATCGGCAGGTTGATCTGCGGCTGGAAGGTCCAGGTGCCCGAGCCGCCCTTGAACAATCCCGACAGCTCTTTGCTGGTGCTGCCGGCGTTGGCCGTGAGGGTGACCGACGGAAAGAACGCCGCACGGGCCGCGCCGATATTGGCGTTGGCGGCCTGCAATTGGTATTCGGCCTGGAGGATATCCGGGCGACGCTGCAGCAGGTCGGACGGCAGGCCTGCGGGCACGCGCGCCACCAGGTCATCGGCGAGCGGGCGTGCCGGCAGGTTTTCATCCACTGGGCCGCCCACCAGCAGGGCGAGGTTGTTGAGGTCCTGGGCGACTTGGCGTTCATAGCGGGCCACGCTGGCGCGCGTGCTTTCCACCGCCGTGCGCGCTTGCACCACCTCCAGCGCCGAAGCTTTGCCCGCACTTTTGCTGCGGCTGGTCAGTTGCCAGCTGTGGTCGTTGGCCACCAGGGTTTGCTGTGCCAGGGCCAGCAGTTCCTGGTCGGCGCGCCAGGTCAGGTAGGCATTGGCGACGTTGGCCACCAGGCTCAATTGCGTGCTGCGCCGGGCTTCTTCGGTGCTGAAATACGTCAGCAGCGCCTGTTCGCTGAGGCTGCGCACACGGCCGAACAAGTCCAGCTCATACGCGCTGAGCCCCAAGGTGGCAGAGTAGTTGGAGGTAATCGCAGACTTGCCGGTGCCGGTCACATCCCCCGGCACCTTCTGGCGTTTGCCGGCGCCGGTGGCGGACACCGCCGGGAACAGGTCCGCACGCTGGATGCGGTATTGCGCCTGGAAGGCCTCGACGTTCAACGCGGCTACTCGCAGGTCGCGGTTATTCACCAGCGCATGGCCAATCAACTGCTGCAATGCCGGGTCGTGAAACAGCTGCTGCCAGTCGGGCGTCGCCGCCACCGCACCGGCCTGCGCCAGGCGGTAGACGCCGTCTTGAGGGAACTGAGCCGGTACAGGCGCGGCGGGCCGTTGGTAGTCGGGGATCAGCGAACAACCGCTGAGTAACCACGCCATGCTGACGCCAGTGAGCATGCATTTGTTCATCAGGCGCCAACCATCCATTTGGCCAAACCATGGCGGCCACTCACGCCCAACTTGGCGGCGGCGCGCTTGAGGTAGGTTTCAATCGAGCTGTTTTTCACGCTGAGTTTTTCCGCCATTTGCGGCACGGTGCCGCCGGTCAACAGGCCCAGGCAGACTTCCTGCTCCCGCGCCGACAAGGTGACGTCGCTCAGGGACAGCCGCTTGTAGAACTCGCGCTGCAACTGCGATTGCTCCAGTTGGCTGTGCACCGGCTCGGCCTCCGGGTGCGGCGCCTGGCGCAGCAACTGCGCGTGCCGCTCCATCAGCGGTAACAGAGTGTCCGACAGGCACTTGAGAAACGACAACTCGGCCAGGGAAAATCCCTGTTGCGTCGGTGGGCGGTAGAACGAAATCACGCAGCGACGATTGCCCTGGCGCGACACCAGGTTGCACTGGTGAGAACTGCCCAGCGGGTGTGCGCTGTCGGCCTTGGCCTTCATCTGGATCAGCAGCGGGTCTTGCATGCGCAGCATTTGCCGCAGCAGCGGGTGGTCTTTCAGTGGGTGCAGGGTTTGCGGCGCAGACAGGTCCTTCTTCAGCCCGGCGCTGCCCAGCAGCTTGATCTCGCGCACGCTGTCGCGCAGTTCATCGAGGGTCCATTCACTGAGGTCCACGAGGTGGATAGGCACCCACTTGTCCACCAGGTGCAGCATGCTCGCGGCGAAGTTCTGGTGGCCGCTGTTTGAAATCAACTCGCCCATTTCAGCGTAGAAATGCGGGCTTTTGGCAGTGCCAATACTACGGGTCAGACTCATAGCCATCTCATCCTTGATGTCGAAAACCGTCAACGGGTGCCCTGGGTCTGCGTGGGGCGGTCCGTGTTCCTTGAACGTAACTCGGCGTTCGAAAGGTCATTTAGCCATAGCGATTTATCCTACGTATGTAGCGGAAACGAGGGACACAACCTGCCATAAAAACCACGTCATTAATTCGACGTTTCTGACGGCGTATTCCGGCCACGAAACGCAGCCATGGTTTTTTAGAATTTATTAAGTTTTTGATAATAAAAAGAAAAATAAATTTTTTAAAAACTTTTATGCGTTATGGCAGCGGCCATCTATAGCCAATTTCCTACAGCCATTTAATCGTTTCAGCAATGAACCATCAGCCAAGCCCGTTTCCGTCCCGTCAGGTGTCCGGGTTTCGGGTGACAGACACGCCCGGACCCCCATGCTCAAATCCGGCAATTTCGGCGTATTGGGCCAGCGTGAGCGGCCAGTGCCTGACACCCATGAGAAGGATCTTATGAAGTATTCCTCAAGCTTGCCGGCCAGCTTCCCCCTCACCGCCGCTCAACAAGACATCTGGCTCGACCAGCTGCGCGTGGGCGATTCGCCGCTGTACAACATTGGCGGTTATGTCGATTTCGCCGGTGCCGTGGACCCCGACTTGATCCAGCGCGCCGTGGAGCGGTTGGTGGCCAAGCACGATGCGTTGCGCACCCAACTGCACACCGATGCCGAGGGCATGGCGCGGCAAACCTTCGATACCGAATGGGTGGTGGAGGTGGTGCAGCACGACTTTTCCAGGCTGCCCGACCCGCAGGCCGCGACCCAGGCGTTGATGCAGGCGCAAATGGCGCAGCCTTACGCCATGACCGGCGAGCCGCTGTTCAGGTTTTTTCTGGTCAAGCTCGACGACGATCATTACCGCCTCGGCACCCAGGCCCACCACCTGATCCTCGACGGCTGGGGCTTCGGCCAGATGCTGCAGTCCTTGGCGCGCCTCTACACCGACCTGCAACACGGCCGACAATCCGAGCCGCAGGCGCCTTCCTATATCGACTTTATCGACACCGACCAGCGCTACCAGCATTCGGCACGTTACGCCCGCGACCGCGCCTACTGGCTGGACAAATACCAGCAGCTACCCGAGCCATTGCTGACGCCGCGCCATAACGCGCAGGCGCCGAGCAACACCCTCGTGCAGGCATTCCCGGTGGCGTTGCTCAACCGCATGGAGCAAGTCGCCAACCGTTATCAGGCTTCGGCCTTCCATGTATTGCTGGCCGCGATGTATGTGTATTTCACCCGCACCAGCCAGCGTGACGAGTGGGTGGTGGGGCTGCCGATTCTTAACCGTTCCAACGCGCGTTTTCGCTCTACTGTGGGCCTGTTCACCCAGGTCAGCGCGGTGCGTTTTCAGTTCGGCGAGCAGTTGTCGTTCAGCGCTCTGGTGCGCGGCGTGCGTGACCAGCTCAAGCAGGATTTCCGCCACCAGCGTTTTCCCCTGAGCGAGATGAACCGCGAATTGGGCCTGCGCCGCACTGGTCGCGGGCAGTTGTTCGACCTGTCGGTGTCCTATGAGCAGGATGACCACGACCTGCGTTACGGCCAGGTGCAGGCGCGGGCGATCAAGGTGTCCAACCACCATGAGCCGCTGCCGATTGCCATCCACCTGCGCAGCAACCGTTACCAGGACACCGCGTGCCTGCATTGCGTCTACAACGAAGCGTACTTTCAGCACGACGAAGTGCAGGCGTTGGCGCAGCGCTTTACCTGGCTGCTCGAACAGGGCCTGGAAAATACCGCGCTGGCAGTCGGTGAGTTCTCGCTGGTCACACCTGCCGAACAGGCCCAACTGCAGCAGTGGAATGCCACCGCGCAGCCGACTGCCACACTGCAAACCCTGCATGGGCGTATCGAGGCGCAGGCCGCGCGCACACCGGATGCCGTGGCGGCGGTGCACCAGGGCCGGCAACTGACCTACGCCCAGCTCGATCAACAGGCCAATGCCTTGGCCCTGCAACTCTTGGAACACGGTGTGCAGCCGGATGACCGGGTGGCAATTGTGGCCCGGCGCGGCCTGGAGACCTTGGTGGGGCTGTTGGCGATTCTCAAGTCCGGCGGCTGCTATGTGCCGGTAGACCCGGCCCATCCTGCCGAGCGCCTGCATTACCTGTTGCACGACAGCGCGCCGGTGGCGGTGTTGACCCAGCAGGATTTACTCCACCGTTTGCCTGCGCTGGACGTGCCGCTGATTCGGCTTGACCAGCCGACCATTCACCATGCTGGCAGCCCGCGCGTGGCGGTCACGCCGTCGAACCTGGCTTATGTGATCTACACCTCCGGCTCCACAGGGTTGCCCAAGGGCGTGATGGTCGAACACCACAGCGTGTCGAACCTGGTGGACTGGCACTGCCAGGCCTTCAACCTGCACGCGGGCAGCCACACCGCCAGCGTGGCGGGGTTCGGTTTTGATGCGATGGCCTGGGAAGTCTGGCCTGCGCTGTGTGTGGGCGCGACACTGCACTTGCCACCGGCCCACGATGGCCCGGAAGACATCGACGCGCTGCTGGGCTGGTGGCGCGCGCAGCCGTTGGACGTGTGCTTCCTGCCGACCCCGGTGGCCGAGTACGCCTTCAGCCAGCGCCTGGAACACCCGACGTTGCGCACCTTGCTGATCGGCGGCGACCGCCTGCGCGCCTTCAGCCGCGCGCAAACATTTGACGTCATCAACAACTACGGCCCCACCGAAGCCACGGTGGTCGCGACTTCCGGGCGGGTCAAGGTCGGCGCGCCGCTGCACATCGGCGCGCCGATTGCCAATGCCACGGTCTACCTGCTGGATCAACAACAACGCCGGGTGCCCATCGGTGTGGCGGGGGAGTTGTACGTCGGTGGCAAGGGCGTGGCGCGCGGTTACCTGAATCGCCCCGACCTGAGCGCCGAGCGCTTTCTTGATGATCCCTTCAGCAATGGGCGCATGTACCGCACCGGCGACCTGGCGCGCCTGTTGCCCAACGGCAATCTTGAATACCTGGGCCGCAACGACGACCAGGTGAAAATCCGTGGTGTGCGTATCGAGCTGGGCGAGATCGAATCCGCGCTGGCCACCCATCCGGCGATCAAGGAAGCGGTGGTGCAGTTTCGCGAAGGGCAGTTACTCGCCTGGATTATCGAGCAGCACAGTGTCGATATCGAAACCCTGCGCGCCCACCTGCAAGCCTCGTTGCCGGAGTACATGCTGCCGGTGGCTTATGTGAAGCTGGACGTGATGCCCCTCACCGCCAACGGCAAACTCGACCGCAAGGCCCTGCCTGAACCTACGCATCAGGCCTTCGTCACGCGCCTGTTCGAGGCGCCATGTGAGGGCGTGGAAACCACCCTGGCGCAGATCTGGACCGAGCTGCTGCAGGTGCAGCCAATCGGCCGGCACGATCATTTTTTCGAACTGGGCGGGCATTCGCTGCTGGCCGTGCAACTGGTGCAACGCATGCGCCAGGCCGGGTTGCGTGCCGACGTGCAGGTGTTGTTCAGTCAGCCGACCCTGGCGGCGTTGGCGGCAGCGAGCGTCGGCAGCGACGTGCAGGTACCGGCCAATCGCATCCCGACCGCTTGCACGCAGATCACCCCCGACATGCTCGCGCTGGCCGAGCTCGATCAACCCAGCCTTGAGCGCATCGTCGCGGGCATCCCCGGCGGGGCGGCCAATGTGCAGGAAATCTACCCGCTGGCGCCGTTGCAGGAAGGCTTGCTATACCACCACATCACCGATGAACGTGATCCGTACCAGCAATGTGCGATGTTCAGTTTTGCCAGCCGCGAGCAGGTGGATGCGTTTGCCCAGGCGCTGCAACAGGTGATCAACCGCCACGATATCCTGCGCACCAGCCTGGTGTGGGATGCCCTTGAGCAACCGATGCAAGTGGTGTGGCGCCAAGCGCAGTTGCGGCTTGAGCCACTGCGCGAACCGGCTGCAGCGCTGGACTTGCGCCAGGCGCCGTTGATGGCCCTGGACTACGCCGAAGAGCCGCACAACCGGCGCTGGGTCGCTCGCTTGCGCTTTCATCACTTGGTCAACGACGCCACCTCGACCACGGTGCTGGTGGACGAGATCCGCGCCCATCTGCTCGGCCAACAGGCGCAACTGCCGGTGCCGGTGCCGTATCGCAACGTGGTCGCACAGAGCCGTTCGCCGCAACGTCTGGCGGCCCACGAAGCCTTCTTCCGTGAGCGCCTGGCGGATGTCGATG
This sequence comes from Pseudomonas sp. D2002, assembly GCF_013385735.1. Lineage (NCBI taxonomy): Bacteria > Pseudomonadati > Pseudomonadota > Gammaproteobacteria > Pseudomonadales > Pseudomonadaceae > Pseudomonas > Pseudomonas sp. D2002. The sequence continues at coordinate 187,744 of NZ_JACAPL010000013.1, read as the reverse complement.
AGCCAACCCTGGCGTTCGGTTTACAGGAGCGCCAGGCGGATCGGGATGAAATCGAAGCCTTCGTCCAGCCGCTCAGCGACGCGCTCAACCAACGCCTGCGGGCGCAGGCGCGTGCCCTTGGGGTCAGCGCGGCGAGCCTGTTTCATTTGGCCTGGGCGCAGGTGCTCATCCGCGTCGCGGGCCGCGACGACGTGGTGTTCGGCACCGTGCTGCTCGGCCGTTTGCAGGCCGGCGAGGGCGCCGACCGCGCCTTGGGTATGTTCATCAACACCTTGCCGCTGCGCCTGCGCCTGGCCGGGCAAACCGTACTCGCTGCACTCAATGACACCCACGCCCAACTCAGCGCCTTGCTCGCCCATGAACAGGCCTCGCTCGCGTTGGCGCAGCGTTGCAGCGGTGCGTCGCCGCTGTTCAACAGCTTGCTCAACTACCGTCACACCAGCGCCGACACCGACGTGAACCTGGTGCCGGGCATCGCCTTGCTCAGCAGTGAAGACATTCTCAGCTACCCGCTGATGCTCACGGTGGACGACGTGGCCAGCGGTTTTCGGCTCAAGGCCAAGGCGCCACGCAAGGTCGGCGCGCAGCGCCTGTTGAGCTACCTCGACACGGCCTTGCATGGCCTGGCGCATGCACTTGAGCACGCACCGGGCACGCCATTGCGCGACGTGCAGGTGCTGCCTGCCAGCGAATTGCAACGCTTGTTGGTGGACTTCAACGCCACCGCCACCGACTACCCCGACACCCTCACCGTACAGGCCTTGTTCGAAGCCCATGCGCGGCATATTCCGCATGCCATCGCGGTGCAAGCGGGCGAGCGGCAACTGACGTATCGCGAACTCAACGAGCGTGCTAACCAGCTGGCCTTCCACCTGCGCGAGCGCGGCGTGCAGCCGGATTCGCGGGTGGCGCTGTGCGTCGAACGCGGGTTGGACCTGGTGGTGGGGTTGCTGGCGATTCTCAAGGCGGGCGGCGCGTATGTGCCGCTCGACCCAGGCTACCCGCGCGAGCGCCTGGCCTACATGCTCAACGACAGCCAGCCGGTGGCGCTGCTGGTGCACGCCGCCACGCGCGACCTGCCGGGCGAGGTGTCGATGCCGGTGATCGATTTTGACCACAATGCCTGGAGCCAGGCGCCTGTCGGCAATCCTTCGGTGCCCGGTTTGAGCATGGCCAACCTGGCCTACGTGATGTACACCTCCGGGTCCACCGGCACGCCCAAAGGCGTGATGATCGAACACCGCGGCCTGGGCAATCTCATGCACTGGGGTTCACAGCTGTGCCCGAATGCTGAAGGCGGCGCGTTGTTGCAACGTGCGCCGTTCAGCTTCGATGGCTCGGTGTGGGAGCTGTTCTGGCCGCTGGCCAACGGCATGCGCCTGGTACTCGCACGGCCTGACGGGCACCGTGAACCGGCGTATCTGGCGCAGGTGATTCGCGAGCAGCAGATCACCGTGATCAAGTTCGTACCGGCGATGTTGCAGCAGTTCCTCGAACTGGAAGCGTCAGCCTTGTGCACCAGCCTCACCGACGTGCTCTGCGGCGGCGGCGAACTCACCGAAGCCCTGGCCCGAGGCGTGCAGGCGCGTTTGCCCAAGGTGCGCTTGCATAACGTCTACGGCCCCACCGAAGCCACGGTCGACAGCAGCGCCTGGACCCTGGAACCCGGTGAACCGGTGCCGACCCTGCAACTGCCGATTGGTCGGGCAATCAACAACACGCGCCTGTATGTGCTGGATGAACACGACGCGCCGGTGCCGTTCGGTGTCAGCGGGCAGTTGCATATTGGCGGTGTGGGCGTGGCCCGTGGGTATTTGGGCCTGGAGCAGATGACCGCCGAACGGTTTATCGACAGCCCGTTTGTGGCCGGTGACCGGCTGTATCGCACCGGCGACCTGGTGCGCTACCTGCCCGATGGCAACCTGGAGTTCCTGGGGCGCAATGACTTCCAGGTCAAGCTGCGTGGCGTACGCCTGGAGCTGGGCGAAATTGAATCACGCCTGGCGGCGCACCCGGCCTTGCGTGAAGTGGCGGTGCTGATTCGTGATGAGCGTTTGGTCGCGTACTTCACCTTGCACGGGCCAGCGCCAAGCCTGGACGCCTTGCGCGCCCACGTGCTGGAGCAATTACCGGAGTACATGGTGCCGGCGGCCTTTGTGCAGCTTGACGTATTGCCGCTCAACCCTGCCGGCAAGCTGGACCGCAAGGCACTGCCTGCGCCTGGGTTGGAGTCGGTGGTCAGCCGTGCTTATGAAGCGCCGGTGGGGGAGGTGGAAACCTTGATGTCCGGGATTTGGGCCGAGGTGTTGAAGCTGGAGCGGGTAGGGCGCCACGACCATTTCTTCGAGTTGGGCGGGCATTCGTTGCTGGCGGTGAATGTGGTGGCGCGCATGCGCAAGGCGGGGTTGGAGGTGGATGCGCGAACCTTGTTCAGCCAGCCGACCCTGGCGCAACTTGCGGCGTGTACCGCGACACAGGTGCAGCGTGTGGAAGTGCCCCAGACCGCGATTCCCCAACTTAACCGCCGGCGGCGAATTTGAAGAATGGAGATGGCGAATGTGGGAGCTGGTTTGCCTGCGATGGCCATAGGTATCTACACAACGTTGAGTGCGGCGCTAGTGCCAGGAGAGGGAACTTGCTGTCTGGCAGCTTATAGCTATCTAACTGATGCACCGCGTTCCAAATGTGGGAGGGGGCTTGCCCCCGATGGCGGCCTGACAGCCGACCAGGGTGCTGGATCAGACTGGGTACATATCCATTCCTGCGGTAACGGCCACTTAGGGTTCCGCTCTTACAGCGGCTCACTTTGGAAAAGCCCCAAAGTAAGCAAAGGGCTCTTGCCCCACCACTCGGCACCTCGC
>NZ_JACAPL010000013.1:0-184814 GCF_013385735.1 Pseudomonas sp. D2002 | reverse complement strand
CGGCTCGCTGCGCATCGTGGGTACGGTTGGCAGATACACGGTTGTGTAGATACCTATGCTGCGATGGCGGCACCTCGGTGTATCAGTGACAGGGTGTCGATGCCATCGCAGGCAAGCCAGCTCCCACATTTGATTGGCTACAGTTTCAATCAACAGGTCGGCTGTCAGGCAGCTGCCTTCGCAGGTTTCAAGCACTCGATGGAACGATCCACGGTGGCCTTGGCAATCTCCAGCAAATGCCACACCGCCAGAATTTTCTCCCGCTGCGGGCTTGGCAGCAGCTCACCACAATCCAGTGCTGTGGCCGAAGCACTGTGCAGCAAGCTGGCGGTATAGAGCAGCGCGTCCTCGAAGCTCAGGTCTTCTTTAACGCTGTGAACACCTTCAGAGGGCAGGTAGTGGTCGATGGCGCGGTTGAATGCGGCACGGTCTTTTGCGGGATTGAGCGGGGGATTGGGTGTAACTTTTTTCATTGAGTAGCTCCTGATTAAGTCAGAAGCCGGCCCGGTCGCGACTAAACGAATGGGTGGCGGCTGTACGCAGGTTAGTCGACCGGCTAATCAGGAGAATCCGGCGCACCCGAAGGCGCCCTGCGCACAGCCACCATAAAACCTCATGGAGGACGATGCGCCTGATTAAGAATCCGGGCGACTAAACCCGATCACTGATGAGCAGTGACGGACCGCAGACTAGCCACCGATTCCAGCAGGCACAAGGCGGCAGGGATTGTCTAGGAAACGTCCTGCAATTAAAAGGGACACAGCTTGCTGGCCCTTTACAAACCATGACCAAATGCCATGACCGTCATGATGCACGATGGTGAATGCCTAACGGCACATAAGGAACATTCCGTCAGAGACTGGCACGAGCATCGTACAGCCAGTGGAACCACTTTCCTGTCATAACCCAATAGGAGACACGGCGTACCTGTTCGGGCGCCCTTCAACATTTAGTCAGCAGGTGCCTATGTCCTTCCCCATTGGTTTTCAACCTCATCGTATTTTCCCGGATGCTCATAAAAACAGCCAAGCCACTGAGCAAAAACCAACATTCACCCCGGATGGGAACCCCGTTGGTACGGTGTCTACCCACTCGCCAATACCGCCGGCATTGCGAGGTGAAATGAACACGTCGCACCTGCCTGCGCGCGGAGAAACCAGGCCTGCGGATGATCGACGTTCAGCATCGGAGATCTCCGACAACAACCCCATCTTGAACGTAGGAATACTCGAGGAGAAATGGGGCAGGGGAGCGCTGGGTCACGCGCGCTGGGAAGCCTTGATCGATGGCCTGAAGCAACAGGTGGGTGACTTTACCCCTGCCAATACAGACCCTGAATCGCGTAATGAGGCCATGTTTCGCTTGGCGCGTGTGGTTAACTACATTGATCATGATCCGGGCGTTGAAAGGATCAGAAACCATTCTGTTGGGGATGGTTTTTTGGACGCCATCGGTACTTACGATTCTTCTTCCGAGGTGGGCCGCCTGGAGGCGTTCAGTCAGCAGGGTTATTCCGCGCTGGAGGAGGTTTTCAACGGTCGAGTAAGGGGCGACTACCGCACAGTCGAAGAAATTACAGCTGGCCCTTTGTTCAAGGGGCTTCACGCGGCCCTGAGTGATGAGGAACTGAACGCTTTCAAGGCGAAAATAGGTGGCGATTGGGAAAACCCCGAGTTCCCCGCAGACCACAGAGCTGAACTAGCTGCTAATGCAGAGCGAGTGCTGCAAATCATTGACAGAAAAGGTGGTAAAGAATCGACCGCCGATAACGGCAAGATAGATGGCCTGAGAGAATACGTTTCCTTCCTTCCTTCCTGATCTGTTTCAACCAGACTTCCTTGACACGCTGCCGGGCTCTGAAGCGCGCCGGTTGGTACAGTTCGCCAATCATGGTTTTTCCGCTTTGCACCAAGAATAATAGCGCGCTATGGGCGGTGGCTTTGACAGCCACCGTTGTGCAACAACAGCAACACTTGTACTCCCCCAGGTTGGCTTAAATTTCCAACTCCCGCGCACCATGCGAGTGACGAAGCGGAGTCAATTAGGCCCGCCGCCTATTTGCTCGAAAATGAGATTAACCAGCGCCACTTGTCGGATTATTTTCCGATTTTTTTGAGGGTGTCCTTCGTTCTACAAAAAATCTGTGCGTTAGCATTTACGGACTTGTATGGCCAAAATTTCATAACGTATTAATTTTATAAGAAATCGAGGTTGTTGTTTTGGGTTGGGTGGCGGCTTTGGTTTGTTGTGCAACTATTGAGCTTCTGAAGTTGTTGAGTGAAACTTCCTGTTTTTAATGGTTGAGTGTCTTGGGTCAGAGGTTGTGGATGTTGCGTTTTTTTGGTGGGCGGCTAAAGTATGGTTTTGTGCTGAGTTTGAATTGCTATGTCGCTATTTGTTTATATATTTCTGTAAGTGGTTTGGCAGGTATTGGTTAAATGGTCATATTTTAAAAAGGTCGAAAGCTCGGTGCTTTCCTCCTGATTAAAATAAAACGGGGCGTGAGGTGAACAATGAATTTATATTCCGCACGCGCCCCAGTGATACTGGCCGGACTGCTTGTGAAAGAGCAGTTAAAAGAACCCGTTGCATTGTTCTGGACAGTGATTTCTCCTGTGGTTACCTACTATTTGATCACGTACACGAGGTCGCCGGTGAAGGGGGCGGAAACCGATTATTTAGTCAGTACTTCATGGTTTTATGCGTTTGTGTCTTCAAGTGTGGCGTTGTTTGGCCTGGCATTTTACATAGTAGGGCGTAGGGAGAGTGGTTTTCTACGGTCCTTTGTTTATACCCAGCGTACGAAAATTATCTTTCTGATTGGGCAGTTCTTTGCTTATTCAATTGTGTCGGTGATGTATTGCTCGGTTTTCTATGTGCTGACGCGTAATTCTTTCGGTGTTGCGAGTGTCGCCGAGTATCTGGTTATCGTCGTGCGGTTTTATGTCTGCTTTCTTCTTTTCTCTATCCCTTCACTGTTGCTGACCCTGGTCCCGCTAGGGTTTCAGAACGCCAGTACTGTTTTTTCCATTTCGTCGCTGGGGATGTTGGCGTTGGGAGTCGTCAGTATTGGTGCCTCCAGTGCACTGCTGGTTAACCTCAGTTTCTTTAATCCAATGTGGTGGGCAAATAGAGTGATGTTGGTAGGGTTGGCGGAGTGCTGGCATGTTGTGGTGGTGGTTGTCGTGCTGCTGATGTTTTTATTGCCAGTGATGTGTCGGTTTTTAATCATTAACCCAGTGTGGAGTCGTTACTGATGTCGCGGCTTATCATCGACTCACTTAATGTCAGGTATGCGAGTCATACCGTGTTCCATAATGCCTCGCTGAGTGTTGCAGCGGGCTCGATTTCGGGGCTGCTGGGTCCCAACGGTTCTGGCAAAACTACCTTTTTTGATGTGATTTGCGGCCTTAAGAAAATGGATGGCGGTCAGATAAGCAACTCTTTTTGCAAGCTGCTTTACCTGTCGCAAATTATCAGCACGCCCCCTGTATTTCGCATGTTCGATATCTTCAAAATGGTCATGCTTTTTTGCTCTGAAACACGGGTCACCCAGCAGCATGCGCTCGATAAAATCGAAAGATGGAGCCCTGGTATTGCACAGCGATACTGCGAAATCTGGAACAAAAAGTCCTCGCTCTGCAGCTACGGAGAAAAGCGCTGGTTTTTCACCTTGTCCCTGCTTAGCGCACATGCAGACCTTGTGGTTCTGGATGAGCCCACTGCAGGCGTAGACCCTGAATTTCGTTACCACATCTGGAGGTGTCTGGAGGGCGCGGCGGCGGACGGGGTTGCAGTGTTGGTTTCATCTCACAATGTCGATGAAATAGTCGCGCATTGCGATGACTTCTACATGCTCAGCCAGCAGCGTTTCAACCGCTTCACCGATGCGCAGGGCTTTATGCAGGCTTATGGTGCCAGCAGTTTGGATGAAGCCTTTATTCACGCGGCAAGCCTGCCAAGCATTTAAAGCAGGCGCTGTCAGGTGCTGTCATTTACCCGATGGCACAAACGCCACGCTGCCGCTTGTACGCTTCTGGAACATCCGCTCGCCATTGTCCGGCTGCGTGATGATCACCTTGTGATCCGCACCCAGGTAGGCCAGCGGCGTAGGGTCTTCCTTGGAATACTGCGCGACGATAATGGTGTGCTGCGGGTCGAAGCCCTGGCCGCTGGTTTTCTGTAGCCAGGCCATCAGCGCGGCGCTGTCGCCCTGGCGGGGGTAGTCCTGGGTTTCGCTCACGTAGTAGAACGGCTTGCCGCCATTTTGCAGGTACATCGGCAGCTTGTTGTCGACTTCCACCAGCACCATTTGCCACTGGTTCCACGGCGCACTTTTGACGGCTTCGGCTTGCACGTCTTCAGCGAAGCGGGTCACGCCGCCGTTGCCGGTGGTCCAGGGATAGATCACACCGAGTACCAGCAGCAACGCGCCCGCGGTAAGGCCGAAACCTTTTTGCCAGCGTGGCCAACTGGCCGGTTTTTGCTGCAGGCGCTCACTCAGCCACCAGGCGGCCAACAATTGCGCAAACGGCACCAGCGGTAACACGTAATAACTGCGGCGGCTGCCACTGGCGGTGAAGAACACAAACAGCAGGCCCAGGCCCCACACCAGCCAGCGTACGTTGGGTGGCGTTTGGCGCCATTGACGCAGCGCCAACCACAAGCCGAGCAGCCAGCACGGCGCCCAGGGCAGGGTGTAGGCGGGCAGGTAGATCAGGTAGGTGTAGATCGGCCCCATGTGGTCGAAGGGGTCGAAAAAGCGCACGACGTTTTCCTTGAACACCAGTTCAAGCCCGCTCTCGCCGTAAGTGGGTGCGCCATACAGGTGGGAGAGCACGAAGGGGATCGAATAGAACGCCGCCGCAATCAGCATCGCCGCCAACAGGCGCAGGTTGAGGTGGCGCTTGTAGCGGTGTTCGCTGAGCAGGTGCGGCAACAGCACCAGGCCGGGCAGCACGAAGCCGATCAAGCCTTTGAACAACGAGGTGGCCGCCAACAGCAGGAAAAATACCGTGTAGCGCCCCAGCCGGGTGTCATCCGGGCCGCGCCAATACCACCACACCGCCGCCAGCACGCCACACACGGTCAGCACGTCGGCGGTGGCCACGCGCGCCCAGAACAGAAAGTAGAAGGTGGTGGCCAGCATCCAGCCGGCAATCAGCCCGGTGCCTTTGCGAAACAGACGCTCGCCGATCAGGTACACCAGCCAGATGCTCAGCCACGCCGCAATCACCGACGACAAACGCAGCGACCACGGGCCAAGCCCGCCCAGCAGGTTGGCGAAGCCGGTGATCAGCCAGTAGGAGGGCAGGGGTTTGTCGTAGTAGGGCGCGCCCTTGAGATAGGGGTCGAAGTAGTCACCGCTCTGCAACATCTGCAAGGCGATGTTGGCCCAGCGGGTTTCCGGCCCCCACAAGTCGCGACTGCCCAGGCCCAGCAGCAGGAGTAACGCCGAGACGCCCAGCAGTAACAACAGGGCGCCGCGTTCGGTTTTCCACACGCTCATGGGCAGTTCTCACGGCAGGCGTAACGTTAAGGAAGCTGCGGGTAGATGATCAGTAGCAGGGCGCCCTTGCGATAGCGCTTGCCTCCCGGTGGCAGTTGCCCTTCTTCGCGGTGCTCGCTGGTGCTTCTGACGCGCATCAGCACACCGACCGAGCCTTGCTGGCGCGCATCGGCAAGCCATGCCTGGACGCTGTCCAGATCGACCTTGCGGTGTATCGAGTCGGCATACTTGAGGCCATAGCGCAGTTCGCCCTCGGTGTCGTAAAACGCCACTTCAGGGCGGCGCAGGCGCCAGGACAAGGCGGATGCCGAGCCCAACTCATTGCTGATCAAAGCATGGGTTTGTTGCAATTCATCCATGTGTTCAAGTACGAACTGATCGGGCATTTCGGTATCGGTGATCATCTCCGGCATGCCGGCCGGCAACAGCGCCACCAGCAAACCAATGCCCAGGGCCGGCATTGCCCACAATGTCAGCGGGCGAACCGCTTGCAGCAGGTTGGCCAGGATCCAGAACAACAGCACGATAAAGGCCAGCGACAGGCTGAACATCTCGGCGTGGCTGTGCCCGTACATCGGGTTACTGACTTGCAGGTAGATCAGCCCCACCATCGCCACCAGGCCGATCACGGCGTTGACCAGGCCGTTGATGAGGATCGCGCGCGGCTTGCCGTGTTTGATCAGCTCGACCAGCGCATGGCCCATCAGCAACGCCAATGGCAGCAGGCACGGCATGATGTAGGTGGGCAGCTTGCCTTTGCTCAAGCTGAAAAAAACCAGTGGCAACAGCAGCCATAGGGCCAGGAACACAATCGACGGTTGGCCTTTGTCTTTCCAGGCTTTGAGCACGGTGCTGGGCAGCAGCGCGGCCCACGGCAGGCACGCCACCACCATGATCGGCAGGAAGAACCACCAGGCCCGCGCGTGCTGGGCATTGTCGGAGGAGAAGCGGCGGATATGCTCGTGCCAGAAGAAGAACCGCCAGTAGTCCGGTTCCTGCAGATGAATCGCCCACACCCATGGCAGGCAAAGCAGCAGCGCCACGCCAATCGCCAGCGGGCCGTAGCGCAGCAACTCACCCAGGCGGCGTTGCCAGAGCATGTACGGCACGGCGATCAGCACCGGCAACAGCCAGGCCAGAAAACCCTTGGTCATAAAGCCCATGGCGCAAGCCACGCCGAGCATTGCCCAGGCGCCCAGCCGGCCACGTGGTGTACGGCTGTCCAGCGCAAACCACAGCGCTACGAGGCTGAGGTTGACCCACAAGGTGAACTGCGGATCGAGGTTGGAGTAACCCGCTTGCCCGGCCACCAGCCCGAAGCTCATGTAGAGCAGGGCGCAGGCGAAGCTCTTGCGTGGGTCGTTCCACAGGCGGCGTGCGATCAGGTAGGCCAGCACTACGCTCAGGCCGGTGGTCAGGGCCGAGGCGATGCGTACGCCGAACAGGTTTTCACCAAACACCGCCTGCCCAAGGGCAATCAGCCAATAGCCGGCGGCGGGTTTTTCGAAATAGCGCACACCCATGAAATGCGGTGCGACCCAGTTGCCGCTCAGGAGCATTTCCTGGCTGATCTGGGCGTAGCGGGTTTCATCCGGGATCCACAAACCGTGCAGGCCCATGGGCAGTAAATAAAACACGGCGAAGGCGAGTAACAGTAGTGGCAGGGGTTTCAAACGGGTCATGAAAACGTCGCTCCTTGACGTTTAGTGGTTGAGTAGTGGTGTAAGCAAGTAGGAGTTATAAGAATCACAACGTTCACTAAGTCGATGAAAGTATTCATGACATCCAAAAATAGCGGGTGCAACGAAACATGCCAGAACGGGCCTGTCGTATTCCTGAACATGCTTCGTGATAGATGTAAAAAATTGTTAGAGCTTTTTCAGAACCGCGGCCCAGGCCTGGCTGTTCATGAGGCCCAGTGTTTCGAACTTGCCGTTGGCTTTAACCCGGATGAACAGGGCGCTGCCGTATTCGGGGAACGCTGCACGGGGGAAGCCCAGGGTGGATTCGAAGTCGGCGATGCAGCCGCTGTGGGTGACAAAGACCAGGTTGCGCCCAGGCTGTTTGTGGCTGAGCAGTTCGTCGCCCATGGCCTTGCCGCAGATGGCCTGCTGGCCGGAGGTCAGCTCGGCTTTACCGAACATGAATTGCAAGGTTTGGGCCGTGCGCAGGGCGGGGCTGGCGAGCGCGTCGCTGCCGTCCATGCCGAGTTTCAAGAAGGCTTTGCCCAACTCTTGTGCGCGTTGGGTGCCGACGGTCGTCAGGCCTTCAGACCCGGCGAAGCAAGGGTTTGCCGAGCGGTCGCAGCGCTCTTCATGGCGGACCAGAACGATCAGGTCGCCATCGCGCCAGCTGGGTAAAACTTGCGACGTCAGCAAGCGATTGCCGATGCCCAGGTCGCGTGGCGATGACGGCCACAGCAGGAAGCCGGTGAGCAGCAAGGCGATGATGGCAAGGCCTGCGCCCCACTTTCGCAACCGCTTGATAGAGGCCCGGCGCGAGCGCGGTTTGGTCAAGGTAAGGTCAACCACATCATTCACCATGGGCACTGTCGGAGCAGTGTTTTATTCAAGTAGGCGCAATGCATTGACGAATGCCCGTCGTGGAGTAGGAGACTGTCACAGGGCTGCTGTCTTTTCGCTGAACACGTTGCGGTTAGAAAGTTGCCATGCAGGGCAACTAACAAGTTGCCGATTAGGGCACTTGGCGGGCAATTTAGAGGGGCGGGGGTGGGCAAGCAGTGAAATCCATGTGAAAAATTTGCGTGGGGCTGGCAGTCAGCCGTTATTCTCGTTCGGAGTCCTTCGAGCGAGCGTTCTTATGTTGCAAGTGCAAGGTGTTCTTAAAAACTATGCCACCCCGCAAGGCCCACTGGCGGTGCTGGCGGGCGTCGACCTGCACTTGAGTGAGCGTAGCAGCCTGGCGCTGATGGGTGAGTCGGGCAGCGGGAAAAGTACCTTGCTGCACTTGGTGGCCGGGCTGGATCGCGTGGACGGTGGCAGCATCCAGGTCGGTGAGCAGCGCCTGGATCAGTTGAGCGAGGCGCAACTGGCGCACTGGCGGCGCACTGAAATCGGCCTGGTGTTCCAGCAGTTCAACCTGATCGGCAGCTTGCGCGTCGACGACAACCTGGCCTTTCAGGCACGCCTGGCGGGGCGCTATGACCCGCAGTGGCAGGCGCAGTTGGTCGAGCGCCTGGGGCTGGGCGACTTGCTCAAGCGCTATCCCGAACAGCTGTCCGGTGGCCAGCAACAGCGGGTCGCAGTGGGGCGTGCATTGGCGTCGCGCCCTGGCTTGCTGCTGGCGGATGAGCCCACCGGCAACCTCGACGAAGCCACCAGCGATGAAGTGCTGCAACTGCTGCTGGACCTGCTGCGCGACAGCCCCACCAGCCTGTTGATGGTCACCCACAGCCCGCGCATCGCCGCACGCCTGGACCAACAGGTGGTGTTGCATCGCGGGCGTGTCGTGCCTGCGGATGCACGCTGAGATGGCCGTGTTTTATTGGGCGTTGCGCGCGTTGCTGAGCCATTGGCGGCGGCACCCGGTGCAGTTTTTCAGTGTACTCACGGGCCTGTGGTTGGCCACCGCGCTGTTGACCGGCGTGCAGGCGCTTAACAGCCAGGCGCGGGACAGTTACGCGCGCGCCAGCCAACTGATCGGCGGTGAGCCGCAGGCCAGCCTGAGTGCGCCGGACGGCGCGAGCTTTCCCCAGGCCGTGTTTGCCGAGTTGCGCCGCGCCGGTTGGCCGGTGTCGCCGGTGGTGCAGGGGCGGTTGCTGCTCAAGGGGCACGAAGACCAACGCCTGCAACTGATGGGCATCGACCCGCTGTCGCTGCCCGGTGGTGGCGCGGTGGCGGGGCAGCGGTTGAGCCAGGCGCAAATGGTCGCGTTTTTCAACCCGCCGGGGCGCACCTGGATCGCACCGCAAACCCTGTCGGCCCTCGGGCTGCGGGAAGGCGAGCAACCGCTGACCGCCAGCGGCCAAGCCTTGCCGCCGTTGCAGGTTCAGCAGGACATGGCCCCCGGCGTATTACTGACCGATATCGGCTATGCGCAACCCTTGCTCGACATGCCCGGGCGCCTGTCACGCCTGCTGCTGGATAAGGCCTTCGCCGCCACGCATCCCACGCCACCCGCCGCGCTGCAACTCAAGCAGGGCGAGGACAATAACCTCGCGCGCCTCACCGAAAGTTTTCACCTGAACCTCGACGCCCTGGGTTTTCTGTCGTTTGTGGTGGGCCTGTTTATCGTCCACGCCGCCATTGGCCTGGCGCTTGAGCAACGCCGTGGGTTGCTGCGTACGTTGCGCGCCTGTGGGGTCAGTGCGCGCATGCTGATTCTCAGCCTGGGCGTGGAGCTGGGTGTGTTGTCGTTGCTCGGCGGCGTGCTTGGCGTGGCCAGCGGTTACCTGCTGGCCAGCCTGCTGCTGCCGGATGTGGCCGCCAGTTTGCGCGGCCTGTATGGCGCCGAGGTGCCGGGCCAATTGAGCCTCAGCCCGTGGTGGTGGATGGCCGGGTTGGGCTTGAGCCTGTTGGGCGCGCTGCTCGCGGGTGGCAGCAGCCTGTGGCGGGCGGCGCGCTTGCCGTTGCTGGCGCTGGCGAACGCCCAGGCCTGGCACGACGCGCACGGGCGCTGGTTGCGGCGCCAGGGTTGGGTGGCGGCGACTGCGCTGCTGATCGCCTTGCTGGCACTGTGGCTGGGCGACAGCCTGACCGCCGGTTTTGTACTGATGGCCGCCTTGTTGCTGGGCGCGGCCCTTGGCTTGCCGGTGGTGCTTAACGGCCTGTTGACGGCAGTGCTCGGGCGCAGCTGTTCGGTGCTGGGCCAGTGGTTCCTGGCCGATTGCCGCCAGCAGTTGCCGGCCTTGAGCCTGGCGTTGATGGCGTTGCTGTTGGCGCTGGCGGCGAATATCGGCGCGGGCTCGATGAACTCGGGCTTCCGCCAGACGTTCAACAACTGGCTGGAGCAGCGCCTGACGGCCGAGCTGTACCTCAACCCGCAAACCCCGGCCCAGGCCGAGCAACTCACGGCCTGGTTGGCGCAGCAGCCCTTGGTGCAGACCGTGCTGCCGACCTGGCAGGTCGCCGTGCAATTGCAGGGCTGGCCGGCGGATGTCTTCGGTGTGGTCGACGACCCCACCTATCGCCAGCATTGGCCGTTGCTGGCGGCGGCGAGCGCGCCGTGGGACCAGTTGCAGCAAGACGACACGGTGATGCTCAGCGAGCAATTGGCGCGCCGCTTGAACGTGCAGCTGGGCGATGCGCTGGCTATCCCGACGCCGCAGGGTATGTGGTCGCCCAAGGTGGTGGGGATTTACGCCGACTATGGCAACCCCAAGGGCCATCTGCTGGTCAATTCGCAGCACCTGCTGGCGCACTGGCCGGCGCTGATACCGGCCCGGTTCAACCTGCGGGTGCTGCCGCAGAATGTACAACCGCTGGTGCATGAAGTGCAGCGTGTGTTTGCACTGGAAGACAGCCGCATCGTCGATCAGCAGCAACTCAAAGGCTGGTCGAGCCAGGTGTTCGAGCGCACCTTCGCCGCCACTGCCGCGTTGAACAGCCTCACCCTCGGCGTCGCCGGTGTGGCGCTGTTTATCAGCCTGCTGACCCAGAGCCAAAGCCGCCTGGGCCAACTCGCGCCGCTGTGGGCGCTGGGCGTGACGCGGCGGCAATTGATGCTGCTCAACCTTGGCCAGACCTGGTTGCTGGCGGTACTCACCCTGGTGCTGGCATTGCCGCTGGGCCTGCTGTTGGCGTGGTGCCTGGACGCGGTCATCAACGTGCAGGCCTTCGGCTGGCGCCTGCCGTTGCAGGTGTTCCCGTGGCAACTCGCGCAATTATTGGGGTTGGCGCTGTTGGCTACGTTGCTGGCTTCGGCCTGGCCGCTGTGGCAGCTGTACCGCAGTCGCCCGGCGGATTTGCTGAGGACTTTTGCCAATGAAGATTAAAGCCCTGTTGTGCGCGGTCTTGTTGCTGCTGACGGCATGCGACAAAGCGCCCGCGCCGCCAGAAAGTTTCGCCGGCCTGGGCAGCGCTGCGGCGGACTTTGCCCAGGTGGTGCCCGGCAAAGTCTTCAGCTTTCCCGACGACCACGGCCCCCATGATGGTTTTCGCATCGAGTGGTGGTACGTCACCGCCAACCTCAAGGACGCGCAAGGCAATGTGTTCGGCGTGCAATGGACGTTGTTTCGCAATGCCTTGAAGGCGGGGCCGACGCAACCCGGCTGGCATGACTCAACCATTTGGCTCGGCCACGCCGCCGTGACCTCCGCCACCCGCCACTACGCCGCCGAACGCTATGCCCGTGGCGGCGTTGGCCAGGCCGGCGCCCAGGCGCTGCCGTTCAACGCGTGGATCGACGACTGGAATTTCGCCACCCGCCCCGGCGCATCAAGCCCGTTGGCCGACATGCAACTCAAGGCCGGTGGTGCGCAATTCGCCTACGACCTGCACCTGACCTCCAGCCGCCCGCTGGTGCTGCAAGGCGACAACGGCTACAGCCGTAAATCCGATCAGGGCCAGGCGTCCTACTACTACAGCCAGCCGTTTTTTACCGCGACCGGCAGCGTCAGCATCGACGGCAACACCTATCAGGTCAGCGGCCCGGCCTGGCTTGACCGCGAATGGAGCAGCCAACCGCTGGCGGCCAGCCAGACCGGTTGGGACTGGTTCTCGCTGCACCTGGACCGTGGTGAGCAACTGATGCTGTTCCGCGTTCGGCAAACAGACTGCGCGGGCTATCTCACCGGCACGTGGATCGATCAACAAGGCCACACGCAGACCTTGCACAACGCCGATATCCAGCTCACGCCCGTGGCCACCACTGACATCGACGGGCGCAGTATTCCTACACGCTGGTCGCTGAAAATTCCCGGTAAACAGTTGGATATCACCACACAGGCCGTCAACCCGAAGGCGTGGATGAACCTGAGCATTCCCTACTGGGAAGGGCCGGTGCAGTTTGACGGTGGGGTGGGTTATCTGGAGATGACCGGGTATTGATGCGCCTTTTTTGTAGGCGCTTGAGCGGTTGACCTATTTTCCGAGGGGCAAATTTTTTCAAAAAATACTGTACATGCATACAGTCTTGTCCTACATTCCATCCCAGGTGACCGGATGTCACCGATCACCTGAGCTTCAATTTTTTAACTATGGATGGATAAAAAATGAAACCTGCAAAAGCCTTTATGCTGGGCGCGGCCATGATGGCCTCCTGCTTTATTTCGGCCTCTGCCCTGGCCGAGCAAACCCTTCCCACACTCACCCCCGGCACGGTCAACCAGACCTTGATTGACGCGCTGAAACCGGGCGGCACGCTGACGCCGGTGCCGATCTCGGACGAGGTGCTGCAAAAGTTTCTCGACGCCAAAAATGGCAAGGTAAAACCCGCTGCCAAAGCGGCCAAATCCGCACCGTTCAACACCGCCGTCGGCGAGTTGAAAAAGCCGAGCCAGGCCAACCTGAAAAGTGCTGCCGTCGCCGCCTTTGAACCGTTGTTCCCAACCCTGGATATCAACACCCTCTACACCATCGACCAAGTGCAAACGGGCCAGGAGTTTCCTTACCACTTCAACCTGCCGCACAACGCCCGTGTATTGGTGCAGTTGATCAACCAGAGCGCCGGTGCCGATATGTCGCTGAGCCTGTTCCGTGATGACGGCCAGGGCAATCCGCAACTGATCGACACCTCCGACAGCCCTGGCAATGCCGATGAATACCTGGGCGGCATCCTGCCGGCGGGGGATTACTACTGGTTCATGGTGGCCAAGACCGCGAGCAACGCGCAGTTCAGCTTCGGCGTGGCGGTGGACACCAATATCGATGCCTATGAACCCAACGACACGCCGCAAACCGCCTTCGCGCTGCCGGACTCGATGAACAAGGTGACCGGCAACCTCGACAACGCCAATGACGTCGATTACTTCGACTTCAAGGCGGTGCGTGGCCAAAGCGTGAGCATGTACCTGGCGGGCGATGAGAGTGGCAGCCGTAACCAGTGGATCTTCGACCGCTTCGATGGCGTGAACTGGATCACCGTACCGGCCGGTTCCACCTCGACTTACCCGAGCGTCACGCCGGGCTCTACCGTCAAGGTGCGCGTACGCGCCAATCCGGCCGTGACACAGGACCCGACCAAACAGTACAGCCTTAGCCTGGGCTCTACGCCGCGGTTGAACAGCTCGGATGTGAAGGGCGACAACATCGTGCGGGTGCCGGCCTCGGTATTCTGGATGGCAACCCAGGCGGGGCGGACGTTGACCTGGAGCACCAACTGGTCCGATTCCACGGGCGCACCGCTGTTGGGTGTCACGCCGATCCTGCGCGTCGACAAGCACTTTGTAGGCACCGAGTACAACTGGACCGACTACAAGGCCACCACCAACAGTGCGGGCACGTCCCTGGCCAGTGCCGCGCTCGGTACCTGCTTCGGTGAAAACCGTGTGCGGTACCCGGATAGCAGCACCGGTGTGAAGTACAACTGGGAGACCACCTTCAACTTCGGTGGCTGGCGTATCGAGCTGGACGAATACCCAGGCGTGGGTGTCGGTGGTGACAATGTGTCCTATGTGACCTTCGGGCACATCTGCACCCAGGATATCGTTCACTGATCCATTGCTGCAGGCGTGAAGGGGCAGTCCATGCGGACTGCCCCTTTTTTATTCGCGGGTGTTATTCGTGGGCCAGTGCGAGCTTCAAGGGCAGGCGCGCCATGCTCGTGCTGTTCAGCGAACCCAG
The DNA here is from genome assembly GCF_013385735.1 of Pseudomonas sp. D2002. Lineage (NCBI taxonomy): Bacteria > Pseudomonadati > Pseudomonadota > Gammaproteobacteria > Pseudomonadales > Pseudomonadaceae > Pseudomonas > Pseudomonas sp. D2002. The sequence continues at coordinate 170,564 of NZ_JACAPL010000013.1, read as the reverse complement.
GTACAACCAGTCGCCATATTCGCGCGCGGTGGTGATGGGCGAGTAATTGCCCGCGCTGCCATCCTGCAAATTGGCGATGACCTTGCCGTCGGTGTCCAGCCCCAGCACGAAGGCTTTGCGCTCGATGGGCTTGGGCACCACCATCAGCGCGCGCACCATCACCTTGCGCATCAGCGGATAGCCGGCGAACCCATCCAGCAACGGGTTGCGCGGCGAATACAGGGCGACCCAAAAGCGCTCGTTGCCGTTGAAACTGAGGTTGTCCGGCAGGCCTGGCAGGTTGTCGATAAACAGGTCGTGGCTGCCGGTGCGCTCGCCTTTGAGCCAGTAGCGGCTGATGCGGTAGGCGCCGGTTTCATTCACCAACACGTAGCTTTCATCTGGGCCGAGCGCCACGCCGTTGGCGAACTGCAGGTGGTTCAGCAACACCTCGGTGGTGCGGGTTTTGAAGTCGTAGCGCAACAGCCGGCCATCGCCGCCGTGCTCGATCACGGCTTCGCCATCCTGGCCGTAGCCCCAGCGGCTGGAGGCGTCACTGAAATAGGCAAAGCGCCCACTGGCATCGATGGTCACGTCATTGGTAAAACCAAAGGGCAGGCCGTTCGCGCTGCTGCTCAACGGCGTGAGTTGGCGATGGGCATCCAGTGCGAGCAAGCCCTTGACGCCGTCGGCGATGATCAAGCGCCCATCCGGGTGCAGTGCCAGGCCGAGTGGGCGCCCACCGGTATTGGCGAGCACCTCCAGGCTGTGGCTGTCGGGCGATGTGCGGATGATGCGCCCGTCCTGCAGGCCGCTGACCAGAAAGCCCTGGGCATCCAATAACAACGCCTCAGGCCCGGCGATGTCCGGTGCGCCAATGCGTTGTACCGCCTGAAGCCGCTGGTTCTCGGCGTAGGTGCCGTGTTTCAGCGAGGGCGCCTCGGGCGGGGCCCAGTTCACCGGTTGTACGTGGGTGGGCATCAGCAGCAGAAAGGCAATCAGCGCCAGTGACAGTACAAACAGCCCATGGCGAAGATTTTTGCGGCGGTGGTTCATGACTATTCCTGGTTGTCGTGGGCGTTAGGTTCCCAATGCAGAGTGCCGAACAGGTAATCCATCAGCGGAAGAACGATATTGAAATTGCGCCCCTGCATCAGCTCACGGCGATGATGCAAAGCGTGCAGTTGGTGCATCTGGCGAATCCAGGGCAGGCGCGCCACGGGGTGATTGGCGGGCAGGTGCTCGCAGGCGTGAAACACTTCGTAAAGTAAATAACCGAGGATCATGCAGCCGGCAAATAGCCCGGCGATGTTCGGGCTCAGGTGCGCGAGCAGCCACCAGGCGGGCAGGGTGATGGCCAGGCTGTGCAGCACGATCAGCCACGCCGGGAACAGGATCACGCGCCAGTCCCGTGGGCTGTCGTAGGTCATGTGACCGGGCGTGAAGAAACTGTGGTGGTCGCCGGTGTGGCGTGCATAAAACAGCTTGGCGAGGCTGTGTTTGTGATGGCCCAGGTGGCGGTGGACGAGGTAGATGCACAGGTTGAAGAACACCAGCGTCAGCGGCACCGTCAGCCACTGCAGCGGGGTGATGGCCGCGGTGGTGGACCAGGCCAGGGTGATGCAGAAAATACCGTAGGCAAGGACGAAACCGGCGTGCAGCCATGGGTGGTAATGGCGGCTTATGGCGGCGCGATAGCGGGCGCGGAAGGTCTCGGTAGGGTCGGCCATGGCGGTTAGCTCGGTATTTTTGTTGGAGGCTGAGCTTAGTTGGTGGCGGGGAATGTGCGAGTTTTTGTGCAGTACACAGATCAAATGTGGGAACTGGCTTGCCTGCGATGCAAACACCTCGGTACATCAGGCACACCGGGTTGATGCCATCGCAGGCAAGCCAGCTCCCACATGCGCCGCGTAACCCGAGGCGACCAGCGGGGGCTTGCACAGCCCCGATTTACTTGCTAGCTTCTCGCAAAATGTTAACGATAACATTTGCTCTAAAAATAAAAACAAAACAGAGAATCACGCCATGAAAATGCTCCCGAAAACCCTGTGTTTACTGGCTGTCAGCATCACCCTCGGCGCCGCGGCCCCAGCCTTTGCCGATGCCGCCAAGCCCATCCGCATCGGCGCCTCCTTCCAGGAAATCAACAACCCCTATTTCGTCACCATGAAAAACGCCCTGGAAGAAGCCGGCGCGACCATCGGTGCCAAACTGATCATCACCGACGCCCGCCATGACGTGTCCAAGCAGGTCAGCGACGTCGAAGACATGCTGCAAAAAGGCATCGATATCCTGCTGATCAACCCCACCGACTCGGTCGGCGTGCAATCGGCGGTCAAATCCGCCCACGCCGCCGGTGTCGTCGTAGTCGCGGTAGACGCCCAGGCTGACGGCCCGCTGGACTCCTTCGTCGGTTCGAAGAACTTCGACGCCGGCTTCCAGGCCTGTGAATTCCTGGCCAAGAACATTGGCGACAAAGGCAATATCGCGATCCTCGACGGCATCGCCGTGGTGCCGATCCTTGAGCGTGTGCGCGGCTGCAAAGAGGCCGTGGCCAAGCACCCGGACATCAAGATCGTGAGCATCCAGAACGGCAAGCAGGAGCGTGACCAGGCGCTGACCGTCACCGAAAACATGCTGCAGGCCCAGCCCACGCTCAAGGGCATTTTCAGCGTGAATGACAACGGCTCCCTCGGCGCACTCTCGGCCATCGAAGCCAGTGGCCTGGACGTGAAACTGGTCAGCGTCGACGGCGCGCCGGAAGCGATCAAGGCGATTCAGAAACCGGGCAGCAAGTTCATCGCCACTTCGGCGCAATACCCACGCGACCAGATCCGCCTGGCCCTGGGCATTGCCCTGGCCAAGAAGTGGGGCTCCCAAGTGCCGGCCACCATTCCGGTGGACATCACCTTGATCGATCAGGCCAAGGCCAAGGACTTCAGCTGGTAACTCGCCCGGGCCCCACCTAACCCGTGGGGCTTGAGCTCTCCTTCTGAATACGAGGTCGGCGGTATGAGCAGTCTTCTGAAGCTGGAAAATATCTGTAAGCGTTACCCAGGCGTACAGGCCCTCAAGTCCATCAACCTGCAAGTGGAGCGCGGCGAGATTCATGCCCTGCTCGGGGAAAATGGCGCGGGCAAGTCGACCCTGATGAAGATCCTCGGCGGTGTCGAGCATCAGGACGAAGGGCACATCCTGATCGATGGCCAGGCGCAGCAGTTCGCCACCTACCGCGACGCCATTGCCGCGGGTATCGGCATCGTGTTCCAGGAATTCAGCCTGATTCCCTACCTCACTGCGGTGGAAAATATCTTCCTCGGTCATGAACTGAGCAACCGTTTTGGCCTGTTGCGCAAACGCGCGATGGTCGAAGCCTCTGAGGCGTTGTTCAAGCGCCTGGGCGTGAGCATCGACCTGCAGTGCGCGGTCAAGCACTTGAGCGTGGCCGAGCAGCAGTTTGTCGAAATCGCCAAGGCGTTGGCCCTGGACGCACGCTTGCTGGTGCTCGATGAGCCGACCGCGACCTTGACGCCCAGCGAAGCCGAACTGCTGTTCGAGATCATGCGCGAGCTCAAGCGCCAGGGCGTGGCGGTGATTTTTATCTCGCACCACCTGGAGGAGATTTTCCAGGTCTGCGACCGCATCAGCGTGTTGCGTGACGGCGGTAATGTCGGCGTGACCGATGTGGCCGACAGTGACATCGACCGCCTCGTCGAGATGATGGTCGGTCGGCGCCTGGAAAGCAGTTTTCCACCCAAGCCGAGCAAAGCACGTGGCCCGCTGTTACTCGAGGTCAAGGACATCCAGTTGGTGCGCAACGGCCCGCGCAACAGCTTCCAACTGCACAAAGGCGAGATTCTCGGCTTTGCCGGGCTGGTCGGCTCAGGCCGCACCGAACTGGCGCTGGGCATGATGGGTGCGCTGCCGTCAGTGAGCAAAGAGGTGTGGCTGCGCGGTGAAAAAGTCACCCTCGATGATCCGGCCCAGGCGTTGGCCCACGGCATCGGCCTGCTGCCGGAAAGCCGCAAGAGCGAAGGGCTGATCACCGACTTCAGCATTCGCGAAAACATCTCCCTGAACAACCTGCCCAAATACCAGCACGCTTGCGGGTTGATCGACAAGGCCAAGGAATGCGCCAGCGTTGAAGACCTGATGCGCCAGCTGTCGATCAAGGCGCCCAGCGGCGAAAGCCGGGTGTTCAACTTAAGCGGCGGCAACCAGCAGAAGGTGGTGATTGCGCGCTGGATCAACCACCACTGCGACGTGCTGGTGTTCGACGAACCCACGCGCGGCATCGACGTCGGTGCCAAGGCGCAGATCTACGCACTCATGCGCAGCCTTACCGAACAGGGCTACGCGATCATCATGATTTCCTCCGAGCTGCCGGAAGTCATCGGCATGTGCGACCGCGTCGCCGTGTTCCACAAGGGCGCCATCGTCAAGCTGCTCGAAGCGTCCGCCGTCAACCCACAAGAGGTCATGCGCCATGCAACAGGGGGCTCAAGTGAATATGTCCATTAACACCGGCGACACCGGCCGGCTGCGCCTGAACCTGGCGCGGCTGGTGCGTTCGCCGGCGTTCTACCCCTTTGTGGGGTTGGTGGTGGTGACGCTGGTGATGATCTTCGCCAGCGATAACTTCCTCACTGCCAGCAACCTGTCGAATATTGCGCGCCAAGTGTCGATCAACGCGATTATCGCGGTGGGCATGACCTGCGTGATTCTCACCGGCGGCATCGACTTGTCGGTGGGCCCGGTGATGGCGTTGTCCGGCACCCTGACGGCGGGGTTGATGGTTGCGGGCCTGCCGCCCGGCCTGGCGATTGGCGCCGGGATGCTGATCGGCGTGGCCTTCGGCATCGGCAACGGGTTGTTCGTCGCCTACCTGCACATGCCGCCGATCATCGTCACCCTGGCGACCATGGGCATCGCCCGAGGCCTGGGCCTGATGTACACCGACGGCTACCCGATTTCCGGGTTGCCGGAATGGTTCGGTTTCTTCGGCCGCCAAAGCCTGTTCGGCATTGAAGTGCCGATCCTGATCATGCTGATCACCTATTTCGCCGCCTACGTGCTGCTGCAACACACGCGCATCGGGCGCTACATCTACGCCATCGGCGGCAATGAAGAAGCGGTGCGCTTGTCCGGCGTGCGCGCCGCGCGTTTCAAGCTGCTGGTGTATGGCATCAGCGGCCTCACGGCGGCGATTGCCGGGCTGGTGCTGACTTCACGCCTTATGAGCGGCCAGCCGAATGCCGGCGTGTCATTCGAGCTGGATGCGATTGCGGCCGTGGTACTCGGCGGCGCCTCGATTGCCGGTGGGCGCGGGGTCATCGTCGGCACCTTGCTCGGCGCCATGCTGCTCGGCGTGTTGAACAACGGCCTGAACATGCTTGGCGTTTCGCCCTACGTCCAGAGCGTGATCAAGGGCGGGATCATTTTGCTGGCGATTTTTATCAGCCGTCAGCGCCATAAATAAACTCCTACAAGACAGGACCGAACACCATGGACAAGCACACCGAAATGCAAGCCGTCGTCTGCCACGGCCCGAAAGACTACCGCCTGGAGCGCATCGGCAAACCCAAGGCGCGCCCTCATGAACTGGTGATTCGCATCGCCGCCTGCGGCATTTGCGCCAGTGACTGCAAATGCCATTCAGGCGCGGCGATGTTCTGGGGTGGCGACAACCCGTGGGTCAAGGCGCCAGTGGTGCCGGGCCATGAGTTTTTCGGCTACGTGGAGGAAGTGGGCGAGGGCGCCGAGGAACACTTTGAAGTCGCGGTTGGCGACAAGGTGATTGCCGAGCAGATCGTACCGTGCGGCAAGTGCCGCTTCTGCAAGTCGGGCAAATACTGGATGTGCGAGGTGCACAACATTTTCGGCTTCCAGCGTGAAGTGGCCGAAGGCGGCATGGCCCAGTACATGCGCATTCCGAAGACTGCCATCGTGCACAAGATTCCCGAGTCGGTGTCGCTGGAAGACTCGGCGCTGGTGGAACCGATGGCGTGCTCGATCCACACCGTCAACCGTGGCGAAATCCAGCTCGATGACGTGGTGGTGATTGCCGGCGCAGGCACCCTGGGCTTGTGCATGGTCCAGGTGGCCGCACTGAAAACCCCGAAAAAACTGGTGGTGATCGACATGGTCGACGCGCGCCTCGAACTGGCCAAGCAGTTCGGCGCCGACGTGGTGATCAACCCGTCCCGCGACAACGCCCGCGACATCATCAACGGCCTCACCGACAACTACGGCTGCGACGTGTACATCGAAACCACCGGCGTGCCGGCTGGCGTGACCCAGGGCCTGGACCTGATCCGCAAGCTCGGGCGCTTTGTCGAGTTCAGCGTGTTCGGCGCCGAGACCAGCGTCGATTGGTCGATCATTGGCGATCGCAAGGAACTCGATGTACGCGGCGCGCACCTTGGCCCGTATTGCTACCCGATTGCCATCGACCTGTTCGAACGCGGGCTGGTCACCTCCAAGGGCATCGTCACCCATGACTTCCCGCTGGATGACTTTGCCGAAGCGTTCGAGTTGGCCAATTCGACCAAGTCGATCAAGGTGCTGTTGAAGCCGGTGGTCTGAGCTATGAACTATGTAATGGGCGTCGACATTGGAACCCAGAGCACCAAGGCACTGCTGGTGGATGGTCAAGGCACGATCATCGCCCAGCACAGCCAGGGTTATCGCGTGGATACCCCGAAAGTGCGCTGGGCCGAGCAATGGCCGCAGGTCTGGCTGGACGCCGTCGAGGCCTGCGTCGCGCAGTGCATGGCCAAGGCTGGCGTCGCGGCCGCGCAGGTCAAGGCGCTGTGTATCAGCAGCCTGTACGGCGGCTCGGGGATTGCCGTGGATGCGCAGATCACGCCGCTGCACCCGTGCCTGATCTGGATGGACCGCCGCGCCGGTGAGCAAGTGGCGTGGGTGCGTGAGCATGTCGACCTGGAGCGTTTGTTCGCGGTCACCGGCAACTCGGTGGACAGCTACTACGGCTTCACCAAGATGCTCTGGCTCAAGCAGCACCAGCCGCAGGTGTGGGCCGAAACCCGCTACCTGCTGCCGCCCAACAGCTATATCAACTGGTGCCTGACCGGCGAGTTGGCGGTGGACCACAGCAGCGCCGGCAATATCGGCGGTGTCTACGATGTGGCGCAGCGCGGCTGGTCCGAAGAGATGCTCGCGGCACTGGGCATTCCCTTGGCGATGATGCCCGAGCGGCTGGTGTATTCCGGCGACGTGGTGGGCGGGCTGTTGGACAGCTGGGCCGCGCGCCTGGGCCTGCAGGCGGGCACGCCGATTCTTGCCGGTGGCGTGGACGCCGCCATGGCGACGTTGGCAGCGGGTGTCACGCAACCGGGCAACCATGTGGCGATGATTGGCACCAGCATGTGCTGGGGCTACTTGAACCAGCACGTCGATGCACGCCATGGCTTGGTGAGCATGCCGCACGTCTACAACGGCCAGCGCGACCTGTACATCTTCGGCGGGGCGATCACCGCCGGCGCGTCGGTCAGCTGGTTTCGCGAGCAGTTCTGCCAGGCCGAGGAACAGCAGGCCAAGGCCACCGGGCAGGACAGCCTGGTGTTGCTGGAGCAGAGCGCGATGACGATCCCCGCAGGCAGCGAAGGCTTGTTGTTCCTGCCGTACTTGATGGGCGAGCGCAGCCCGGTGTGGGATGACCGCGCCAGCGGCAGTTTTGTCGGGCTGAACCTGTATCACAGCCGTATACACCTGTACCGCGCGGTGCTGGAAGGGGTGAGTTTTGCCCTGCGCCACAACATCGAAGCCGGAACCCAGGGCGCACACTCGCTGGACCCGCGCTTGATTGTGGTGGGTGGCGCGAGCCATTCGGATTTGTGGATGCAGATTATTGCGGATGTCACGCGGTATCCGGTCTACACCATCGTGCAGGAGGTGGAAGCGGCACTGGGCGCGGCGTTGCTGGCGGCGCACACGGTGGGGTTGGTGAGTGATGGGGAAATGGAAAAGGGCTGGGTGCAATTGGCGTTGAGGGCGCAGCCCAAGCGCGAGAATGTCGCGGTGTACGACCAGGCGTTTGGCGAGTACTTGAAGTTGTATCCCGCGTTGAAACCCATCATGCACACCCTGCAAACCAACTGATTCAATTCGGTCCGGAAATGTGGGAGCTGGCTTGCCTGCGATAGCGGTGGGTCAGCCAGCTCATTTGTCATTGACCCACCGCTATCGCAGGCAAGCCAGCTCCCACAGGGATCTTCTCATTGTTTTTGGAATAGTGACCATGAACGCAGCCTTCAACTTCACCCACCAACGCATCCTCGTCACCGGCGCCAGCAGCGGTATCGGTCGTGAGATCGCGCTGCAACTGATCGCCAGCGGCGCCGAAGTATTCGCGCTGGGCCGCGACGCGCAGGCATTGGCAACGTTGGGCTGCCACAGCCTTTGCCTGGACATCGCCGACAGCCTCGCCCTCGACAACGCCCTGCAAGACCTACCCCCGTTGCATGGCCTGGTCAACTGCGCCGGCATCTCGCGCCTGGAGCCCGCCGCCGCCATCAGCGCCGAGGCGTTCGACCAGGTGATGCAGGTCAACGCCCGCGCTGCCGCCCAGGTCGCCAGCCGTGTCGCGGCAAAGATGATCGAAGCGAAGATCGCCGGCAGCATCGTCAATGTCTCAAGCCAAGCCTCACTGGTTGCGCTGGATGATCACCTCGGCTACTGCGCCTCAAAGGCTGCACTCGATGCGATCACCCGCGTGCAATGCGCCGAGTGGGGCCGCTTTGGAATTCGTGTCAACAGCGTCAACCCCACGGTCACCCTCACGCCCATGGCCACCATGGCCTGGTCCGACCCGGCCAAGCGCGACCCGGCGCTGGCGGCGATTCCACTGGGGCGATTTGCTGAAACGGTGGAAGTCGCTTTGCCGGTGCTGTTCCTGCTCAGCGATGCCGCGAGCATGATCAGCGGCGTCAGCCTGCCGATTGATGGCGGTTACACCAGCCGCTAGCCGTTTTCCAATACGCCTGCGATCACCACTTTGTCGCGTGGCTTGTACGGGTCTTCCAGGCGATCCAGCAGCAGGCGCACCGCGCTGCTGCCGGCCAGGGAGGCGTCGTGGGCCACGCAGGCGATGGGCACGCCGAAGATATCGGCGAAGGGCAGGCGGTCGATGCCGCAGATGGTCAGGCTGTCGTGGGCGATGTTGTGCATGCGCAGCGCGCGCAACGCGCCGAGGGTGATCAACTGGTTAAAGCCCATGATCGCGTCCGGCGCCGAGTGCTCGGCCAGGTAGTCGAGGGTGTGCAGGTAAGACGGCATCAGCGTGTAGTCGCCGGCCTGCACTTCGACCTGGATGTGTGGGTGTTCGGCGAGCACTTCACGCAGACCCTTGAGGCGTTCCACGGTAATGCGTGAATGCTCGGGGCCGGTCAGCACCAGCAGGCGCTTGAGGTCCGGCGTTTGGCGCAGCAAGTAGTGCGCGGCCTGGATGCCGCTGTGATAGTTGTCGAGCACCACGCGGCTGAACGGGCTGTCGTGGATCGTGCGGTCAAGCAGCACCACCGGGGTTTTACCGTTGCCCAGGCGCTCCAGATAGTCGGGCTGGTAGCTCGGCTCGTCGGAGACCGGCGACAGGATGATCCCCGCCACGCGGTAGCCCAGCAAGGTATCGACGGCCTTGCTTTCCAGCTCTTCCAACTCATCGGTGTCGACCAGCATGATGGTGTAGCCGTGCTTTTTCGCCTCGCGGGAAATTGCCTTGATCATCTCGCTGTAGAACGGGTTGTCCACCGATGCTGTGATCACGCCGATGATCAGGCTTTCACTGCGCTTGAGCCCGCGCGCGAAGGCGTTGGGCACATAGTCCAGCTCCCGCGCCACTTCGAGAATGCGCGCCAGGGTGGCGGGCTTGACCAGGTCGGGTTTGCTCAGCGCGCGGGACACCGTGATGGTGGTCATGCCAACCCGTTTGGCGATGTCGCTGATGGTGACGGACTTTTTCTTGTTCATCGGTAAGGCTGCAAGAGGAAACACCCGCAGGCTAGCATGTGCGCAGGCGCAGGGTGATTCAAATCAGCGGGTCCCAGCGTTGCGACCAGTCACTTTCGGCCTTGACCACCTCGCGCAGCAACGCCAACGCCTGTTGCAACACCGCCGAATCCCGCGCCCGTGAATACACCAGGTACGTCGGGAAACTGAACTCCGGCGCCTTCGGCACGCGCTGCATCACGCCGCTGTCCAGGTAGCTCTGCACGACACGCGTGCGGAAATACCCGGCGCCGCCATTTTCCAGAATGTACTGCAACGCCAGCGGCCCGAGGTTGAAGCTCAGCGCGGCGCGGGCTTTGTCGGGCAGGGCGGCGTCATGCTGCTGGCGGAAACCTGGGCCCCAATCGATATACACGTAAGGGGCCGGCTTGCTCACCAGCTGCACCAGAATCAGCTTTTCTTCCAGCACCTGCTCCACTTGCAGCCCCGGCCAGTACTGCGGCTGGAACACCAGGGCGGCATCGAGCACACCCAATTCCAACTGGCGCAGCAGGTATTCGCCCTCGCGTATTTCAGTGCGCAAGGCGTGCCCGGGGATGTGTTCACGCAGGGCCTGGGCCCAACCGAGCATCAACGGGTTGCACAGGCTGACCTCACCGCCAATGTGCAGCACGTTGCGGTAGCCATCGGGCAGCGGCAGGTCACGTTTTGCGGCTTCCCAGGTTTGCAGCAACTGGTTGGCGTACACCACAAAGGCCTCGCCATCGGCGGTCAGGCGTGCACCTGCACGATTGCGGATGAACAGCGTGCTGCCCAGCTGGCTTTCGAGGTTTTTCACCCGGGCGGTGATGGCGGTCTGGGTGACGTGCAGTTTCTCGGCGGCGGCGGCCAGGCTGCCGCAGCGGGTGATTTCGAGGAAGGTGCGTGCCAGTTCGATGTCCATGAAGCCCCCAAGGATGATGGACGGGCATTGTAGACCAGAGGGTTTACTCCCCGGCCCCTGTTTAGCGAGAGGCGGTTTAGTCTTGTTACACAAACTGATGCAACTGGCGCTGGAAAAAGTCCACACAGGGTAAGTAAGACATCACCCTTAGACCTATCAAGAGACCATGATCCTTATGATAAATCCTTCAACGCACTCCCCAATCGACCTGGCCATGTCAGGGCCGCGTCTTGATGAGCAGCCTGCCTCTGAGTCACAAGTAAATACCGCAGGTGCGAACGAAAATGCAGGACCAGCAGCGTATGAGCAGGCCATTCAGAAATTTGTACGCGATGGTAAAAATCCCGAGCTGCTTCAATTAAGGGAGGGGCTCGTGGACGTGTTGGAACAATATAATAGGGTTATAAGGGATTATTTCAAATCGCCTGTGAATGATGAAGATGAAAATGGGCCCTTCTTACGTTTACTTATGAACAATGCAAGCGTGAATCTGGTGGAACCCAAAGTTTTGACCTACCTGGGCCGAGTTATACATTCTGAATCGGAAGTGGGCATTGCAGAGTTTATGGGTAAGGCAGGTTTGAAACCGCCTGTTAACAGACGCGAACTGCAGCAAGTAATCGACGCGTTGCCTTCAAAACCTGAATTACCTCCACGTACATCCGCGGGCGGCTTGCGCGCATTGATTCAGTTGGGAAATAAATCGGTGTGACTGCTTGGTAGTGGAATGCGATTAAAAACTGTGGGAGCGGGCTTGCTCGCGAATGCAGTGGGTCAGTTACAAATGAGCTGACTGAAGCACCGCCTTCGCGAGCAAGCCCGCTCCCACAGTAAAAGGCATTTCAGCTAAAGGTCGACTGACCGTTACTGAATCCCGATAGACCAACTGTGTGTCGTCTGGTCGTCGTGGCGCTGCTCCAGGTCATCTTCATACTGGCAGCGCGGGCCTTTACAGGTGTAGTCGAATGTCACCGGCGGCTTGGTCGTCACCGGGAATAACGATTTGGCCGTAGCCGGCGCAGCCTGAGGTACAGCCTCGGTAACAGGCGCTTCATAGGTCAAATCCAGCGCTGTAGCGAAGGCTACGGTCGGCAGGATGGCGAGCACTGCGCTCGCCAGAACGATCCTTATGAATAGCATTTGAGACAATCCGCGCAACAAAAATGAAGCGCGAATTATAAGCCAGGTGCGTGCGCAGATGCACAGCGCGATCCGCGGTCGAACGCCGCAGTTCAGAGCCCGCGCGGTGCTTCAAGGTGTTCGGTGGGGAACGCCTTGGCATACACCTGGCACACCCGCAGCACCTGCTCATCGGCAAACCGCGCGCCCACCACATGCAACCCCACCGGCAAGCCATTCGCCGCCAGCCCGCACGGCACCGACGCGGCGGGTTGCTGGGTGAGGTTGAAGGGATAGGTAAACGGCGTCCACTCCATCCACTCATTCATGCCCGAGCCCGGCGGCACGTTGTGCCCGGCCTCGAACGCGGTGATCGGCATCATCGGCGAGACCAGCACGTCGTAATGCTCATGGAATGCCGCCATCCGCGCGACCAGTGCAGCGCGGGCTTCGAGGGCGTCGTTGAAGTCGCGCAGGCTGAGTTGTTCGCCGCGTTGCGCAATGCGCAGCAGGCCCGGGTCGAGCAGCTGTTTTTGCGCCTCGCTCATCGAGCCGGTCAGGCGTGCGGCGCCCGCCGCCCACAAGGTGCTGAACACCTCCAGCGGATCGCTGAAACCCGGGTCGATTTCCTCGACCTGCGCGCCCAGTTGCACCAGACCGTCAACGGCTTGGGCGACGACTTTGGCGACCTGCGGGTCGACATTCACATAACCGAACGTGGGGCTGTAGGCCACGCGCAAGCCTTTCAAGTCCGTACCCGGCGTGAGCCATGGCGTGGTGCGTGGCGCACCGATCAGGCCATCGCGCGCATCCGCTTGTGCCACGGTTTGCAGCATCAGCACGGTGTCTTCCACCGTGCGTGTCATCGGCCCCAGGTGCGACAGAATCGTCATGGAACTGGCCGGCCATTGCGGCACATAACCGAAAGTCGGCTTGATGCCGAAGGTGCCGGTAAACGCACAGGGTATGCGGATCGAACCCCCGGCGTCGCTGCCCTGGTGCAACACGCCCAGGTTCAGCGCCGCCGCCGCGCCCGCGCCACCGGACGAGCCGCCCGCCGTGGTGCGGGTGTCCCACGGGTTGCGGGTGATGCCGTACAACGGGTTATCGGTGACGCCTTTCCAGCCGAATTCCGGCGTGGTGGTTTTGCCCAGCAGCACTGCGCCGGCCTTGCGCATCAAGGCCGAGAAGGGCGCGTCCACGTCCCACGGCCCTTCGGCAGATGAGGTGCGCGAGCCCTTGCGGGTCGGCATGCCGATGGTCAGCGTCAGGTCTTTTATCGACGACGGCACGCCATCCAGCGCGCCACAGGGTTGGCCTTTGAACCAGCGTTGTTCCGAGGCGCGTGCCGCGTTGAGTGCCCCTTGCGGATCGACATGGCAGTAGGCGTTCACCACCGGGTTGTAGCGCTCGATACGCAGCAGGGCGTCTTCGGTGACCTCCACCGGCGACAAGCTCTTGTCGCGAAAATGCTGCAGCAGTTGCACCGCTGTCAGTTGGCCGATCTCACTCATGCCTGTTCCCCCTGCGCCGCGTTGACCATGGCGCGCAGCAATACCGCGCAGCCCGCCGCCAGGTCATCCGGCGCGGCGTTTTCGATTTCGTTATGGCTGATGCCGCCTTCGCACGGCACGAAGATCATCCCGGCCGGGCCGAGTTCGGCGACGAAAATTGCGTCATGCCCGGCGCCGCTGACGATGTCCATATGGCTGAAGCCCAGGGCACTCGCGCCGTCGCGCACGGCGTTGACGCAGGCGGGGTTGAAGTCCAGCGGCGGGAAGTCGGCAGTCGGCGTCAATTCAAAACTCAGGCCGTGGCGCTTGGCGCTGGTCTCGATCACATCGCGTACTTCATCGACCATGGCCTGTAGCTTGTCGGCATGCAGGTGGCGCAAGTCGAGGGTCATGTGCACCTGGCCGGGAATCACATTGCGCGAGCCGGGGTGCAGGCTCAGGCAACCGACCGTGCCGCAGGCATGCGGCTGGTGCTGATGGGCGATACGGTTGACCGCGCTGACCACCTCGGCGGCGCCGACCAAGGCGTCCTTACGCAGGTGCATCGGCGTGGGGCCGGCGTGGGCTTCGACGCCGGTGAGGGTCAGGTCGAACCACTTCTGGCCCAGGCAACCCATGACCACGCCGATGGTGGTGGCCTGGTCTTCCAGCACCGGGCCTTGCTCGATATGCGCCTCGAAATATGCACCCACCGGGTGGCCGAGCACCGCACGCGTACCGGCGTAACCGATGCGCTGCAATTCAGCACCCACCGACAGGCCGTGCTCGTCCTGTTTGTCGAGGGTCTCCTGCAGGTCGAACTTACCGGCAAACACCCCGGAGCCCATCATGCACGGCGGGAAGCGCGAGCCTTCTTCGTTGGTCCACACCACCACTTCAATCGGCGCCTGGGTCTCAATGCCGAGGTCGTTCAAGGTGCGGATCACTTCCAGCCCGGCCATCACCCCGTAGCAACCGTCGAACTTGCCGCCCGTAGGCTGGGTGTCGATATGGCTGCCGGTCATCACCGGCGCCAAGGCGGGATTACGCCCGGCACGCCGGGCGAAAATATTGCCGATAGCGTCGACACTGACGCTGCACCCGGCCGCCTCGCACCATTGCACAAACAGGTCGCGGGCCTGACGGTCGAGGTCGGTGAGGGCCAGGCGGCACACACCGCCTTTGACGGTGGCGCCGAGTTGGGCCAGGTCCATCAGCGATTGCCACAGGCGGTCGCGGTTGATCAGCGGGGCGTTGCTCTGAAGCGGTTGCGCAAAGCTATTCATCTGCAATCTCCGGTCAGGCACTCAGGGCCAAATAACGGTTTTTGATGCTCGGGTCGGCGCGGAAAGCAGCGGCGCTGCCCTCATACACCACGCGGCCCTGTTCGAGCACGTAATGGCGGTCGGCGAGCTTGTCGCAGACCATCAGGTTCTGTTCCACCAGCAGCACCGGCAGGCCGTCGTCCTTGACCTTGCGCAGGATCTTCACCAACTCGTCGACGATCACCGGCGCGAGGCCTTCGGTAGGCTCATCGAGAATCAGCAGCTTGGGGTCGTTAAGCAGCGCACGGGCGATGGCGAGCATTTGCTGCTCGCCACCGGACAGCGTGTGGCCGGCGTTTTTGCGCCGCTCCTTGAGGCGCGGGAACATGCCGTACACGTCCTCCAGCTGCCAGCGGCTGGTCTTGCGCACGGCGATGCGCAGGTTTTCCTCGACCGTAAGCAGGCGGAAAATCCCACGATTTTCCGGCACCAGGGCCAGCCCCTGGCGAGCGATTTCAAAGATCTTCTGGCCCACCAACGCCTGGCCATTGAAGTGAATCTGGCCCTGGCGCGGGCAGATAATCCCGAGAATGCTGCGCAGCGTGGTGGTCTTGCCGGCGCCATTACGCCCGAGCAAGGTCACCAGCTCGCCAGGGTTGACGGTCAGCGACACGCCTTCGAGCACGTGGCTTTTGTCGTAGTAGGAATGGATGTTCTCGACGATCAGCATCAGGCAGCCTCCCCAAGGTATGCAGTGCGCACACGCTCATCGGCGCGCACGAGTTCCGGCGTGCCTTCCACCAGAATCTGCCCGTGGCTCATCACGGTGATGCGTTGGCTGATGGACATGACGATGCTCATGTTGTGTTCGATCAACAGCACCGTGTGGTCGCGGCCGAGGTCGCTGATCAGTTGGGTCATGATCGGAATATCATCGATGCCCATGCCCGAGGTGGGCTCGTCGAGCATCAACAGTTTGGGCTTGGAGCAGATCGACATGCCCACCTCCAGCACCCGCTGTTGGCCGTGGGACAGTTCGCCGGCAAGGGTGTTGGCGCGGGGCGTGAGTTGCAGGCGTTCGAGTACCTGGTCAGCCATCTCCAGGTGCTCGCGTTGGCTGTCGACACGGCGCCAGAAGTTGAGGGCGCGCGCGCCGTCGCGGCCTTGGGCGGCCAGGCGCAGGTTCTCGCGCACGCTGAGGTTCTGGAACAGGCTGGTGAGCTGGAACGAACGCGCCATACCCAGGCCGACGCGGGCGTGGGCGGGCTTGCGCATCAGGTTCTTGCCGTCGAAATGGATCGCCCCGGCCGTGGCCTGGCGCTCGCCGGTGAGGCAGTGAAACAGGCTGGTCTTGCCCGCGCCATTGGGGCCGATGATGGTGTGGATGGTGCCGGCTTCGACCTTGAGGTTGACGCCATTGACCGCATGGAACGCGCCGTAGGCCAGTTCCAGGTTTTGGGTTTCCAGCAGGATGCTCATAACACTTCCTCCTTGGCGACGACGGCAGTTTTACGGCTGCCGCGCAGGCGTTCGAACAGCGACGACAGCCCGCCCCACAAGCCACCGCGCATAAAGATCACCACGAAGATCAGGATGATTCCGAGCAACATCAGCCAGCGCGGCCACAGATCAGAGAGGAAATCCCCCAGCAGCACGATGGAGCCGGCGCCCAGCAACGAGCCGAACAGCGAGCCGGTGCCGCCGACGATGGTCATGATCAGAATGTTTTCGGACATTGCCAGGTCGATGTTCGACAGCGGCACAAAGTGCAGCAGCATCGCGTACAGCGCCCCGGCAATGCCGGTGACCGCGCCGGACAGCACGAACACCAGGATCTTGAAGTGGCGCGTGTCATAACCGATGGCCGAGGCGCGTGTTTCGTTTTCACGGATCGCCATCAAGGTGCTGCCGAACGGCGAGGCGATGACCCGGCGTGCGCCGATGAAGATCAGCAGGAACAGCACCGCGACAAACCCATAGAACGCACGGGCGTCGGCCAGCGACAGCAGCACGTTGTCACCGATGCGGATTTCCGGGCGCGGCACGCTGAGCAGGCCGTTATCGCCGCCGGTCCAGTCGCTCAAGGTGTAGGCGACGAAGTAGGCCATCTGGCTGAACGCCAGGGTCAGCATCACGAAGTAGATGCCGGTGCGCCGGATCGCCAGGGCGCCCACCAGCAGCGCCAGGAAACCACCGGCCACGGCGGCGCCGAGCAAGGCCGGGAACAGGCCCAGTTGCAGGTGGATCATCAACAACGCCGCGCAGTAGGCGCCGGCGCCGAAGAAGATGCCTTGGCCGAAGGACAGCAGCCCGGTGTAGCCCAGCAACAAATTGCAGGCCAGGGCCGCCATGGCGAAGATCAGGATCTCGGTGGCCAGGGTCGCCGAAGGCAGGATCAACGGCAAGCCGATCAGCACGGCCAGCACCCACAGCAACATCGCGCGCGATTGCGTCTTGGCAAACGGCAGGGGGTTTTTCTCGCTCATGTCAGGCTCTCCCAAACAGGCCGTAAGGGCGTACCAGAATCACCACGGCCATTGCGCCGTAGATCATCAGGCTCGCGCCTTGGGGCCAAAGTGTGGTCATCAGGCTTTGCACCACGCCCACCAGCAAACCGCCGACCAGCGCCCCACTGAACGAGCCCATGCCGCCGATCACCACCACCACGAAGGCCACGCCGAGAATCTCCGGGCCGACAAAGGGCTGCGCACCGCGCAACGGCGCGAACAACACGCCGGCGACACCGGCCAGGGCCACGCCGAGGGCGAAGGTCATGGAGAACAGGCGGAAGATATTGGTGCCCAGCAGCGACACGGTTTCAGTGCTTTCACTGCCGGCGCGCACCAGGGCGCCGAAGCGCGTGCGTTCCAGCAGCAGCCACAGGCCCAGGCCGACCAGCCCGGAAAACACAATGAGGAACAGGCGGTAATAGGGGTAGACGAAATCGCCGACCACCAGCACGCCGCGCAGCAGTTCCGGCACGGCGACGCTTTTGCCCACCGGGCCCCAGATCATCACGCTGGCTTCCTGGATGATCAGCGCGATCCCCAGGGTCACCAGAATCTGGAACATGTGCGGCAAGTGATAAATCCGCTGGATCAACAAGCGCTCGATCACCCACGCCAGTGCGGCCACCACCAGCGGCGCAATCAGCAGCGCGAGCCAGAAGTTGCCGGTAAGGCTGACGGCGGTGTAGCAGATGTAGGCGCCCAGCAGGAAGAACGCGCCGTGGGCGAAGTTGACGAAGTTGAGCAGGCCGAAAATGATCGTCAGCCCAACCGCGATCAGGAAATAGATCATCCCAAGCCCAAGGCCGTTGAGGATCTGGAACAGGTAAAGATTAAGCATGCAGAAGCCCTCGGCAGGAAGCTGCTCGCGCAGCCCTGCGGTGCACTGTTTCGGGGGATCAGGCGAGCGTGCAGCCCGTCGCCTCGACCGGCGGGAACGACTGGCCGGCGCTGAGCACCTTGGCCAGGTCATCCTTGTCGGCCATGTCGCCGCTGGCCTTGCCGATCATCAAGTAGTAATCCTTGATCACCTGGTGGTCGCCGGCGCGGATCGATTCCTTGCCGGTCGGGCCGTCGAAACTCAGGCCTTGCATGGCCTTGGCCACCGTCGGCCCGTCGAAGCTGCCGGTGGAGATGATGGTGTCGAGCATGACCTTGGTGCTGATGTAGTCGGCAGCCAGCGGGTAGGTGGGGTTGATGCCGTATTTGGCCTGGGTCAGCTTGACCAGCTCGCGGTTGAGCGGGCTGTCGACCTGGTGCCAGTACTGTGCGCCGAGGTACACGCCTTCGAGCACGTCGCTGCCCAGCTCCTGGAACTGGTCGAGGCCGGCGGACCACACCAGCAGCACTTTCATGCGCTCCTTGATGCCGAAGTTCACCGCCTGGCGCAGGGTGTTGGACGACTGGCTGCCGAAGTTGAGCAGCACCAGCACGTCGGGTTTGGCGGCGATGGCGTTGGTCAGGTAGCCGGAGAATTCCTGCTCCTGCAACGAGTGGTAGCTGTTGCCGACATGCTCCAGGCCGTTTTCCTTGAGCACGGTCTTGGCGCCTTCGAGCAAGGCTTCGCCGAACACATATTGCGGGGTGATGGTGTACCAGCGCTTGGCGTCCGGCAGCAGCTTGATCAGCGGCACCATGGTTTCGCGGATCGCGCCGTAGGTGGGCACCGACCAGCGGAAGGTGGCTTTGTTGCAGTCCTTACCGGTGACTTCATCGGCGCCGACCGGGGTCATGAACACGCCACTGACCTTGTCGACCTCCTTGGCCACCGCCAGCGCCGATGACGACAGCGTGCAGCCCTGGAAGAACCGTGCGCCGTCCTGTTGGATCGCCTCCTGCACTTTGCGCACCGCCTTGCCGGCGTTGCCTTCGGTGTCGATGACTTTGTAGTTCAGCGGGCGCCCGAGAATTTCGGGGTGTTGTTCCACCGCCAGGCGCGAACCCATGTCGGCAAACTTGCCATAGCTGGCAAAGGCGCCAGACATGGACTTGAGGCCGTAAAAGGTAAAGGGCTCGGCGGCGAATGCAGAGCGCACACTCAGCGGAAGGCTGAGCGCGGCGGCGGCGGTGAGACTGGCTTTCAACAACGTACGACGCTGCATGGGGTGACTCCCTGGTTTAGTTATTGGCAGGAGCGGCAATGGCGATACGGTGGAGCAAGGGCCTGTGGGCAGGCCTGTTATTGGATGGGGCAAACGCTGTCTAGCGGTTGGAACTGAATCTGAATGTGGGAGCGGGCTTGCTCGCGAATACGGTGGGTCAGCTATGCATTCGGTGACTGATACACCGTCTTCGCGAGCAAGCCCGCTCCCACATTAGATCTGTGGTGTTCATCAGCGATGATCGAACTCCAATAGGAAGTGCGGGCTGACTTCGCCTTCCAGTGCGGTCATATGGTGTTCGGCGTCGCACATGTGTTCATGCATCAAGCTGCGCACCGCACTTTCATCACCTGCACGAAAGGCCAGCAGCAACTGCTTGTGGTAGTCGAGGTTGGCCGCGTCGAACTGCTTGCGCTTGGGTTTGTAGGCTTTTTTCAGCACCACCAGGTCGCGCAGCAGGTCGTTGAGAAACTGCGCCATGAAGCTCAAGAGCGGGTTGGGGCAGGCCTTGGCCAGCAGGTTATGGAACTCCAGCTCCGCCAGGCGCTGTTCGCGCTGGCCGGCTTCGCTGTCTTCCGGCGCGCTGCAAAAATCCACGTTGTCTTGCAGGGCCTGGTAGTCGTCTTCGCTCAACCGCCCGAGCACCGACACCGCCAGTTCCACTTCGATGACCTTGCGCAGCTGGTACACCTGCTCGCCATCGAGGTGCTGGAAATGCAGGTAGTTACGCAATGCTCGGCTGGCCGGCTCGGTGCCCGCCTGGTTCAGGTAGGCGCCGCCGCTGGGGCCGGTGCGCGTACTCACCAGGCCTTCCACTTCCAGGGCCTTGAGCGCTTCGCGGGCCGAGCCCTTGGAACACTGAAAACTCTCCATCAGCTCACGCTCGGTGGGCAACCGGTCACCGGGCTTCAGCGCGTCGGTGACGATGGAGCGCTTGACCGACTCGACAATCACATCGGAGAGCTTCTGGCGTTTGCGTCGTAACGGGCGACTGAGCATGCTGGTCTATTGATCCTATTAATGCGGATTAATAGCACTTAATAACGATTGGGCAGGAGCGTCAACGCAGGGTGTCGTTTTCGACGCGAAGAGGTCGTAAACGTGCGGGTTATTCCCAACTGCCAAGGTCGACGCAGCGGGTGGCGGGGGGCGGTTGCTTGCCGCTGACCAGAAAGTCTGCGACCCAACGCTTGATGCACCCGGCACCGTCGGGCCGAGACGACTCTTTGAGCAACAGTTGCTCGACGCCGGTGTTGAACGCTTCACTGTGCCCGGCGTTGACTAAAACCATGCGTGCCACGTGCTCGGAAAACAATGCCGCATACCGGCTACCGATCCGGGTGGCTTCAGCGTTACCCAGGTAGTTGAGCTGTGCCTCACCCAGTTGTGCGCGCACAAACTCCATATCGCGCGCCGCCTGCTCGACGCCGTTCTCGTGGCTCAGGTCGCGCGGTGTCAGTTCGATGACGTCATAACGGTTGACCAACTGTTTGTAGGCTGGCGTGGCATAGGACTCCCAGCGGCTGACCAGGTGGACACCAAAGGTGGCACCTTGGCCCAGTTGCGGCTCGCCGGCCTGGATAAACACCACGCCTTCACGACTGAGCGGATCCCGGGCGCCGACACGGGTCAGGGCCAGGCGCACGTTGCCACGCTTGGGCGCGGCATAGTCGCGGGGCACGCTGACACTGGCGCATTGAGTACGCTCCAGTACCTCGGGGTCTGGTTGTTTGAAGGCGGGAAATGGGCAGTCCAGCAGCCAGTCAATCGCGGTGGGCGCGATCAGGGGCTCGGCAAAAGCCTGGCCTGCGAACAGCCATAGGCTGATGCACGCCAGGCGTTTTACAAGAACGCTGGGTTTCATCAAGAGATACCGGGCAGCCGTATGAAGGTGGCTTTTTTACCAAGTACCAGGGGTAGACGAATGTAGGTTTAATAAACGGAATGTGTAGGAGTTTTGAGTTTTGTTATCGGAAATCGGCATTCCAGCCGCCACCCAAGGCCTTGTACAAGGCGATACTGGCTTGCAGGCGTGACAGCCGCAATTGCACATTCAGGTCCTGCGCTGCGTATAAGGTGCGCTGGGTTTCCAGAACCGTCAGCAAGTCGGCGGCACCTGCCTGGTAGCGGCTTTCGGAGATCTGGAAGGCGGTTTGCGCCTGCCGCAGTTCCTCGCTCTGCCAATCGCGTTGCTCATCCAGGCGCGTGATGCTGCTGAGGGCTTTCTCCACGTCGGCAAAGCCGTTGATGATGGCGCCGCGGTAGGTTTGCAGCAGCTCATCCTGGCGGGCGCGGGCCTTGTCGCGTTCGGCGCTCAAGCGGCCATTGTTGAAAATCGGCGCCACCAGGCCGGAGGTCAGCGTGTAGAACGGGCTGCGCAAAATGTCTGCGGCCCTGTCGGAGCCCGAGCCCAGGGTCGCGCCCAAGGTGACCGTGGGCAGCATCGCCGCGCGTGCCACCGTGACGTCGGCACTGGCCGCCGCCAGCTGCGCTTCGGCCCGGGCCAGGTCGGGGCGGCGGCTCAGCAGTTGGCTGGGTACGCCCGGGCCAATGGCCGGCCAGGTCAGTGCCTGGAATGGCTCGTCGGTCAGGTTCAGGGCTTGCACCGGCTGGCCGAGGAGGGCCGCCAGGGTGATCAGCGACTCCTCAGCCACCTGCTGAATCTGCGGCAGTTGCCGTTGCTGGCTGGCCACCAGGCTTTTCTGCTGGGCCAGCTCCAGGGCAGTGGCGGAGCCGGCCTCGTAGCGGGCCTGGACCAGGTCGAGCACACTGCGCGCATTCGCCAGGTTCAGCTCGGCGATCTGTCGTTGTTGGCGCGCGGCGAGGGTTTGTGCATAGCGGTCGGCTACGTTGCTGAGCAGGGTCAGCTCCACGGTGGCCTGGTCGAACTCACTGGCGCGCAGGGTTTGCACGGCGCTGTCGCGGGAGGCGGCGCGGCCACCCCAGAAATCCACTTCATAGCTGGCGGTCAGGTTGGCGCCGAAGCTGTCGACGGTGTTGTCACTCTCCGTGGCGTCCAGTGTCGAGTTGCCGCTGCCGCGCAGCAGTTTTTGACGGCTGGCGGAGAGGTTGAAATTAACCTCAGGCAACAATGGCGCGCCGGCAATTACCGCGCTGGCCTGGGCCTGGCGCACCCGCGCCATGGCGGCGCCTACGTCATAACTGTCACGGCGCGCCTGGTCGATCAGGCGGTTGAGTTGCGGGCTGCCGAACTGCGTCCACCAGCGCTGGTTGGTGACTTGGGCGGCATCACGCTCGGCGTACTGCCAGGCGGCAGGCGCTGCGATGCCGCTGTCGACGGCGGGCGGGTTGCCGGTGCAGGCGTTGAGCAACAGACACAGGCTGAGCACCGACAGGCGCGGTGCGATGGATGGTTTATTCACTGGTCAACGCCTTAACCGGATCGAGCCGGGCAGCTTTACGGGCCGGCATAAAGCCGAATACGACACCGGTGACCAGCGCACAGCCAAACGCGCCAAGCACCGCCACCAGGGAGAACTGCACCGCCACCTCGGCCAACACCA
The DNA here is from genome assembly GCF_013385735.1 of Pseudomonas sp. D2002. NCBI lineage: Bacteria > Pseudomonadati > Pseudomonadota > Gammaproteobacteria > Pseudomonadales > Pseudomonadaceae > Pseudomonas > Pseudomonas sp. D2002. The sequence goes on along the minus strand of NZ_JACAPL010000013.1, from coordinate 147,666 downwards.
GCACGCCGCCCACCAGCAGGGCCAGGGCAATACCGCACAGGCCACCGACTACCGAGAGCATCACCGCTTCCGTGAGGAACTGGCGCAGAATGTCGCGCTGGCGCGCCCCGGTGGCCATGCGGATACCGATTTCGCGGGTGCGTTCACGCACGGTCATCAGCATGATATTCATCACGCCGATCCCGCCCACCAGCAGGGAAATCGCCGCAATCGAACCGAGCATCAACGACAGCGTGTTCGCCGTGCGCGCCTCGGCCTGGATCATGGCGGCGTCGTTGGTCAGGTGGTAGTCGCGCTTGCCGTTGTGCAGCTTTTGCATGAGCTGATCGATGGCCTTTTCGGTTTCATTGACCTTGCGCGCATCGGCGGCGGCAATCACCACGTATTCGGGGTTATAGGTGCCGAACAGGCGCACGCTGGCGGCGGTGTAGGGGATCGCGACACGGTCGTCGCTGTCTTGCATGCCGGAGCTGGAGCCTTTTTCAGCCAACACGCCAATCACCTGGAAGGGCACGTTTTCTATCAGGATGTATTGGCCGATGGGGTCGACTTCGCCTTTGAACAACTTTTCGCTTACGCGATGACCGATCACCGCCACCGTGGCGCCCGCGCGTTCGTCGGCCTCGGTGAAGTAGCTGCCTCGGGCCACTGGCCAGTTGAAAATGGTCGGGAAGTTGGTGTCGTTACCGCCCACATAGGCCATGTAGTCGACGTTGCCGAAGCGTACACCGGCGTAGGTGCCGTTGACGGGCATGATGCGCTTGACCTGCGGCAGTGTGGCCAAGGCTGCGACGTCATTGGGGGTCACGATACCCTGCGGTGTACGCGGGTTGGGCGAGAAACCGCTGAGGTAGATGATGTTGGAGCCGAACGCTGCCATCTGCGCCATGACCTGGCGCTTGCTGCCTTCGCCCACCGCCAGCATGACCACCACCGACGCCACGCCGATGATGATCCCCAGCAGCGTCAGCGCGGTGCGAAAGCGATTGATCCACATCGCCCGCCAGGCCGCGAGCACCGCGTCCAGCAGTTCGGCTTTCCAGGCACCGTTGTGTTCGGCACCGTCGGCCAGGCGCTGGCGCAGGTCCACGGCTTGCAGTGCGTCACTGTTGGCCGTGACGGGCACGTGGGTGTCACTTTGTGCCGAGTCGCTGACGATCAGCCCGTCGCTGATCTCGATGATGCGGTTGGCGTGCGCGGCAACTGTGCGGTCGTGGGTAATCAGGATAACCACGTGGCCCTGGCTCGCCAGTTCATCCAGCAGCACCATCACCTCGGCACCGCTGTGGCTGTCGAGGGCACCGGTGGGTTCGTCGGCGAGGATGATATGCCCGCCGTTCATGAGTGCGCGGGCAATCGAGACACGCTGTTGCTGGCCACCGGAAAGCTGATGCGGACGGTTGGCGGTGCGGTCGGCCAGACCCAGCCGGGTGAGCAGGGCCTTGGCGCGGGCATGGCGTTCGGCGGCGCTGATACCGGCATAGATCGCTGGCATCTCGACGTTTTCCTGGGCCGAGCCGGACGGGATCAGGTGGTAGCCCTGGAACACGAACCCAAAGGCTTCGCGGCGCAACCAGGCCAGTTCGTCGCTGTCCAGGTGGGCAACGTTTTCTCCGGCGAACAGGTAGTCACCGACAGTGGGGCGGTCGAGGCAGCCGAGGATGTTCATCAGCGTGGACTTGCCGGAGCCCGATGCACCGACGATGGCGACGAATTCCCCGGCATGGATCGACAGGTCGATCCCGCGTAATACATCGACTTGCGGGCTGTCGCCGCCGCCGTAGGATTTGCGGATGTTCTTGAGTTCGATCAGCGGCGTGGTCAAATCAACCTCCGCTGCCATCGGTTGGGCCGATCAGCAGGTTATCGCCTTCGTTGAGACCGTCCAGCACTTCGACTCGCAGGCGGTCGCTGATCCCCAGGCGTACTTCACGTTCCTGGACGCTGCCATTTTTGGCCACAACCCGGGCCACCTGTTTATCGTGGCCTTGGCTGCCCATCAATGCTGCGACTGGAACGGTGAGGGCGTCCTTGACTTGGCTGGCGACGAAAAATACCTGGGTGGTCATTTCGGCCATCAGCGCGTTGTCGGTGTTGTCTACATCCAGCAGCACGGTGTACAGCACCACGCGGCCGCTGCCGGTTTTGCTTGTACTGCTGGGGCTGCCATTGCCCTGGCTGGTTTCATTCAGCGGCTTGGGCGGAATCGGCAGGATCTGGCGCACGGTGCTGGTCCAGCGCCGGCTGCCACCGGCGAGGGTGGTGAAATAGGCGGTCATGCCCGGTTTGACATGACTGATGTCGGCTTCGGAAACCTCGGCCCACACAGTCATCGGCGACAACTTGGCGATGCGCAGGATCAGCGGCGTCTGTTGCTGGGCGTTGAGGGTCTGGCCGACCCGTGCGTCCACCGCCACCACGGTGCCGCTCATGGGCGCATAGATGCGGGTGTAACCCAGTTCTGCCTCGTCACTGCGCAGGCTGGCCTGGGCCTGGCGAATCTGTGCCTGGAACATATTGACGCGGGCCTGGGTGGCACTCAGCTCGGCCTTGGCGGTTTGTACGTCTTCTTCGCGGGTGGCGTTGCCGGCGACCAGGCGCTGCTGGCGCTGGTACTTCTGACGGGCCAGTTCGTGCTGGGCTTTCTGCTCCTGCAACTGGGCCTGCAGGTTTTCGATGGCGTAGCGGCTGGCGTCGAGCTTGGCCTGCTGTGTGGCAGGGTCGATTTCCACCAGCAACTCGCCTTCCTTGACCTGATCACCGGCCTCCACGTGGATCTTGCGGATTTGCCCGGACGCCTGGGCACCCACATCGACGTACCGGCGCGGCTGCAGAGTGCCCAATGCGGTAACGCTGTTTTCTATGTTACCGCGCGTTACGGTGACAGTCGGCAGGCTATCGCGCCCAGGCTGCAGCAGTTGCCAGGCAGCCACCGCAAGGATGGGGATCAGGCACGCGACAGCAAGCAGGGCGCGTCGGGCGGGGCGTGGGCGTTTCATGCGTTGGTTCCAGCCAGAAGTTTGGGCCGCAGTTGCGGAGGGCTGACTGTTATACGAGAAAATTGCCCGAAGATTTAGACGTTTACATACGCCGTAACAGCTCTGTCGAATAAAAAAATCGTGCGTGGGTGCAAGACTTCTTTAAAAGTAGATGAGAATTACTATAAATTGCACGCACTCAAACTGCCATCACCGATGGCCTGTCTTCTTTAGCACTCAAGGATCTGATACCGCTTCCCCAGGCGGTCGGGAGTCATGTTGGAAAACTACTATCGCGAGCTGGTGTGTTTCCTCAACGCCAAGCTGGGCAACCGTCAGGTGGCCGAGGATGTGGTGCATGACGCTTATGTCCGGGTGCTGGAGCGCGCAAGCGACACGCCAATCGAACAGCCGCGGGCGTTTTTGTATCGCACGGCGCTGAACCTGGTGATCGACGGCCATCGGCGCAACGCCCTGCGCCAGTCCGAGCCCCTGGAGGTGCTGGACAGCGAAGAGCGTTTCGCCCCCAGTTCACCGCATGCCAGCCACGATCAGGGCCAGCGCCTGGAAATGCTCGAACGCGCCCTGGCCGAGTTGCCGACGGCCTGCCGCGACAGCTTCCTGCTGCGCAAACTCGATGGCCTTTCCCACCCGCAAATCGCCGAACGCCTGAGCATTTCCCGCAGTGTGGTGGAAAAACATATCGTCAACGCCATGAAGCATTGCCGGGTGCGCATGCGTGAGTGGGACGCGCACTGATCACTGATTAGTTAAATTTTATTTCACTGTCCTCGTTTCCTATCAACACATGACCTGTTGTTCAGGTCTTGAAAGGTATTCCCGCCCCACCGCCAAGGGGCTTATCCAGAGGACACTGGAATGACACAGGCAATTGCTTCGCCCGCGGTTCACGACCTGATCGGTATCGGTTTCGGCCCTTCGAACCTGGCGCTGGCCATCGCCCTGCAGGAGCGTGAGAAAGCCCAGGGCAAACTCGATGTGCTGTTTCTCGACAAGCAGGCCGACTACCGCTGGCACGGCAATACCCTGGTGACCCAGAGCGAACTGCAGATTTCGTTCCTCAAGGACCTGGTGACCTTGCGCAACCCCACCAGCCCGTATTCCTTCGTCAATTACCTCAAGGCCCACGACCGGCTGGTGGACTTCATCAACCTGGGCACTTTTTATCCGTGCCGCATGGAATACAACGACTACTTGCGCTGGGTCGCCGGGCAGTTCCAGGCCCAGGCGCGCTACGGTGAGGAAGTGCTGGCCATCGAGCCGATCCTGCAACAACAGCAGGTTGAAGCGTTGCGCGTGATCTCCCGTGATGCGTCTGGCGAACAGCATGTGCGCACCACCCGTTCGGTGGTGGTCAGTGCCGGTGGTACGCCACGCGTGCCGGAGGCGTTCAAGGCGCTCCGGGATGACGGCCGGGTGTTCCACCACTCCCAATACCTGGCGCGCATGGCCCAGCAGCCGTGTGTTGAAGGCAAGGCGATGCGCATTGCGATCATCGGCGGCGGCCAAAGCGCGGCGGAAGCCTTTATTGACTTGAACGACAGCTTCCCGTCGGTGCAGGTCGACATGATTCTGCGTGGTTCGGCGCTGAAGCCGGCCGATGACAGCCCGTTCGTCAACGAAGTGTTTTCACCGGCGTTTACCGACTTGGTATTCCAGCAAGTCGGCGCCGAGCGTGAGCGTCTGGTGGCCGAGTACCAGAACACCAACTATTCGGTGGTGGACCTGGACCTGATCGAGCGAATCTACGGGATTTTCTACCGCCAGAAAGTCTCCGGCGTCGCCCGCCAGGCCTTCCGCACCATGACCGTGGTCGAAAAAGCCAGCGCCAGCCCGCTGGGCATCGAACTGGTGCTGCGCAACAACGCCAACGGCGAAACCAGCGTCAGCCATTACGACGCGGTGATCCTGGCCACCGGGTACGAGCGCCAGATGCACCGCGAACTGCTTGCGCCGCTGGAAGCCTATATGGGCGACTTCGAGGTGGCGCGCGACTATCGCATCGTCACTGACGAGCGCTGCAAGGCCGGGATCTATATCCAGGGGTTCAGCCAGGCCAGCCATGGTTTGAGCGATACGCTGCTGTCGGTGCTGCCGATTCGCGCGGATGAGATTGCGGCGTCGCTGTATGAAAACGATCGCCATCGGGGCAAAGCGTGTTCGGTGCAGGATTTGCTACTCGCCACCGCGAGCTGACAAGCTGCACTTGTGACACGCAGGGCTGCCTGATACTGTACAAAAAACCAGTATCGGTAGCCCTTCATGCAGTTGATCGAAAAACTCAGCATCCTCGCCGACGCCGCCAAGTACGACGCTTCCTGCGCCAGCAGTGGCGCGCCCAAGCGCAGCTCCGAAGGCAAGGCCGGGCTGGGTTCTACCGATGGCATGGGCATCTGCCACAGCTACACCCCGGACGGCCGCTGCGTGTCGTTGCTCAAGGTGTTGCTGACCAACTTCTGCCTCTACGACTGCCAATACTGCGTCAACCGCCGCTCCAGCGACGTGCCCCGCGCGCGTTTCAGCCCGGAGGAGGTGGTCACCCTGACCCTGGATTTCTACCGGCGCAATTGCGTCAGCGGGCTGTTTCTCAGTTCCGGCATCATCCGTTCGGCCGATTACACCATGGAGCAACTGGTCCGGGTCGCCAAACTGCTGCGCGAAGAGCATGACTTTCGCGGCTATATCCACCTCAAGACCATTCCCGAAGCCGATCCGGCACTGATCGCCGAGGCCGGGCGTTACGCCGACCGGCTCAGCGTGAATATCGAACTGCCCACCGATGCCAGTCTGCAAACCCTGGCGCCGGAGAAGCAGATCGTCTCGATCAAGCAAGCCATGCAAACCATCTACACCGGTGAGCAAACCGTACTCAACGAGCCGCGCGCGCCGCGTTTCGCCCCGGCCGGGCAGAGTACACAGATGATCGTCGGCGCCGATGACACCGACGACAGCACCATCCTGCACGGCGCCGAGGCGCTGTATGGCAACTTCAAGTTGCGTCGCGTGTATTACTCCGCGTTCAGCCCCATCCCCAACAGCCCGAAAAGCGTGCCCCTGGCCGCGCCACCGCTGATGCGCGAACACCGTTTGTATCAGGCGGACTTCTTGCTGCGCAGCTACGGTTTCAGTGCCAACGAACTGTTTGAAGGCCCCGGCCACCTGGCGCTGGATATCGACCCCAAGCTGGCCTGGGCGCTGGAGCATCGCGAGGTGTTTCCGCTGGACTTGAATCGCGCCGAACCGACCCTGATTGCTCGCATCCCCGGCATCGGCCTGCGCACCACCCAGCGCCTGGTCGACCTGCGTCGCGAACGCAAGATCCGTTTCGAAGACCTCGCGCGTATGCGTTGCGTGCTGGCCAAGGCCAAGCCGTTTTTCATCACCAGCGACTACCACCCGCAACAGGCCGACAGCACCAGCGTGTTGCTGCGCGAGCAACTGCGCGACCGCCCTCAGCCGCAACAAATGGGGCTGTGGGGATGATCAGCCTGGAATGCGACAACCTGTTCAGCACCTGGCGCGAACAGGCGCGCTGGCTGCTCAGCCATCAGGTCGACCCCAGCCAGGTGAGTTGGGGCGAGGCCGAGGTGGCGGACCTGTTTGCGACCGACGAGCCGATTCCTGAGCAGCTTGGGCCGTTTCAGGCGCGAATTCCCAAGGCGCTGCTGGAGCTGCTGGAGTCGGCCGCCTGTTACCACGGTGACCAGCGCTGGAGCCTGTTATATGAGGTGTTGTGGCGAGTCAGCCATGGCGACCGCACCGCGATGCTTGCGGGCGACAAGCTGGGCAGCGAGTTGCAGCGGCGGATTAAACAGGTCAGTCGTGAAGCCCATCACCTGCATGCCTTTGTGCGGTTTATCGCGTTGCCGGCAGAGGCGGGCAGCGAGTTGCCGGAGTATGTGGCGTGGCACGAGCCGGCGCATGACATATTGAAATCAGCCAGCCAGCACTTCGTCGGGCGCATGGGCCGTCATCGCTGGATGATCGCCACGCCTCTGGACGGGGTTTATTACGACGGTGAGCAGTTGATTCATCAGCGCGAATGCCCCGAGGCGTGGCGGCAACTGGCGCAAAATGTCGAAGACCCGCACAGCGCCATGTGGCTGACCTACTACAGCCACATCTTCAACCCGGCGCGGTTGAACCCCAAGGTGATGGAAGGGCACTTGCCCAGCCGGTTCTGGAAGAATCTGCCGGAGGGCAAATTGATTCCGGGGCTGATCAGCGAGGCGCGCACGGGCAAGCAGAAGGATGGGCAGGCGAAGCTGATTGGCGCGCGGCCCGGGAAGACAATTTCAAGCCGGCACGGTTAAAAATGTGGGAGCGGGCTTGCTCGCGAATGCGGTCTGTCAGTGACAAATTAAGTGACTGATACGCCGCCTTCGCGAGCAAGCCCGCTCCCACATTGGATTTTCATTGTTGTGGCGGGCAGGGCTCAAACCAACTCAGTCGCAGTGCTTCACCACCGCCAACTCCGGGTGCGCCACCAATTTGATGCTCGTTCCCACGCTCCGCGTGGGAATGCTGCGCCGGACGCTCCGCGTCCGCTTTGAGGTCGTGACGCGGAGCGTCACAGGATGCATTCCCACGCGGAGCGTGGGAACGATCTGCGATCTGTCGATCGGTCTTTTGTGTTTGAGAAATCAGGCCAACTCAGTCGCAGTGTTCTTCACCACCGCCAACTCCGGGTGCGCCACCAACTTATCAATGTGCAACTCGTCGTTGTTCAACCAGGTCTCCGTCAGCACGCGGTAGTGTTCCATGTCCCGGCAGCGCATGCGCAGGCTGTAATCAAACGGCCCGCTGATCAGTTGGCATTCGAACACCTGCGGGCAGGCTTTGACGCAGGCTTCAAAGGCCTTTTGCGCCGAGCGCCCGCTTTGATTGGACAAGGCCACCAGCACCAGCAGTGACAGCCCCGGCGAGACCATCTGCACATCGATGATCGCCCCATACCCGCGAATCACGCCGCGTCGCTCCAGCTTGCGCACGCGCTCCAGGCAGGGCCTGGGTGTCAGGTGCACCAGCGACGAGAGTTTTTCGTAGGTGATACGCCCCTGGTGCCGCAACACGTCGATGATGGCCTCATCGATGCGATCCAGCGCAGGGGAAGAATGGGGTCCGTTGGCCTTGGTATCCATGAGTTCACTTCAAACGGTTGGAAAGAAATTGCTGCAAGCGTTCGCTGCTGGGGTGGTCGAGGATTTCGGCGCCGCCTTGCTCTTCGACCCGGCCCTGATGCAAAAACAGCACTTGGCTGGACACCTGGCGGGCAAAGCCCATTTCGTGGGTGACCATCAACATGGTACGACCTTCCTCGGCCAACGTCTGTATGACTTTGAGGACTTCTCCTACAAGTTCCGGGTCCAGCGCGGAGGTCGGTTCGTCGAACAAAATGATTTCCGGCTCCATCGCCAGCGCCCGTGCGATGGCCACGCGCTGTTGTTGGCCGCCGGACAGAAACGCCGGGTATTGATCTGCCACACGGCCCGGCAAACCGACTTTGTCCAGGTACATTCGTGCACGTTTTTCAGCCTCTGCCGCGCTCACATTCAGCACGCGGCGCGGGGCCATGGTGATGTTTTCCAACACGGTCATGTGGCTCCACAGGTTGAAGTGCTGGAACACCATGGCCAGGCGCGTGCGCAGGTTCTGCAGTTGCGCCTGGTGGGGCGCGCGGGTACCGGCGCGGCCTTGCTGCATCTCGATGCTGATGCCGTCGAGGGTGATTACTCCAGCGTCCGGCTGCTCGAGAAAGTTGATGCAACGCAGCATGGTGCTTTTGCCCGAGCCGCTGGCGCCGATCAGGCTGATCACATCGCCCTGGCGCGCATTGAGGGACACGCCCTTGAGCACTTCGTGGTCGCCGTAGCGTTTATGAATGCCTTCGACCTGGAGTTTGACGGCTGCCGTGACCGCCTTGGCGGAGGGCGCGGTGTTTACATCGGCGGGATAAGTGGCCAGGGCCTGCGCGGACTGATTCATGGGTTAGCCTCGGGTAGGAACAAGAAAACGCATCCAGCGACGTTCGGCCAGTCGAAACAGGCCCACCAGTGCAAAGGACAGCAGCATGTAGAGCAGGGCGGCGATACCGAAGGCCTGGAACGTCAGGAACGTTTCGGCGTTGGCATCGCGGGCCACCTTGAGGATGTCGGCGACGGTGGCGGTGAACGCCAGCGAGGTGGCGTGCAGCATCAGGATCATTTCGTTGCTGTAGGCCGGCAACGCGCGGCGCAGTGCGGCGGGCACCACCACAAACAGGTTGAGCTGCCAGCCGTGCAGGCCGTAGGCGCGCGCCGCTTCGATTTCGCCATGGGGAATAGTGCGGATCGCCCCGGCGAAGATTTCCACGGTGTAGGCGCATGTGTTGAGCACAAACGCCAGCAGGGTGCAGTTCAGCGCGTTACGGAAAAACTGGTTGAGCAGGGCGTTGTCCTGCACCACCTCCAGGCTGTACAGCCCGGTGTAGCAAATCAGCAGCTGGATATACAGCGGCGTGCCGCGAAACAGGTAGGTGTAGACCTCCACCGGCCAGCGCAGCCAGAAGTGCTCCGAGACGCGCGCCAGCGCCAGTGGGATCGACAGCACAAAACCCAGGACCACCGAGATGATAAACAGCCACAGCGTCATGGCGACCCCGGACAAGCCGGCGCCATCGCTGAACAGGTAGGCCAGGCCGTATTGCTGGAACAGTTCGATCATCGCGCCATCCCCTTGATGCCGAGGTTATAGCGCCGCTCGAGGCGCTTGAAGATGCGGTTGGAGAGGGTGGTGATCACCAGGTACACCACGCCGGCGAGGATCAGAAAATACAGTGGCTCGTTGGTGCTCTTGCCGGCGTTTTGCGCAGCCTTGACCAGGTCCGACAGGCCGATGATCGACACCAGCGCAGTGGACTTGAGCAGCACCAGCCAGTTATTGCCCAGGCCCGGCAGCGCAAAGCGCATCAACTGTGGGAACAGCACCAGGTGGAAGCGTTGCCAGCGGCTCAAGCCATAGGCGGTGGCGGCTTCAAGCTGCCCGGCCGGCACACTGAGAATTGCGCCGCGAAAGTTTTCGGTGAAATACGCACCGTAGATAAACCCCAGGGTGATCACCCCGGCGGTAAACGGGTCGATTTCGAAGTAGTCCCAGCCGAACACTTCGCTGAGGTCGTTCAGCCACAGTTGCAGGCTGTAGAAAATCAGCAGGATCAGCACCAGGTCCGGCACGCTGCGGATCAGCGTGGTGTATAGCGTGGCCGGCACCCGCAGCCATTTGACGCTGGAGAGCTTGGCGCCGGCCGCAATCAGGCCCAAGGCGAGGCTCAGGGCCAGCGCCAGGAACGCCAATTTGACCGTCATCCAGGCACCCTGGGCGAGCATGGGGCCGTAGCCTTGCAGGTTGAGGAATTCGTTCATGGGAAAGATCTCGATGGAGCACACAGATTTACTGTGGGAGCTGTTTATTTGTGGCGAGGGAGCTTGCTCCCGCTCGGGTGCGCAGCGCCCGAAAGCTTTTTAGGGCCGCTTCGCAGCCCAGCGGGAGCAAGCTCCCTCGCCACAAAAAGCCAGCTCCCACAGGGGACAAGGCGTTACTCGTTGTAGATATCCTGATCGCCGAAGTACTTCTTCTGGATCTTTGCGTAGGTGCCATCGGCCTGCACGGCGGCGATGCCTTTGTTGATCAGCGCGCGCAAGTCTGCGTCGTTTTTGCGCAGGCCCATAGCGATGTCCAGGGGCAGGGTCGGGTCCTTGAAGGCCGGGCCGGTCTTGAAGTCGGCGCCTTCAGGCTTGGACAGGAAGTTGAGCTGGGCTTCGAGCTTGTCGGTCAGGGTGGCGTCGAGGCGACCGTTTTGCAGGTCGGCGTAGTTCTGTTCCTGGGACTGGTACGCCTTGATCTGCGCGCCGAGCTTGGCCAGGTGGGCACGTGCGTAGGCTTCTTGCAGCGAACCTTGCAGCACGCCGACCTGTTTGCCTTTCAGGGATTCGGGGGTGTCGCCGAAGTCGGCGCTTTTGCGGGTGATCACCGAGGTCGGGCTGAGGAACAGGCGGTCGGTGAAGTCGATGACTTTTTCGCGCGCCGGCGTCACGGCCATTGACGACATGATCGCGTCGAACTTGCGTGCGCGCAGGGCCGGGATCATGCCGTCGAATTCGTTGTGCACCCAGGTGCATTTCACGTCGAGCTTGGCGCAGATCGCATTGCCCAATTCGATATCAAAGCCTTGCAGGCTGCCGTCGGCGGCCACGGATTCGAAGGGTGGGTATTCGGGGAATACGCCGAAGCGGATTTCTTTCCAGTCCTGGGCGTGGGCGGCGCTGGCGCACAGAGGCAACAGCAATGCAGCGAAGAGTGATCGCAGTGGAGTCATGGGGCGTCCCTATATTTTGTAATTGATGTCAGGGCAGTGAAAGGGTGCAGCGTGCATTCATTTGCTGACTCTTTGGTCGGGCTCAGAATGCTTCATGGTGGTGCGTTTTTTGTGTCGTTTACCCGGTGCATAAAGCGCGAATTGCGCTGTTAAAAAGCGCAATGCAGCGGAATCGGCTGCTGCACGCGCTAAATCGGCTTTTTACCGGTGAAGTTCAGGCCTGCCCTGGGCGCAAAGCGGCAGGCCAGAGCGGTCTCAGGCGCGCTTTTTCTGCTGTACGCGCGGCTGTTGGGCCAAGCGTGCAAACAGGTCTTTCGGGTCGGCCAGGTCTGGCACCAGTTCGAGTGTGCTGCCCACATCCAACGCGTTGGCCACATCGAACACATAGCGCAGTGCCGAGTAATCTTCGATGGCAAAACCCACCGAGTCGAACAGCGTCACTTGGCGTGCGTTTTCGCGGCCGGGCTTCTGGCCGTTGATGACCTGCCACAGTTCGGTGACCGGCGAATCTCCCGGCATGTGCTGGATTTCGCCTTCGATGCGGCTTTGCGGTTCGTACTCGACGATCACGCGGGCGCGTTCGACGATACGTCGGTCCAGCTCGGTCTTGCCGGGGCAGTCGCCGCCCACGGCATTCAGGTGCATGCCGGGCTCGATCATGTCGTCGGTGAGGATGGTCGCGTAGGCCTTGTCGGCCGTCACGGTGGTGACGATGTCCGCGCCTTTCACCGCTTCGGCGACGCTGCCGGCCAGGATCACTGTGATTGCCGGGAAGGCCTTGAGGTTGGCAGCCAGTTTGGCGGTGGCCTTGGCGTCGATGTCGAACAGGCGGATTTCGTTGATGCCGAGCATGGCGTGGAAGGCCAGGGCCTGGAACTCGCTTTGCGAGCCGTTGCCGATCAGCGCCATGCTGCGGCTGTTGTCGCGAGCGAGGTAACGAGCCACCAACGCCGAGGTGGCGGCAGTGCGGATGGCGGTGGTCAGGGTCATTTCCGCCAGCAATACGGGTTTGCCGGTGTCCACGTCGCCCAGCGCGCCGAAGGCCATCACCGTGAGCATACCGGCCAGGGTGTTCTTGGGGTGGCCATTCACATATTTGAACGCGTACAGCGAAGCGTCGGACACCGGCATCAGCTCGATCACGCCATCCGGCGAGTGGTTGGCCAGGCGTGCGCATTTTTCGAAATCCTGCCAGCGCAGGTAGTCGGCGCGGATGTACTCGGCCATTTCGGTGATGCAGGTTTGCAGGCCTTTTTGCGAGACCAGGTAGCTGAGATCGTTGACGTCGATATAACGGGTCATGGCAAGACTCCTTATTGAAATGAGGGGCGGGCAGGCAGGTGCACTTCCGCCAACATGCAGCGGGCACTGCCGCCGCCGATGCGTTCGATGTTGTCGATGTTCACCACCACCGGCCGGGTGTGGCGTTCCACCTGTTGGCGCTGGGCAGGGTGCAAGGCGCCCCAGGCGCTGGCGGACATCACCAGCAGCGGCTGGCCGTCGCGGTCGTGGACTTCGAGCATGTTGCCGGCGAAGGCTTCGAGCTGGTTGAAGTCGAGGGCGAGGATGTCTTTGCCGGTGTCGCGCAGTGAGCGTTCCAGGCCCAGGCGTTCGCTCGCGTCGGGCAAGGCTTGCAGGCACACCACCGAGAGGTCGCGGCCGACGCTCATCATTACGTTGCTGTGGTAGATCGGCGCGTGATGGCGGTCGACGGCGTGGAACACGCAGAGTTGGTAGTCGAGGCGTTCGGCGAACTGGCGCAGGGCGTCCTGGTGGGTGCGCCCGGAGTGGCAGGCGTAGCTGATGCGATGCTGGCGGTCGAGCACCATGCTGCCGGTGCCTTCGAGGAAGATGTTCTGTTGTTCGAGGTGGCTGAGGTCGATGGTGTGGTGGATCGCAAAGCGCTGCTCCAGCACTTGCAGAACGCCTTTGTCGCGCTCCAGGCGTCGGTTCTGGCCTTCCATCGGGTACAGCACCAGGCTGCCGTCGGCGTGGCTGCTCCACCAGTTGTTGGGGAAGATCGAGTCGGGGGTGTGCGGCGCGGGAGTGTCCTGCACTACCAGCACTTCGACGCCGTGTTGGCGCAGGGTGTCGACATAGCCGTCAAATTCTTCCAGCGCTTTGTGCTGCGCGCTGAGTGGGTCGAGGGGCGGGCGCTGGAAGCGGTTGTTGATCGCGGTATCCGGGTTGAAGGCAAAGCGCGCCGGGCGAATCATCAGGACAGTGTTTGTTGTTTGCATGGGTGCACGGGTCCATGGGGGGCTGAGCTGTGGGGGTATTTTGTGCGTTGTGGTGGGGGAATCCCGGCTGAAACAGAGGGGCGGCTCAGCCGGGAAAGCTGAAAAGTGGGGTGGGGCAGCCGAATCGGCTGGAGAGGTTGGAATGAGGTCAAACTGTGGGAGCGGGCTTGCTCGCGAAGGCGGTGGGTCAGGTTCAGATGCATTGACAGGAAGACTGCATTCGCGAGCAAGCCTGCTCCCACATTGGTATTGTTGCGTCTGTTGTAACGCCGTCAGCCAGGAGGAATCATGTCTACCGCTGTTCGTCTTGCCCAAACCACCGATGCCGAAGGGATCAGCCAGGTCATCCTGGCTGCCTTGCACAGCAGTAATGCGCGGGATTACCCGGCGGAGGTGATTGCTCGGGTCGCGAGTAATTTTACGCCTGACGCTGTGCTGGCTTTGCTCCAGCGGCGGGTGGTGCTGGTGGCGGTTCAGGAGCAGGTGATCGTCGCCACTGCGGCACTCGACGGCAATGTGGTGCGCTCGGTGTTCGTCAACCCGTCGCTGCAAGGGCAGGGGATTGGGCGGCTGTTGATGATCGAAATCGAACTGCGTGCCCGCGAAGCCGGGGTGACGGTCTTGAGCGTGCCGTCTTCGCTGACAGCCGAGCCGTTCTATACCAAGCTGGGGTTCAACGCGGTGCGCAATGTCTACCACGGCAACGAGCGCACGTTGGTGATGGAGAAGGCGTTGTTATCTCGCCATCCCATTGGGCCGTATCGCGACCGTCAGCACCGCGCGCAAGTGGTGGCCCTGTGGCAGGAGGCGTTTGGCTATGACACTGCGCACAACCTGCCGACGTTGGCGATTGATAAGAAACTGGCGGTCAACGATGGCTTGTTCTTTGTGGCGACGGATAAAAAAGCCGTGGTCGGCAGCATTCTCGCCGGCTACGACGGGCATCGTGGCTGGCTGTATTCGGTGGCGGTGCACAGCGATTATCGGCGGCAGGGTTTGGGCGCGTCGTTGGTGCGGCATGCCGAGCAGGCGTTGACGGCGCTGGGGTGCATGAAGATCAATTTGCAGATTACTGGCGGGAATGACGCGGTGGTGGGGTTTTATGAGGCGTTGGGGTATGGGGTGGAGCCGAGGATTAGTATGGGGAAGAAGATTGGTGTAAATATCCCGACTCAATCTTGAAAACACTGTAAATCAAATGTGGGAGCGGGCTTGCTCCCACATTGGGTTATGCGTTTTGGCTGTTAGACCTTGACGATCCAGCCTTCTGGCGCTTCGACGTCACCGGTTTGCACGCCGGTCAGCTCTTTGTAGAGCGCCTGGGTGATCGGGCCCACTTCGGTTTCGCTGTGGAACACGTGCAGTTTGCCGTTGTACTGGATGCCGCCGATCGGCGAGATCACCGCAGCCGTGCCGCAAGCACCGGCTTCCTTGAACTGATCCAGTTTGTCGATGAACACTTCGCCCTCGACCACTTTCAGGCCCAGGCGCGACTGGGCCAGTTCGATCAGCGACAGGCGGGTGATGCCTGGCAGCACCGAAGGCGACTTCGGCGTGATGAACTGGTTGTCGTGGGTGATACCGAAGAAGTTGGCCGAACCGACTTCTTCGATTTTCGAATGGGTCATCGGGTCCAGGTAGATCGCGTCGGCGAAACCGGATTTCTTCGCTTCAGCGCCCGGCATCAGGCTGGCGGCGTAGTTGCCACCGACCTTGGCGGCCCCGGTGCCTTGTGGCGCGGCGCGGTCGAAGGTGGAAATCTGGAAGTTGTGGGGCACCAGGCCGCCTTTGAAATAGGCGCCGACCGGGATGGCGAAGACCGAGAAGATGAACTCCGGCGCGGTCCGCACGCCGATGTTGTCACCGGTGCCGATCACGAACGGGCGCAGGTACAGCGCACCGCCGCTGCCGTACGGCGGGATGAACCGCTCGTTGGCCTTGACCACTTGTTTGCAGGCGTCGATGAAGTCTTCGGTCGACACGTGCGGCATCAGCAGGCGTGCACAACTGCGCTGCATGCGTGCGGCGTTCTGGTCCGGGCGGAACAGGTTGATCGAACCGTCTTTGCAACGGTAGGCCTTGAGGCCTTCAAAGCATTGCTGGCCATAGTGCAGGGCAGTCGAGCCCTCGCTGATGTGCAGCACGTTGTCGTCGGTCAGGGTGCCTGCTTGCCATTCGCCGTTTTTCCAGACTTGGAGAAACCGCTTGTCGGTCTTGATGTAGTCAAAACCCAGCTTGTCCCAATTGATGCTTTCGTTACCCATGACACCCTCTATCTCTGGTCAACCGCCTGGTCGAAGGCAGGCTTGTCGGTTTTTTTCTGGATGGGCGCAACAATACTTCATTCTTGCTTTGTGTGGGAGCGGCGGTGCGACGGTTCGACTTGCTCGCGAATGCAGGGTGTCAGTCAATACATCTGTGACTGATCCACCGCATTCGCGAGCAAGCCCGCTCCCACAGGGGATTTGCGTCAGTTTACATATGCAGCGCGTGGCCCAAAGCTCTTAAAGCGGCTTCCTGTACCGCTTCGCCGAGCGTCGGATGGGCGTGGACGGTGCCGGCCACGTCTTCCAGGCGCGAGCCCATTTCCAGGCTCAGGCCGAAGGCCGTGGACAGCTCGGACACGCCAACGCCCACCGCTTGCCAGCCGACGATCAGGTGGTTGTCACGCCGCGCCACCACGCGCACGAAGCCGGTTTTCGACTCCAGGGTCATCGCCCGGCCATTGGCCGCGAATGGGAAGCTCGACACGATGCAGTCCAGGCCGGCGGCCTTGGCTTCGTCCGGGGTCTTGCCGACCACCACCAGTTCCGGGTCGGTAAAGCACACCGCCGGGATCGCTGCCGGGTTGAATTCGCGGGACTTGCCGCTGATCAGTTCGGCAACCATCTCGCCCTGGGCCATGGCCCGGTGCGCCAGCATCGGCTCGCCACTCAGGTCACCAATGGCGTACACATTGCGCATGCTGGTCTGGCAACGGTTGTCGATCTTGATCGCCGAACCGTTCATGTCCAGGTTCAGTGCTTCGAGGTTCCAGCCCTGGGTGTTGGGTTTGCGGCCCACGGCCACCAGCACTTGATCGGTTTCCAGCGACAAGGTGTCGCCATTCGGTTCGCGCACTTGCAGGCAGTTGTTTTCAAAGCCAGTGACGCTGTGCTTGAGGTACAGCTTTACGCCCAATTGCTTGAGGGATTCGGCCACCGGCAATGTCAGCTCTGCGTCGTAGGCGGGCAGGATATGTTCCTGCGCCTCGACCACACTGACCTCGGCGCCGAGCTTGCGATAAGCAATGCCCAGCTCCAGGCCAATATAGCCGCCGCCGACCACAATCAGGCGCTTGGGCACACGGGTGGGCGCCAGCGCTTCGGTGGAGGAGATGATCGGCCCGCCAATCGGCAACATCGGCAGGTTGACGCTTTTCGAACCGGTGGCCAGCAGCAGGTGTTCGCATTGGATACGCTGGTCGCCAACGTCGACGGTCTTGCCGTCGACCACCTTGGCCCAGCCGTGGATCACTTGCACTTTGTGCTTCTTCAACAGCGCAGCGACGCCGGTGGTCAAGCGGTCGACGATGCCGTCTTTCCATTCCACACTTTTGCGAATGTCCAGCGTCGGCACATCCACTTCGATGCCCAACTGCGAGCCCTGGCTGTGGTGCACGGTTTGCTGGAACTGCTCGGCCACGTGGATCAAGGCTTTGGAGGGAATGCAGCCGATATTCAAGCAGGTGCCGCCCAATGCCTGGCCTTCGACCAGAATGGTTGGGATGCCCAACTGGCCGGCGCGAATGGCCGCCACGTAACCGCCAGGGCCGCCGCCGATAATCAGCAGCGTGGTGTTCAATGTCTCAGACATGCCTTACTCCAAAAACAGGCTGGCGGGTTGTTCGAGCAGGCCGCGAATGGCCTGGATGAATTGCGCCGCGTCCATGCCATCGACCACGCGGTGATCGAACGAGCTGGAGAGGTTCATCATCTTGCGGACCACGATCTGGCCCTTGATCACCATCGGCCGCTCAACAATGCGGTTGACGCCGACGATGGCCACTTCCGGCAGGTTCAGCACCGGCGTGCTGACGATGCCGCCCAAGGCACCCAGGCTGGTCAATGTAATCGTCGAGCCCGACAGCTCATCGCGGCTGGCCTTGCCATTGCGTGCGGCAGTGGCCAAGCGCGCGATTTCCTCGGCATTGCCCCACAGGCTGCGGGCTTCGGCGTGTCGCACCACCGGCACCATCAGGCCGACGTCGCTCTGGGTGGCGACGCCTACATGCACCGCGCCAAGGCGGGTGATGACCTGGTTTTCGTCGTCATAGCGTGCGTTGATCTGCGGGAAGTCGCGCAACGCCACGACCATGGCGCGCACGATAAATGGCAACAAGGTCAGCTTGCCGCGTGTAGCACCGTGTTTCTCATTGAGGTGCACGCGCAGTTCGTCGAGGGCGGTAACGTCGATCTCTTCCACATAGCTGAAATGCGCGGCGCGCCGGGTGGCGTCCTGCATGCGCTGGGCGATCTTGCGGCGCATGCCGATCACCGGGATTTGCTCTTCGTCGTTGCGCTCGGCGTAAGGGTTGGCGGCCGTTGATTTTTTGCCCGGACGATCGAGCAAGAATGCCTCCAAATCTTCGTGCAAAATCCGGCCCGCCGGACCAGAGCCCTGGACCAGGCGTAGCTGGATGCCAGCATCCAACGCATGTTTGCGTACGGCCGGGGAGGCCAGCGGACGTTCGTCGGCTTCACGGGCCACCGGGGCTTGCGCCTGGGTCGCCTGAGGTTTTGTCACTGCCGGCGCGGGCTTGCTTTCAACCGGCGCGGGCTTGGCTTCAACCACCGGCGCCGCCTTCGCAGGCGCCGCCACTGGCGGTACATCCTTGGCGTTGCCCGCGCCTTCCACTTCAATGCTGATCAAAATACTGCCCACGGCCATGACTTCGCCCGGCTCGCCGCCGAGGGAAATCACTTTGCCGTGCACCGGCGAGGGAATGTCCACCATCGCCTTGTCGGTCATCACATCCGCCAGCACCTGGTCTTCAACCACCAGGTCGCCGACCTTTACGTGCCATACCGACAGTTCAACTTCTGCAATGCCTTCGCCAATGTCCGGCATCTTGATAACGTGCGTGCCCATTCAGACCTCCATGACCCGTTTCAACGCCGCGCCCACGCGGGACGGCCCTGGGAAATACGCCCACTCTTGCGCGTGCGGATAGGGCGTGTCCCAGCCGGTGACGCGTTCGATTGGCGCTTCCAGGTGGTGGAAGCAATGCTCTTGCACCAGCGACACCAGCTCGGCACCAAAGCCGCAGGTGCGCGTGGCTTCGTGCACCACCACGCAACGGCCGGTCTTTTTCACCGACTTGACGATGGTTTCCAGGTCCAGTGGCCACAGGCTGCGCAGGTCGATGACCTCGGCGTCGATGCCGGTTTCTTCGGCAGCAACTTGCGACACATACACGGTGGTGCCGTAGGTCAGCACGGTGACCGCCGAGCCCGGACGGACGATGGCGGCCACGTCCAGCGGTACGGTGTAGTAACCGTCCGGCACTTGCGCTTGCGGGTGTTTCGACCACGGCGTCACCGGGCGGTCGTGATGGCCATCGAACGGGCCGTTGTACAGGCGCTTGGGCTCCAGGAAGATCACCGGGTCATCGTTTTCGATGGAGGCAATGAGCAGGCCTTTGGCGTCGTACGGGTTGGACGGCATTACCGTGCGCAGGCCGCAAACCTGGGTGAACACCGCTTCGATACTCTGGCTGTGGGTCTGGCCGCCGTAGATGCCGCCGCCGCAGGGCATGCGCATGGTCAGCGGCGCGGTGAACTGGCCGGCCGAGCGATAACGCAGGCGAGCGGCTTCGGAGATGATCTGGTCGGTGGCGGGGTAGACGTAGTCGGCGAACTGGATTTCCGCCACCGGGCGCAGGCCGTAGGCGCCCATGCCCACCGCCACTCCGACGATGCCGCTTTCCGAGATCGGCGCGTCAAACACCCGCGAGCTGCCGTATTTGTTCTGCAAGCCTTCGGTGCAACGGAACACGCCGCCGAAGTAACCGACGTCCTGGCCGAACACCACCACGTTATCGTCACGTTCGAGCATCACGTCCATGGCCGAGCGCAGGGCCTGGATCATGGTCATGGTGGTGGTGGTCATGGCGGTTTCCAGTTCAATACTGTTGTTGTGATCGTTCATGTCAGATCCCCAACTCTTGACGCTGGCGCTTCAAATGCTCCGGCATCTCTTTATAGACGTCTTCGAACATGGTCGCGGCGCTTGGAATCTGGCCACCGGCCAGGGTGCCGTACTGTTCGGCTTCCTTTTGTGCCTTGACCACTTCGGCCTCAAGTTCGGCGCTGACCGCCGCGTGTTCCTCTTCGGACCACTGGCCAATCTTGATCAGGTGCTGCTTGAGACGGGCAATCGGGTCGCCCAACGGGAAGTGGCTCCAGTCATCGGCCGGGCGATATTTCGACGGGTCATCGGAGGTGGAGTGCGGGCCGGCGCGGTAGGTGACCCACTCAATCAGGGTTGGCCCAAGGTTGCGGCGAGCACGCTCGGCCGCCCAGGCGGAGGCGGCGTACACCGCGATAAAGTCATTGCCGTCCACGCGCAGGGAGGCGATGCCGCAACCGACGCCGCGTCCGGCGAAGGTGGTGGCTTCACCACCGGCGATGGCCTGGAAGGTGGAGATTGCCCACTGGTTGTTAACCACATTGAGGATCACCGGCGCGCGGTAGACGTGGGCGAAGGTGAGGGCGGTGTGGAAGTCGGATTCGGCGGTGGCGCCGTCGCCGATCCAGGCCGAGGCGATTTTAGTGTCGCCCTTGATCGCCGAGGCCATGCCCCAGCCCACGCCTTGTACGAATTGGGTGGCGAGGTTGCCGGAAATGGTGAAGAAGCCGGCGTCCTTGACCGAATACATGATCGGCAGCTGGCGACCCTTGAGCGGGTCGCGCTCATTCGACAGCAGTTGGCAGATCAGGTCTACCAGCGGCACTTCGCGGGCCATCAGGATGCTTTGCTGGCGGTAGGTGGGGAAGCACATGTCGTCGATGTTCAAGGCCAGGGCCTGGGCACTGCCGATGGCTTCTTCGCCAAGGCTTTGCATGTAGAACGACATTTTTTTCTGACGCTGGGCGACCACCATGCGGTTGTCGAAGATTCGCGTCTTGAGCATGGCGCGCATGCCTTTGCGCAGGATCTCGACGGGAACGCCTTCGGCCCATGGGCCGAGGGCCTGGCCCTGGTCGTCGAGCACGCGGATCAGGCCTTTGGCGAGGTCGGCGGTGTCGGCGGGTTCTACGTCGATGGCGGGTTTGCGCACCGTACCTGCGTCAGTCAGGCGCAGGTAGGTAAAGTCGGTCTTGCAGCCTGGGCGGCCCGAGGGTTCGGGCACGTGCAGGCGCAGTGGTTCGTACTGCTGGGTCATGGCTTTCTACGCTCTATCTTGTGAATTTCTTGTAGTGGGCGCGCTAGCTGACAGTCAGTCTCCGGATAGGAGAAATCTTGTCCTACAACAATCATAGGCGTGGCGTAGAAGAATATTTATCTCTGTTTCGTTGCGCTCGCGATCATTTGCGGATAAAAAAACTGCATAACCATAATAAACAGGTGATTTTGTCTCATGCGTAAACTGGACCGTACCGATATTGGCATTCTCAACGCCCTGCAGGAGAACGCCCGCATCACCAACGCTGACCTGGCTCGCTCGGTCAACCTGTCGCCCACGCCGTGTTTCAACCGGGTCAAGGCGATGGAAGAACTGGGCCTGATTCGCGACCAGGTCACGCTGCTCGACGCCGACCTGCTGGGCCTGCACGTCAACGTGTTCATCCATGTAAGCCTGGAAAAGCAGAACGAGCTGGCATTGCAGCAGTTCGAAGGCGCGATCTCGGACCGCCCGGAAGTGATGGAGTGCTACCTGATGGCCGGCGACCCGGACTACCTGATCCGCGTGCTGGTGCCGACCATCCAGTCGCTGGAGCGCTTCATGATGGATTTTCTGACCAAGGTCCCAGGCGTCGCCAACATCCGCTCAAGCTTTGCGCTCAAGCAAGTGCGCTATAAAACTGCATTGCCCCTGCCAGCCAACGGCATCAGCCTCGGTACATGACCTCAGCCGCGCCGCTGTAAAAATGTGGGAGCGGGCTTGCTCGCGAAAGCGGTGTACCAGGCACAGAATTAGTTAACTGACCCACCGCTTTCGCGAGCAAGCCCGCTCCCACATTTAGATCCCATTTCAGAGCTGATTAAGCGGGATCTTCAGGTAAACCACCCCATTCTCCTCCGCCGGCGGCATATGCCCCGCCCGCACATTCACCTGAATCGCCGGCAGCAACAACGTCGGCATCCCCAACCCGGCATCACGTTGCGTGCGCATCGCAACAAACGCCGCCTCATCCACCCCGTCATGCACATGAATATTCCCCGCGCGCTGTTCAGCGACGGTGGTCAGGCACTTGGCCTCTCGGCCTTCGGGCGGGTAGTCATGGCACACGTACAGCTCGGTCTCCAAAGGGAAGGCCAGCAACTTGCGCATCGACGCATACAGCTGCCGCGCATCGCCGCCAGGAAAGTCGCAGCGCGCCGTACCCACATCGGGCATGAACAGCGTGTCACCCACCAGAATCAACCGATCTTCGATCAGGTAGGCCATGTCTGCCGGAGTATGCCCCGGCACATGCAGCGCCTGGGCTTTGAGGTTGCCGATATAAAAGACCTCGTCCGGCGCGAACAAATGGTCGAACTGCGAACCATCGACGCGAAACGCCGGTTCCAGGTTGAACAGGTTCTTGAACACGCCCTGGACCTTGCTGATCGACTGACCAATCGCGATTTTGCCGCCCAACGTGCGCCGCAGGTAAGGCGCGGCGGACAGGTGATCGGCATGGGCGTGGGTTTCCAGCAGCCATTGCACCTGCAAGCCGTGCTCACGCACAAAGGCGATGACTTTGTCGGCTTGGGCTGTGTCGGTGCGCCCCGAGGCCGGGTCGTAATTGAGCACCGAGTCGACAATAGCGCATGGACCGCCGTCATTTTCATGGATGACGTAGGTGAAGGTCGACGATGCCTCGTCCAGAAAGGCGTGAATCAACGCTGGCATGGCGGCTGTCCCTGTTTAAAAAAATACGATGAAAAAAGTGGTTACAATCAGTTTATGTTTACACATAATGTTTTGAGCTTAAGTGACGTAAAGGACCCGAAGCAAATGGAATCTACTCTGAGTGAGGGCGAAGTCGCCCAGTTGCGCGCATCGGCGTCCAAGGCCTGCTCCTTGCTCAAGGCGCTGGCCAACGAGGATCGTTTATTGATTCTGTGCCAGTTGACCCAGGGTGAGCGCAATGTTGGCGAATTGGAAACCATGACCGGCGTAAGACAGCCTACGCTGTCACAACAGTTGGGCATTTTGCGCGACGAAGGGTTGGTCGCCACCCGTCGGGAAGGCAAATACATTTTCTATGGGCTGGCCAGCCATGAAGTGATTCAAGTAATGAAGACCCTCTCCGGGCTGTACTGCGGTGCGGTCATCAAAAGCTGGGCGTGACGCCATCCGGCAGCGACCCTTGTGTGCATGTATAAAAAGGCGATCGACATGAACGACCAACACTGTGGCCCCACCATCAGTGGCGATATCGTAGTCATTGGCGGCGGTTCGGCAGGCATCGGCCTGCTGGCCAGCCTGCTCAAGCGTGATCCGCACCTGAACATCACCCTGATCGAACCGAGTGAATACCACTGCTACCAGCCGGCCTGGACCTTGGTCGGCGGCGGCGCCTACGACGTCAAGAAGACGCGGCGGCCCATGGCGGATGTGTTGCCCAATGGCGTGAGCTGGGTGCAGTCCGCCGTCAGCGAGTTGCTGCCGGATGAGCAAACCTTGGTGCTCGACAGCGGCCAGCGCGTCACCTGGAACAACCTGATCGTGTGCCCCGGTTTGCGCCTGGCATGGGAAAAAGTCGAAGGCCTGCAAGACACGCTGGGCCAGAACGGCGTGACGTCCAACTACAGCTACGAGCACGCCGCCTACACCTGGCAACTGGTGCAGCAGCTCAAGGGCGGCAAGGCGATCTTTACCCAGCCGGCCATGCCGATCAAATGCGCGGGCGCGCCGCAAAAGGCCATGTACCTGTCCTGCGATCACTGGCTCAAGCACGGCAACCTGAACAATATCGACGTCGAGTTCGACCTCGCGGGCGCCGCGCTGTTTGGCGTAGCGACCTTTGTGCCGCCCTTGATGAAGTACGTCGAGAAATACAACGCGCGCCTGGCGTTCAACTCCAACCTGGTCAAGGTCGATGGCCCGGCGCGCAAGGCGTGGTTTGAGGTCAAGGACGCCGAAGGCAACGTCACCGTCGCGGAAAAAACCTTCGACCTGCTGCACGTGGTGCCGCCGCAAGTCTCCCCGGACTTTATCCGCCAAAGCCCGCTGGCCGATGCCGCCGGCTGGTGTGAAGTGAACCCCCACAGCCTGCAACACCTGCGTTACCCGCACATCTTCGGCCTGGGTGATGTGTGCGGCACCACCAACGCCAAGACCGCCGCCGCCGTGCGTAAGCAGATCGTGGTGGTCGCCGAAAACCTGCTGGCCCTGCGCAAACAGGCGCCGCTGCCGCTCAAGTACGACGGCTACGGCTCCTGCCCGCTGACGGTGGAGAAGGGCAAGGTGGTGCTGGCCGAGTTCGGCTACGGCGGCAAACTGTTGCCGACCTTCCCGCTGGACCCGACCCAGGCGCGCCGCTCGATGTGGTTCCTCAAGGCCACGCTGCTGCCGTGGTTCTACTGGAACGGCATGCTCAAGGGCCGCGAGTGGCTGACCCGCCTGAGCAAGGTGGATTAAATGCTGCTGGCAAGTCTGTTGGGCGTGTTGATGGGCCTGGTCATGGGCCTGACGGGCGCAGGCGGTGGCATCCTCGGGGTGCCGGCGTTGGTGTTGGGGTTGGGTTTGACCATGACCCAGGCGGCGCCGGTGTCGCTGCTCGCCGTGGGCGCGGCGGCGGCAGTCGGCGCCATCGATGGGTTGCGCCATGGCCTGGTGCGTTATCGCGCGGCGATGTTGATCGCGTTGCTGGGTGCATCGTTTTCGCCGTTGGGGGTGTTTGTCGCTCACCAAATGCCGGAACCCGCGCTGATGGCGCTGTTCAGCGCGCTGATGGTGCTGGTGGCCTGGCGCATGTTGCAGCGCGAAAGGGTCGAGGCCGGGCCGAGTGACCATGGCGCCGCGTCCTGGGGCCAGAAGAATTGCATGCTTGATCAGCAGACCGGGCGCTTTGCCTGGACCGCCAAGTGCAGCGCCACCCTGGCCGCCCTCGGCGCGGTGACCGGCGCGGTGTCGGGCTTGCTCGGCGTAGGTGGCGGCTTTCTGATTGTGCCGGCATTCAAGCAACTGACCGATGTGCAGATGCGCGGCATCGTCGCCACCTCGTTGATGGTGATCAGCCTGATCTCGCTGATCGGCGTGGCCGGCGCGTTTCATGCCGGTGTGAGCATTGAGCCCATGGGCTGGGTGTTTATCGGCGCAAGCATCGTCGGCATGCTGATCGGGCGGCGCCTGTGTTCGGTAATCAAGGCGCGCACCCTGCAAGTCGGCTTTGCCAGCCTGTGTGTACTGGTGGCTGCCGGCATGCTGCTCAAGGCCGCGCTCTAACCCGACCTGAAATACATCCCAATTGTGGGAGCGGGCTTGCTCGCGAAAGCGGTGTGCCAGATACGGAATGAGTCGACTGACCCACCGCCTTCGCGAGCAAGCCCGCTCCCACAGTTTTGACCATGCCCGCTCAAGCAATCAATTGCGGCCCTGACATGGCAAGATGAACTCTGCTCAGGTTTACTACTCCCTGAGTAACGGATTTACCGACCTTGCACGTCGGCTCATCAAGGCCACCGAATGGACAACAAATACACCCCCCACACCTGGCAGCCCCACGAGCGACCGAGCCTGCCTGGCTCGCCGTCGACGCCGCTGCACAGCAACCCGAAGCGCTGGGCCTTTGCGCTGGTGGGTGTGCTGGTGGCAATCACCGGCGGGCTCGGCAACGCGTTGGTGATCGCCAACCTGCAATACCTGCAAGGCGCCTTGGGCGCAACGACCGCCGAGATGGCCTGGCTGCCCGCCGCCTATGTAATGACCAACGTGTGCATGAACCTGCTGCTGGTGAAGTTTCGCCAGCAGTTTGGCCTGCGCGCGTTTACCGAGGTGTTCCTGGTGCTGTACGCGCTGGTGACCTTTGGCCACTTGTTCGTAAACGACCTGAGTTCCGCCATTGCGGTGCGGGCGGCCCACGGCATGGTGGGCGCGGCGCTGAGTTCGCTGGGCTTGTATTACATGATCCAGGCGTTCCCGGCCAAGTGGCGCATGAAAGCCCTGGTGCTGGGCCTTGGCACCGCGCAGTTGGCGCTGCCGCTGGCGCGGCTGTTCTCCGAAGACTTGCTGCAAATTGCCGAATGGCGCGGGCTGTACCTGTTTGAACTGGGCCTGGCGCTGATCTGCCTGGGCTGCGTGTTCCTGCTCAAATTGCCGCCGGGCGACCGCTTCAAGACCTTTGAAAAACTCGACTTCCTCACCTTCGGCATTCTCGCCACCGGCGTCGCCTTGCTGTGCGCGGTGCTGTCCCTGGGGCGTATCGACTGGTGGCTGGAAGCGCCGTGGATCGGCGTGGCCTCCGCCTGTTCGCTGGTGCTGATCATGGCCGGCCTGGCCATCGAGCATAACCGCGCCAACCCGTTGCTGATGACCCGTTGGCTGGGCAGTGGGGTGATGATTCGCCTGGCGCTGGCGGTGGTGTTGATTCGCATGGTGCTGTCGGAGCAATCCACCGGCGCCGTGGGCTTCATGCAAATGCTCAACATGAGCTATCAGCAGATGCACACGCTGTACGTGGTGATGCTGGCCGGGGCGATTGCCGGGCTGGTGGTCAGTGCACTGACGATCAACCCCGCGCACCTGCTGATGCCGCTGATCATCTCCCTGGCGTTGATGGCCACGGGTTCGGTGATGGACAGCTTCTCCAGCAACCTGACCCGCCCGCAAAACCTCTATATCAGCCAGTTCCTGCTAGGCTTTGGCGGCACCTTCTTTCTCGGCCCGACCATGGTGCTGGGCACGCGCAACGTGCTCACCAACCCGCGCAACCTGGTGAGTTTTTCGGTGATGTTCGGTATCTGCCAGAACCTCGGCGGCTTGATTGGCGCGGCCTTGCTCGGGACGTTCCAGATCGTGCGCGAGAAGTACCACTCCAGCATGATTGTCGAGCACCTGACCTTGCTCGACCCGCGTGTGGCCGCGCGGGTGCAGAGCGGCGGTTCGGCATATGGCGGGGTCATCGCCGACCCGGAGTTGCGCAACCTGATGGGCATTCGCAGCCTGGCCACGGCGGCCACGCGTGAGGCGAATGTGATGGCCTACAACGATGTGTTCATGCTGATTGCGATCATCGCGATCCTCACCATGCTCTGGATCTTCACCCGCAGCCTGTGGCTGATGAGTACCACCAAGGCAGCAGCCCCTCCCGTTCAACCCAGCGGCGTTACTTCATGACCGAACCGACTACCAGTACTACGACAACCACCAACGCCATCGCCTCCACCCCGGAAGGCACCACGCCGCCGGGCGCCTCGGTCACCGAGCCGCGTTCGCTGCGGGTACGCATCATCTCGTCGTTGGGCTTTGCTGCGATTGCCATCGTCGGCGTACTGATCGTGCTGTACGCCTGGCAATTGCCGCCGTTCAGCAGCGCGGTGGAAACCACCGAGAACGCGCTGGTGCGCGGCCAGGTGACGATTATCGGCCCGCAACTCGCCGGCTATGTGTACGAAGTGCCGGTGCAGGACTTCCAGTTCGTCAAGGCCGGTGACCTGCTGGTGCGCCTCGATGACCGCATCTACAAGCAGCGCCTCGACCAGGCGCTGGCGCAACTGGCGGTGCAGAAAGCCGCGCTGGCCAACGTGGTGCAGCAACGCAACAGCGCCGAAGCCACCATCAAGCTGCGCCAGGCCGCGTTGGTCGACAGCCAGGCCCAAGCGCGCAAAAGCACCGCCGACCTGCGCCGCAATGAAGAACTGATCAGCGACGGCTCGGTGTCCAAGCGCGAGCTGGACGTGACCCGCGCCGCCAATGCACAAACCATCGCCGCGGTAGCGCAGGCCCAGGCCAGCCTGGAAATCGCCCGGCAGGACCTGCAAACCGTGATCGTCAATCGCGGTTCATTGGAAGCCGCCGTGGCCAGCGCGGATGCGGCGGTGGAGCTGGCGCGCATCGACCTGTCCAACACGCGCATCCTCGCGCCGCGTGACGGCCAGTTGGGGCAGATCGGCGTGCGGCTCGGCGCCTACGTCAACTCCGGCGCGCAATTGATGGCGCTGGTGCCGCCGCAGCTGTGGGTGATCGCCAATATGAAGGAAACCCAGATGGATAACGTGCAGGTCGGCCAGCCGGTGACCTTCACCGTGGATGCGCTGAACCACCGCAAGTTTCATGGCACGGTGCAGCATATTTCCCCGGCGACCGGCTCGGAGTTCAGCCTGCTGCAGGCGGACAACGCCACCGGCAACTTTGTGAAGATCGCCCAGCGCGTGCCGGTGCGGATCACGGTGGACCCGGATCAGGCCGAGAGCGAACGCTTGCGACCGGGGTTGTCGGTGGTGGTGAGTATCGATACCGCCGGGCGCCTCAAAAACACCCCACCCTGACCGACGCCAACCCTGTAGGAGCTGGCTTGCCTGCGATGCAGGCACCTCTGTCTGTCAGGTAAAAGTCGATGCCATCGCAGGCAAGCCAGCTCCCACAGACCCCGGCACTCGCGGATAACCGCATCACCGCTAGAGCACGAAGCTGGGTTCGGGCAACCCTTGCACGCCTGGGTTGAGGGCAAATACGCCACCCGACAGCGACTGCTCACTCTGGTCATCACGAATCGAGGTGACGAACAGCGTGTCCAGGCGACTGCCGCCAAAGGCGCACATGCTGGGTTTTTTCACCGGAACGCTGAGGGAGCGATCGAGGCGACCTTCCGGGGTGAAGCGGTGAATCAGCCCGGCGTCGTTGGCGCAGATCCAGTAGCAGCCGTCGGCGTCGACCGCCGCGCCGTCGGGGCGGCCGGGCAGCGGCTGCATGTCCACAAACACGCGGCGATTGGAGGGCGTGCCGGTCTCGGTGTCGTAATCGAACGCCCAGATCTGCTGCACCAGCGGGTGTGAGTCCGAGGCGTACATCGTGCGGCCATCCGGGCTGAACGCCAGGCCATTGAGGGTGATAAACCCGTTCAGCTGGGCGTGCGGCGCCGAGCCCGATGTGTAGCGATAGAGCGTGCCCTCGGCTGCGTTCAAACCCATGTTCAGCACCATGCTGCCGGCCCAGAAACGGCCCTGGCGATCACAGCGGCCGTCGTTGAGGCGCATGTCGGCGCGCGGGTGCTCGACACTCGCCAGGGGCGTGGTGTCGAGGCTGCCGTCGTTGTGCGGGGTGAGCTGGAAAAAGCCGGTTTCCATCCCGGCGACCCAGTTGCCCGCGGTTGTGCGGGCGATACAGGCGAGCATCTGCGGGGCGGTCCAGGCGGCGATGTGGCCGGTGGCGGCGCTCCAGCGTTGCAGGCCGCCGTTGGGAATATCCACCCAATACAGCGCGTTTTCCTCCGGCACCCACACCGGGCATTCGCCCACGGCATTGCGGGCGTCGACGATCAATTCAGCAGTCATGGCCACTCATTCCCTTGGGTTGCTGTGCACTCAGTCACCGAACGGCCCCGCCGCGCAGAACGCGCCGCCCTGATAGACCTTGGCCGGATCATCGGCGGCCACCGGTGGCTGGGTTTCGACCTGAGCGCGGAACACTTCGGAGCTGTCTTTGGGCGCGTAACCCAGGTGCGCGGCGTAGCGGTTGTCCCACCAGGTATCGAGGTTATCCGACATGCCGTAGACCACGGTGTGCCCGACATTTGGCGTGTACAGCGCGCGTTCGAGCAGTTGAGTGAGGTCGTCGAAGCTCAGCCAGGTGTGCATCATTCGACGGTTTTGCGGTTCCGGGAATGAGGAGCCGATGCGGATGCTCACGGTTTCGATGCCGTAGCGATCAAAGTAGAAACTCGCCATGTCTTCGCCATAGGATTTGGACAAGCCGTAGTAGCTGTCCGGACGACGCGGCGAATGGGCGTCGAGTTTTTCGCCCTGCTTATGAAAGCCGATTACATGGTTGGAGCTGGCGAAGATCACACGCTTCACACCATGGCGGCGGGCGGCTTCGTAGATATGGAAGATGCCGCTGATATTCGCGCCGAGAATCTCTTCGAACGGGCGCTCCACCGAGACACCACCGAAATGCAGGATGGCATCGACGCCTTCCACCAGATGGTGCACGGCTTGTTTATCGGCGAGATCGCACGGTTGCACTTCTTCGCTGGCATCGGCAGCCGGGGCCATCGAGGCGATGTCCGACAGGCGCAACACCTGGGCATAAGGGCGCAGGCGTTCGCGCAAGACTTTGCCGAGGCCGCCGGCGGCACCGGTGAGCAACAGGCGGTTGAATGGAGCAGGCGTGGTGGTGGTCATGGGAATTCCATTGTTGTTGTAGGTTGTCGTATGACTTGTCGGAAGTATCGTTTTGGACTCCCCAGGTTGTCAACGCCTTGCCAGACGACAGGTTTCAAAAGGTGGGAGCAGGCAAGCCTGCTCCCACATGCCTGCTCGTTCGCACGCTCTGCGTGGGAACGCCTCTTGTGACGCTCTGCGTCACGCTTTGGACGCGGAGCGTCCAGGGCTGCATTCCCACGCGGGAGCGTGGGAACGATCAGCCAGCTCCCACATTGACCGAGTTATAAGAGTGAGACTGCTCGTTCCCACGCTCTGCGTGGGAACGCCTCTTGTGACGCTCTGCGTCACGCTTTGGACGCAGAGCGTCCAGGGCTGCATTCCCACGCGGGAGCGTGGGAACGATCAGCCAGCTCCCACATTGACCGAGTTATAAGAGTGAGACTGCTCGTTCCCACGCTCTGCGTGGAAACGCCTCTTGTGACGCTCTGCGTCACGCTTTGGACGCGGAGCGTCCAGGGCTGCATTCCCACGCGGGAGCGTGGGAACGATCAGCCAGCTCCCACATTGACCGAGTTATAAGAGTGAGACTGCTCGTTCCCACGCTCTGCGTGGGAACGCCTCTTGTGACGCTCTGCGTCACGCTTTGGACGCAGAGCGTGCAGGGCTGCATTCCCACGCGGGAGCGTGGGAACGATCAGCCAGCTCCCACATTGACCGAGTTATAAGAGTGAGATCGGATAGCTGATAAAAATCCGATTCTCATCGAACTCATTGTTGCTGAAATCCCGGCGCATGCTCGAATTCCTCCAGCGCACGTTCAAGTCCCTCAGCGCGCCGCTCTGCACCGTGTAGGCCAGTTCCGATTCGCGGCCCCATTCCTTGCCGTCGGTAATCGCCCCGGTGTGCACGTTACTGCCGCTGATATAGCGGTTCATCATGGTCAGCCCTGGAATGCCGAGCACCACAAAGTTGAAATCATGGCGCACCTGCCAGGATTTTTCCTTGGCGTTATCGTAGCTGGCGTTGTAGCTGTCGTTGGCCAGGGTGCCGCCGCTGGTGCCATTGACCCTCATCCACAGGCTGTCGCCGGTGAGTTTCTGCAGGCCCACGTAGAACGTGTTGCCGTTGTAGCGGGCCGAGAGCAGGGCCGAGACGGTCTTGTTGTCGAGGTCGCCGGCCAGTGCGCGGCCATCTTCCTTGCCGTTGAAATAACCGAGGTTGGCGCCCAGGGTCCAGTCGCCGACGGGTTGGCTGTGGGTCAGGTTGAAGTATTGCTGCTGGTAGATATCGGTTAATTCGGCGTACCACACGCCGACCTGGGTGCGCTTGTCATTGAAGCTGTACTCGCCGCCGCCAAAGTTGAAACGGTCGGAAGTGAAGGCCGCTTTGCCGTTCATGAACATGTCTTCCATGCTCGCGTCGTTGCGCGGGCTGTTGCCGCGAAACTGCCCGCCGTAGAGGGTCAGGCCGGCAATTTCGTTGGACGTGACCTGGCCGCCGCGAAAGGTCTGCGGCAGCGAGCGACCATCGTCTGAGCGCAGGATGGGCAACACCGGCATCCACTCGCCGACCTTGAGTTCGGTCTTTGACAGCTTGGTTTTCAAGGCCACGCCCAGGCGCCCGAAGTTGTCGGCGGGGCGCCCGTCGCTGTGGATCGGCAATAGTTGCGTGCCACCGGTGCCTTTGCCGCCGTCGAGCTTTTGCGAGTACAGGCCCAGCACATCAAGGCCGAAACCCACGGTGCCCTGGGTGAAGCCGGATTTGGCATCGAGGATGAAGTTCTGCGTCCACTCCTCGGCCTTGGCCTGCGGATAGGTCGGGTTGGTGAAGTTGCGGTTGAAGTAGGCGTTGCGCAGGTTCAGCGTGGCTTTGGCGTCCTCAAGGAAACCGTCGGCCTGGGCGTTGTGGGGCAGGGCGAAGGCCAGGCTGCTGAGGCCGATAAGGCGGATGCACGAGGAGGAATTGCGGGCGAATGGAGACACTGTGAAGCTCCCTTTTATTTTGTTGTTTTTATTATTTGTTATACGTTGTCGTACAACATCGTGCGGGATATTTGCGGGGTTTTACTGGAGTGTCAAGCAGAAGTTATACGATGACTTGGCATTGCGCGACCTGAAGTGGGCACCGTCACTGTGGGAGCGGGCTTGCTCGCGAAGGCGGTATGCCAGTCATTGGATGTATTGACTGACACACCGCCTTCGCGAGCAAGCCCGCTCCCACATTTGACTGAGTTCGACTTGAACTTGTTGCCTGCCTAGGGCCATGACCATCGGTGGCAGGGTGCCAAGCAAGGAAACCGCCGCCACCGCCGCGACACCCAATACCCATTCCAGCATCACGCTGGCCTTCAAACTGCCCAAGCGCTCTTCACAGCGCTCAATGCGCAGCCGGTTCAGCAGCGCCAGGGCCAACATGCCCAGCACCAGCAGCACTTTGATCAACAGAATCAGCGCAAAGCCGTTGAACAGCGGCGTAGGCCACAGCTGCCCGGTCAGCACACGCACATTGATCAAGCCGGTCACCAGCAAACCGGCGACCAGCCCGTACCCCACGCCGCTGAAGCGCCGGAGGATGGTCTCCAGCGCAGGCCGTTGCGGCTGCCTGAGGATCAACACCAGCAACAGCAACCCGCCGAGCCAGGCACCGACGCAGACTAAGTGCACCACCTGGTTGAGGATCAGCAATTGCCCGCTCAGCCCATTGAGCATGGCGCCGTGGCCGACCGGTGCGAGCGTCGCCAACAGCAGCGCAGTCAACGGCAGGCGCAGTGCGGGCCAGGGTTTGATCAGTACGATCACCAGCAGCAGGTTCAGCACCAGGTGCCAGACCCACACCTGGCCAAAGAAGGTTTTGCTCAGCACCAACTGCACGGTGGCCGGTTGCAGGGCCGCCGCCCAACTGCCGGCCATGCTGGCGGTGATCAACAACAGCCACGCCACGCCGGAGACCAACCCCAGCCAGGCCAGTACACGGGTGATACGTTGCAGGTGCCGGTCCAGCGCCGGCTGCGGTTCAGCGCCGAGCAGCCAGGGCCTGAACGCACAGGCCCCGAACATCAACAACACGACGATGAAATGCAGGAAGCGGCACAGAACCAGCAGGGTCGCCATGGGTTATTGGCCGACCTTGAAGCTGTATTCACCGTTGCTCTTGTGGGTGTCGACCGACACCGCGTTCCACACCACTTTGTAGGTGCCGGCCGCCAGCGGTGCGGCGGGCGTGACGACCAGGGTTTTCTTGTCGGCGTCCGGGGTTTCCAGGCCCTTGATCGCGACTTCGGTGCCGTCTTTGCTCAGTGACACCTTGGTGAAGGTGGCTTCGACGCCTTCGCTGAAGGTCAGGCGCAGGTCGGCGGGCGCGGCGACCGTGCTGTCAGCCGCAGGTGTTGAGCTTTTAAGGTGAGCATGGGCAAACGCCGCCGAAGCGCCGAGCAGGGACGCCAGCAGGGCGACGGTGGTCAGGGTTTTCTTGATCAACATTGTTCAATACCTTCAGGTTTAGAGAGTCGGTAAAGCCATGTGCAGCAAGGGAAAGGGTTTGCCTTCGCCATCCAGCGGCGAGCGCGCGACCTGGATAAAACCATAGTGCAGGTAGAAGCCCACGGCTTGCGGGTTTTGCTCGTTCACATCCACCGTCAGGGTGTCGTGGCGGGCGCGGGCGTGGTCGAGCAATTGGCGGCCAATGCCCTGGCCACGGCGGTCGGGGTCGATAAACAGCATTTCCACGTTGTGCCCGCCGGTGCCGATAAACCCGGCGATGCCTTGGCTGTCTTCGAACACCCAGACATCCAGTGCAGGCATCGGCAGGTAGGCGTCACGCACCAGGGGCAGCAGGCGCTGGATGTCATCCTCAGGGAGGAAGTCATGGGTGGCCCGCACCGAACGCTCCCACAGTGCTCCCAGCACTGGGTCGTCGGCGGCCACGCGAGGTCGGATAGTCATGGCAATGATCCTTCATGGGGATCGCGATCCTAACCAATCCGTTTTGCAGGGGAAAGGTTCGCGTAAGAAGTTTCATTATGCCCTGTCGCCGCGATCTAGAGCCGATGGTAGTCTTGAGGCCATGTTGTTGTCAGGGAGCCCTTATGGGCAATCACAAAATCGGAATTCGTCGGGTCAACGTCGAAAAGATCCTGCTGGCGGCGGAGAAAATCTTCGCTGAAAAAGGCTATGGCAGCACCGCCATGGCCGACATCGCCGAAGAAGTGCAACTGCCGCGCTCCAACCTGCATTACTACTTCACCACCAAAAGCGAGCTGTACAGCGCGGTGCTGTTCGACTTGCTGGAAGTGTGGAAGCAGGACGCCCTGAGCTTTGAAACCTTCGATGACCCACGGGTGGTGCTCAGCAGCTACATCCGCGCCAAGATGCAGCGCTCGCGCACGCGGCCGTATGGCTCGAAAGTCTGGGCCAATGAAATCATCCACGGCGCGCCGACACTCGGTGAGGCGCTGGATGAAAGCCTGTACGACTGGGCCAAGATGAAGGAAGCGAAAATTCGCCAGTGGGTGGAGGACAAACGCATCCTGCCGGTGGAGCCGTCGAGCCTGCTGTACATGATCTGGGCCTCGACCCAGCACTATGCGGACTTTGACCACCAGGTGAAGATTTTGAATGACCACCAGCCGTTGTCGGACATGCAGTTTGAGAAGGCGATTCAGACGGTGACGGGGGTGATTTTGCGCGGGATTGGCTTGGAGCCGTAATGATCGTTCCTACGCGTGATCGTTCCTACGCTCCGCGTGGGAATGCCTCACTGGACGCTCTGCGTCCGCTCTTGGGACGCGGAGCGTCCCTGGCTGCATTCCCACGCGGAGCGTGGGAACGATCAATCAAGCGCTACACCGCCTCCCGATACGGATTGCGCGGATCCTGGGTCCAATTCAAAAACGGCTTGCCCGTGTCCATCGGCACCATCTCAATGCAATCGGCCACCGGGCAGGTGATCTGGCACAAATTGCAGCCCACGCACTCATCGTCAATCACCTCGTATTTATGCGTGCCATCCGCCTGCTTCAAGCTCGCGATCGCCTGGTGCGAAGTGTCTTCACAGGCAATATGGCAACGCCCGCAACCAATACAGGCCGCCTGGTCGATCTTGGCGATCACCTGATAATTGATATCCAGGTACTTCCAGTCGGTGGTGTTGCCCACCGCGCGCCCGGAAAACTCCTGCAGGCTTTTGTAGCCTTGGCTGTCCATCCAGCGCGACAGCCCATCCTTCATTTCTTCAACAATGCGAAACCCATGCAGCATCGCCGCCGTACACACTTGCACTGCGCCGCAGCCCAGGGCGACGAATTCCGCTGCGTCGCGCCAGTTGCCGATGCCGCCAATCCCGCAGATCGGCAAGCCTTGGGTCTGCGGATCGCGGGCGATTTCCGCGACCATGTTCAAGGCGATAGGCTTCACCGCCGAGCCGCAATAACCGCCGTGGGTGCTTTGGGTGCCGACCACCGGCAGGGCGACCATGCGCTCCAGGTCCACGCTGGTAATGGAGTTGATGGTGTTGATCAGCGACACTGCGTCCGCGCCGCCGCGATACGCCGCACGCGCCGCCACACGGATGTCGGTGATATTCGGCGTGAGCTTGACGATCACCGGCAGCGAGCAGTACGTCTTGCACCAGCGCGTCACCTGCTCGACATATTCCGGCACCTGGCCGACGGCCGCGCCCATGCCGCGTTCCGGCATGCCGTGAGGGCAGCCGAAGTTCAGTTCGATGCCGTCGCAGCCGGTGGCTTCCACCAGCGGCAGGATGTTTTTCCACGACTCTTCCACGCACGGCACCATCAGCGACACGATCAGCGCGCGGTCGGGCCAATCCTTTTTCACCTGGGTGATTTCGCGCAGGTTGATCTCCAGCGAGCGGTCGGTGATCAACTCGATATTGTTGATGCCCAGCACTTCACGGTTGGCGCCATAGTGCGCGGAATAACGCGACGACACGTTGACCGCCGCCGGGTCTTCACCGAGGGTTTTCCAGACCACGCCGCCCCAACCGGCTTCGAAGGCGCGGACCACGTTGTAGGCCTTGTCGGTGGGCGGCGCGGAGGCCAGCCAGAACGGGTTGGGGGCTTCAATACCGGCGAATACAATCGAGAGATCGGCCATTACGCGGCCTCCACATTCAGCATGAGTTGGGCGTGCATGGCTTCGGCGGCCAGCTTGCCGTGTTGCACCGCCTGCACGGTGAGGTCCTGGCCGAGGCTGACGCAATCGCCGCCGGCGTAGACCCCTGGAATGCTGGTTTGCAGGTGTTCGTCGACGAAGATGCGTTCGCCCACGCGGTGCAGTTGTTGCGCCAGCGGGTCGTGCAGCGCTGCGTTATCGAAACCTTGGCCGATAGCCTTGAAGATCGCATCGGCGGCCAGTTCGAAGGTTTCGCCGGTGGGGTGCAGGCGACCGTTTTCCATGCGCGTGCGGGCGAAGCGCATGCCGCGCACACGGCCCTGGTCATCCAGCAGCACCTCTTCCGGTTGAGCCCAGGTCAGCAGGCGCACCTGATTGGCCTTGGCAATCTCCTGTTCATGCCCAGTGGCGCCCATGTCGGCGAGGCCACGGCGGTACACCAGGTTCACATCACGGGCGCCGAGGCGAGCCATTTGCACGGCCATGTCGATGGCGGTGTTGCCGGCGCCGAGCACGATGCAGCGGTCGGCCAAGGGCAGTTGAGTGAGGTCGTCGGCCTGGCGCAGTTCGCGGATGTAGTCGGTGGCGGCGAGCAAACCGGGAGCGTCCTCGTGCGGCAGGCCGAGCTGTTTGCTGGCGGCAAGGCCGAGGCCGAGGAACACCGAATCGAACTGCTGGTGCAGTTCGCTCAAGGTCAGGTTGTCGCCCAGGCGCTGGCCGTGGCGGATCTCGATGCCGCCAATCTGCAGGAGAAAATCCAGTTCCTTCTGGGCAAAGTCATCCACCAGTTTGTACTTGGCGATTCCGTATTCATTCAGGCCGCCGGCCTTTTCCCGCGCTTCGAAAATCACCACGTCATGACCGTGCAAGGCGGCGCGATGGGCACAGGCCAAGCCGGCAGGCCCGGCGCCGACCACGGCAATGCGCTTGCCGGTGGGCGCGGCGCGCTGGAACGGGTGTTCGCTGAAGTGCGCGTTGTCGATGGCGTAGCGTTGCAACAGGCCGATCAGTACCGGCGCGCATTCTTCGGCGTTGTTACGCACGCAGGCTTGCTGGCACAGAATCTCCGTAGGGCAAACCCGCGCGCAGCTGCCGCCGAGGATGTTCGCCGAGAGGATCTTTTGCGCCGCGCCTTGCACGTTGTCGGTGTGGATATTGCGAATGAACGACGGGATGTCGATTTCGCTGGGGCATGCATTTACGCACGGCGCGTCGTAGCAATACAGGCAGCGCGAGGCTTCCAGTTGTGCCTGGCGGGCGTTGAGTGGCGGCGCCAGGTCGGTGAAATGGCTGGCGAGGGTCGGCCCATCTTCATGGGGATGGGGGAGGTGGTTCAGGGTCTGGATCACGGTGTGGGCCTCACGGTTTTTTGGGGTGATCGTTCCCACGCTCTGCGTGGGAATGCCTCACTGGACGCTCTGCGTCCGCTTTTGAGGCGCAGAGCGCCCCTGGCTGCATTCCCACGCAGAGCGTGGGAACGATCATGTGCGCTGTATGTTCAGCGCTTTACAGCAGTGGGCCTGGAATGCTCCGCCCGCTTGCTCAACTGCTCAAACACCGCCGGGTACGCCGGCCGTTCCACATACCGCCCGGCCCCGCGTTCGGCGCGCAGGTCGCCATCGGCCCAGACCAGCTTGCCCTGACTGATGGTGTGACTCGGCACACCGCGCACGGTCTTGCCTTCGAAGATGTTGAAGTCGACTTTTTGATGGTGGGTCTTGGCCGAGATCGTCCGCGTGCCCGCAGGGTCCCACAGCACCAAGTCCGCATCGGCGCCGACTCGAATCGCACCTTTGCGCGGGTAGAGGTTGAAGATCTTCGCGGTGTTGGTGGAGGTCAGCGCAACGAATTCCTGCATCGACAGACGCCCGGTGTTGACGCCTTCGTCCCACAGCAGCGCCATGCGGTCTTCGATGCCGGCAGTGCCGTTGGGGATCTTGCTGAAATCGTCACGGCCAGCGGCTTTTTGCTCGGCGCAGAAACAGCAATGGTCGGTGGCGGTGGTGTGCAGGTTGCCCGATTGCAGGCCGTGCCACAGCGCTTCCTGATGCCCGCGCGGGCGGAACGGCGGGCTCATCACGTAGCCGGCAGCGGTTTGCCAGTCGGGGTGTTGGTAGACGCTGTCGTCGAGCAGCAAGTGGCCGGCGAGCACTTCGCCGTACACCGGCTGGCCCTTGCCACGGGCGTAGGTGATTTCATCCAGCGCTTCCTGGGTGGACACGTGTACCAGGTACAGCGGCGTGCCGATGGTCTCGGCGATTCGAATCGCCCGGCTGGCCGCTTCGCCTTCGACCTGGGAAGGGCGCGACAGCGGGTGCGCTTCCGGCCCGGTGATGCCTTGGGCCATCAGCTTGCGTTGCAGGTGATACACCAGCTCGCCGTTTTCCGCGTGCACGGTGGGCACTGCGCCCAGTTCCAGGCAGCGTTCGAAGCTCGCGACCAAGGTGTCATCGGCGGCCATGATCGCGTTCTTGTAGGCCATGAAATGCTTGAAGCTGTTGATGCCATGATGGCTGACCAGCTCGGCCATTTCCTCGCGCACCTGCTCGCTCCACCAGGTGATCGCCACGTGAAAGCCGTAGTCGGAAGCGGATTTTTCCGCCCAGCCGCGCCACTGGTGAAAGGCTTCCATCAAGGACTGCTGCGGGTTGGGAATCACAAAGTCGATGATCGAGGTGGTGCCGCCCGCCAGACCCGCCGCCGTGCCGCTGAAAAAGTCTTCGCTGGCCACGGTGCCCATGAAGGGCAATTGCATATGGGTGTGCGGATCGATGCCGCCGGGCATCAAGTACTGGCCGCTGCCATCGAGTATTTGAGTGCCGGCGGGAATATCCAGATTCGCGCCAATAGCGCGAATTAGACCGCCTGCGCATAACACATCGGCGCGGTAACTTTCATCATGGGTAATAACGGTGGCGCCACGGATCAACAGCGACATGTCGAGTTCCTCACAGGCTTGACCGGCTTGTGCCAGTTCTAAGTGTTGTAATGCGGCTTGCCGATGGTCGGTTAAATCCTGTCATCGGTGACAGGAATAGAAGCTAGCCCGAGTTTTTAGATTGAGCAAGCAGATTTTTCCTAAGCTTATAATGATTTTAACTTCATGATTTTTAACGATAAAAATAGTTAATCACCAAAATGTAGCGACCGCTCACCATTTTGACGCACTTGACAGGTTCTCGATTTGAGCAACATTTCTTATTGCAAATCAGACGCTTGAGACATGCCTCTTGACGGGGCCGCTAAATAAAAATAATTGTGTTGCACCAGATTGAGTCCTGAGGGTTCGGGAACTTGCGCGTTATTTAGCCTGAGTAAGGCGACAAGTACTGTAGGCACAATCGGAAAGCTGATTAACATCAGCACGTTAGTTAAGCGGTGCGGGTTAAAGTCGGGTGGTCGGCACGGTTATTGAGTGCAGTGGCGGCTGGCCGGGCCCGTGATGTCATGTTGTTTACGAGGTACTCCGGCCACCCTGCGCCAAGCGTTGGGTGAGCAACAATAATTCAAAAAAACCGTGGAGCGGCCATGCAACAGAACAGATCGCAAGTCATCGAACGCAACGGCCTGTACGAACTCGACGCCGGCCCCGACGTCCTCGACAGCCCTCGCTATAACCACGATATGGCACCCACCAAGGTGCACGAACGCACCTGGAACAAGTGGCACATCACCGCGCTGTGGGTCGGCATGTCGATCTGCGTGCCCACCTATACGCTGGGCGGGGTGCTCACCGCGTACTTCGGCTTGTCGGTGGGCGAGGCGCTGATGGCGATTCTGCTGGCCAATATCGTGGTGCTGATCCCGCTGACGCTTAACGCCTTTCCCGGCACCAAGTACGGCATTCCGTTTCCGGTGCTGTTGCGCTCGTCCTTCGGTATTCTCGGTTCCAACGTGCCCTGCCTGATTCGCGCGCTGGTGGCGTGCGGCTGGTTTGGCATCCAGACGATGTTCGGCGGGCTGGCGATTCACCTGTTTCTGGGCTCGATTTTTGACGGCTGGAAATCCCTCGGCGGCACCGGCGAAGTGATCGGCTTCATGATCTTCTGGTGCCTGAACTTGTGGGTGGTGTTGCGCGGCGCCGAGTCGATCAAGCGCCTGGAAACCCTGTCTGCGCCGCTGCTGGTGGCGGTGGGCATTGGCCTGCTGGTGTGGGCGATGCCGAATGTGTCGCTCAGCGAGTTGATGGCGATTCCACCCAAACGCCCCGAAGGCGCGAGCCTCACCGGTTACTTCATGGCGGGCCTCACCGCGATGGTGGGTTTCTGGGCGACCTTGTCGCTGAATATTCCCGACTTCAGCCGCTACGCCAAAAGCCAGAAGGACCAGATCCTCGGGCAGATTTTCGGCCTGCCGCTGACCATGTTCCTGTTCGCCGCCCTCGGCGTAATCATGACTGCTGCGTCGGTGAAACTGGTGGGCGTCAGCGTCTCTGACCCAGTGAGCTTGATCGGGCATATCCAGAGCCCGGTGTGGGTGGCCATCGCCATGGCGCTGATCATCGTCGCCACCTTGTCCACCAACACCGCGGCGAACATTGTCTCGCCCACCAACGACTTCCAGAACATCGCGCCCAAGCTGATCAACCGCACCACGGCGGTGATCCTCACTGGGCTGGTCGGGTTGGCATTGATGGGGCATGAACTGCTGAAAAAACTCGGGCTGATCGTCTCGGACGTGAGCCTGGAAACCGTGTATTCGAACTGGTTGCTGGGCTACTCCAGCCTGCTGGGGCCAATCGCCGGGATCATGGTGGTGGACTACTTCATCACCCGCAAACAGCAACTCGACCTGGCCGGCCTGTACCGCGATGACGTGTACCCGGCATGGAACTGGAGCGGGTTTATCGCGTTCGGCGTGCCGGTGGTGCTGACCTTGCTGTCGCTGGGCAGCGATGCGTTCAGTTGGTTCTACAGCTATGGCTGGTTCACCGGTTCGGCGTTGGGTGGGGTGTTGTATTACGGGTTGAATGCCAAACGCAGGGCCTTGCCGCTCGCAGTAAAAACACCCCTGTAAAAGGTTGAAATGCAATCCAAATGTGGGAGCGGGCTTGCTCGCGAATGCGGTCTTCCAGCCGACATTTGCAGCGACTGACACGGCCTCTTCGCGAGCAAGCCCCTTCCCACATTTCAGACCCCATTCCAACCGTTGGAATCGAGTCAATTCATAAGAACAGTAGCCTGAGGAGATCTCCATGAACGCTGCCACCGACGTTCTGCAATCGACCCATCAGCACATCAACCGCGACCGCCTGTGGCAGTCCCTGATGGACCTGGCCAAACTCGGCGCCACGCCAAAAGGTGGCGTGTGCCGCCTGGCCCTCACCGACCTCGACCGCAAGGCCCGCGACCTGTTCGTCAAATGGTGCGAAGACGCCGGTTGCACCGTGACCATCGACGGCATCGGCAACATCTTCGCGCGGCGCCCGGGGCGCAACCCCAACCTGCCACCGGTGATGACCGGCAGCCATATCGACACCCAGCCCACCGGCGGCAAGTTCGACGGCTGCTTCGGCGTGCTGGCGGGTGTGGAAGTGCTGCGCACGCTCAACGACCTCAAGATCGAAACCGAAGCGCCGCTGGAAGTGGTGGTGTGGACCAACGAAGAAGGCTCGCGCTTCCCGCCGTGCATGATGGGCTCGGGCGTGTTTGCCGACAAATTCACCCTGGCGGATACCTTGGCCAAGGTCGATGTGGACGGCGTCAGCGTCGGCGATGCGTTGAATGCGATTGGCTATGCGGGCACACGACCTGTCAGCGGCCACAAGGTGGGCGCCTATTTCGAAGCGCATATCGAACAAGGGCCGATTCTTGAGGATGAGAAAAAAACCATCGGCGTGGTGCTGGGCGCTCTTGGGCAGAAGTGGTTCGATCTGAAGCTACGAGGCGTTGAGGCGCATGCGGGGCCGACGCCGATGCATTTGCGCAAGGATGCGTTGGTAGGGGCGGCCGCCGTGGTGGCGGCGGTGAATGCGGCGGCGTTGGGGCATCAGCCGCACGCGTGCGGCACGGTGGGTTGCCTGCAAGCCTATCCCGGCTCGCGCAACGTCATCCCCGGCGAAGTGCGCATGACCCTGGACTTCCGTCACCTGGAACCGGCACGCCTGGATTCGATGATTGCCCAGGTGCGTAAAGTGATCGATGAGACCTGTGCCAAGCACGGCTTGAGTTTTGAAATGGAACCCACTGCGGACTTCCCACCGCTGTATTTCGACAAAGGCTGTGTGGACGCCGTGCGCGATGCGGCGAATGGGTTGGGCCTGTCGAACATGGACATCGTCAGCGGAGCAGGGCATGACGCGATCTTCGTCGCTGAACTCGGCCCGGCCGGGATGATCTTCGTGCCGTGTGAAGGCGGCATCAGCCATAACGAAATCGAGAATGCCGCCCCGGATGATTTGGCGGCGGGCTGTGCGGTGTTGTTGCGGGCGATGGTGGCGGCATCCGCTGCAATTGCCAGCGGAAAACTGGCTGCCTGACGATCATTGCCTGACGATCGTTCCCATGCTCTGCGTGGGAATGCCGCCCCAGACGCTCCGCGTCTGCCTTGAGGTCGTGACGCAGAGCGTCACAGGATGCATTCCCACGCGGAGCGTGGGAACGATCAGGTCAGGCGCCGGGTTGCCAGCCGCCGCCGAGCGCTGTCACCAGCCCCACGCTCGCCTGCAACTGCCGCGTCTGCACCGCCTGCAATGTCCTTTGTGCCTGCAACGCTGCTGTCTGCGCCGTTACCACATCCAGGTAACTTACGGCCCCGGCCTGGTAGCTGTTCATCGCCAGCGATTGCGTGTGCTGCGCCGCATCCGCCGCCGCCTGTTCGTCCTGCGCTTCCTGTTGCAAGTCTCGCAGCTGCGCGAGGTTGTCTTCCACCTCGCGCACGGCTTTGAGCACATGGCTGCGGTACTGCGCCGAGGCTTCTTCAAATTCGGCTTTGGCCTGGCGTTCATTGGCACTCAAACGCCCGCCGTCAAAGATCGGCAAATTCACCAATGGCCCCAGCGCCCAGTACCGATTGCTGGCGGACAGCAGGTTGCCAACTCCTTGCGTCTGCCCGCCGAGCAACCCGGTCAAGCTGAAGTCCGGATACCACGCCGCTTTCGCCACGCCGATATTCGCATTGGCGGCAAACACTCGCCGTTCCGCCGCTGCAATGTCCGGGCGACGTTGCAGCAGGTGGCTCGGCAACTGCGACGGAATCGCCGGCAGCGCAATCAATTGCTGGCTTGGCGGCAACGTAAAGTTGCTGGCTGCCACGCCGACCAATTCGCCAATCGCATGCTCGGTCAGGTTGCGCTGCCCGCGCACTTCATCCAGTTGCGCCTTGGCTTCGGCCAGTTGGTTTTGCGCGCGAGTCAGGTCCAGTTCTGAAGCGATCTGGCCTTCGTAACGGCTGCGGGTCAGTTGCAATGCCTGGCTGAAATCATCCAGTGAGCTGTTCAGAATCCGGCTCTGTGCATCCAGCCCGTTGAGCTGCACATACAGCGTCGCCAACTGGTGTTGCAGGCTCAGGCGCGCTACCGCCAAATCATCGCCGGAAGCTTGCGCCTGGGCATCACCGGCTGCGACCTGGTTGCGGATCTTGCCCCACAGGTCCAGGTCGTAGCTCAGCGAGAAACCTGCGGTATTGCTGTTGTACACCGACGGCTGTGTGTCGCCGCGCAGTGGTCGCGAGTCCGACTGCCGTTGGCGCAGCGGCTGCGCACTGGCGGTGATCTGCGGGAACAACCCGGCGTGCAGTTGGCTGGCATACGCCTGGGACGCATCGAAGTGCGCCAGTGCCGCCGCCAGGTCCGGGTTGGCCTTGAGCAGTTGCTGTTGCAGGTCGGTCAGGCGCGAATCGTTGTAGAGCTTCCACCAGTCGGGCGCCAATGGGTCGGACGGCTGCGCGCTGTGCCACGGGCCGTCGCTGGTCTGTTCGCGGTAGCCGGCGGGCAGGTCAACCGATGGCACCTTGTAGGTCGGCGCCATCGAGCAGCCCTGCAATAGCAGCAGCATCAACGCCGCCAGGGGTTTAAGCCTTGGGCGCATGCGCACCTCCGGCGTCGGCCAGTTGCACGGGGTCGCCTTCGCGCAGGGCGTCGGGCGGGTTGTCGACCACGCGGTCGGCAGGTTTCAGCCCCTGGTCGATGACCAGGCGTTCGCCGAGGTCGAGGCCGATGTGG
Organism: Pseudomonas sp. D2002; assembly: GCF_013385735.1. Taxonomy (NCBI): domain Bacteria; kingdom Pseudomonadati; phylum Pseudomonadota; class Gammaproteobacteria; order Pseudomonadales; family Pseudomonadaceae; genus Pseudomonas; species Pseudomonas sp. D2002. The sequence goes on along the minus strand of NZ_JACAPL010000013.1, from coordinate 103,264 downwards.
ATGGCTTGCAGGTGCACGTGGTTCTGCGCATCCAGCACCGCGACTTGGGTGCCTTGGGCGCGGAAGATCAGCGCGCTGGCCGGGATGCTCACGCCGTGGGTGTCGGCCGGAATCGGCAGGGTGGCTTCGGCGTAGTCGCCGGGCAGCAATTCACCGTTGGGGTTGTCGGCGACGAACTGCGCGAGCAGGGTGCCGGAGCGGCGGTCGATGGCAGTGGAGTCGCCGATCAGGCGCGCCTTGAAGTGCTCGCCGGGGTGCTCGGGCACGGTCAGCTCGGCTTCGAGGCCTGGGTGAATCACCGCCGCATAGTTCTGCGGCACCGGCACATACAGGCGCAACTGGTGGGTGTCGGCGATGTTGAACAGTTCTGGGTCGCTGTCGGTGTCGGCCTTGATCAACTGGCCGATATCGGTGTTGCGCGCGGTGATGGTACCGGCGAACGGCGCGCGGATGGTCTTGTAGCCTTCCAGCGCCGACAGCCGTGCGTAGTCGGCGGCGGCGGCTTCGGCGTTGGCCTTGGCAGCGGCAGCGTTGGAGGTTTTTTCATCCGCCTCCTGGCGCGACACCGAGTGGCTGGCCAACAGGTTTTGCCAGCGTGTGGCGGTGGTCTCGGCCAGGCGTGCATTGGCCTGTTCCTGCACCAGCCGGGCGTGGGTTTGCGCCAGTTGCTGGTCGAGGTCGGGGCTGTCGATTTCGGCAAGCACTTGCCCGGCTTTGACCTGAGTGCCGATATCGGCTTTCCAGTCCTTCAAGTAGCCGCTGACCCGCGCGTGGATCGGCGCCTTGCTCCACGCCTCCAGGTGCGCGGGCAGGCGCAGGGTGTCGCCGGCCACGTTCTGTTTCGGTTGGAACACCATCACTTGCGGGATGGCGGCGGTTTCGGTCCAGGCGCTGACCGATTGTTCGTGCATCGTGCGGGCGTGCAGGCCGTTGGCGACCAACAGGGCGGCCAGTGTCAGGCCGCCGACACCCATGAGCATCAGACGCTTGCGCGAGGGTTTGTGATCAGACGACATGTGAAGTTTCTCCAGCAGCTGCGCGAGTAGGGTGACGACCGTGGACCAGGCTGAAGACCACGGGTACAAACAACAGGGTGGCGATGGTGGCGAAGATCAAGCCGCCGATCACCGCCCGGCCAAGGGGCGAGTTCTGCTCTTCGGACAACGCCAGCGGCAACATGCCGATGATCATCGCCAGGGCCGTCATGCACACCGGGCGGAAACGCGTGTAACCGGCCTCCATCGCGGCCTTCAACGCGTCGCCATGTTCGGCCAGGCGTTCACGGCAGAAGCTCACCACCAGAATCGAGTTGGCCGTGGCCACGCCCATGCACAAGATGGCCCCGGTCAGGGCGGGCACCGACAGTGAGGTGCCGCTGAGGAACAGCATCCACACGATCCCCGCCAACGCTGCGGGCAACGCGGTGATGATCACAAACGGGTCGGCCCAGGACTGGAAGTTGACCACGATCAGCAGGTAGATCAGCACCACCGCACCGAGCAAACCAAAGCTCAAACCACTGAAGGCTTCATGCAGCGCATCGATCTGCCCATGCAGGCTGATCACCGCGCCTTTGGGGCGCATGGAAGCGGTGTCATCCAGCACTTTTTGCACGTCGCGGGCCACGCCGCCGAGGTCACGGCCTTGCACGTTGGCGTAAAGGTCCAGGGTCGGTTCGATGTTGTAGTGGGTTACCACGGCCGGGCTTTGCACGCGTTCGATGCTCGCCACACCGCCGAGGATTTGTGACTGCCCATCGGCGCCGGTGACCGGCAAGGCTTCCAGCGACGGCAGGCTGTCGAGGCGGTATTGCGGGGTTGCGGCGACGATGGAATATGACACGCCGTTGGCCGGGTTGAGCCAGAAAGTCGGCGCAGTCTGCGAGCTGCCCGCGAGGGAGGCGACCATGCTATTGGTCACGTCACGCTCGGTAATGCCCAGGCCATTGGCGCGCATGCGGTCGACGTTAACTTGCAGCGACGGGTAGCCGGTGGACTGCTGAATGCGCAGGTCGGCAATCCCCGGAATGTGCGACAGGCGCCGCTCCAGTTCCACCGCATAGGCGCGGTTTTCTTCATCGCTGCGCCCGGAGATTTTCACGTCCAAGGGGGCCGGTGCGCCGAAATTGAGGATCTGGCTGCTGATGTCCGCCGGCAGGAACGCGAAGTGGCTGCCGGGGAAACTTTGCGGCAAGGCTTCACGCAATTTTTTCACGTAGTCGGCGGTGGGCGCGTGGTCCTTTTTCAGCGTGACCTGGATGTCGCCATCCTGCGGGCCGATGGTGCCGCTGCTGCTGTAGGCCATGTCGATGCCGCTGAGTGGGATGCCGATGTTGTCGACGATGGTGTCGAGTTCTTCGGCGGGGATCACTTCGCGAATCCGCGCTTCAATCCGGTCGAAGGCGGCGGCGCTTTCTTCAATCCGCGTGCCCAGCGGCAAGCGTACGTGAAGGGCGAGGGCGCCGGCGTCGGTGGCCGGGAAGAAGTCCTGGCCCAGGCTTGGCAGCAGCAGGAATGAAGCCAGCACACAGGCCAGGAAACCGACGATAAAGCGCTTGCGATTGCCCAGCGCGAGGATCAGCAAGCCATGGTAAGTATCTCGGATATTTGAGAAGTGCCGCTCGAAGCCCTGCTGGAAATTCAGCACCGATTGCAGCACGGCATTGCGCGGTTTCTTGTGCTGCTCACCTTCATGGTGGTTGATGAATGCATCTTCCGGGTGGTGCCCCGCGCCTGGCTCCGGCGTGTGCGGCTTGAGCAGGAACATTGCCAGCGTCGGCACCAATGTCCGCGAAAGGATGAAGGAGCTGGCCATGGCAAAGATCACCGCCAGCGCCATCGGCCGGAACAGGTAACCGGCGATGCCTTGCAGCAGGAACATCGGCACGAACACGATGCAAATGCACAGCAGCGAGACGAACGCCGGGCCGACGATTTGCGCGGCGCCGTCGAGGATCGCGGTCTTCACCGCCTTGCCTTGTTCCAGGTGCCAGTTGATGTTTTCGATGGTCACCGTGGCGTCGTCCACCAGAATCCCCACCGCCAACGCCAACCCGCCGAGGGTCATCACGTTGAGGGTTTGCCCGGTAACCGCCAGCAGTGCGATGGCCGACAGCACGGCCAGCGGAATCGAGGCGGCAATGATCAGCGTCGAGCGCCAGCTGCCGAGGAACAGCAGGATCATCGCACTGGTCAGCAGTGCGGCAATGATGCCTTCCTGGGCCACGCTGCCCACCGATTGCTTGACGAACACCGAGGCGTCACCCAGCAGCGAAGTCTTCAGCGACGGCGGCACGGTTTCGTTGATGCGCGGCAGCATCTGGCGGATGCCGTCGATGATCGACAAGGTCGAGATGCTGCCGTTTTTCAGCGCCGGCATCAGCACCGCACGGTGGCCGTCGACGCGCACGATGTTGGTCTGCGGCGGCGAGCCGTCACGCACGTGAGCCACTTGGCCGATGGTGATCAACGCGCCGTCGACGGTCTTGATCGGCAGGTCGTTGAGCTCATCAATCGCCTTGGGGCTGTTGTTGAGCAGGATCGTGTATTCGTTGGGGCCGAGTTTGGCGGTGCCCACCGGAATGATCTGGTTCTGCAGCGCCAGGGCGTTGCCCACGTCCTGCGCCGACAGGCCTTTGGCAGCCAGGGCTTGGGGGTCGAGGTCGAGGGTGATCTGGCGCTGCTTGCCGCCCATTGGCGTGGGCATGGCCAGGCCGGGGAGGGCGCTCAACGGCAGGCGGATGTTGTTCTGCACCAGGTCGCGGATCTTGGCTTCCGAGAGGCTGGGGCTGGAGAACGCCATTTGCAGGATCGGCACCGTGGAGGCGCTGTAGTTGAGGATCAGCGGCGGCGTAATGCCCGGTGGCATCTGCTTGAGTACGGTCTGTGACACGGCCGTCACTTGGGCGTTGGCGGTGCGGATGTCCACGCCGGGCTGGAAGAAGATCTTGACGATGCCCATGCCGGGCAGCGATTGCGATTCGATGTGTTCGATGTCGTTAACGGTGGTGCTCAGGGAGCGTTCGTAGGTGTAGATCACCCGACCGGCCATGGCGTCCGGTGACAGGCCGTTGTACTGCCAGACCACAGCGACGACGGGAATGCCGATATCGGGGAAAACATCCGTAGGGGTTTTCAGGGCCGCCATCGGCCCGACGATACAGATGAATATGGCCAACACGATGAACGTGTACGGCTTTTGCAGTGCGGTCTTTACCAGCCCGAGCATGCGTGAACCTCCGGAGAACACAGGATTGCAAACCCCGGCAGTCTTGCCCGACCCACCTAACACGCACCTTTCAGCCAGGTGAAGGAACATTTAGTTAGCGGCTGAAGATCGTTTCATATGTATTCATTTGTTCTACAAAGGGTGGCTCTCCAAGCTTGTCATCCATCGGACGCGACACATTTGAACGTCGTCCAACGCTTTTAACCGATGCCCTTTGGAGCCCTGCCATGTCACTGAAACCCTTGTTGTTGATCCCTGCCCTTGGCGCTGTTTTGTTTTTGTCGGCGTGCGCCGGCCCGATCCCCAAGGCGGACCCGAGCGAAGCGTGGATTGGTTTGAAAGAAGAAGCGCCAAATGACCTGATGGCCGAGCGCGTCGATGGCAAGCGCGTGGATGACGGGCGCTTTTTTGAAGTGACGCCAGGCGACCATCGCCTGGACGTGACGCTGTTTGAAGAAGAGCCGGGCGATGACAACCAGCAAGACTGCCAGGGTCGCGTTGAGTACAAGCATTTCCAGGCGGGTGAGCACTACACCTTGGTTGAATCGAGCCTGGGCACCACCGTGCGCGCCGTCCTCAAGGACGGCCACGGCAAGGAAGTAGCGGCGACTCAAGACTTCAGTTGCATGCCTGGCTAGGCGTGGTGCACCGCAGCCTTGTGTGGCTTGGCCGGTGCAGCGGGTTTGACGTGGGGGTGATGGTGCCGACGGGTCACGCGCATGACCCCCCACAACATGGCGCCGGCGACTGCCAGCCAACCGCAGATCAACATTAAAATCGTTGTTGCAAGGCTCATTCGGGCCTCCTTTCGCCCCGCTCGGGGCACACTCAGTCTTCTCAATGGACAGTCTAGCTACCTGACGGTTGCCTGCTATTGACCAATGGTCGAGTCCCTCCAACTTGTTTGCTCTATCCCGGGCGTTTTACTAGCGCTTGAGGCTATACCCGCGTTCAAGAGCAACCTATGATCAGGGCCCTTACCGGCCGTTGATCAAGAGAGTCAAAAATTGCGCTCGAACGTTAAAACCTCCTTGTTGCTGGCGTGCGCCCTGGGGCTCGCGGCCTGTTCCGGGCACCCGTCGAAACTAGCGGGCCTGCCGGAGCGCGTCGAACTTAATGGCGTGCCGACCTTTCGCAGCGAGGCTTACCTCAGTGGCCCCTCGGCTTTAGCCAGCATGCTGTCGCAACAAGGCATTGTGATGACACCCGGTTTGCTCGATAAGCCCCTGCGCTTGCCAGGCGGCGAGGCGGACCTTGAGCGCAATATGCAGGTGCTGGCGCGCGAGTACGGGCTGATGGTGTATCCGCTGGATAACCAACTGACGGCAGTACTGGCGCAGGTGGCGGCGGGCTACCCGGTGATGGCGCGGATCAACCCGAGCTTCTGGTCCGGGACGCGCTATGTCGTGGTGGTGGGGTTCAATCAGCAGAAAAGTACGGTGCTGCTGCGCTCGGGTCTGGAGCGGCGGCTGGTGATGAGCTTCAGCGACTTTGAGTCGGGGTGGAAGAGCGCCGGCCATTGGGCGATCCTGACCCAGCGCCCGAGCCAGCTGCCGGCCAATGTCGATGCGCAGCGCTGGCGCGAGGCTGCTAACGCGACGGCGCAAGCCGGGCAAGAGCAGGCGGCGGCGCAGGCGCTCAAGGTGTTGGCGGAAAGGAAGTAAAACTGCACAACTTCTGAAAATACTCTGAACCTCATGTGGGAGCGGGCTTGCTCGCGAAAGCGGAGTGTCAGTCGATACATTCATGACTGACCTACCGCCTTCGCGAGCAAGCCCGCTCCCACATTGGAACTGTGGTGTTTAGCGACGCACTTCTGCGGCATTCGGGCGGTTCTTCAGGTTCTTGTCGGCCTTATAGCGCAGCGCGACGTCCGGCACTGAGCCGCTCTTGCCGGTCTCGACCCAATTGCGAATCCGCCCGGCATCGGCAAAATGGGTGAATTTGCCAAAGGCATCCAGAATCACCAGCGACACGGGGCGGTTACCCATGCTGGTCACCAGCACCAGGCAGTGGCCAGCCTGGTTGGTGAAACCGGTCTTGGTCAGTTTGATATCCCAATTGGCGCGGTTGATCAGGTGGTCGGTGTTGGAGAAACCCAGGGTGTAGTTGGGTTTGCGGAACGCCACGGTCTTCTCTTTGGTGGTGCTCAACTGGCTCAACATCGGAAATTTGCGCGCATAGGCCAGCAGCTTGCTCAAGTCACGGGCGGTCGACACGTTGTGAATCGACAGGCCGGTGGGTTCGACATAGTGGGTGCTGGTCATGCCCAGCGCCTTGGCCTTGGCGTTCATCGCCGCAATAAACGCCGGGTAGCCGCCCGGGTAGTGATGGGCCAGGCTGGCGGCGGCGCGGTTTTCCGACGACATCAGCGCGATCAGCAGCATTTCCTTACGCGGCATTTCGCTGCCGATTTTCACGCGGGAGAACACGCCTTTCATTTCCGGCGTGTCCTTGATGTTGATGTCGATGTATTCGTCCATGTTCTGCTTGGCTTCCAGCACGATCAGGCCGGTCATCAATTTGCTCACGGAGGCGATGGGCACCACGACATCGGGGTTGCTGGAATAGATGACTTTGTTGGTCTGCAAGTCCACCAGCATGGCGCTGCCGGAAGCGATTTGCAGTTTGCTGGTATCACGCGGGGCGAGGGCGGTTTCGCTGGCGTGCGCGAAGGTGCCTGTAAATGCAAAAAATAGGCTGACAAGAGAGAGACGAATTTTCACGCGGATGAACTCGCTAAAAAAGTAAGGAAATACCGTTCAGGAACGGTTTTTTGATAAATGCCGTTACATTTTAGGAGTATGGATCAGAAACTGTCGAATGTTCTTCTAGATCCGGACGAAAGTGCTTAAAAACTAAGAAAAAACAGGTTTTTTTGCGGCCAATAAAAAGCCCTGCGATAAGGCAGGGCTTTTTCAGTACGGCTGGTTATTAGCCGTGCAGGGTTTCTGCGGCGTACAGGGTATTTTCCAGCAGGCAGGCACGGGTCATCGGGCCAACGCCACCTGGCACCGGCGTGATCCAGCCGGCGCGGGGCAGGGCGGTTTCGTAAACAACGTCGCCGACCAGCTTGCCGTCTTCCTGGCGGTTGATGCCGACGTCGATGACGATGGCGCCTTCTTTAATCCACTCACCTTTGACCAGGCCCGGCTTGCCGGCAGCGACGACGACCAGGTCGGCACGGCCGACGTGGCCGGCCAGGTCTTTGGTGAAGCGGTGGGTGACGGTCACGGTGCAGCCGGCCAGCAGCAGTTCCATGGCCATCGGGCGGCCGACGATGTTGGAAGCGCCGACGACCACGGCATCAAGGCCGTACAGGTCGACACCGGTGCTTTCCAGCAGGGTCATGATGCCTTTCGGGGTGCACGGGCGCAGCAGCGGGATACGCTGGGCCAGGCGGCCGACGTTATAAGGGTGGAAACCGTCGACGTCCTTGTCCGGGCGGATGCGCTCCAGCAGTTTGGACGCATCCAGGTGTTCGGGCAGCGGCAGCTGGAGCAGGATGCCGTCGATGGCCGGGTCGTCGTTGAGGCTGTCGATCAGGTCGGTCAGGGCCTGCTGGGTGGTGTCAGAAGGCAAGTCGTAGGCTTTGGAAATAAAGCCGACCTCTTCACAGTCTTTACGCTTGTGCGAGACATAAACCTGAGAGGCAGGATCGCTGCCGACCAGAATCACCGCGAGCCCAGGCGTGCGCAAGCCTTGCTGGCTGCGCTCGGTGACTCGTTTGGCGATCTGCTGGCGCAGGCTGGCGGCGATTGATTTGCCGTCGATAAGTTGTGCAGTCATTACGCGTGATTAACCATCGAGAGGGAGAAGAAAAGTGCGCGCATTCTCGCACGCCAGGGCGTGAGGGCAAAGGCGCTTGGTCCGCAAATTGCCCTAACCCCTTAAATAAAATGAATTTTTTTCAAAAAAGATTTGACGGGTTTCCGGGGCGTCTATACTATTCGTCGCACTTGTCGGGCACAGCCTAGCACTGGTTAAGAAGGTCGAGCAGAATTGTTGTACTGCAAGGCTGGAAGCACTTAGTTTGTAATCCTCCAAGAGTACAGATTAATAAGGCGCCCGTAGCTCAGCTGGATAGAGCATCCGCCTTCTAAGCGGATGGTCGCAGGTTCGAGTCCTGCCGGGTGCGCCATTAGGCAGCTTTGGCACAAGTAGCGCTAGATGGTGGGCGTAGCTCAGTTGGTAGAGCACGGGATTGTGACTCCCGTTGTCGAGGGTTCGATCCCCTTCGTCCACCCCATATTTTGAAAGGCGCCAGATTAATCGTCTGGCGCCTTTGCTTTAAGAGCTGCAAGCGCGGATGTGGTGGAATTGGTAGACACACTGGATTTAGGTTCCAGCGCCGCGAGGCGTAAGAGTTCGAGTCTCTTCATCCGCACCAATTAAAACGCTGTACCGCCATCAGGCGAGGCAGGGTTCAACAAAGAAGATGTTCGAGTTCTTTGTTAATGCAATATGGTGGGCGTAGCTCAGTTGGTAGAGCACGGGATTGTGACTCCCGTTGTCGAGGGTTCGATCCCCTTCGTCCACCCCATATTCAGAAAAAGCGCCAGATCAATGATCTGGCGCTTTTTTTTGTGTCGGAAATTTGCGGTCCTTGTGCGGCGAATCTTGACGCCAAGAAAAAACAAGCATTCTCAATGCCTTGGCGTTAGAATCGTTGCCGGTTTTGAGCGTGTAGAACTGATCCGCGGCTTTATCAGGGTCAGTACAGCTATTTAATAGCGAATAACGGCGCAGTACCTGAAAAAGGGCTGTGCCGTTTTTGTTTAAGTGTTTTGAGTTTCCGGGGCAGGGCGTTTCGTCGTATTTGTGTTTCTCGATGCCGCCGCCGTGTCCTCCGACCTTGCCTGCGAGGTCGGTCGCCGAGGGTGTGTGCCCACGCGCTTCTATATATAGAAGGCTTGATGCAGAGCCCTGGTGAGATGAGCTGTATTTGCTAACAGGATGAGGTGCATGCGTGCACTTGAACCTATAAATGACCTGCTGTTTTTCCACCCGTTTTCAGTAGGGTGACTTCTTGAGTTTGACCCACTAGAATGCATGCCCTTGATTCTGGGGTCGGAAACGGCCGGCTAACGTCTGTGCAACGAGGAATATCCATGCAAGTTTCTGTTGAAAATACTACTGCTATCGAGCGCCGCCTGAGCATCACCGTGCCGGCAGAGCGTATTGAGACTGCGGTCAACAAGCGTCTGCAGCAGACTGCCCAAAAGGCCAAGATCGCTGGTTTCCGTCCAGGCAAAGTGCCAATGAGCGAAATCAAGCGTCGTTTTGGTGCCGATGCGCGTCAGGAAGCTGTAGGTGACGTGATCCAGGCTTCGTTCTACGAAGCTGTTGTCGAGCACAAGCTGAACCCGGCTGGCTCGCCTTCGATCGAACCTAAGTCCCTGGAAGCGGGTAAAGACCTGGAATACGTCGCGACTTTCGAAGTGTTCCCGGAATTCACCGTTGCCGGTTTCGAAGACATCGCCGTAGAGCGCCTGAGCGCTGACGTTGCGGATGCCGACCTGGACAACATGCTGGAAATCCTGCGCAAGCAGAACACTCGTTTTGAAGTGGCCGATCGCGCTGCCCAGAACGAAGACCAGCTGAACATCGATTTCGTTGGCAAGGTTGACGGCGAAGTATTCGCTGGCGGCTCCGCCAAAGGCACTCAGCTGGTGCTGGGTTCCAACCGCATGATCCCGGGCTTCGAAGACGGTCTGGTTGGCGCTAAAGCCGGCGAAGAGCGCGTTCTGAACCTGACGTTCCCGGCTGACTACCAGAACCTGGACCTGGCCGGTAAAACCGCCGAGTTCACCGTTACCGTCAACAGCGTTTCCGAGCCTAAGCTGCCAGAACTGAACGAAGAGTTCTTCGCTCAATTCGGTATCAAGGAAACCGGTATCGAAGGCTTCCGTACCGAAGTTCGCAAGAACATGGAGCGTGAGCTGCGCCAGGCCATCAAGTCCAAGGTCAAGAACCAGGTCATGGACGGTCTGCTGGCTGCCAACCCGATCGAAGTGCCTAAGGCTCTGCTGTCCAACGAAGTGGATCGCCTGCGCGTTCAAGCGGTTCAGCAGTTCGGTGGCAACATCAAGCCTGACCAACTGCCGGCCGAGCTGTTCGAAGAGCAAGCCAAGCGTCGCGTTGTGCTGGGTCTGGTCGTGGCTGAAGTGGTCAAGCAATTCGACCTCAAGCCTGACGAAGATCGCGTTCGTGAAATGATCCAGGAAATGGCTTCGGCCTACCAGGAGCCTGAGCAGGTTGTGGCGTGGTACTACAAGAACGACCAGCAGCTGAACGAAGTACGTTCGGTTGTGCTGGAAGAACAAGTTGTGGATACTGTTCTGCAGAAGGCTAAGGTGACCGACAAAGCGGTCTCTTACGAAGAAGCAGTCAAACCGGCGGAAGCAGCACAAGCCGACTGATTGTCCAACTCGTTCGAAATACAACCATAAGCCAGCCTCGCGCTGGCTTATGCGTTTTCAAGACATGACTATTTGGGAGTAACTGCAGAGCATGTTCCGTAATTCCTATATTCAGCAGAACTCTGATATCCAGGCCGCTGGCGGCCTGGTCCCGATGGTTGTCGAGCAATCTGCTCGTGGCGAACGCGCCTATGACATCTACTCGCGCCTGCTCAAGGAACGAGTGATCTTTCTGGTCGGCCCTGTAGAGGACTACATGGCCAACCTGATCTGCGCGCAACTGCTGTTCCTTGAAGCGGAAAACCCGGACAAGGACATCCATCTTTACATCAACTCCCCGGGCGGCTCGGTAACGGCAGGTATGTCGATCTACGACACCATGCAGTTCATCAAGCCAAACGTGTCGACGACCTGCATCGGTCAGGCCTGCAGCATGGGCGCATTCCTGCTCACCGCGGGCGCCGAGGGCAAGCGTTACTGCCTGCCTAACTCGCGCGTGATGATTCACCAGCCTCTGGGCGGCTTCCAGGGCCAGGCGTCGGACATCGAAATTCACGCCAAGGAAATCCTGTTTATTCGTGAGCGCCTCAACACGTTGATGGCCAAGCACAGCGGGCATACCCTGGAAGAAATCGAGCGCGATACCAATCGTGACAACTTCATGAGCGCCGAAGCTGCGCGCGCCTATGGGTTGATCGACGCAGTGATCGAAAAGCGCCCCGCTTAATATAAGCACCTCAAAATAGGGCTGGTCGGCGCGTCCGACCACCGCGGGCTTGAAAAAGCCCGCATAAGCCTTCATCTTGTGTTGCAAGCCTATCGGATTTGGATCGAACGAATGACTGACACCCGCAACGGCGAGGACAACGGCAAGCTGCTCTATTGCTCCTTCTGTGGCAAAAGCCAGCATGAAGTACGCAAATTGATTGCCGGCCCCTCGGTGTTTATCTGCGACGAGTGCGTCGACCTGTGCAATGACATCATCCGCGAGGAGGTGCAGGAAGCCCAGGCCGAGAGCAGCGCGCATAAATTGCCTTCGCCTAAAGAAATCAGCGGCATCCTTGATCAGTATGTGATTGGTCAAGAGCGTGCAAAGAAGGTTCTGGCCGTAGCGGTGTACAACCACTACAAGCGCTTGAACCAGCGTGACAAGAAAGGCGACGAAGTCGAGCTCGGCAAGAGCAACATCTTGCTGATCGGTCCTACAGGCTCGGGTAAAACCTTGCTTGCGGAAACCCTCGCTCGTCTGCTGAATGTTCCCTTCACTATCGCCGACGCCACCACCCTCACCGAGGCTGGCTACGTGGGTGAAGACGTCGAGAACATCATTCAGAAGCTGCTGCAGAAGTGTGACTACGACGTAGAGAAGGCCCAGATGGGTATTGTCTACATCGACGAAATCGACAAGATTTCGCGCAAGTCCGACAACCCGTCGATCACCCGGGACGTTTCCGGTGAAGGCGTGCAGCAAGCCCTGTTGAAACTGATCGAAGGCACGGTTGCTTCCGTACCGCCACAAGGCGGCCGCAAGCACCCGCAGCAGGAATTCCTTCAGGTTGATACGCGCAACATCCTGTTCATTTGTGGCGGTGCGTTCTCCGGTCTGGAGAAGGTTATTCAGCAACGTTCCACCCGTGGCGGCATCGGTTTCGGTGCGGAAGTGCGCAGTAAGGAAGAAGGCAAGAAGGTGGGCGAGTCCCTGCGTGAAGTCGAGCCTGACGATCTGGTCAAGTTCGGTCTGATCCCTGAATTCGTTGGCCGTCTGCCGGTCCTGGCCACGTTGGACGAGTTGGATGAGGCTGCGTTGATTCAGATCCTCACCGAGCCGAAAAACGCCTTGACCAAGCAATACGCCAAGTTGTTCGAGATGGAAGGTGTAGACCTCGAGTTCCGTACCGACGCACTCAAATCAGTGGCCAAGCGGGCACTGGAGCGCAAGACCGGTGCACGTGGTTTGCGTTCGATTCTCGAAGGCGTGTTACTCGACACCATGTACGAAATCCCCTCGCAGTCCGAGGTGAGTAAAGTGGTGATCGACGAAAGCGTTATCGAAGGCAAGTCCAAGCCACTGTATATCTACGAAAACAGTGAGCCGGCTGCCAAGGCTGCACCGGACGCGTAAGCGTTCAGCTGTCGCAGCACAAGCAAGGGGCCTTTTTAGGCCCCTTGTTTTTTTACAGCGGTTTTTCAGCAGTTATTTTAAATTCTCGTTTATTCATGCGTTTAACTGCTGGCATTGAGCTTGTTTTTTTTGCAAGCAGCCCCCATCTTGGTTTCAAGCTTACTTTTCAACTGTCATAGAGGCGAAATCATGAAGACAACCATCGAATTGCCTCTCCTGCCGTTGCGTGATGTCGTCGTCTATCCGCACATGGTTATCCCGCTGTTCGTGGGGCGCGAGAAGTCTATCGAAGCCCTCGAGGCCGCGATGACGGGCGACAAGCAAATCCTGCTGTTGGCCCAGAAGAATCCAGCTGATGATGATCCAGGCGAAGATGCCCTGTATCGCGTTGGTACAATTGCCACTGTTCTGCAATTGCTCAAGCTGCCTGATGGCACCGTCAAGGTGTTGGTGGAAGGTGAGCAGCGTGGTGCGGTGGAGCGTTTCATGGAGGTGGATGGCCACCTGCGCGCCGAAGTGGCGCTGATCGACGAAGTCGAAGCCCCTGAGCGCGAATCCGAAGTGTTTGTGCGCAGCCTGCTCTCGCAGTTCGAGCAGTATGTGCAGCTGGGCAAGAAAGTCCCGGCTGAAGTCCTGTCTTCCCTCAACAGCATTGATGAGCCAAGCCGCTTGGTCGACACCATGGCCGCGCACATGGCGCTGAAAATCGAGCAGAAGCAAGACATCCTCGAAATCATCGACCTGTCTGCCCGTGTCGAACACGTACTGGCACTGTTGGATGGCGAGATCGACCTGTTGCAGGTTGAGAAACGCATCCGTGGTCGCGTGAAGAAACAAATGGAGCGCAGCCAGCGCGAGTACTACTTGAATGAGCAGATGAAGGCCATTCAGAAAGAACTCGGCGACAGCGAAGAAGGCCACAACGAAATCGAAGAGCTGAAAAAGCGCATCGATGCTGCCGGCCTGCCCAAAGACGCCCTGACCAAGGCGACTGCCGAGCTGAACAAGCTCAAGCAAATGTCGCCGATGTCGGCCGAAGCCACCGTGGTTCGCTCCTACATCGATTGGCTGGTGCAGGTGCCGTGGAAGGCCCAGACCAAAGTGCGCCTAGACCTGGCCCGTGCCGAAGATATCCTCGACGCCGACCACTACGGCCTCGAAGAAGTCAAAGAGCGCATCCTCGAATACCTCGCCGTGCAAAAGCGCGTGAAGAAAATTCGTGGCCCGGTGTTGTGCCTGGTCGGTCCTCCGGGTGTGGGTAAAACGTCGCTGGCTGAGTCGATTGCCAGCGCCACCAACCGTAAATTCGTACGCATGGCCCTTGGTGGCGTGCGTGACGAGGCGGAAATTCGTGGTCATCGCCGTACCTACATCGGTTCGATGCCAGGAAGATTGATTCAAAAGATGACAAAGGTCGGCGTGCGCAACCCGCTGTTTTTGCTCGATGAAATCGACAAGATGGGCAGCGACATGCGTGGCGATCCGGCCTCGGCGTTGCTCGAGGTGCTCGACCCGGAGCAGAACCATAATTTCAACGACCATTACCTGGAAGTCGACTACGACCTGTCCGATGTAATGTTCCTGTGCACCTCCAACTCCATGAACATTCCGCCAGCGTTGCTGGACCGGATGGAGGTGATTCGTCTGCCGGGTTACACCGAAGACGAGAAGATCAACATCGCCGTCAAATACCTCGCGCCCAAGCAGATTTCGGCCAACGGCCTGAAAAAAGGCGAGATCGAGATTGGCGTCGAAGCGATCCGTGACATCGTTCGCTACTACACCCGCGAGGCCGGTGTACGGGGCCTGGAGCGCCAGATCGCGAAGATCTGCCGCAAGGCGGTCAAAGAGCATGCACTGGAAAAACGCTTCTCGGTGAAGGTGGGGGCCGACGACCTGGAACACTTCCTGGGCGTGAAAAAATTCCGTTATGGCCTGGCTGAACAGCAGGACCAGGTAGGGCAGGTGACTGGCTTGGCGTGGACCCAGGTGGGCGGCGAATTGCTGACCATCGAAGCCGCGGTGATTCCAGGCAAAGGCCAGCTTATCAAAACCGGTTCGCTGGGTGACGTGATGGTCGAATCCATCACGGCCGCGCAGACCGTGGTGCGCAGCCGCGCCAAGAGCCTGGGGATCCCCCTGGACTTCCACGAGAAGCACGACACCCACATCCATATGCCGGAAGGGGCGACCCCGAAAGACGGCCCCAGCGCTGGCGTAGGCATGTGCACGGCCCTGGTGTCGGCATTGACTGGCATTCCTGTGCGAGCCGATGTGGCAATGACGGGTGAAATTACTCTGCGCGGTCAGGTATTGGCCATCGGTGGTCTGAAAGAGAAATTGCTCGCAGCACATCGAGGTGGAATCAAGACGGTGATCATTCCTGAAGAGAATGTTCGCGACTTGAAGGAAATTCCTGACAACATCAAGCAGGATCTTCAGATTAAACCGGTTAAATGGATTGACGAGGTCCTGCAAATTGCGCTGCAATACGCGCCGGAGCCCTTGCCGGATGTGGCTCCGGAGATTGTCGCGAAGGATGAAAAACGCGAGTCTGATTCCAAGGAAAGAATTAGCACGCATTAATGCGATTAAGCCGGGTGGCTTCCTTGACAGCTTTTTAGAGCCCTTGTTATAAAGCGGCTCTTAAGTGTCTGTAGGCCATTCAGCACTGGTTTTTGCTTTCACCAAAAAACTTAGAATCATACTCAATAGATATATAAGGGGACTTAGAGTGAACAAGTCGGAACTGATTGATGCTATCGCCGCATCCGCTGATATCCCGAAAGCTGCTGCTGGCCGTGCGCTGGACGCAGTAATCGAATCCGTCACTGGCGCTCTGAAGGCCGGCGACTCCGTGGTACTGGTAGGCTTCGGTACTTTCTCTGTGACTGACCGCCCAGCTCGCACTGGCCGTAACCCACAGACCGGCAAAGCACTGCAAATCGCTGCTGCCAAGAAACCAGGTTTCAAAGCCGGTAAAGCCCTGAAAGAAGCCGTTAACTAAGCTTCGCTCAAGCCTTACCTACCCGGGTCAGACGCAGGTCTGGCCTGGCAGCGGAGCGGCAGCCGACCCAGTTATCCATCGGGTCGCCACGGCCTGGGGTGTTGGTTCAAACCCCCGTCCGCTCCGCCAGTTACGAGAAGGCGCATCCTCGGATGCGCCTTTCTTCTATCCGGACTCTACCCACGCTCCACGGTTGCCTAATTTTTGAAGATCAACCGTTTCTGGGGGACGCATGCTGCAAAATATCAGGGACAATTCACAAGGCTGGATTGCCAAGACCATTATCGGGATCATCGTCGCATTGATGGCGTTCACCGGTATCGAGGCCATTTTCCAGGCTTCGACCAACAACAAGCAGGACGTGGCCAAGGTCAATGGTGAAGAAATCACCCAAACCGAATTGAGCCAGGCCGTCGACATGCAACGTCGCCAGCTGATGCAACAGCTGGGCAAGGATTTCGATGCTTCCCTGCTGGACGAAAAACTGCTGCGCGATGCGGCCCTCAAAGGGCTGATCGATCGCAAACTGTTGCTGCAAGGCGCTGCTGATTCCAAGTTCGGCTTCTCGGAAGCTGCTCTGGATCAGGTGATCCTGCAGACTCCGGAATTCCAGGTGGACGGCAAGTTCAGCGCCGAACGCTTTGACCAGGTGATCCGTCAACTGGGCTACAGCCGTATGCAATTCCGTCAGATGCTGACCCAGGAAATGCTGATCGGCCAGGTTCGCGCAGGTCTCGCCGGCAGCGGTTTCGTCACCGACGCCGAGGTGCTGGCATTCGCCCGTCTGGAAAAACAGACCCGCGATTTCGCCACCGTCAACATCAAGGCCAACCCTGCGGCGGTGAAGCTCACCGACGATGAGGTCAAGGCTTACTACGACCAGCACGCCAAAGAGTTCATGACCCCGGACCAAGTCGTCATCGACTACCTGGAACTGAAGAAGTCTTCCTTCTTCGACCAGGTCACCGTGAAGGACGATGAACTGCAGGCTGCCTATCAGAAAGAAACCGCCAACCTCGCTGAACAGCGTCGTGCCGCGCACATTCTGATTGAAGTCAACGACAAGACCACCGACGCGCAAGCCAAGGCCAAGATCGAAGAAATCCAGGCACGCCTGGCCAAGGGTGAGAAGTTCGAAGCCCTGGCCAAGGAGTTTTCCCAGGATCCAGGTTCGGCCAACAATGGCGGCGACCTCGGCTTTGCCGGCCCGGGTGTCTACGACCCGGACTTCGAAACGGCCCTGTACGCCTTGAACAAGGACCAGGTGTCGGCGCCGGTGCGCACCACGTTCGGTTGGCACTTGATCAAACTGTTGGGCGTTGAAGCACCCCAAGTGCCATCGTTCGCCAGCCTGAAAGACAAGCTGACCCGCGAGCTCAAGACCCAGCAAGTTGAGCAGCGCTTTGTCGACGCCTCCAAGCAATTGGAAGATGCGGCATTCGAAGCCTCCGACCTGGCCCAGCCGGCGTCCGACCTGAAGCTGACCGTGCATACCTCCGCGCCATTTGGCCGTGAAGGTGGCGAAGGTGTTGCAGCCAACCGTGCTGTAGTCACCGCGGCATTCAGCCCGGAAGTCCTGGATGAGGGTGCCAACAGCACCGCCATCGAGCTGGACCCGGAAACCATCATCGTGCTGCGCGCCAAAGAACACTTGAAGCCTACGCAACTGCCACTGGAAAGCGTCTCTGCCGCGATCCGTACGCAGATGACCAAGGAGCGCGCCAGCGCGGCTGCCAAGGCTCACGCTGACGAGTTGATCGCCAGCCTGCGTGATGGCAAGACCCCGCTGAACCAGCCGATCGACGGCCAGGCCTGGAAAGTCACTGAAGCGGCTACCCGTAGCGCGGAAGGGATCGAGCCTGCGGTGCTGCAAGCCCTGTTCCGCATGCCTAAGCCTGCGTCCAAGGACAAGCCGACCTTCACCACGGTAACCCTGGCTGACGGTAGCCTGGTGATCGTGCGCTTGAACGGTGTCAACGAAGCCGCTGCGCCTACGGACGAAGAAAAGGCGCAATACCGCCGCTTCCTCGCTTCGCGTATTGGCCAGCAAGACTTCGCGGCCTACCGCAAGCAGCTGGAAACCAAGGCTGACATCAAGAAGTTCTGATTGATCGTTCCCACGCTCTGCGTGGGAACGCCGCCTTGGACGCTCCGCGTCCCGCTGTAGAGTGACGCGCAGCGTCACGGGATGCATGCCCACGCAGAGCGTGGGAACGATCAGCCCCCGGTCTGTAAAGGACCGGGGGCTTTTTTTTAGCTGCGTTTCAGGCTGCCGACCAAGGCCAACAGCATCAATAGCACGACCGCCCATGCAAAGGCGCCCACGCCCCAGCCTTGCAGCAATACCCCATCAAGTCGCCATGCC
This sequence comes from Pseudomonas sp. D2002, assembly GCF_013385735.1. Classification (NCBI taxonomy): domain Bacteria; kingdom Pseudomonadati; phylum Pseudomonadota; class Gammaproteobacteria; order Pseudomonadales; family Pseudomonadaceae; genus Pseudomonas; species Pseudomonas sp. D2002. The sequence continues at coordinate 85,121 of NZ_JACAPL010000013.1, read as the reverse complement.
TCGGCAAAACTGCGCGTATTTATTGACCATATGGGCGCCGGGCTTTTTCCTGCAGGCGCCGTTCTGTAGGCCTGTGACGTTTTACCGACAGGAATGCGCGCGCCAAGGCCTCGTTCTGTTGCACAATACCGCCCGGACTGTTTTCCTCAGGATTTTCAATGTCGACATCATTTCACTTGCGTAGCCTCGGGCTGGCGCTGGTGCTGGCGGGCGCCGCGGGCTGCTCGTCACCCAAGACCGCTATTTATGAACATGAGAATTTCGACGACTCCGGTACGTTCTCCCGTGATTACCCGGTCAGCGATGTGGCGGCCTGTGAAGCGGCGCGACGTGCGCTGTTGAGCCAGGGTTACATCATCACCAGCAGCGACCCCAAGCTGGTGGTGGGTAACAAGAGCTTCCAGCAGACCGGCGAGACCCATTTGCAGATCAGCTTCAACGTGGTGTGTGCCAACGATGGCAAAGGCAATAACCACTCGACGATGTTTGCCAACGCCTTGCAGGATCGCTATGCGCTGAAGAAGGTCAACAACTCCGCGAGCCTGGGTGTGGGCGTGTTGGGCTCGGTGTCGATGCCGATTGGCTCCACCGATGACTCGATGGTCAAGGTGGCGAGTGAGACGGTTTCGGCGCCGAAGTTCTACGACCGTTACTTTGCGCTGGTGGATGTGTTCCTGCCGCAGGAAGTGAAGAAGGCCGAGCACATTCCTGAAAAGCCCAAGGCTGAGCTCGGGGTGCCGGAACCCAAGGCCGCTCCGGTTGCGGAGAAGGTCGAGGCACCGAAGGACGCAACGCCAGCGCCTGCCGCTGCACAACCGTTGGCACCGCCTGCGGAGGCCGCACCGATTGCGCCACAGGCCGAACCCGAACCGGCTCCGGCACCCGCTCCGACCACGCCGACCACGCCGACCACGCCGACCTTGCCGGCGCCGACAGAGGCGATTCCTCCGCTGCCGACGCCTGCGCAGTAACTCAGACCGCTACGGGGTTCGCCTTGTCGACGTTGATCCCGTAGCGGTTGATCGCTTCACTGACGTTATCGCGTCCGATCACGCCGTCATCCGCCAGCGCCTTTAAAGCGGCGAGGACGATGAAGTGGCGATCCACCTCAAAGAATTCACGCAAGGTTTCCCGTGTGTCCGATTGCCCGAAACCATCGGTGCCCAGCGCCACAAAGCGGCGGGCGTGGACGAAGGGGCGAATCTGGTCGGCGAATAATTTCATGTAGTCCGTGGCGACCACCACCGGCCCGGTGTGCCCGGCGAGGCATTCCTCGACGTAGCTGCTGCGCGGCTCGCTCAGCGGGTGCAGCAGGTTCCAGCGCTCCGCCGCGTGCCCGTCCCGGCGCAACTCGGTCAGGCTGGTAACGCTCCACACGTCGCTGTGTATGCCGAAGTCCTTGGCGAGCAAGTCGGCGGCGGCGATCACTTCGCGCAAAATCGAACCACTGCCCATCAGTTGCACCTGCGCTTGCGGATGGCGGCTCAGCGGATACATGCCCTTGAGAATGCCATCCTCCACGCCTTCGGGCATCGCCGGGTGCGGGTAGTTTTCGTTGAGCAGGGTGATGTAGTAGTAAATGTCCTCCTGCTCGACATACATGCGCCGCATGCCCTCGCGAATAATCACCGCCAGCTCGTAGGCAAAGGTCGGGTCATACGACACACAGCAGGGAATGACCGACGACAGAATGTGGCTGTGGCCGTCGTCATGCTGCAAGCCTTCGCCCATCAATGTAGTGCGCCCGGCCGTAGCGCCGAGCAGGAAACCACGCGCCCGCGCATCGCCGGCCGCCCACGCCAGGTCGCCGACTCGTTGGAAGCCGAACATCGAGTAGAAAATGTAGAACGGCACGGTCATCAGGCCGTGGTTGCTGTAGGACGTACTCGCAGCGATCCACGAGGAAATGGCGCCGGATTCATTCAGGCCTTCCTGCATGATCTGTCCGTCTTTGCTCTCCTTGTAGTAGCTCAGTTGCCCGGCATCCTGTGGGGTATAGAGCTGGCCTACAGCAGAGTGGATGCCGATCTGACGGAACAGGCTTTCCATGCCGAAGGTGCGCGACTCATCCGGCACGATGGGTACGATCAGCTTGCCCAGGTGCGGATCCTTGAGCAGCATGCCGAGGATGCGCACGAACGCCATGGTGGTGGAGATGGCGCGCTCGCCCGTGTCTTTCAGCTGGGTGGCAAAGGCGCTCAGTTCGGGGATCTGTAATGACTCGACGGCCGTGTGGCGCGCGGGTACATAGCCGCCCAAGGCCTGGCGCCTGGCGGCGAAATAACGCGCCTCTTCACTGTCGGCGGCGGGTTTGAGGTAGGGGATTTCGTCGAGTTGGTCATCCGCCACTTCCAGCCCGAAGCGGTCGCGGAAGGCTTTTACGGCCTCGGCGCCCATCTTCTTCAACTGGTGGTTGATGTTCTGGCCTTCGCCGGCTTCGCCCATGCCAAAGCCCTTGACGGTCTTGGCCAGGATCACCGTCGGCTGGCCCTTGTGGCGCACGGCGGCCGCGTAGGCGTTGTAGACCTTGTCCGGGTCATGCCCACCGCGTGAGAGTTTCCAGATTTCGTCGTCGGACATGTCCGCAACCAGTGCCAGCAACTCCGGGTATTTGCCGAAGAAGTGCTCGCGTACATAGGCGCCGTTCTGCGATTTGTAGTTCTGATAATCGCCGTCCACGCATTCCATCATGCGTTGGCGCAGCAGGCCGCTTTGGTCTTTTTCCAGCAGCGCATCCCAGCCACCACCCCAGATCACCTTGATCACGTTCCAGCCGGCGGCGCGGTACAGGCTTTCGAATTCCTGGATGACTTTGGCATTGCCGCGCACCGGGCCGTCCAGGCGTTGCAGGTTGCAGTTGACCACGAAGATCAGGTTGTCGAGTTTCTCGCGGCCGGCCACGGAGATCGCCGCCAGGGATTCCGGCTGGTCCATTTCGCCGTCACCGAGGAATGCCCACACTTTGCGGCCTTGGTGTTGCTTGAGGTCACGAAACTCCAGGTAGCGCATGAAGCGCGCCTGGTAGGCCGCGGTGATCGGCCCGAGGCCCATGGACACAGTAGGGAATTGCCAGAAGTCCGGCATCAGCCGTGGGTGCGGGTAGGAGGACAGCCCCTCGCCAGCGGCCTCGCGGCGGAAGTTGTCCAGTTGCGCTTCGCTGATACGGCCTTCCAGGTAGGCGCGGCCGTAGATGCCCGGCGAGGAGTGACCCTGGATGTACACCAGGTCACCGTCGAATGTGTCGGTGCGCCCACGGAAGAAATGGTCGAAGCCTACGTCGTACAGCACGGCGGCTGACGCATAGGTCGCGATATGCCCACCCACACCGGAATGTTTGCCTGCGCGCAACACCATGGCCATGGCGTTCCAGCGAATAAACGCATTGGTGCGCCGCTCGATGGCGAGGTTGCCAGGGTAGGGCAACTGGCGGTCAACCGGGATGGTGTTGACGTAAGGCGTGGTCACCCGCCCGTAGAAGTCTCCATGGCGCGCAACGTCGAAATCCAGCAACTGATCAATCAGGTAGTGGGCGCGCGGGCGGCCTTCGGTGGACAGCACCGATTCGATGGACTCCAGCCATTCGCGGGTTTCCTGTGGATCGTCGTCCAGTCTTACTGCGTTATTCGGGGTCATGTGAGGCTCCAGGGTAGGCGGATTTCAAGCGGCGAGCTTCTTGTGGGAGTAACGCCAATGTAGTTGCAATTGCAACGACATGCCTGAATCTAGCGCGGGATGAGCTACTATTGCAACCTTCTTGAAATTCCCCGGATGGTGTTGCATGTCGTCGAAAGAGCCTGATGTATGGTTCCGTTTTGTCAGGGCCCACAGGACGGTCATCCGTGAAATCGAACGCCGTTTGGCGCAGGCCGACCTGCCGCCATATGCCTGGTATGACGCCTTGTGGGGCCTGGAAAGTGGCCCCGATGGCACCCGCCGTATGCACGAATTGGCCGACGTGCTGGCGATTGAGCGCTACAACCTGACACGCCTGGTGGACCGCCTGGAAAAAGACGGCCTGGTGGTGCGTTCGCGTTCTGACGGCGACGGCCGTGCGGCGTTTGCCTCGATCACCGACGCGGGTCGGGTGTTGCGTAAAAAGATGTGGACGATCTACGAAAGCACCGTGGACGAGCTGTTCCTGTCGCAAATCGAGCCCGAGCAGCGCCAGCTGTTTGCCGACACCCTGGAGCGCACGGCGGGGCTGGCCGTCGAGGCGGGCGAGCAGGTTCGAGGTCGACGCAAGATTTAAGACCCAATGAAGATCCAATGTGGGAGCGGGCTTGCTCGCGAAGAGGGAGTGTCAGTCAAGACATGCGGAGACTGACACACCGCATTCGCGAGCAAGCCCGCTCCCACATTTTTGAGCGTATTCCAATTCAGTTGAGTGCATACCGATCCATCGCCTTTTCTACCTGCCGCGCATCAAGACATCCCTCATCCACCAACGCCCTCAACGCACACACCACAATCCAGTAACAGCTGGGCGCAGACGCCTGCACCGAACCCGCGCCGAGCGCGACAAACCGCGCCTCCACATGCGCCGCCAGCTGATCGACAATCGCCTGCGGATAACCGGTGACGGCAATCACCGGCGCGCTGCTGCCGCTCAGGCACTCACGTAAATGGCAGCTCTGCCTGGGCGCTGTGGGGTGCAGTCGATTCCAGCGTTCGGCGGCGGCCGCTTCGCGCGCCAGTCGTGTGTAGCTGGGGCAGCTCCACAGCTGCGCCGTGATGTTCCAGTCCTGTTCCAGCAACTGTGCAGCCTCGGCAACTTCCACCAGCGCCCGGCCGGCACCCAGCAATCGCACCTGCCCTTGGCGACGTTGGATCGGGTACATCCCCTTGAGGGCATCGTCGCGATCCTGCGCATCCAGCGTCACCGCGCTGTCCTGGTCGTGCAGCGCCAGGTAATAAAACCCAGGCTTGCCCTCGACATACAGCGTGCGCAAACCCGCCAGCACAATCGCGCGGGCTTCCGCGCCGGACGCCGGGTCATACGGCGTGCAGCGCGGGTGGGTGGCCAGCCATAACGGCAGCGACGGTTGCGTGCCCCTGGGCCATGCAGACGGTTGGTTTTCGATGTCGTTGCACAGGATGCCGCGCTGCGCGGTCTCGTCCGACAGTGCACATAACTGCGCCGACGACGCCGCGCTGTGCAGGTACAACATGGGTTTTTCAGCGGTGTTGCGTGCGAACCAAACCGGCCAGCCGCCCACACGGCGGGAGCGTGACTGACCGCGGATCACCCAGGCCTGGCGGCTGAGTTCCAGGGTGTTGGCCATGGTCATGACGGTGTACAGCGGCGAACTGCTTGAGTGCGCAGCCGTGCTGAGTGCGTCGATACAGCGTTGGGCGGCATGGGCGGTAGAGGCGGGCATGGGACGAGCTCCTTGCAACAGAGGTTCGTACCCTAATGGAAATGTTGTTGCAATTGCAATGATTGCAATCGCACCTCAACACCCAGGTGCTAAATCTAGGCAACGCTGCTACGTTTTATCCTGAAGTGCAGGAACGTCATGGCGCCGACATTTTTTCGTCATCACGGCACTTTAGGCTGGCTGTGCAGGTCATTTATTGGCAGCTGCTTTAAACCCACAAGGAGTCCACCATGGACGATTACCAAGAAGAACTGCTGGAGTACCACGCGTTTGAGTTGGATCCGCTGGATCCGGTTGATGACGCTACCGAGCTGTAACACCGACTTCAGGCGGAATGCCGCTGACTGCGGCGAAATTCCCCTGGGGTCTGGTTGTTCCACCGCCTGAACGCCCGTTGAAACGCCTGGGCTGAGGCAAACCCGAGCAAGTAGGCGATCTCGCCGAACGCCAGCTCCGTATCGCGAATGTAGGTCATGGCCAAGTCGCGGCGGGTGTCGTTGAGAATCGCGCGAAACTGCGTGCCTTCATCGGCCAGTTTGCGGCGCAGCGTCCAGGTCGGCAGCTTCAAGCGTGCCGCCACTTCTTCCAGGTCGGGTTCCCGGCCACCATTGAGCATCGGCCCGAGCAAACGGGTAATGCGCTCGCGCAAGCTGCGGGTGCGGGTCAACTGCTCCAACTCTGCTTCACACAACTTCAACAACAGCTGCCAGGTACTCGGGCAATGCTGCGGGTTACGCAGTGCCAACGTGTTTTGGCTCAGGCGCAGTTGATTGGCCTCGGCGCCGAAGCTCACCGGGCTGTCGCCCAGCACGCTGTAGTGTTCGCTGTACTCGGGGGCTTCAAATTCGATGTCGATGCGCTGCGCCTGCACCGGTTGCAGCGCCACGCTGGATAACTGCTGCAGCCAGCCGGCGATGATCGAATCCACCACAAAGCGGTTATAGGCGTTGTACGGGCTGATGGAATAAAACCGCAGCCAGGCGCCTTCGGCATCCTCGTGAAAACTCGATTGCCCGCGGTAATTGGAGCCGTACAGCGCTTCAAAACGGGTCAAGGCACGCGCCGCTTCACGCACGTTGGGCGCTTGTGCGGCGGTGACGCCTGCCAGACCTGCCTGACTCAAACGGCTGAGCTGGCCCATGCGCAGGCCCAGGCCTGGGTCGCCGGTGAGCTGGATGGCTGCGTGGCCCAGGCGCATATAGCGCGGGATCGACAAGCGCGCGCCGGCTTCGGCCAGGCGTGCCGGGTCAAGGCCGTATTGCAGGAGCAGCGGTTGCGGGTCCAGGCCGTGGCTTTGAATAGCATCCGCCAAGGTGTGCACGAAACCCACCGACAGATCGCCAAGACGCACAGGCTTCAAGACGCTACAACCAGATATTCAGCAGGCGCGCGCCACGGGCACCGCTGTCGGCATTGATTTGCCCATTGCTGCTGAGAAAGCTGTGCCCGGCAGTGCCCAGATCCCAGAACTGCCCGCGCAGGAACACGCTCATGCCGGCAGTGGCCTGGCTGATCGGTTGCTGGCTGATCAGCGTGAGGCGACGCCAGGCTTCGCCTTCGCTGAGTTCTTCGGGTTTGAGGCTGATTTCGGGCGGCGTCGAAACGCTTTTGAAACCGCGCCATGGGCGGTCCCACGTCTCGCGGCCGGTCACAAACGCAGGCACGGCGACCAATTGCGCGCCTTGCTCGTTGAGTTTGCGGTAGTTGTCCGGGTACCAGCTGTCGCTGCCGATCAGGATGCCCAGGCGCCCGGCCGGGGTATCGACCACGCTGACGAGGTTTTCATCGCCCGGCTCGATAAAGCCGCGCTCATCGTAGATCGGATAGAACTGGCGCTGCGGCTGGCCCACCGGCAAGCCATCGGCACCAAACACCAGGCTGGCGTTGTACAGCGCACCATGGCCAATGTGCAGTTGCCCTTGTTCGACGGTCGGGTTGGGCAGGGCGATGGAGCCGGCCACCAGCGTCACGCCAAACTCTTTGGCCAACCCGCCGAACAGCACCTGATAGTCGCGGGCCATGGCGGGCGCTTTCATACGCAGGTAGGCGTCTTCCATGCGGTTATCGCCCTTGGCGCTGATCCACGCGCGTGCGAACTGCAGCGGGTTGCTGGCTGACAGCCAGTTCATCGCGTCCTTTAAATGGACCGCCTGATACAGCTCGTTCTTCTCGCCGCTGAGCATCAGCCAGGTGCCGATGTGTTCCGGCAGCACGACGATGGTCTTGCTGTTGATCAACCCTTGGTCCCGCGCCTTTTGCAGATAAGCCGCCAGCTTCAGGTGCAGGCGTTCCAGGCTCTGATAATCGGCGGGGAACAGCTCCGGCTGGATACCCAACAAGTTGCCACGATCAGCGGGCTGGCCTTCATTGACGGCCAAAGTGATGCGCAGGTCCGACAGGTAATGCGCCACAGGGCGCTCCTGGGTCCAGACCAGATACGCGGTGGTGGCGGCAACCAGGGCCATGACGAGGGTGAAGGCTAGAAGTTTACGCATGGGGCAACAGACAACAGACCGTGTGCAGGGTTCGTCGACTAGGGTAGGGCCCATGCACCGGCTTGCCAAGGGGCGCTGTGCATTTGGATCAATAAGTTGTCAGTTTCAGTCATTGAGCGGTAGTCCGCTGCCTCTTAGTCTGTGGGACATAAACCGATGGCAGGCCATTTCGAGCCTTCCACGTCCCGTGATGATCCGTTGTGGAGCTGTACCATGACCGCTGCTGCCTACCCGCACCTGCTGGCCCCGTTGGACCTGGGCTTTACCACCTTGCGCAATCGCACCCTGATGGGTTCGATGCACACCGGCCTTGAAGAAAAACCTGGCGGTTTCGAGCGCATGGCCGCCTATTTTGCCGAACGCGCCCGGGGTGGTGTCGGCCTGATGGTCACCGGCGGTATTGGCCCGAACGATGAGGGCGGCGTGTACGCCGGTGCCGCCAAGCTGACCACCGACGAAGAAGCCCAGAAACACAAGATCGTGACCCAGGCCGTGCACGCAGCGGGCGGCAAGATCTGCATGCAGATCCTCCACGCCGGGCGCTATGCCTACAGCCCCAAGCAGGTCGCACCGAGCGCGATCCAGGCACCGATCAACCCGTTCAAGCCCAAGGAGCTGGACGAGGAAGGCATCGAGAAGCAGATTCAGGACTTTGTCACCTGCTCGCTGCTGGCCCAGGTCGCCGAATACGACGGCGTGGAAATCATGGGCTCTGAAGGTTATTTCATTAACCAGTTCCTCGCCGCCCACACCAACCATCGCACTGATCGTTGGGGTGGCAGCTACGAAAACCGCATGCGCCTGGCGGTGGAAATCGTGCGCCGAGTGCGCGAGGCTGTCGGCCCGAACTTCATCATTATCTTCCGCCTGTCGATGCTTGACCTGGTGGAAGGCGGCAGTAGCTGGGAAGAAATCGTGCAGTTGGCCAAGGCCATCGAGCAGGCGGGTGCGACCCTCATCAACACCGGTATTGGCTGGCACGAAGCGCGTATCCCGACCATCGCCACCAAAGTGCCGCGTGGTGCGTTCAGCAAAGTCACCGCCAAGCTGCGCGGTGCGGTGCAGATTCCGCTGATCACCACCAACCGCATCAATACGCCGGAAATTGCCGAGCAGATCCTCGCCGAGGGCGATGCCGACATGGTCTCGATGGCGCGGCCGTTCCTGGCCGACCCCGACTTCGTCAACAAGGCCGCTGAAGGTCGCGCCGATGAAATCAACACCTGCATCGGCTGCAACCAGGCCTGCCTGGACCACACCTTCGGCGGCAAGCTGACCACCTGCCTGGTCAACCCGCGTGCGTGCTACGAGACCGAGCTGAACTACCTGCCGGTCAAGCAGATCAAGAAAATCGCCGTGGTCGGTGCCGGCCCCGCAGGCCTGGCGGCGGCCACCGTGGCGGCGGAGCGCGGCCATCAAGTGACCTTGTTCGACTCGGCCAGTGAAATCGGCGGCCAGTTCAATATCGCCAAGCGCGTGCCGGGCAAAGAGGAGTTCTTTGAAACCCTGCGCTACTTCAAGCGCAAATTGCAGACCACCCACGTCGAGGTATGCCTCAACACCCGTGTGGATGCCGCGCAACTGGCGGCGGGCGGTTACGACGAGATCATCCTGGCGACCGGCATTGCGCCGCGTACCCCGGCGATTCCGGGGATCGACAACGCCAAGGTGCTGAGCTACCTGGACGTTATCCTTGAGCGTAAGCCGGTGGGCAAGCGCGTGGCAGTAATTGGCGCTGGCGGTATCGGCTTCGACGTCTCCGAATTCCTCGTGCATGCAGGCGTGTCTACCAGCCTGGACCGTGAGGCGTTCTGGAAAGAGTGGGGCATCGACACCCAGCTGCAAGCCCGTGGCGGTGTGGCCGGTATCAAGCCTGCGCCGCATGCACCGGCCCGTGAAGTGTTCCTGCTGCAACGCAAGGCCTCCAAAGTTGGCGACGGCCTGGGCAAGACCACCGGCTGGATCCATCGCACGGGCCTTAAGAACAAGCGGGTGCAGATGCTCAACAGCGTCGAATACCTGAAGATCGATGACCAAGGCTTGCACATCCGCATCGGCGCCGACGGTGAGCCGCAAGTGCTGGCGGTGGACAACATCGTCATCTGCGCCGGCCAGGACCCGCTGCGCGAACTGCAGGATGGCCTGGTCGCCGCAGGCCAGAACGTGCACCTGATCGGCGGCGCCGATGTGGCAGCCGAACTCGACGCCAAGCGCGCCATCAACCAAGGCTCGCGCCTGGCGGCCGAGCTGTAAAACGCCAAAAGGGGCGGTGTTAGACTACCGCCCCTTTTTTCATTCAGATGCCACCCGATGGGCCCTTTCGACTGGCTTCCCCACGCACCGCTCGAACCTTTGCAGCTGGATTGGCTGAACGGCGTCGAGTTGGCTGTGCTGCGCCTGGACCGCATCGACCCGCTGATCAGCGGCAACAAGTGGTTCAAGCTCACCGAGCATCTGGCCCAGGCACGAACCGCCGGTGCCAGCGGGATCATCAGCCTTGGCGGCGCGCACTCCAACCACCTGCACGCCCTGGCGGCAGCAGGCAAACGTTTCGGTTTCCCCACCGTCGGCCTGTTACGCGGCCACCCTCAAGACACGCCCACTGTTCTCGACCTGAACACCTTCGGCATGCAGCTGCATTGGCTGGGGTATGGCGGCTATCGTGCGCGGCATGAGGCGGATTTCTGGCTGTCGTGGCACGCACAGTATCCGCAGTTCCATGCCGTGCCCGAAGGCGGCGGTGGAATAGCGGGTGCCTTGGGCTGCGCGGTACTGGTCGAGCAGGTGCGCGAGCAGTTGGGCAACCTGGGTTGGGCCGATTACGACGCGTGGTGGCTGGCGGCAGGCACCGGCACCACCGTGGCCGGGCTGGCGCTGGCAGAGGCGGGCGCGCACCCGGTGTACGGCGCAATGGCCGTGCCGGACGATCACGGCGTTGAGCGAAACGTGCAGGCCATCGTGCAGGGCGGTTATCAACTGCTGGACGCCAGCCGAGGTGGCTTCGCCAAAGTCGATCCGCTATTGCTCGCATTTATTGAGCACACCGAACAAGCCTCCGGCATGCCGTTGGAGCCGCTCTACACCGGCAAGGCCCTGCTGGCGCTCAAACACCAGATCGAGGCCGGACGCTTTGCCCCCGGCACCCGCCTGATCTTCGTGCACACCGGCGGCCTGCAAGGCCGCCGAGGGTTTGAAATCTAGCGATGCTCCCCTGTGGGAGCGGGCTTGCCCGCGATTGCGGTCTATCATTCAACAGATTTGGTGACTGACCCGCCGCCTTCGCGAGCGAGCCCGCTCCTACCCGGCATCATGCGCAGCGCCGTGTTATCGCGCAGGATGTAATGGTGAATGATCCCCGCCAATGCATGCAGCCCAATCAGCCAGTAGCCGATCTTGCCGAACAGCACGTGCCAGCCTTCAATCTGCTTGGCCAGCGCCTTGTTCTCAGCGATCAACGGCGGCAACTCGATGCCGTAGAACATCACCGAATGCCCCTCGGCGCTGACGATCAACCAACCGGCAATCGGCATGCCGATCATCAATGCATACAGCGCAACATGCATCAGCGTGGCCAGCAGGCTTTGCCATTGTGGCGGCGTCGGCACGATTTTCGGTGCCACCCCCAGGCTGCGTGCAAACAGGCGCAGCCACACCAGCACGAACACGGTCAGGCCGAACATAAAGTGCATTTCGACGATCAACGTTCGCGCGCCACTGCCTTTGGGGAATTGGCCGCGTAACTCTATGCAGGCGTAAACCACCGCCAGCAGCACCACCATCAACCAGTGCAGCGCAATCGACATGGTGCTGTAGCGCGTATCGGAGTTTTTCCACGGCATCGCTGTGTTCCTCACTCATCAGGGCAAACCTCCATTCTTTAGTGACGGAGTCCTTTAACTGTATGCCGTTTTTGAGCGATTCGCCTGGCGTAAGTGCCGTTGTTTTGACCTCAATCAGTGGCTTTGTGGCATTTCACCGCGGGCCAGGCGCTGGTTGATGTCGGTGATCACTGCAGGCAGGTCGTTGATAGTGTCGATCAGGTAGTGCGGGCGTGAGCCTTCGAACAGTTTCTCGATGCGTTTGCGCTCGCTGTTCAGAGTGGCGGCGTCCAGGTCGCGGAATTGCTCATAGGTCAGGCCCAGCGCATTGCCCGAGCAGGTGAGGGCGACGGTCCACGTGCCGGCGCGGCGGCCTTCGAGGATGCCCGGCACGGTGTCGTCGACCTTTACGCAAGCCGCCACATCGTCAATGCCCAGCGCAATCACGTTTGCCAGCGCCTGGGCTGGCCATGGGCGGCCGTTGGGCACTTCGTCGGTGGCGACCACGTGGTCGGCGAAGTAGCCATTGGTGGCAGCCAGGGCGACGACTTTGTCCATGACCTGCTTGGGGTAGCCGGAGCAGGAGCCGATCTTGATGCCCTGCACACGCAGGCGCGCAATGGTGTCGAGGGCGCCGGGAATCAGCGCCGAGTGCTCGGCGATTTTCTCGATCTGCAATGGCATGAAACGCTGGTAGATAGCGGTTACGTCGTCATCCGTCGGCAAACGGCCAAAGGCCTTGCGATAACGCTCGGCCACCTGCGGCTGGTTGCAGAGCGTGCGGATATGGTCCCACTTGCCCATGCCCATCGGGCCACGGGCTTCGTCGATGGAGACTTGCACGTCGAACTCGGCGAAGGCTTCGACGAAAATCTGCGTGGGGGCGAAGGAGCCGAAATCGACCACGGTGCCGGCCCAGTCGAGGATAACGGCCTGCAGGGTGTTGGGGTTTTGATAGTTCATGGCTGCGATCCAAACGATGAAAGGTTGATGTGCAGGGCGTGCAACGCCTGGGCGATGGCGGCGACGGCGGCGCGCATGTCGGCGGCGTCGACATGGCCGATGCAGCCCACGCGGAAGGTGTCGACTTCGGTCAATTTGCCGGGGTAAAGGATGAAACCCTTGGCCTTGACCCGTTCGTAGAAGTCCTTGAACTGGTAACGCGGGTCTTGCGGCGCATGAAAGGTCACGATGATCGGCGCCTGGATCGCCGCTGGCAGAAAACTGCGCAGGCCCAGTTCGGCCATGCCGTCCAGCAGCGCCTGGCAGTTGGCGGCGTAACGCTGATGGCGCGCGGGCAACCCGCCTTCTTCGTGATATTGCAGCAGGGCTTCGTGCAACGCGGCGACCACGTGGGTCGGCGGGGTGAAGCGCCATTGCCCGGTCTTGGCCATGTAGCGGTGCTGGTCGAACAGGTCCATGGCCAGGGAGTGGCAGTTGCCTTCGGCGGCGGCCAGTGCCTGCTTGTTGGCGAACACGAAACCCATGCCCGGCACGCCTTCCAGGCATTTGCCGGACGCTGCGATCAGCGCGTCGAACGGCACTTCGCGGGCATCAATCGGCAGCGCGCCGAAGGAGCTCATGGCGTCGATGATCAAGCGTTTTCCGTGGGTTTTAACCACCTGGGCGATGTCCGGCAGCGGGTTGAGAATGCCCGTGCTGGTTTCGCAGTGGATCAACGCCACGTGGGTGATGGCCGGGTCGGCGTGCAGCAGGCGGTCCACAGCGGCCGCAGTAGTGGGCTCATCTTCGGCGGTTTCAAAGGTGCTGAAATCGCGGCCGAGTACTGCGCAGATCTTCGCCAGGCGCTTGCCGTAGGCGCCGTTGATCAGCACCAGTACCTTGCCGTCACGCGGCACCAGCGTGCCGATGGCGGCTTCGACGGCGAACGTGCCGCTGCCTTGCAAGGGCACGCAGTGGTGACTGTCGGCGCCGTTGAGGATCGCCAGCAACTGCTCGCAGACACTCGCGGTGAGTTGGTTGAAGCGCTCATCCCATGAACCCCAGTCCACCAGCATGGCCTGGCGCGTACGGGCCGACGTGGTCAGCGGGCCGGGTGTGAGCAGGATCGGCGCGGCGGTGGTCATCTCAAGTCCTCGCAAGTCTCGGGGTTGAATCTACGGCGCCTAAATTGCAGTTTGGCTTGTTATCAATCAAATTGTTTGTTGTTATGCGAGCTATCAGTGAGGCCGATAGCTATGAACCTGTTTCAATTGCGTGCATTCGATGCAGTGGCCCGCGAGGGCAGCTTTACCCGAGCGGCCGCACGGCTGTTTATCAGCCAGCCGGCGGTGACCGGGCACATCAAGGCGCTCGAAGAGCACTACCAGATTCCGCTGTTGCGCCGCACAGCCCGGCGGGTGGAGTTGACCGAGGAGGGCACCCGCCTGGCGGCGATCACCCGCGCGATTTTCGGGCTGGTGGATGAGGCGCAGACCTTGCTGGAGGCCAATCGCCAATTGCTCACCGGGCGCCTGGAAGTCGCGGCGGATGGCCCGCACCTGGTGATGCCGATGATCGCCCGCCTGCGCGCGAGTTACCCCGGCATCACCGTCAACCTGCGGCTGGGCAATGCCCAGGACACGCTGGCAGCGTTGTTGTCGGAACACGCGGACGTGGCGGTGCTTACCGAGGTAGAACCGCGCAATGGCCTGCACCTGCAAGCGCTGAGCGAATCGCGGATCTGCGCGTTGGTGCCGACAGGGCACCCGTGGCTCGCCGACCCGGCGGGTATTCGCCTGGAGCAATTGCACGAGGTGATCATGGTGCTGCGCGAGCCCAGTTCGATTACCCGGCGCACCTTCGACAGCGCCTGCGCCAGCGCCAACGTGCAGCCCAGGGTGTTGCTGGAGCTCGACAGCCGCGAGGCGGTAACCGAAGCCGTCGCCGCTGAACTGGGCGTGGGCGTGGTGTCGTCGATGGAGGTCAGCCGCGACCCGCGCGTGCATGCGATCGCCCTGCAGGGTGACGGCCTGGTCAACCGGCATATGCTCGGTTGTCTCGAGCGACGCCGCTCATTGCGCTTGATCCAGGCGTTTTTCGAGTTGGCGTCTTGACGGTTTTTTGCTGGAACGATTTTTTTTTGCCCTATAAACTCTGCCCCCAAAGCGCCGGCCAGTAGACGTCTCGGCGCGATGGACAGAAGAGAGTGAGTCATGGGCGCACAGTGGAAAGTCAAACATAAAGAAGCGGCATCGAATGCCAAGGGCAAAATCTTCGGCAAGCTGGTGAAAGAAATCACCATCGCCGCCCGCAATGGCGCCGACACCGCGACCAACGCCCACCTGCGTCTGGTGGTAGAACAGGCCAAAAAGGCCTCGATGCCCAAGGAAACCCTGGAGCGCGCCATCAAAAAAGGCGCCGGCCTGCTGGGTGAAACCGTGCAGTACCACCGCGTGACCTACGAAGGGTTCGCCCCGCACCAGGTGCCGCTGATCGTTGAGTGCGTGACCGACAACATCAACCGTACCGTGGCGGAAATCCGTGTGGCATTCCGCAAGGGACAACTGGGCGCTTCCGGCTCCGTGGCCTGGGACTTCAACCATGTCGGCCTGATCGAAGCCTCGCCGGACACCCCGGATGCCGACCCGGAAATGGCCGCAATCGAAGCCGGCGCCCAGGATTTTGAAGACGGCGAAGAAGAGGGCACCACCCTGTTCATCACCGAAACCACCGACCTCGATGCCGTGCAAAAAGCGCTGCCGGAGCAGGGCTTTACCGTGCTGTCGGCCAAGCTGGGCTACATCTCGAAGAACCCGGTGAGCGGTTTGACCGACGAGCAGATGGCTGAAGTCGAAGCCTTCCTGGAAGGCTTGGACAACCATGACGACGTGCAGGATATGTTCGTTGGCCTGGCTGGCTGATTTATAACTGACTAGAACGCGGTAAAAAATGTGGGAGCGGGCTTGCTCGCGAATGCGCAGTGTCAGTCACTGATTGGGTGACTGACACACTGCATTCGCGAGTAAGTCGAATCGTCGCACCGCCGCTCCCACATTTGATTAGTGGTGCGGCAGAGCTTGCAGCAAGGTGTCGATGTCTTCAAAGCTCGGCCGCGCCAACACATCAGGCTGGCAGCAGCTGTTCTGCAGCGCGACCAACGCTTCGTCGTTGAACGGCGTGTCGACGCGCTCCAGCAACTCCCCCAGCAACACTCCAAACGCCCGCACTTCAATGCGCTGCAACGCCCTGGTTTCCACGGTATCCGCCGTGGCATGGAACGACGCCGCGCCAAAGTCGCCGAGCAGGCAGTCGCCATCGGCGTTCCACAGAATATTGTGACCGTACAGGTCGCCATGGGTGATGCCGTGCCGGTGCAAGTGCGCCGCCACCGAGGCAATGCCCCGCGCCATGTGCAAGGCCACTTCAGGGCTGAAACGCGTGCTCGGTGCGTAGATGTCCCGCGTGCACGACGCCAGGCTCGGCAAGGCGGCGAGGTTGCGGTAGCTCGGGTCGATCAGGTCCATCACCAGCGCGGCTTGATCTTCGGGATGGCCCACCACGCGGCCTTCCACCTTGATCAGGTTGGGGTGCAGGCCAGCGGCGATGCAGGCCTGCATTTCATGCAACGGTGAACCATCGCTGGTGATCGCGCCTTTGTACAGTTTGACCGCCACAGGCAAGGCCTGCGGCTTCCATAGCGCCTTGCGGATGATCCCCGAGGCGCCTTCGCCGAGCACATCGCCCAGTTCCAGGTCCGCCCAGGCAATGTTCGGCGTTGCGTCATCGACGGCTAATTCCACCGCCATCTCCACCGGGTTACCGGCATAGGCCAGCCAGGTCAGGCTCGGCAGCGTCAGCAGCCACTCGGGCAATTGGGTCAGGCGGTTGGAGGCGATGCGGATCAGCTCCAGGTTGTGGCAGTTGATCAGGCTGTGCGGCAGTTCCGTCAGTTGGTTGCCGGCCAGCATCAGTTTTTGCAGCAGCGGCCGCTCGCCCAATTCGCTGGGCAATTGGCTGATGCGGTTATCGGTGAGGATCAGCCAGCGCAACTGCGGCGGCAGTGCGGCGGCGGGCACGTGGCTGATCTGGTTGGCCTTGAAGCCGATCATGCTTAGCTTGGCGCACTGGCCCAGGCATTCCGGCAACGCGGTGAAGGCGTTGTCCGAGCAAAACAGCACGCGCAGGTGCGACAGGCGATGCAGGTCGTCGGGCAGGCTGCTCAGGGCGTTGCCCGTGAGGTTGAGGATTTCCAGCGAGTCGGCCAGTTCGAAGATTTCCCGCGGGAATTCGGTCAGCCCGCAGGACAGGTCCAGGCGCGTGGTGCCTGCCAATTGGCCGGCCTTGAGTTGGGCGAGGGTATTCATGAACGGCGCGGTCACTCGGCAAGAGGGCGTAAAAGGCGCTCATGATACCGGGTGATGCGCGGGTTGCGGGCACAGGCTTTGCAATTCGGCGGTTTGTAATTGATGCAGGCGGCTGGCCGTGCGGGCAAGGTCGATGGCTTGGCCTTCCAGGCAGTGCGCCAGCGGCTGTTGACCGATCAGCGTCAGGCGTTTGTCCTGGTCGTAAAGCACGTCCACCAGGTTGATAAAACGCTGTTGCACGGCGATTGGGCATTCGGCCAATTGCGGCAGCCCGTCGATGATCCAGTGGTCGAAGTCCTGACACAGCAGCAGGTAATCCATCACGGCCGTGAGCTGTTCGCAAAGGTCGTTGAAGGTGAAGACGATGGTCGGCGCCTGATGGCTGCGACACCGCAACTGGCGGTTGCCGACTTGCAGGGTCTGCGCCGGGCCATCCACGACGGGCAGCCCCAGCGCTTCACGCTGGGCAGCTGTGCCGGGCCATACATACTGACCGGCGCTGAAGCGTTGCTCGGTATGCGCCTGGGGCAGGCTGCGAAAGTCTTGGGGCGAGCTGACTTCCAGCACGTCCATGCGTGCGGCGATCAGGTCGATCACCGGCTTGAACCGTTCGTGGTACAGCGGGTTGGGCAGCAACCCCTCGGGGGCATAGTTGGAGGTCACCAGCACCCACACGCCACGTTGGAACAAGGCCTTGAACAGCCGGCTGATGAGCATGGCATCGCCGATATCGTGCACATGGAACTCGTCGAAACACAGTACTCGGCAACCTGCCAGCAGCTCGTCCAGGGTGACACCCAAGGCATCGTCGTGCTCGCGGTGCTGGAACATGCCGCGATGCAGGCGCGCAAAAAACGCGTGGAAATGCACGCGCTGCTTCTCGGCAATCGGCAACGCCTGGAAAAAACCGTCGAGCAGCCAGCTTTTGCCGCGCCCCACCGGGCCGTGCAGGTACAGGCTGCGCGTCGGCGTGGCGGTGAGCAGGTGCTCGGTCTCGCGGGCCAGGGCGGCAATCGCCTGGGTTTGGCCGGTGCTGAGGGTGTAGCCCTGCTGCTCGGCTTTTTGCTTGAAGAACGCCGGGATAGGCGAGGGGCCCGAAGGTGCGGTGGTTTTACCGAGCAGGCGCCGGATCAGGGGAAGCACAGCCAATGCAAGTCACTCTGTAGTGCGGTGGTTGCTCACTTTAGGGCGCCCGTCACGTTTTGACCAATAGAGAAGGGCGCTGCCAGCTATCTCGAAACAGCATGTCGCAGCTGTAATCCTGTCCAGACTGGCAGTTTCCCCCTGAGTGACTAACCTCCTACACAGCAATTACCCCTGTACAAAGGATTGGGTGCAGTGAAGGGACGAGTGGTATTGGCAGTCATGGGCACGATGCTCTGCAGCACGGTTTACGCTGCGCAGCTCCAAGTGGAGGTGCGCATCGACGTGCAGCGGGGCTGCCAGCTGGTGGGCACCACCCGCAGTGCTGGCATCGAGCAGCTTGGCGTTTTGGATTTCGGCAGCGGCCCGCGTCTGGATGACCCGGCCGGCCCCTTGAGTGCGGCGCTGATCAGCCAGCGCCAGCCACGCCTGGAATGCAACCCCGACACTCCCTATCAAATGCGCGTCGACGGCGGCCTGCACGGCGGCGTAGGCGAAGTACGCTACCTGAGTGCCGCAACCCCTTCGAGCAAACCCATTCCCTATCGTATTTACGCCGATGCAGCGCGGCGAATTCCGTTGTCCGTGAATGAACCGCTGAGCGGGCGCGTGCCGGACTCCGGCTCGGTCGACCTGCCGCTGTATGGCCGCATCGAACCGCTCAAAGACATCCCCGCCGTCGGCCGCTACACCGACCTGCTCAAGGTCACGGTCACATGGTAAGCCGGGTTTGGGCCCTTGTGGCCATGGGCGGCCTGTTGCTGCTGGCGGATGACGCCCAGGCGGCAGCGGTCAACGGGCAGATCCACGCGCGCTTGGTGATCACCGCCAGTTGCGAAGTCAGTAAAGGCGTAGAAAGCGCACCGGTCAGCCCCACGGGCGGCACCGCGTTGCTCGACTTCGGCAGCCAGGGGCCGACCTGGAGCAACCCCTTGGGCGCAGGCGTGACCGACGGCAGTAAGGCGCCGCTGTCGGTGTCGTGCAACCCCTCGGTGGTCAGCAGTTTCACCGTGACCATCGACGGCGGCGCCAACGGCGACGGTACCACACGGCGCCTGAGCAACGGGCGCCAGACCATTCCCTATCGGCTCTCGGCTGACCCGCTGGGCCACAGCGACTACAGCATCGGCCAACAACGCAATTTCGTCGTGACCAAGGGCACACAAGTACCGATCCCGGTATTCGGCTCGGTGGTGGCGAATACCAGGGCCCTACCGGCCGGCATCTACACAGACACCCTGACGGTGACTCTGGATTGGTAAACCATGAGGATGAACATCATGCATGCACTTGTATCGAAAGCGGTTTTTCCATTGATGGCACTGGTGTGGGTGTCGGGGGCGCAGGCGGCGACCGTGGCCGGCACCGTCACCGCGACGCTGGTGCTGACCAGCAGTTGCCAGGTCAATGGCGCGGCGGCGACCGGCGGGATGAGCTTCGGTAACTTGAACTTCGGCACGGCCAACAGCCTGTTCACCGAAGCCGACGGCCAGGTGCTGGGCGGCGGTGGCGGGGCGTTGTCGATTCTGTGTTCGGCGGGCACTTCGCCGACGCTGACCGTGTCCGCCGGCGCCAATGACGGCAAATCCACCGGCGGCGCCCGCGCGCTGTACGACGGCGTTGCCAACTACGTGCCGTATGACTTGTACACCGACAGCGGGCATTCGCAGCTGCTGGCCATCGGCGGCGTGATCAACCTGGCGCCGAGTACGGGTGTTGCCCAGGCCGTAAATATTTACGGTAAGGCCAATGGCAAGGCTGGGCTGCCGGCCGGTACGTATACCGACACGGTCAACGTGACCCTGACGTTCTAAGGGCCATGAGCCGGGCAGGGTGGGCGGCGTTGGCGGTGTGCTTCGGCTGGGGCATGCCGGTGTCGCTGCTGGCGGTGACCAGCCAATCGTTCCAGGTCAGCGCGACGATCACGCCCGGTTGCCTGGTGGTCGGTGGCGGAACGAACTACGGCAGCCTGGTGTTCGGCACGTATTCGGCACTGGCGACCAGCACGGCGTCGGTCGCACTCACCGGCGGCGTGACCCTGCAATGTACGCCGGGGGTGGCGCTGAACATGAGTGTCGATGGCGGTTTGCACAACAACAGCGGCCGGCGGATGCAGCTCAATAGCGGCACCGCCCAAGTGGCGTATCAGCTGTTTCGGGACGCGGCGTTCAGCCAGAGCCTGGGCATCAGCCAAAGCGTGAGCGTGACGTACGCCAACGCCGCCAGCATCACCTTGCCGATTTATGGGCGAGTGCAGTTACCGGGTAATACGCCTGGGGGGACGTACAGCGACACGTTGCAGGTGCAGCTGTCGTGGTAAGGCGATTGGCAATAAGGAGTGAGACCTATGTATGCAGCTTCCCGGCAGTGGTGGGCAGCGGGTTTAAGCGCGGTGTTGGGGTTGGCGGCGTGGCAGGCCCAGGCGGCCAGCTCGGTGCTGATTTGGCCGATTGACCCGGTGCTGGAGGCCGATCAACAGGCCAGCGCATTGTGGCTGGAGAACCGTGGCACCGAGACCGCTAACCTGCAAATCCGCGTGTTTGCCTGGACCCAGAGCGGCTTTGATGAGCAGTACCAGAACCAGCGCGACGTGATTGGCAGCCCGCCGGTGGCGAAAATCGAGCCGGGGCAGAAGCAGTTGGTGCGCCTGACCCGTACCAAAGAGGTGCCGCCGGGCCAGGAATTGGCCTATCGCATCATCATCGATGAGATCCCCTCGGCCACGCCGCCCGCCGCCCCGGCCGATGGCAAGACCGCCGCCGCGGTGCGTTTCCAGATGCGTTATTCGGTGCCGCTGTTCGCCTATGGCCCAGGCCTGTGGAGCAAGGTCGATGGCACCCGCGATCGTGACCCGAAGGGCGCCGGCAAGCCGGACCTGAGCTGGAAAAAAGTCAACATTGGCGGGCGCAACTACGTCGAGATGCGTAACCAGGGCGCCGTCCACGCGCGTTTGACCGATGCCACCTTCAAGCAGGGCGGCCAACCGCGGCCACTGGTGGAAGGTCTGATGGGCTATGTGCTGCCGGGCGCGACCATGCGCTGGGCGGTGCCGGATGGGCTGCCGGCGGATCAGCCGTTGCAGGTACGTGTGAATGGTGCGACGCAACTGGAGAGCCTCGCGCCAGGGCGATAAAACAGTGCGGTAGGGCATGGAGCATGCCCCTGGTGTTAACGGATGGAGATGTCCATTGATGGACACAAAGCCTTGGTGAGCCATGGTCGGGCTCGATATCTATGGCGATCGGTGTGGGTGGTGAGTGGCTTGTCCGGTCTGGCGTTTGCGGCGCCGAGTCTGGCCGCGCCGTTGCCGCCCCCTCCCAGCAGTATGGAGGCTGTTGCCGATGCTCAGTTGTTTCTGGAACTGGTGGTCAACCAGATGGACACCGGGCGCGTGGTCGCCGTCAATCAGCGCGCCGGGCAATTGTTTCTGCCGGCCTCGGTGTTGCAGGAGATCGGCATGAAGCTGCCAGGCGAGGTGGGCGCCGAGGTCGCGCTGGAAAACCTGCCGGGCCTGCACACCGATTACGACAGCCAGGGCCAGCGCCTGATGCTCACGGTGCCACCCGCCTGGTTGCAGGAGCAATTTATCGGCAGCCGCAATAACTACCCGCGAACCCAGGCGCTGACCAGTTTCGGCGCGTTGCTCAACTATGACGCCTACCTGAACGACACGGATGACGCCGGCACTTACCTCGGCATCTTCAACGAAGTCAGGCTGTTCGACAGTTGGGGCACGCTGTCCAACACCGGCCAGTACCGCACCACCATTGGCCGGGAGACAGCGGGCAGCAGCCTCGACAATGGCTATCGCCGTTATGACACCACGTGGCGCTTTTCCGACGATGAGCGCCTGCTGACCTACGAAGCGGGCGACGTAATCAGTGGCGCCTTGCCCTGGAGCACCTCGGTACGCCTGGGCGGCGTGCAGGTATCCCGCGACTTTGGCGTGCGCCCCGATCTGGTCACTTACCCCTTGCCACAGTTCGCCGGGGAAGCGGCGGTGCCGTCGTCGGTGGACCTGTTTATCAACGGGTACAAAACCAGCAGCGCCGACCTGCAGCCGGGCCCGTACACCCTCACCAACGTACCGTTTATCAACGGCGCGGGGGAGGCGGTGGTGGTCACCACCGATGCCCTCGGCCGGCAGGTGTCGACCACGGTGCCGTTCTATGTCACCAGCACGCTGTTGCAAAAGGGCTTGTCGGATTTCTCGGTGGCAGCGGGTAACCTGCGCCGCGATTACACCGTGCGCGATTTCGGCTACGGCCCCGGCGTGGCCAGTGGCACCTTTCGCTATGGGCTCTCGGATGCGTTTACCCTGGAAAGCCACGCCGAAGCCTCCGGCGACCTTGCCTTGGGCGGTGTCGGCGGCAACCTGCGCATGGGCAATTTCGGCGTGCTCAACACCGCCGTCAGCCAAAGCCAGTTCGACGGCCGCACCGGCCAGCAGTTGAGCCTGGGCTACCAATACAGCAATCAGCGTTACAGCCTGTCTTACCAACGCGTGGAACGCCGCGATGAATACGCCGACCTGAGCCTGGTCGATACGCCGTATGCCAGCCTCAGCAAGCGCAGCCAGCAAGCCACCTTGAGCCTGAACCTCAACGATTTCGGCAGCCTCGGCGTGGGTTATTTCGATGTGCAGGCGGCGGACGACTCGCGCACGCGCCTGGTGAATATGACCTGGAGCAAATCGTTGTGGCGCAACAGCAGTGTTTACCTGTCGGCCAACCATGAAGTCGGCGACAGCAGTTGGGCCGTGCAGGCGCAAGTGGTTATTCCCTTCGACGTCTACGGCAGCCTCAGCGTGGGCAGCGAACGCAGCAAAACCGGGCAAAGCCTGCAGCGCGTCAACTACAGCCGTGCGGTGCCCGCCGAGGGTGGCGTGGGCTTTAACCTGGGTTACGCCAGCGGTGATGGCCCGGCTTATCGTCAGGCCGACCTGACCTGGCGCCTGCAGTCGGTGCAATTGCAGGCGGGCGTGTACGGCACCAGCGACGCCGAAACCCGCTGGGCGGATGCCAGCGGCTCGCTGGTGTGGATGGACAACCAAGTGTTCGCCGCCAACCGCGTCAACGATGCGTTTGTGGTGGTGAGCACCGACGGCGTCAGCGGCGTGCCGGTGCGCTACGAGAACCAGGTGGTCGGCGAAACCGACCGCAACGGCCACCTGCTGGTGCCGTGGACCAGCGCCTACTACCGCGCCAAATACGAGATCGACCCACTGAACCTGCCGGCCAACGTACAGGTGCCGAATGTCGAGCAACGCGTTGCCGTGCGCCGGGGCAGTGGGTATTTGCTGGAGTTCCCGGTGCGCCGGGTGCTCGCCGCGAGCATCACCTTGGTCGATGCCCAGCATCAGGATCTGCCCCTGGGCAGCCAGGTGCGCCATGAACAAAGCGGCGCGTTGGCGGTGGTCGGCTGGGACGGTCTGGTCTACCTGGAAAACCTCGCGGCGCATAACACCTTGCAGGTCACGGTCGGCGACGGCCAGACCTGCCAGGCCACGTTCGAGCTCGATACAACACAGGAGCAGGTGCCGCTGATCGGGCCACTGGTGTGCCAATGACATAAAGGAGTGTGCGTGTGCGGGTCAAGGAATGGCTGTTGCGGTTACTGCTGTTGGTGGGCCTGGGCGTGTCGGCGCAGGTGCAGGCGGTGTGCTCGGTGGCCGCCACCGTCCCGGCCAGCTTTGGCACGACGGTGAGTTCGATGACCGTGCGCACCACCTCCCAGCCCAGTTCGACCACCAACGGTGGCTTGAGCTGCACGCCCGCCGTACTGTCGGTATTGACCTCCAGCGACCATTTCTATGCAACCGTTACCGGCTCTTCACAAGGCGGTTTGGTCGGGCCAACCGGTGACGTGATCAACTATACGGTTTACGCCAACAACACCACCGCGTTCCCGATGACACGCGGCACGGCGTTCGATTTCGGCGGCAGTGGCGGGATTGCCGCATCCCTTGGCCTGGTATTCGGGCCCGGCACAAAAGTCGTGCCGTTGTACTTCGCCACCACCATTGGCAGCAACGTGGCCGCAGGTGTGTACAGCGAAACCCTGAGCATTTTCTGGAACTGGAACTATTGCTCCGGCATCGGCATCGGCGGGGTATGCCTGGGCCGCGAGGTCAACAGCGGCACCACCACGCTGAACGTGAGCATGACCGTGGTCAATGACTGCCAGATCACCACACCGCCCATCGCGTTCGGCAGTGCGCCGGTGGTCGGGGCGTTTTCCACCGTCAGCGGGCAGGCCAGTGTGGCGTGCACCAAGGGCAGCGCCTATACCGTCGGGCTCAGCGATGGGCAGAACCCCGTGAGCGTTGGCGGGCGGCGGCGCATGGTGTCCGGGAGTAATTTTCTCGCCTACGACATCTTCCAGGGGGCCGGCACCACCCGCTGGGGCAGCGTGGGCGCGGCGCGGCGGGCCAGCTCCACGGCCGAGATCAACCCCGGTAACGGCCTGGGCACCGGCAGCCAGGTGTTCAACTACAACGCCAAGGTCTACACCGACCAGACCACGCCGCCCGCTGGCACCTATATCGACAACGTGGTGCTCGATGTCGGCTTCTAGAACTTCAACGTAGTCGGCTGACCCACCGGGCTGACCACGGCGTAGTTGTAGCCGCTGCCGGACCAGTACTCGGCCTGCAAGCCATCGGCGCTGCGGCTGCCGCGCGGCAGGAAGCCGTTTTCCGGGCCCGGTGGGCGGATGTAGAAACTGATGCGCCGACCTTGCCCGTCTTCGTACAGCACCATGGCGGCAGCGCCTTGCTCGGTGGTGAGCAAACGCCCGCTCACCGGTTTGAAGCCCGATTGGCTCAAGTCCGGCAGGCGATGGGCCTGGTTGAAGTAGCGGTCCAGCCAGGCCTGCATGCTGCCGCTGTCCTCGGCGTTGTAGTCGGCGGGCATGATGCCGTCCTGGGCAAACAGGCGGAACGCCTGCATCGCGTCGGCCATCGGCAGCGTCGCCGGTTGCGTGGCTTCACGGGCGTGCCAGCCGCCAATGCCGCCCAGGCTGATTGCGATCAGCAGCACGGCGGCGCTGGCGAAGTGGCGGCGCGACTGATGCTTGATGCGCTGGCGAATCAGTGCCGGGTCCAACTCGGGGTTCGCGGGTTGCTGCAACGCGCCGCTCAGTGACGCGCGCAGCGCCTGCGCATCCTGTTGCCAGGCGTGCACCTGGGCGGCGACTTCCGGGTGGGCAGCCAAGTAGGTTTCAAGCACGCGGCGGTCGCTGTCCAACAGTTGGTGATCGACGTAGGCATGCAAATCGCGTTCGCTGGGGGGCAGGCTGATCATTTGAGTATCCGCAGGGAAGGGCTGGCAATTTCACCATCGCTGAGTTGACGCAAGGCTTGGCGCGCCCTGGACAGGCGCGACATGACGGTACCCACTGGCACCTCAAGGATAGCGGCAACCTCCTTGTAGCTTAAGCCTTCGACCGACACCCAGAGCAGCAAGGCGCGCTGTTCGGTATTGAGTTGATCGAAGGCTTGCAGGGCCGATTGGGCCATCACCGTGCGCTCCACCGACGGTTGCGCGTCGTCACGGCCGGTGAAGAAGTCGAGCATGCGCGCGTAGCGGCGACTGCGGCGATGGGCGTCGAGGAACTGCCGGTAGAGAATCGAGAACAGCCAGGCGCGCAGATCGCCTTCGATGCGTTTGTCGGCCCAACTGATGATCGCTCGCTCAAGGGTCGACTGCACCAGGTCGTCGGCGCTGCTGGCGTTACGGGTCAGGGACACGGCAAAGCGCCGCAGCCTGGGGATGACTTCACGTAACTGTTCGTCGAGTTCGTGCATGGGGCTGGTGTCTGGCTAAGTATGTAGGTGGGGGACGCCGGCCATCGTAGGTTATTCCATCAGCGGCTGTAGGAATGCTGAATTTTTACGTAAGAGATATCGGTAATGTCGATGGGCCTGTAATACCCCTCACGCCGCTCAATCAACCCTCGTACCTGCCGGAAACCCTTCGGCAGTGACCGAATGAGGGTGTGTTCATGAGTGTGTCACCAACCGATAAAGCAGCTTTTTCCCTGAATGCGCTCGGTCATCTGCCCGCCGAACAACAGGGTAAATTTGAGCATTGGGGGCGTGGGGTCTCTGCCACGCCAAGTCATGGCTGCGTGCATCACGCTATCGAAATGCAGGTAGCGCTCACACCTCAGGCGGTAGCCGCCGAATGGGCGGGCCAGCGTATCAGCTATGAACAGCTCAACCGCCAAGCCAACCGACTGGCCGCGCATCTGATCGAGCAAGGCGTGCGGCGCGGCGACACGGTGGCGTTGTTCGTTGAACGTTCGATTCCCATGCTGGTGGGGTTGCTGGCGGTGTTGAAGGTCGGTGCCGCGTATGTGCCGCAGGATGCCCGGATCGTACCGCCATTGCAGTTGGCGAGGGTGCTTGAGTCATTGAGCAGCCCGCTGGTTCTGACCCTGTCGAACCTGAAAGATTGCCTGCCCTCGGCCGCCATGCAGAGTCACCTGTGCCTTGACGAGTTCCTCGCTGAAGAGCCCTGGGTGGCGCAGGACAATAACCGGCCGTTTTCTCCCGCTGACACCGATGACCTGTGTTTTGTACTGTTTACCTCCGGCACCACAGGGCGCCCCAATGGCGTGCGCGTAAGCCACCGCAACCTGTGCAACGTGCTGCTGACGGAACCTGGGCGGATGGGAATGGCGCCCGGCCGTAACGTGGGGCAGATTCTCAATATCGGTTTTGATATGGCCGCCTGGGAAATGCTCGGCTGCCTGGCGCAGGGCGCGACGCTGCTGATCCGCGGTAAGGACTTTGCGCAAACGGCTGCGCGCTGCCATGTGTTGATCGCAACACCCTCGATATTGGCGACGCTGGCGCCCGAGCAGTGTCCTGATCTGAAGGTGGTCGCGGTCGCCGGTGAGCCCTGTTCCCAGGCGCTGGCTGACCGTTGGGCAGGGCATTGTGAGTTCTATAACGGTTGCGGGCCCACCGAAACCACCATCGTCAACACGTTGCATCGGCATGCGCCTGGCGCCGCGTTGACCATCGGCAGGCCAACGCCCAACAACACCGTGTATGTGCTCGATGCCGAAGGCCGCGCCTGCGAACTGGGTGCAACGGGTGAGATGTGGGCCGGTGGGGCAGGCGTGACCGCCGGTTACCTGAACAATCCGGCGCTGACCCAGGAGCGTTATCGTCCGGACCCGTTTCTGGGCGGGGATGCACTGATGTTTCGCACGCGCGATCTGGGGCGCTGGACGTTTGATGGGCAGCTCGAACACCTGGGACGGGTCGATGATCAAGTCAAGGTGCGCGGGTTTCGCGTGGAACTGGACGCGGTGTCCCGTGCGCTGGAGGCTGGCGAAGGCTGTACGCAAGCCGTCACGCTCAAGCTCGACGACCGCACCCTGGTGGCCTTTGTCGTGCCGGTCAGCGCCAATGTTGATGACTGCAAACACCAGTGTGAGCAGCAGTTGGCGTACTACTGTGTGCCCTCGATGATCTGCGCGGTGGAGCATTTCCCGCTCACTGCACGGGGCAAGATCGACAAGGCATTGCTGCTGCAGCAGGCGCGCAAACGCCACGTTGCCAGGCTTGCCCTGCCGGCAGTGGAGGCCATGTATGTTTGATCGGCTGGCCCAAATTGTCGTGCCGCCGAAGCGGCCACTCTGGCGGCGCTGGCGCGCATTGCCGATATTTTCCTATTACAACCGTCTCGTTGCGTCAGTGTTGCTGGGCAATATCGCGTTCGTGCTGCTCGGGCTGGATTGGCAAACCCCGTCCGTGCAGACCCTGTCGCAGATGGTGTTGATCAACCTGTCGGTGGCGATCCTGGTTCGCCAGCACTATGTGATCAATGCGTTGTTCTGGCTGGCAACGCGCGTACCGCTGTGCTGGCCGCTGCGTATCCGGCGCAGCGCGGCGAAGGTTTACCACTTCGGCGGGCTGCACAGTGGCGCGGCGCTGGCCGCGACCGCGTGGTTCACGGCGATGTTCGGTGTTCAGGGCGCACGGTATCTGCAGCAACCGGGCAATGTGTCGTCGGTCTGGATGTGGCTGGCCAGCCTGCTGCTGGGCCTGTTGCTGTTGATGGTGATCATGGCTCATCCCCAAATTCGAGGCCGGTTTCACAACGGTTTCGAACGGGTCCATCGCTTCGCCGGATGGTCGGCGTTGCTGTTGTTCTGGGGGCTGACGCTGTTGGCGTCGATTGAGCAGGACGCGCAGTTGTTACGAAGCGGCGCGTTCTGGATGCTGGTGTTGCTGACCTTGAGTATCGCCTTGCCGTGGCTGCGCCTGCGCAAAGTCGCGGTTGAACATACTCGGCCTTCGGGGCACGCAGTTATTACCCGCTTCGCGCACACCACGCCGTTTGCCGGTTCCTCCACCACGATCAGTCGGCACCCGCTGTTGGAGTGGCACGCGTTTGCCAATATCCCGACACCGAACGAGGCCGGGTTTCGCTTGATCATTTCCCGGGCCGGGGACTGGACGGGGCGCTTCATCGAGGATTTGCCCCGCCACGTGTGGGTCAAGGGCATCACCACGGCCGGGGTCGCTCATGTGGAAGCGTTGTTCAAATCAGTGGTGTATGTGGCGACCGGTAGCGGCATCGGCCCGGTGATGCCGCACCTGTTGGCGGCCAAGGTGCCGATTCAGTTGATCTGGTCCACCCGCAGCCCGAGGAAGACCTACGGTGATGCATTGGTGGACGAGATCCTGCGCGCGCAGCCGAACGCGCTGATCTGGGACACCGATGAACGTGGCAAACCTGACCTGGTGCAACTGACCTACGGCGCGGTGCAGGTGTTTGGCGCGGAAGCCGTGATCTGCATTGCCAATCAGCGTTTGACGCGGCGCGTGGTGGAAGAAATGGAAGCCAGGGGCATACCCGCTTATGGCGCGATCTGGGATTCGTGATGCAAGACGCGGTTTCAGTACATCAATCTATGGAGGTGCTTATGAATGTAATAGTCGAGCGTCACGGTCGGGTAGTGTTGGTCCGTCTGAACCGCCCCGAAGTAAAAAACGCATTGAACTCAGCGCTGATGTCGGAGCTGGTCACCTGTTTGACGGGCCTGGACCAGGACCCTCAAGTCGGTTGTTTTGTGGTCACCGGCAGTGCCGAGTATTTCGCCGCCGGGGCCGATATCAGGGAAATGAGCGGCAAGTCGTATCTGGACATGCTCAACGAAGATTATTTTTGCGGCTGGGAGGGTTTCACCAAGCTGCGTACGCCCACCATCGCCGCCGTGGCCGGTTACGCTTATGGTGGGGGATGTGAGCTGGCGCTGATGTGCGACATGATCTTTGCCGCCGACACCGCCACCTTCGCCCAGCCGGAAATCAAGCTGGGCGTGATCCCGGGCATGGGCGCGACCCAGCGGCTGACGGGGTTGATCGGCAAGGCCAAGGCGATGGATCTGGTGTTGACCGGCAGGCCAATGATGGCCTGGGAAGCGGAGCAGGCAGGGCTGGTGTCGCGGGTTTATCCGGCGGCGGTGTTGCTGGAAGAGACTCTGGCGGTAGCGACGCAGATTGCCGACTTTTCCCGCACTGCCACCCGGGCAGCACGTGAGGCTGTGGGGCTGGCGCTGGAGGTGGGTTTGCACGATGGGGTACGCCTGGAACGTCGGCTGTTTCATGGCTTGTTTGCGACACCCGATCAGCAGGAGGGCATGCGTGCTTTTCTGAGCAAGCGCCAGGCTGTGTTCAATCAGGTGTAGAGAGAAAGGAGGGGAGATGCGCGTTCTGCTCTGAGAATAACTACAGTGAAGGGGGAATAAACCTACGTGGGATTCGTCTCATAGCTCTTTTCCCTCTGTGCTGGAGCTTTTCATGGTAGATCACTCATCACCGCCCCGTCCGCCGCTCAGCACGGCGAGCCTGATCGCACGGCTCGCCGGTATCGGCGCCGTGGTTGCCGTTGTAGCCGGTGCGTTTGCCTACGTCAACGGCACGCTCGACCCACAGCGCCTGCGCCCCAAGACGTTGGTCAACGCACTGGAAACCAATAACGGCCTGCACCCGGGCTTCCGCCGCAACCATGCCAAAGGCGTGTGTGTGGCCGGTTATTTCGAGAGCAGCGCTGAGGCGCGCGCTTACTCCAGTGCCCAAGTGTTCAGCGCGGCGAAAACTCCGGTCATCGGCCGTTTTGCCTTGCCCAGCGGCAACCCTTACGCGCCGGACAGCAGTGTGCCGATCCGCAGTTTTGCCCTGCAGTTCAGCCAGGCCAACGGCCAGCAATGGCGCACCGGCATGAACAGCATGCCGGTGTTCCCGGTGGGCACGCCTGAGGCGTTCTACCAGATGCTCAAGGCGGGGGCGCCAGACCCGGCCACCGGTAAGCCGAACCCGGCGAGCATGCCGGCGTTTTTTGCCGCGCACCCGGAGACGGCGCCGTTCCTGGCGTGGGTCAAGACGGCCAAGCCTTCGGCCAGTTACGCGACTGAAACCTACAACGGCATCAATGCGTTCTATCTGGTGAGCGCCGATGGCAAGCGTCAGGCGGTGCGCTGGGGCGTGGTGCCGCAGAGCCAGGATGCAGCGGGCGATACCGCGCCGTCGGGCAGTGATTTTCTCGAAAAAGACTTGGTGCAGCGCCTGGCTTCAGGGCCACTGCGTTGGCAGTTGAACATGACCCTGGCCAACCCGGGCGATCCTTTGGATGATGCGAGCAAAACCTGGGCCGGTGAACACAAGGTGCTGAACGCGGGCACTCTGGTGCTGCAAAGCAGCCAGCCGCAAGCGGACGGTGATTGCCGCGATATCAACTTTGACCCGCTGATTCTGCCCAGTGGTATTCAAGCCTCCAACGACCCGCTGTTGGCTGCGCGCTCGGCCGCCTATGCCAGTTCGTATGTGCGCCGCGCCGGTGAAGTCAGCCCACTGCACAGTGCCCCTCAGGAGTCGAAGCCATGAATGTTCAACCACAGTTTTTTGCGCCACTGGCGCGTCTGCTGCATTGGCTCATGGCCCTGATGGTCATCGCCATGTTGTTTATCGGCGCGGGAATGGCGGCGTCGGTGTCGGAGCGCCATGAGTGGTTGATTCACCTGCATAAGCCGCTGGGCATTGCGATTCTGGCGCTGGTGATTGTGCGGCTGGTGGTGCGTTTTTCCACCCGGCAACCGCCGCTGCCCGCCGATTTGCCACTGTGGCAAGCACTCGCAGCCAAGGCGTCCCATGTGTTGTTGTACGGGTTGATGCTGGTGTTGCCGCTGCTGGGCTGGGCGATGATTTCGGCGGCCGGTGACCCGGTGATGCTCAGCAGTTCCGTGCAATTGCCGGCGCTGGTGGGGGCCAATGCGCCGTTGTTTGCGCTGTTGCGCAAGGCCCATGGTTACCTGGCTTATCTGCTGTTTCTGACGGTGTTGTTGCACTTGGCGGCGGCACTGTTCCACGGGCTGATTCGCCGCGACGGTGTGCTGCAAAGCATGACCGGTACCAAGCACTGATGGTTGTGGCGAGCGCGCACGCTCGCTCGCCACAACAAGCAGTCAGCGCAAGTTGCCGACGATATCGGCTACGGTGCTCAGTACGTCCTTGCCCAGCTGTTTGGAGCGCTCACCCGACCAACCGGTCTTTGGGTTGGGCGCGTCGTCGTTGTCCTTAAAGGGCATTTCCAGGGTCAGCGACAGGCAGTCGTACTTCTCACCGACCGCATTGCAGGCCAGCGTCATGTTGGCCTCGCCCGGCAGGTCGCGGGTGTAACCGTGGGTGGTCTGGAAGTCACGGGTCAACGCGCTCAGGTGGGTGCGGAACTGTTTTTCCAGGGCTTCCAGACGCGGTGTGTAGCCTGGGTTGCCTTCGCAACCGGCGGTG
Organism: Pseudomonas sp. D2002; assembly: GCF_013385735.1. Lineage (NCBI taxonomy): Bacteria > Pseudomonadati > Pseudomonadota > Gammaproteobacteria > Pseudomonadales > Pseudomonadaceae > Pseudomonas > Pseudomonas sp. D2002. The sequence goes on along the minus strand of NZ_JACAPL010000013.1, from coordinate 53,174 downwards.
AACACGTAAGGGATTTCTTCGTCGCCGTGGATATCGAGGAACAGGTCAACGCCGTACGTTTCCATCTGCTGCTGGACGAACAGCACTTCCGGGCTGATTTCCTGGCTGGCGCTCTGCCAGGCACGGTTGAGGTCCTGGCCCATGGCGTTGGTGCGCAAGTGGCCGTGGAAGGCGCCGTCGGGGTTCATGTTGGGGATCAGGTACAGGTCGGCGACGGACAGCAGCTTTTTCAGCTCAGCGTCACCGTCCTGTTGCAGACGCTCAATGATGCCTTCCATGAACCACTCGGCCATGTGTTCGCCGGGGTGTTGCTGGGCGATGATCCACACGCTGCGTCGGCCTTCGCCACCTTTACCGCGGCGCAACAATTGGATGTCGCGGCCTTCGGCGCTTTTACCGGTAGCCAGCAATTGGGTGCCGGCCCGGTTCAGGGCCTGCTCGATCAGCCAATCGTGACGCTCGCGGCTGTAGGGTTCGAAGTAGGCGATCCAGGCGTGCTTCTCGCGGGTTTCCAGGCTGATGTGCAAGGTTTCGCCATCAAAGCGCGTGGGCACGCGGAACCAGTTGATATGGTCGTAGGACGCCACCGCGTTGTAGCCGCTCCAGGCGTTTTTGTAGGAGGACTGGCTCGCGTTGCTCAGGCGAAACGTGTGGGTGTGGCCCACGTGCATGCCTTCGGCCTTAAAGTGGAACCATTGGAAATGCGCGCTGCGAGTATCGGGTTTGATCGCCAGCAGCAATTGATAGGCGTCGCTGGCATCCAGGACCTGGATATTGCCGCTGTCGAAGTCGGTGCTGATCTTGATGGAGGTCAAGGCCACGGTCATAGTCGGGTCGCCTGAGTACGAGAGGTGTGGCGGATATCTTACAAGGAGTCAGGCAAAATTCTGATGCGAAATTGTTGCAGAGGGGAGGGGGCGTCGTCCTTGACGCCGCAGCAGCTTAGAATCTATGAGATTGATTCTCAAGCGCTATTTCGCAAAGATCCGGGCTAGAGCGCCCGTTCGACTTTCTTTTCGCGATGGTCTTTTGCTACCATGCGCGCCATCGAGCAACACACAGTCTTCATTAGCCTGAAGCCATGCCAGGGAAACTGGCAAAAAAAAGACCCGGCCAAAGAGCCGGGTCAAAAACCGTGATTAGCCTGATGAGGAGATATTCCAAGAGTCCGACCTAAGGTCCCTTGGTCTATCGACTGATCTCGCGATCAGCTGAGCCCAATAATAATCATTATCATTTGCAAGTCAAATATTTTTATCCGTGGGATAGAAATATTTTTGCGCGCTGCCGGTTATGCGTTTGCCTGACCCACTGGCGCCCGCAACGTCTGCTCCACCATCGCCTTCGCCATATCAATCAAATACACCACTGAAAACGCCAGGTCCCGCCCGTCGCCACGGCGACTGCTTGCCGACTCATAGGCTGCCGCTGCTGCGCTGCGCAATAGGTCTGAAGCGTGAATCAACGCGTCCTCATGGCTGATGCCGGGCTTGATGTCGAAAAACGGCTCGTCCGCGACCGGCGCGCACACATCTTCTTTCAAGTAATAGTCGAGTGCGCGCCGGGCGGCGCCGCTGTTGCGCATCCCCAACAGTTCGTCGGTTTCAGGCGTGCCGGGCAGGTGATTCGGGCTGGTCGTCATGAGGGCGGGTACTCTGAGTGAATGTCGAAAACCTTCCCTCGATAATAGTACGAATCGTATTTATGTCATTTGATGGATTACTACAAACTGTTTATTGTCGTGGCAAATACGCAACGTATTGTCTCGCCCATGGATAACTGGATAGCGTTGGTCAAAGCCAACATGAAAGACCGCAAGGTCACGCAGGATGAACTGGCCGAACGCTTGGGCATGTCCCAGGGCGGTGTCGGCCATTGGCTCAACAAGCGCCGTGTGCCAAGCCTGGCGGACATGAACCGGGTGCTCGCCGAGCTGGGGTTGGGCTACTTGGAAGTCGCGCTGGAAATTCGCCAGAAAGCCGAAGAGGCGCCGGCTCTGGAACATCACTACAACCCGTATTTCCGCTACCCGGTCAGCGACTGGAAAGGCGTCTGCGAAATACGTGAAGAACGCCCGACCTACGGTGCCCCGCGTTTCGAACTGACCGATTACCACGCCCGTGGCGAAGCCTTCTGGCTGCCAGTGACGGGCGACGCCATGACCGCCCCCAGCGGGCTGAGCATCGGCGACGGCATGATGATCCTGGTAGACCCGGCCATCGATGCCGAACCCGGCAAGTTGGTGGTCGCCCAATGGGCCGACAGCCGCCAGGCAACCTTTCGCCAATTAAGGGAAGAAAGCGGCCAGCTTTACCTGGTGCCGCTCAATCCCACTTACCCCAAGCTGCTGTTCAGCGACGATTGCCGAATCCTCGGCGTGGTCGTGCAAGCCACGGCGAAGTTTTAGCCCGCCGTTTCGAGCTCGACCAGGGCACTGCCTTCGGCAACCATTTCGCCTTCCTGGCAAAACAATGCTTTGACCACCCCAGCCTGGGGCGCGCGGATGCTGTGCTCCATCTTCATCGCCTCGAGCACCACCAGCTGCGTACCGGCTTCGACTGCCTGGCCGACCTCCACCAGCACCCGCACGATGCTGCCGTTCATGGGCGCCGTTAGACCACCCTGATGGGATTGGTTAGCCTCGACGGCGGCAATCGGGTCAAACAGGCTGACGGCATGCATCTCGCCGTCCCAGCGCAGGTACACGCTGCCTTCGCTGCGCACCGCCAGATGAGCGCGACGCACGCCGTTGTGTTCGATCGACAGCTGCTCGTCTCGCCACTGCGCGTTGGCACCCTCGAGCCTCACCCGCCGGTCCTGCCCATTGCAGCTCAAATGCAGTGACACCTCGGCAGGCAGCCCGGCACGAAACCCGCGCGTATCGGCCCACGGACCACTGCCTGCGGGCAAACTCTGCATAAACGCCGCGCCCGCCGCCTGCCAGAACGCATCGCTTAATTCACCTGGCTGGGGCAGCAGCTCGTCCTGATAACGCGGGATAAATCCGGTGTCCAGCTGCGCTGCCGCAAATGCCGGATGACCGATGATGCGCCGCAAAAAGCCCAGGTTGGTCTTAAGCCCGCCCACGGCAAACTCATCGAGCATGCTCAACAACCGCAGGCGCGCCTGTTCGCGGTCTTCGCCCCAGGCAATCAACTTGCCGAGCATCGGGTCGTAAAACGGCGATACGGTGTCGCCTTGTGCTACGCCGCTGTCCACGCGGCGGCCCGGGCCTGGCGCCGATTCGCGGTACAGCGCCAGGTGCCCGGTGGCCGGCAGGAAATCATTGGCCGGGTCTTCGGCATACAAGCGCACTTCAATCGCATGCCCGATCAACGGCACCTGTTCTTGCGTGATCGGCAGCGGCTCACCCTGGGCGACTCGGATCTGCCAGGCCACCAGGTCGAGGCCGGTAATCGCCTCGGTCACCGGATGCTCCACTTGCAGCCGCGTGTTCATTTCCATGAAGAAAAACTCACCACGCGCGTCCAGCAAGAACTCCACGGTACCGGCGCCTACATAACCGATGGCCTGCGCTGCGCGTACGGCGGCTTCACCCATGGCTTTGCGTTGTTCAACACTCAAGCCCGGTGCCGGCGCTTCTTCCACGACCTTTTGGTGGCGACGTTGAATCGAGCAGTCGCGCTCATTGAGGTACAGGCAATGGCCGTGCTGGTCGGCGAACACCTGGATCTCCACATGGCGTGGCTTGAGCAGGTATTTCTCCACCAGCATCTGCCCATTGCCGAAGGACGACAGTGCCTCACGCTGGGCCGACGCCAAGGCTTCCGCCAGTTGGCTGACGTCCTCGACCACCTTCATGCCTTTGCCGCCGCCACCGGCCGTGGCCTTGAGCAGCACCGGGTAGCCGATGCGCTCGCAGGCATCGCGGAAGGTTTCCAGGTCCTGGGCTTCGCCGTGATAACCCGGCACCAGCGGCACACCGGCGGTTTCCATCAACGCTTTGGCGGCCGATTTGCTGCCCATGGCGTCAATCGCCGAGGCGGGCGGGCCGAGGAAAATCAGGCCTGCCGCTTCAATCGCACGTGCAAAACCGGCGTTTTCCGACAAAAAACCATAGCCCGGATGGATCGCCTGGGCGCCGCTGGCCTGGGCGGCGGCAATCAGCTTGTCGATCTGCAAGTAACTGTCCGTGGCCTTGCTGCCGCCCAAGTCGACACGGATATCCGCCTCGCGGCTGTGGCGTGCATCGCGGTCGATGGCGCTGTGGACGGCCACGGTGGTCAGGCCCATGGCCTTGGCCGTGCGCATCACGCGGCAGGCAATTTCGCCGCGGTTGGCCACCAGTACAGTGGTCAGTGTGTTCATGAACGAGGCTCCTGCGCTTGCCAGTTGGGCGGGCGTTTTTGCAGGAAGGCGCGCAAGCCTTCCTGGCCCTCCGCGCTGACGCGAATCCGTGCGATGGCGTTTTCGCAATAACGGCGCAGGGCCGGGGTGAGGGCGCCATTCCCGACTTCGCGCAGCAAGTCTTTGCTGGCGCGCATCGCGGCGGGGCTGTTGAGCAGCAGGTTGGCGACCCAGTGTTCCACCTGCTGGTCGAGCTCGCTGGCCGGATAGCTTTCCGCCAACAAACCGATGTCCCGCGCACGTTGGCCGCCAAAGCGTTCGGCGGTCAGGGCATAACGCCGCGCCGCGCGCTCGCCGATGGCCTGCACCACGAACGGGCTGATCACCGCCGGGGCCAGGCCGATACGCACTTCCGACAAGCAGAACTGCGCGTCATCGGCGCCAATCGCCATGTCACAGCAACTGATCAGGCCCAGCGCGCCCCCGTAGGCGGCGCCTTGCACCACTGCAAGCGTGGGGATTTTCAGCTTGGCCAGGTTGTACATCAACTCCGCCAGCTCGCGGGCGTCGTCGAGGTTGGTGTGGTAGTCCAGTTCGGCCGATTGCTGCATCCAGGCCAGGTCGGCACCGGCACTGAAATGCTTGCCACGCCCTCGCAGCACCAGGAAACGCAGGGCCGGGTCGCCTTGTACGTGGTCGAGGGCGATGATCAGTTCGCGGATCATTTCGGCATTGAACGCGTTGTTTTTGGCTTCTCGACTGAGCCACAGCGTGGCAAAGCCACGGCTGTCGGTAATCAGTTCGAGGGTGTTGAAATCGCTCATGGGGTACGGCTCCATTTACATGCGGAACACGCCGAAGCGGCTCGGCTCGATGGGGGCATTCAGCGAAGCGGACAAGGCCAGGGCCAGCACCTCTCGGGTTTGCTGCGGGTCGATGACGCCGTCATCCCACAAGCGCGCGCTGGAGTAGTACGGGTGGCCCTGGGTTTCATACTGGTCGAGGATCGGCTGCTTGATCGCCGCTTCTTCCTCGGCGCGCAAGGCCGTGCCTGCGCGTTCGGCTTGTTCACGCTTGACCTGCACCAGCACGCCGGCCGCCTGTTCGGCGCCCATCACACCGATGCGCGCATTCGGCCACATCCACAAAAACCGTGGGTCGTAGGCACGCCCGCACATGCCGTAGTTGCCGGCACCAAAGCTGCCGCCAATGATCACGGTGAACTTCGGCACCTTGGCGCAAGCCACCGCCGTGACCAGCTTGGCGCCGTGCTTGGCAATGCCGCCGGCTTCGTACTTCTGGCCGACCATAAAACCGGTGATGTTCTGGAGAAACAACAGAGGAATCCCGCGCTGGCAGGCCAACTCGATAAAGTGCGCGCCTTTTTGCGCGGCTTCAGCGAAAAGAATGCCGTTGTTGGCCAGGATCGCAATCGGGTAGCCGTGCAGGTGGGCAAAACCACACACCAGCGTGGTGCCGAACAACGCCTTGAACTCATCGAATACCGAGCCGTCGACCAACCGCGCGATCACCTCGCGCACGTCGAACGGTTGCTTGGCGTCGGCCGGGATCACCCCGTAAAGCTCTGCGCTGCTGTACAGCGGCGCTACCGGCGTGCGTTGCAGCAGCTCGCCCTGTTTGCGCCAGTTGAGGTTGGCCACGCTGCGCCGGGCCAGGGCCAGGGCATGCTCGTCACTGTCGGCATAATGGTCGGCCACGCCGGAGATCTTGCAGTGCACGTCGGCGCCGCCGAGGTCTTCGGCGCTGACCACTTCGCCGGTCGCGGCTTTCACCAGCGGCGGGCCGGCGAGGAAGATGGTCGCCTGCTGGCGCACCATGATCGCTTCGTCGGCCATGGCCGGCACATAGGCACCGCCGGCGGTGCACGAGCCCATTACCACTGCAATCTGCGGGATACCTTGGGCGCTCATATTGGCTTGGTTGAAGAAGATCCGCCCGAAGTGCTCGCGGTCGGGAAACACTTCATCCTGACGCGGCAGGTTGGCGCCACCCGAATCGACCAGGTAGATGCACGGCAGGCGGTTCTGCTCGGCGATGGTCTGGGCGCGCAGGTGTTTTTTTACCGTGAGCGGGTAGTAGGAGCCGCCTTTGACGGTGGCGTCGTTGGCGACAATCATGCATTCGACGCCTTCGACTCGGCCGATTCCGGCAATCAACCCGGCCGCCGGCACGTCTTCGCCATACACCTGATACGCGGCCAGTTGGCTGAGCTCAAGGAACGGCGAACCGGGGTCGAGCAAGCGATTGATACGCTCGCGAGGCAGCAGTTTGCCACGCGAGGTGTGCCGCTCCTGGGCCTTGGCGCCGCCGCCTTGCTGCACGTGGGCGAGCAGGCTGTGCAGGGCGTCGACTTGTAGGCGCATCGCCGCGCTGTTGTCGGCAAATTCCGCCGAGCGTGGGTTGAGCTGGGTGTGCAAGGTGGCCATGGGCGCGCTCCTTCAGCGGGTTTCGTTGAAGAGTTCGCGACCGATCAGCATCCGCCGAATCTCACTGGTGCCGGCGCCGATTTCGTACAGCTTGGCATCACGCAACAGGCGGCCAGCAGGGAATTCGTTGATATAGCCGTTGCCGCCCAGAATCTGGATCGCGTCGAGGGCCATTTGTGTGGCGCGTTCGGAACTGAACAGGATCACCCCGGCCGCATCCTTGCGCGTGGTCTCGCCGCGCTCGCATGCCTGGGCCACCGCGTAGAGGTAGGCGCGGCAGGCGTTGAGTTGGGTGTACATGTCGGCGACCTTGCCCTGGATCAGCTGGAACTCGCCGATGCTCTGGCCGAACTGCTTGCGGTCGTGGATGTACGGCACGATCAGGTCCATGCACGCTTGCATGATGCCAATCGGGCCGCCGGCCAGTACTACGCGTTCGTAATCGAGACCGCTCATCAACACTTTGACGCCGCCATTGAGCGTGCCGAGGATGTTTTCTTCGGGCACTTCGACGTCATCGAAAAACAGCTCGCAGGTGTTGGAGCCGCGCATGCCCAGCTTGTCGAACTTGTTGCTGCGGCTGAAGCCTGTTGAGTCGCGCTCGACGATAAATGCGGTGATGCCGTGCGGGCCTTTTTCCAGGTCGGTCTTGGCGTAGATCACGTAGGTGTTGGCGTCAGGGCCGTTGGTGATCCAGGTCTTGCTGCCGTTGAGCACGTAATGATCGCCGCGTTTGTCGGCGCGCAGCTTCATCGACACCACGTCGGAGCCGGCATTCGGTTCGCTCATGGCGAGGGCACCGATGTGCTCGCCGCTGATCAGCTTGGGCAGGTACTTGAGCTTCTGTTCGTGGCTGCCGTTGCGGTTGATCTGGTTGACGCACAGGTTGGAGTGCGCGCCGTAAGACAAGCCCACCGAGGCGGACCCACGGCTGATTTCTTCGATGGCCACCACGTGGGCCAGGTAGCCCAGGCCGGCGCCGCCGTATTCTTCCGGCACTGTGATGCCGAGCAAGCCCATGTCACCGAACTTGCGCCACAGGTCGGCGGGGAACAGGTTGTCACTGTCGATTTGAGCCGCGCGGGGCGCGATTTCCTTGGCCACGAAGGACTGCACCTGGTCGCGCAGCATGTCGATGGTTTCGCCGAGGGCGAAGTTCAGGGACGGGTAACTCATGGACAGGCACCTTAATGTGAGCTTTGTTGTTGTGTGGATAGCGCCAGGGGAGGGCGCTCACCTTTACGTTAACGTAAACTTGCGTTACGGCGCTGTCAATCGTAGTTTACGTTTACGTCAACCTACAAAAAAGACAGCAGGGGTCGTTATGGATCAACCGAATCAGAGCTACAGCCGTGGCGCTCAGGACAAGACCTTGCTGGCCATGACCATCGGCCAGGCCTTCGATCACACGGTTGCGCAGCACGCCGATGGCGAAGCCTTGGTGGTGCGCCATCAGCAGCGTCGCTACACCTGGCGGCAACTGGCCGAAACGGTTGACCTGCACGCCCGTGCCTTCCTCGCCCTGGGCATGCAAACCGGCGACCGCCTGGGCATCTGGGCGCCCAATTGCGCCGAGTGGTGCATCAGCCAAATCGCCAGCGCCAAGCTGGGTGTGATTCTGGTCAATATCAACCCGGCCTATCGCAGCAGTGAACTGGACTACGTGCTCAAGCAATCCGGTTGCCAATGGCTGGTGTGTGCCGGGTCGTTCAAGGGCTCCGATTACCACGCCATGCTGCAAGAACTGCAACCCGACCTGCGCGCGATAATCAGCCTCGACCCCAGCCCGCCCCCAGGGTTTGTGCCCTGGCAGCAACTGGCAGCCCTCGGTGCAGGCGTCCCGCCCGAACAACTGCAAGCGCGCCAGGCCAGCCTGCACTTCGATCAAGCCGTCAACATTCAGTACACCTCCGGCACCACCGGCTTCCCCAAGGGCGCCACCCTCAGTCACCACAACATTCTCAATAACGGCTACATGGTCGGCGAAAGCCTGGGGCTTACCGCGCAGGACCGCCTGGTGATTCCGGTGCCGCTGTATCACTGCTTCGGCATGGTCATGGGCAACCTCGGCTGCATCACCCACGGCACCACCATGATTTACCCCAACGACGGCTTCGACCCGCTGCTGACCTTAAGCGCCGTCGCCGAGGAACGCGCCACCGGGCTGTATGGCGTGCCGACCATGTTTATCGCGCTGCTCGATCACCCACGCCGCGGCGAGTTCGACCTGGCGACCTTGCGCACCGGCATCATGGCCGGTGCCACTTGCCCCATCGAAGTCATGCGCCGGGTTATCAGCGAGCTGCACATGGGCGAAGTGCAGATCGCCTACGGCATGACCGAAACCAGCCCGGTGTCGCTGCAAACCGGCGCGAATGACGACCTTGAGCGCCGCGTCACCACCGTGGGCCGCACCCAGCCACAGCTGGAAAACAAGATCGTCGACACCGACGGCAACACGGTTGCACGCGGTGAGATCGGCGAACTGTGCACCCGTGGCTACAGCGTGATGCTCGGCTACTGGAATAACCCCGAAGGCACCCGCGACGCCATCGATGAGGCCGGCTGGATGCACACTGGCGACCTGGCGAGCATGGACGAGCACGGTTACGTGTGCATCGCCGGGCGCAACAAGGACATGATTATTCGCGGCGGCGAAAACGTGTACCCGCGCGAGCTGGAAGAGTTTTTCTTTACCCACCCGGCGGTGGCGGATGTGCAAATTATCGGCATCCCGGATGAGCGTTACGGTGAAGAGATCGTCGCCTGGATCAAGTTTCACCCCGGCCATGTGGCCAACGCGCTGGAGCTGCAAACCTGGTGCAAGGGCCGCATTGCGCACTTCAAGACGCCCAAGCATTTCAAGTTCGTGGATGAATTCCCGATGACGGTGACGGGCAAGATCCAGAAGTTTCGCATGCGCGAGATGTCGATCGAGGAGCTGAAAACCCAGTCCAACTAACAACCCAAAAAACATGTGGGAGCAGGCAAGCCAGCTCCCACATAGGTAAATGGCAGAAAGCACAAAGGGGACCCGAAGGTCCCCTTTAATTTGTCGTTGCGTGCTCTTTTTTTATTATTGAGGGGCGGTCTATTGTTGTTTTTGGCAACCGTTACCCTTTACCGCTGTTTTGGGTGACCCCCATCCGGGGTCAAGAGCAAACGTATTTTTTTGAGCGCTGATCTGCTTCTTCGTTATCGATCCAACCAGTGGGTAGCTACCTGAGGTAGTTTTATTTTTCTCTAACCGGTTGCGGGTTTCGGCATGCCGTACCCTGCGAAGCACATCTTCTCCAAAAAAATCTGTTAGCTGCGTCTCTGCCGTGTTGTTTTTGTTATGTCAGAGTCGTTTCGTCTTATTTTTATTAGGTTTGGCGCTTTTTATTCTTGTTATGCAATAGAGATAGCAGAAGGCGTGCCAACTTTTAAAAGTCCTTTAAAATCAATGGTTTGATTTTTTGATGGGCAGTGGCATAGGGCAAATCGGGCAAAATATGTTCCCGTGTTACTCGTTAAGTAGGCGTGCGGTAACACATTGTCACAGCAATGCTACTCAACCGGCGTTACGCGCCTTGGCCACCCGCGAGCCGCTGGGTCGGCCGAGCACCTGGCTGATTTGCTCGCCCGCGCGAATCAACGCGTCCAGGTCGATACCGGTTTCAATCCCCAGGCCATTGAGCAGGTACACCACATCTTCGGTGGCAACGTTACCGCTGGCGCCCTTGGCATAAGGGCAGCCGCCGAGGCCCGCGATAGAGCTGTCGAACGCATTGATGCCTTCGAGCAGGCTGGCGTAGATATTCGCGATTGCCTGGCCGTAAGTGTCATGGAAGTGACCCGCCAGCTTGTCCCGCGGCACCTGCGCGCCGACCACCTCGAACAGCCGCCGCGTGGCGCCCGCCGTGCCGGTGCCGATGGTGTCGCCCAGGGACACCTCATAGCAGCCCATCGCATACAGTTCACGCGCGACCGCCGCGACCTGTTGCGGGGCGATGTCACCTTCGTAAGGGCAACCCAACACACACGATACATAGCCGCGCACGCTGACGCCGTGTTGTTTGGCCGCCGCCATGATCGGCGCAAAGCGCTCCAGGCTTTCGTTGATGGAACAGTTGATATTGCGCTGGGAAAACGCCTCGGAGGCGGCCGCAAACACCGCGACTTCCTTCACGCCGGCGGCCAAGGCATCTTCAAAACCACGCACGTTCGGCGCCAGTGCACCGTAGGTGACGCCGGGCTTGCGCTGTATCTGCGCAAATACATCGGCGGAGCCGGCCATCTGCGGCACCCACTTGGGCGACACAAAGCTGCCGACTTCGATATAGCTCAAACCTGCGTGGGTCAGGGCATCCACCAACTGGACCTTATCGGCAACGCTGATCGGCCGGGCTTCGTTTTGCAAACCGTCGCGCGGGCCGACTTCGACCAGGCGTACGTGTGAGGGAAGGGACATGATGGCTACCTTGTGGTTATTGGCCAACCTGGTTGATGGTCTGCGCCAGGGCCTGGGTGCAGCGCTCTTCGGCGGTGTCCAGCTCCAGCTTCATCTGTTCGATATCCAGCAGTTGTTGCTCAAGCTGCTCGCGGCGCTCGGCGATCTTGGCAAGCATGCTGTTGAGTTGGATGTGGTTGCCACTGCTGGGGTCGTAGAGTTCGATCAATTCGCGACACTCGGCCAGGGAGAAGCCGATACGTTTGCCCCGCAGGATCAGCTTGAGACTGACCTTGTCCCGCGCCGAATAAATACGCTCCTGGCCCCGGCGCTCCGGGGCCAGCAGGCCTTGTTCTTCGTAGAAGCGAATGGCGCGGGTGGTGATGTCGAGCTCGCGGGCGAGGTCGGAAATGCCGTAGGTCGTGCTCATGGGGGCGCTCAAGAAGGTCTTGGCGCTAAGCTAATGGCAGGTTGACGTAAACGTCAAGGGCCGCTGCGCAGCCCATCGGGGGCGAGCCCCCTCCCACACACAGTTCAGGTCAGGCCTGCTTGCCATCCAGCTTCTTTTCGTGCGCGGTGACTTGCTGGCACAGCTCGATCATCTGCTCACGCATCCAGCGGTTGGCCGGGTCCTGGTCGGTGCTTTCGTGCCAGTACAGGTGGGTTTCTACCGGTGGCACATCGTTGACCGGCAGGTTGAACCAGTGCAGCTCATGGCGGCGGGCGAAGCGTTCGGGCACGGTCATCACCATGTCGGTCTGCTGCAACACTTGCGAGGCCATCAAGTAATGCTGGGAGCGCAGGGCGATCTTGCGCTGGATGCCCATTTTGCCCAAGGCCAGGTCAACGTGGCCCAAACCGTTGCGACGGCTGGAGATATGGATATGCGTCAGCGACAGGTAGTCATCCAGCGTGAACTTGTCCTTGCCCGCCATCGGATGGCCCTTGCGCATGGCACACACGTAGCGGTCTTCCATCAGCTTGACGTGACGTACTTGCGGGTCGGTGTTGAGCGGCGCATCCACGGCAAAATCCAGGCGCCCGGCAGCCAGTTCCTTGGTGGTTTCTCGCCGCTTGGACAGGAAACTCTCAATCACCACCGTCGGCGCCAGGCGGCGCAGGCGCTGGAACAGCAGCGGCAAAATCACCGCCTCGGTGAGGTCGGTCATGCTGATGCGATAGGTCTTGGCCGCTTGTTGCGGGTTGAAAATCCGGCTTTCCTGCACCGACACCCGCAGCAACGACAACGCGTTGCGCACCGGGCCGATGATGTTCTGCGCCATCGGCGTGGGCACCATGCCCTGGGCGGTGCGCACGAACAGCGGGTCGTTGAAGGTTTCGCGCAAGCGCGCCAACGCGTTGGACACTGCCGGCTGGGTGATGCCGACGATCTGCCCGGCGCGGGTCAGGTTGGCTTCGGTGTAGATCGCGTCGAAGACAATAAAGAGGTTGAGGTCGACCTTGCTCAAATTCATTTCGTTGCGCTCTTATTGTTAGGTGTTCATACGCCGATCATATATCGGTGATGAATGTTAATACACGCCGAGAATAGGCTAGGTAAATTATCAACGCTGTTCTAGCATCGATTGCATGACCTAAACAACCTCTCAGAGAAGGGAGCTGCTCATGGATTTCGCCTATTCGCCCAAGGTTCAGGAACTGCGTGAACGCGTCACCGCGTTCATGGACGCTTACGTTTACCCGGCCGAGCCGGTGTTCGAACGCCAGGTCAATGAAGGCGACCGCTGGCAGCCCACCGCTATCATGGAGGAGTTGAAAGCTAAGGCTAAGGCCGAAGGCCTGTGGAACCTGTTCCTGCCCGAATCCGAATTGGGCGCCGGCCTGACCAACCTCGAATACGCGCCGCTGGCCGAAATCATGGGCCGCTCGCTGCTGGGCCCGGAGCCGTTCAACTGCTCCGCCCCCGACACCGGCAATATGGAAGTGCTGGTGCGCTACGCCAATGAAGAGCAGAAACAACGCTGGCTCGAACCGCTGCTGCGCGGCGAGATTCGTTCGGCGTTCGCCATGACTGAACCGGACGTGGCCTCCTCAGACGCCACCAACATGGCCGCCCGCGCCGAGCGCCAGGGCGATGAATGGGTGATCAACGGCAAGAAATGGTGGACCTCCGGCGCCTGCGACCCGCGCTGCAAAATCCTGATCTTCATGGGCCTGAGCAACCCGGATGCGCCGCGTCACCAGCAGCACTCGATGATTCTGGTGCCGGTGGATGCTCCCGGCGTGAAAATCGTGCGCCCGCTGCCGGTATTCGGCTACGACGACGCGCCCCACGGCCATGCCGAAGTGCTGTTCGACAATGTGCGCGTGCCCTACGAAAACGTGCTGCTGGGTGAAGGCCGTGGCTTTGAAATTGCCCAGGGCCGCCTTGGCCCAGGCCGTATCCACCACTGCATGCGTTCCATCGGCATGGCCGAGCGCGCGCTGGAACTGATGTGCAAACGCTCCGTCAGCCGCACCGCATTCGGCAAGCCGTTGGCACGTTTGGGCGGCAATATCGACAAAATCGCCGACTCACGGATGGAGATCGACATGGCCCGCCTGCTGACCTTGAAGGCGGCGTACATGATGGACACCGTCGGGAACAAGGTCGCAAAAAGCGAAATCGCCCAGATCAAGGTGGTGGCGCCGAACGTAGCACTGAAGGTAATCGACCGCGCGATCCAGATTCACGGTGGCGCCGGGGTGTCCAACGACTTCCCGCTGGCCTACATGTACGCCATGCAACGCACCTTGCGCCTGGCGGATGGCCCGGATGAAGTGCACCGCGCGGCAATCGGCAAGTTCGAGATTGGTAAATATGTGCCTAAAGAACTGATGCGCAGCGGGCAATAAGACCGAGTCGCCTGCATTCGCGAGCAAGCCCGCTCCCACATTTTGACCGCATTCTACATTTGGAATAGGGTCAAAGGTGGGAGCGGGCTTGCTCGCGAAGAGGCCAGCCGGAACACCACAAAACCCTCAGGTCAGTACACCCAAACCTCCACCCGCCGATTCTTGATCCGCCCCTCATCCGCCGTATTCGCCGCCACCGGCATCTGCGCGCCAAACCCGCGAATATCGCGCAGCACCACGCCGCTTTTAACCAACTCGCGCCGCACCGCCATGGCCCGCAACTTCGACAGCAACGCCGCCCGCTGCGGATCATCCTTGGCATCACCAAACCCCACCAGCGTCACCTGCTTGTCGAGCTTTGCGTGGCTGCGGATATACGCCACCACCCGCTGCAAATCCTGGCGGGCCTTATTGTCCAGGCTGGCGCTGCCTTCCTCGAAGCGAAAATTCACCGTTAAACGCTGGGCGTCACGCGCAATGGCTTGATAGTCCTCGGGCATTGAGGCGCGTGGCTCCACGCCGATCGCTTGCACTTGCTGGGCAATAAAACCATTGGCCGCCACAATCGCCTGGCCCTTGCTGCTCTGGGTAAAGTCCACCAACGCCTTGGCCCAGGGGTTGCGCGCCGAAGGTGGCAGGTAGAAATACAAACGGCGTGACAGCGGGTAATCCTCGGTGGCGATCAGGCTGGTCACCGGCAACATAGGCTGCGAATCGCCGTCGACAATCGCCACTGCCTTGGCCTGGCGCACCGACGGCAGGCCGATAAACCCAATGCCTTGCGGGTCATGGCTGACCGCATCAGACAAGGCTTCGCTGGACTCGAAACGCTGGGCAGAACTTGCAAGGGGCTTGCCGCGCGGGCGCAGCACCAGTTCCTTGAAGGTGTCATAGGTGCCGGACTGGTCATCGCGCGCATATAAATGAATGGCGCCACCACGGCCGCCGAGTGCTTCCCAGGTGCTGACCTCGCCGTTGAAGACGTGTGCCAACTGCTCGGTATTCAGCGTGTTCAGTGGGTTGCTCGGGTTGAGGATGATGGCCAGGCCGTCGATGGCGATGACTTGTTCGGCTTCGGGGCTTTTCAGGTCGCCGAGGGGTTCGAGGTCAACCAGTTCGCTGTCCTTGATCGGGCGGGACGATGCGGCCAGGTCGGCGCTGCCTTTTTTCAGCGCCGTAAACCCGGTGCTGGAACCGTGGGCGGCCACCTCGATGATCACCGGTTTGCCCTGGCGCGTCTTGCCGACCACACGCTGTTCATTGGCGCCGTCGCCCGGCTCGCTGTGCACCGCCTGCAAGCCCTGGTGTTCCATCAGCCCTTTGACCAGCGCCGGGCCAAGCGCCGCGCCAATGGTGTTGGAACCCTGGATGCGCAATGCAGGGTCTTGGTCGGGGATGGGCAGGGGTGCCGCCACAGCGCAGAGGGGCAGGATTAACAGGAACAGAACGCGCAGCATCATGCCGGCACCTTCTTAAGCCAAAGGGGGTGCCGGGAGATTAAGTCAGGCAGGTTGCATAAATATGAATGGCACACCGCTGAGCAAAATGTGGGAGCGGGCTTGCTCGCGAAAGCGGTGTATCAGTCAGAGGTTAATTGCCTGACACTGCGCTTTCGCGAGCAAGTCGAATCGTCGCACCGCCGCTCCCACATTCGACCGAGTACAGCCCTAGATCAGCTCAACTCAAGCCAGATCGGCGCATGGTCCGATGGCTTTTCCAAGCCACGCAAATCGTAATCCACGCCCGCATCCTTCACGCGGGGCAGCAAGCCATTGGACGCCATGATCACGTCAATGCGCAGCCCACGCTTGGGCTCATCCTCAAAGCCACGGCTGCGGTAGTCGAACCAGCTGAAACGGTCGGCCACGTCCGGGTTCAAGTGGCGGAAGCTGTCCACCAGGCCCCAGTTTTTCAGGCGCGCCATCCACTCGCGCTCTTCCGGCAGGAAGCTGCACTTGCCGGTTTTCAGCCAGCGCTTGGCGTTGTCGGCGCCGATGCCGATGTCGCAGTCTTCCGGGGAAATGTTCACGTCGCCCATCACCACAAGCGCCTGCTCATTGCTGAACTGGCTTTCCAGCAGGTGCTGCAAATCTTCATAGAAGCGCTGCTTGGCCGGGAATTTGGTCGGGTGGTCGCGGCTTTCGCCTTGAGGGAAATAGCCGTTCATGATGGTGACAGGGTTGCCGTTTTCATCGGCGAAGGTGCCCCAGATAAAGCGACGCTGGGCGTCTTCTTCATCACTGGCAAAGCCTTTGTGCACGCTCAGCGCCTCTTTGCGCGAGAGCAGCGCGACGCCGTAGTGACCTTTCTGGCCGTGGTAATAAACGTGATAGCCCAAAGCCTGGACTTCGGCCAATGGGAACTGGTCATCATGGACCTTGGTTTCCTGCAGGCCGATCACGTCGGGTTGATGCTTTTCAATCAGCGCCGCCAGCTGATGAGGGCGAGCGCGCAGCCCGTTGATATTGAAGGAGACGATTTTCATGGTCGGCAGTCCAGTCTGGCAAAAGGGCGATGCTAGCTGACAAGTCGGATGGGGGCCAGCGTGGCGGCAGGGCGGTTGCACTGCTAATGTCTGGGAACGACTCGCGCCGTACAAGTTCGTACCCATAAGAACGCCATCTTTTGAGTGGCGCCCAGGGAGATTGACTGTATGCCTGACACTTCGACTGCCACCGCCGAAATTCGCCTGCTCAACAGCGGCTATTCCCGCGAGGCGCGTTCCATGTTGTACCAGGCCTATCGGCATGAGCCGACCTTCGCCTACATCTTCGAGGCTGAACGGCCAGGCTATGAACAGCGGGTGCGCGCCACGGTGCGCGAGCTGGTCAAGCAGCATTTTTTTCAGAAACTGCCCGCCATCGGCCTGTTCGTCAACGACCGGCTGATTGGCATCGCCCTGATCGCACCACCGCAACGGCGCCTGGGCATCACTGAGAGTTGGGCCTGGCAATTGCGCATGTGGCTGAGCACTGGTGTGCGGGGTACGCGGCGCTACCTGGAATACCATCACGCGGTGCTGGCCTGCCTGCCGAGCGAGTCGGTGCATGTGCTGCCGCTGTTGGGCATTCATCCGCAATTCCAGGGTAAACACTACGGCGAGCAGTTGCTGGAAGCCGTGCACAATTGGTGCGCCGAGGACCCGCATTCGTCGGGTGTGGTGCTCGATACAGGTAATTCACGCTACCTGGATTTCTATAAACGTCAGGGTTATGAAGAAATCGGCGAAGTGGCCATAGGGCCCGTGCTGGAGCATGTGTTTTTCCATCCCAATCCCCAAACGTTACATGCTGCAACGGCTTAGACAGAATTATTCAGACAATTCCGGGTTCAAAGAGCCTCCCTAGCTCGTGTAGCATCCGCGCCTATGAAGTTTCCAGGAAGATTTACCAGCGGCTTGATTCTGCTGTTCACAAGCTGCGGCGCGTTGGCGCAAAGCGAACTGGACGTGCGGATCAAACCTTCAAACGACGCGTTGAAAGCCAACATCGAAGGCTATATCGGCGGGGTAGGCGATCGCGATGAAGAAGCCTTGCAGCGCTTCAGCCGTGGCGCCGAGGAGCAGGCCCGCAAGGCCGCCCAGGCGCTCGGCTTCTATCAGCCGCAGATCGCCAGTGAGGTCAGGGGCGGCAAGAACCCGCGCCTGACGCTCACCATCGACCCCGGCGAGCCGGTGCATTTGCGCAACGTGACCATCAAGGTCGACGGTGAGGCTGCGAGCCTCAAGGCGTTTCGCGTGCCTGCCAGCGACGACCTCAAATCCGGCGCCGTGCTCAACCACGGCCATTACGAAGACGCCAAGCGTCTAATCCAGAACCAGGCCTCGCGCTACGGCTTTTTCAGTGGGCGCTTTACCCGCCAAAAACTCTCGGTCGACCCCAAAGCGGGCGTCGCCGATATCGAACTCGTTTACGACAGCGGCCCGCGCTACAGCATGGGCAAGGTCAGCTTTGCCGGCGACACGCCGTTCGATGAAGAGCTGCTGCAACGCATGGTGCCGTTCAAAAGTGGCACGCCTTACGACTCCGAGCTGATCGCCGAACTCAACCAGAACCTGCAATCGAGTGGCTTCTTCGAGGCCGTGCGTGTCGACGCCAGCCCAGCCGCGTCGGCTAACGATGTGATCCCGGTGGCCGTGCAACTGGAAACCCGCAAGCCGCGCACCATGGGCCTGGGGCTCGGTTATTCGACCGACGTCGGCCCGCGCGGCAAAGCCAACTGGACCCGCCACTGGGTCAACCCGCAAGGCCACAGTTACGGCTGGGAAGCCGAACTCTCGGCGCCACGCCAGAACGTCGGCCTGTGGTACGACATTCCCCTGGACCCGCCGCTGACCGATAAATTGCGCTTCGCCGGTGGTTACCAGAACGAAGAAATCGCCAACACCGACACCCTGAGTAAATTGCTCACCCTCGGCCCCGAGTGGCACAGCAAATTGCCCAGCGGCTGGACCCGGGTCATCTCGCTCAAATACCAGCGCGAAGAGTACCGCCTCGGTAATGACTCGGGCCTGAGTAACCTGGTGATGCCGGGTATCAACTATTCCTACCTGCGCAGCGACAACCGCATCGACCCGCACAATGGCTACCGCCTGATGTTCGATGCCAAGGTCGCCAAGGAAGGCCTGGGCTCCGACACCAACCTGCTTTACGGCACGGCGACGATCAAAGGCTTGACCACCTTGTGGGATAACCACCGCTTCCTCGGGCGGGCGCAGTTCGGCGGCAGCGCCACCAATGGCTACAAATCCGTGCCGCCGTCGCTGCGCTTCTTTGCCGGGGGTGACCAAAGCGTACGCGGCTACGAGTACCAGACCTTGTCACCGGAGAACGATCGCGGTGATCGCATCGGCGGCCGCTACATGGTGGCCCTGAGCGCCGAGTATCAATATTCCATCGCCGAAAAATGGCGGATCGCGACTTTTATCGACCAAGGCAACTCGTTCAACACCCTTGAAATGCCCAGCCTGAAAACCGGTGTGGGCGTGGGTGTGCGCTGGGTGTCGCCGGTGGGGCCGATTCGTCTTGACCTGGCCCATGCCCTCGAAGATCCGGGCGGCATTCGTTTGCACTTTTCCATGGGGCCTGAGCTGTGATGCGTGGTTTGAAAATAGCGGGGCTGGCCGTTGTGGCGGTCCTCGCCCTGGTTGTGTTGGCGCTGTGGACCGTGCTTGGCACCCAAGCCGGCAGCCGTTGGGCCTTGGGCCAGGTGCCGGGGCTGACGGTGGAGAATTTCCAGGGCCACTTGGGTGGCCATTGGAGCGCCGATCATCTGCTGTGGCAGCAGGACGCCAGCCGCGTCGAACTCAACGCGCCGAAGTTTGACTGGTCACCGGCGTGCCTGCTGCGCATGACCTTGTGCGTCAATCAGCTGGATGTGGAGCAGGTCAGCCTGCAGTTTCCGCCCAGCACCGAGGAAAGCAGCAGCGGTCCGATTCAACTGCCCGAGTTAAAACTGCCGGTTGCGATCCAGTTGGGCGACGTTCGCGTCGGTAGCCTGCTTTTTAATGGCAGCGAAGAGCTCAAGGGCCTGCAATTGGCCGCGCACTGGACGGCTGCCGGGATGCAGATCGACGCGGTGCACCTGCAGCGCGACGGCTTGGTGCTGGACCTCGCCGGCCTTCTGCAACCGACCGGCGACTGGCCGCTGAGTGCCACGGGCAACCTGAGCCTGCCTTACGCACCCGGTGGCGCGCCGTGGCAAGTTGCGTTGAAAATCGACGGTGACCTGCTCAAGACCCTCAAGCTCGACGCCGACAGCAGCGGCTACTTGCCCGCCAAGCTCAGCGGCGAGCTGCAACCGCTGGCGGAGAACCTGCCCGCGCAACTGCACCTCACCGCTGACGCTTTCAAACCCAGCGCCGAGTTGCCCGACACCCTGCAACTCAATCAACTGGACCTCACCGCCAAGGGCGACCTGAGCAGCAGTTATCAACTGCTGGGCAAGGCTGTTCTGCCAGCGGAAAAAGGCCCGGTGGACCTGCTGCTGCAAGGCAAAGTCGACGCCAAGGGCGCGCAGATTGCTGGCCTGGATTTAACCGCCGGCGACAAACAAAGCCTCAAACTCAGCGCCAACCTCGACTGGCAACAAGGCTTCAGCGCTGACGCCAGGATCGACTGGCTGGATTTCCCTTGGCACCGTCTCTACCCATTGATCGATGAGCCACAGGTCGCCTTGCGCACCTTCAATGGCGAAATCTCCTATAAAGACGGCAACTACCTCGGCAACCTTAAAGCCGACCTCGACGGCCCGGCCGGCAAGTTCAACGTGGTCACGCCGTTCAGTGGCGACCTCAAGCAAATTTTCCTGCCCGAGCTGAAGCTGACGGCCGGCCAAGGCAAGGCCGAAGGCCACCTGAACCTGCAGTTTGCCGACGGCATAGCCTGGGACACCGCACTCGACCTGTCGGCGTTGAACCCGGCGTACTGGGTCGCTGAGTTGCCGGGCACATTGGCCGGGCCATTGCGCAGCAAAGGCGAATTCAAAAATAAACAGCTCAAGCTGAACGCCGACCTCGACCTCAAGGGCCGTTTGCGTGGCCAAACCGCCGTGCTGGCGGCCAAGGCCGAAGGTGCGGGCGAGCAATGGACCCTGGCCAACCTGGATATTCGCCTGGGCGACAACCGCATCAACGGCAGCGGCAGCCTGCAACAACGCTTGGCCGGGCAGATCGATATCAAGCTGTCGCGCCTCGCCCAACTGTGGCCGCAGCTACGCGGGCAAATCAATGGCCGCGTCGATGTGGCCGGCACGTTGAAGGCGCCGCAAGGCAAGCTCGACCTTAAGGGCCAGCAGCTGGCATTTGCTGACAATCACCTGCAAAACCTCAGTCTCAACGCCACGCTGGATAACGCCCAGCGCGCGAAGATCGACCTCAAGGGCAGCGGCATCCAGGCCGGTGAGACCCAAGTCGGCACCCTGACGGCCAGCGCCCAAGGCGATATCAAAAGCCAGAAAGTCCAGCTTGACCTCGCCGGGCCGTTGGTCAAATTGGCCCTGGCCCTGGACGGCAACCTCGACAAAGGCAACTGGCGCGGGCGCCTGGCCAGCGGTGATGTACAAGCCGGTGGCCAGGACTGGAAGCTGCAGGCGCCGGCGAAAATCGAACGCCTGGCCGACGGCAAGCTGACGTTTGCCGCACACTGCTGGGTGTCCGGCCCGGCCAGCCTGTGCGGCGAAGACCAACGGCTGATGCCGGAACCGAAGCTGCGCTACCACCTCAAGCAGTTCCCCATCGACAGCCTGGCGGCGTTCCTGCCCAAGGACTTCGCCTGGCAGGGCAAGCTCAACGCCGACGTCCAACTTGACCTGCCTGACAGCGGGCCCAAGGGCGTCGTTTCGGTCGATGCCAGTGGCGGCACGTTGCGCGTCAAGGACAAGGACCAGTGGCTGGATTTCCCTTACGACACCTTGAAGCTGGAAACCACGCTCAATCCCAAGCGTATCGACACCCAGCTGAATTTCCGTGGCGGCAAGCTCGGCGAGTTGCTGGTGCAGGCGCAGATCAACCCGCTGCCGAAGAACAAGCCGATCACCGGTAATTTCAGCCTCAACGGCCTGGACCTCGCAGTGGCGCGACCGTTTGTGCCGATGGTCGAAAAACTCACTGGCAAGCTCAACGGCAACGGCCGTATCTCCGGTGGGTTGTTGGCGCCGCAGGTCAACGGCAGCGTCAACCTGGTTGGCGGCGAAATTTCCGGGCCGGAGCTGCCGATCAGCCTTGAAGGCTTGAACGTGCAAGCGTTGATTGCCGGCGAAAGCGTGCAGTTGAATGGCGCCTGGAGCAGTGGCAAGGCCGGGCAGGGCAGCCTCAAGGGGCAGATCGACTGGGGCCAGGCCTTGGTGGTGGACCTCAGCCTGCAAGGCTCAAAACTGCCGGTCACCGTGGAGCCTTATGCGACGCTGGAAGTGGCGCCCGACCTGAAAATCAGCCTGAAAAACGACAAGCTGGCGATTGCCGGCAAGGTGCACATCCCGCGTGGCGATATCACCGTGCGTGAATTGCCGCCGTCCACCGTCAAGGTCTCGGATGACACCGTGATCGTCGGCAGCCAGACCGAAGAGGGCAAGCCGCCGATGGCGATGGCCATGGACATCGATGTGGTGGTGGGCGAAGACCAGCTCAACTTCGCCGGCTTCGGCCTTACCGCCAAGGTTCAGGGCCAGGTGCACATTGGCGACAACATGGATACCCGTGGCGAGTTGTGGCTCAACGATGGCCGCTACCGCGCCTATGGGCAGCGGCTCAATGTGCGGCGTGCGCGGCTGCTGTTTGCCGGGCCGTTGGACCAACCGTTCCTGGATATCGAAGCCATACGCGTGGTCACCGAACCGTCCAGAACCGTGACCGCCGGCATTCGCCTGAGCGGCAGCGCCGAACAGCCGACCACGCAAATTTTCTCCGAGCCGGCCATGCCCCAAGAGGATGCGCTGTCGTACCTGGTGCTGGGGCGTTCGCGCAACAACACCGGCGAAGACAACAACATGCTCGCCGAAGCCGCCTTGGGCCTGGGTTTGATGGGCAGCGCCGGGGTGACCTCGGATATCGCCACCAAGCTCGGGATCCAGGACTTCGACCTCGACACCCAGGGCACCGGCAATAACACCTCCGTGGTCGCCAGCGGCAAGATCACTGAAAAACTCAGCCTGCGTTATGGCGTGGGGGTGTTCGAACCGGCCAGCACCATTGCCTTGCGTTACTTGCTGAGCAAGAAGGTATACCTGGAAGTGGCGAGTGGCGTGGCCAGCTCGCTGGATATCTTCTACAAGCGGGATTTTTAAGCCCCTAAGCAGTAAAAAATGTGGGAGCTGGCTTGCCTGCGATGGCGATACCTCAGTCGACAATGTGTTGACTGACACACCGCTATCGCAGGCAAGCCAGCTCCCACTTTGCCTTCCGTCGCGAAATTAGCAAGCAAGCTAATAATTCCATTTGACATTCGCTGCCTAAGCAGTAACATCTTGTCATACATTCACTGCCTAGGCAGTAATAAGGTGACTTCCGATGACCCACTTCACCCCTGACAGCTTTCGCAACTGCCACCTCGGCCTGTTGCTGGGCCGGGCGGCGCTGCTCAAGGACCGCATTATCGACACCCATATGGAACCGCATGGCGTCACCGCCGCGCAGTTCAAGGTGTTGATCATCATTGCCCAGTTTGACGTCGACACCCCGGCCGAGCTGTGCCGCAACCTGTCGCTGGACAGCGGTTCGATGACGCGCATGCTCGACCGTCTGGAGCAAAAGGGCCTGCTGGCGCGCAAGCGTTCCGAGCAAGACCGGCGCCAGGTGCAGTTGGTGCTCACTGAAGACGGCCAACGCCTGGCAGACATGCTGCCGCATATCGGTGCGCAGTCGATGAATGAACTGGCCGGCGCCCTGGAGCCCGGTGAGTTGCAAACGCTGGAAAAAATCCTCACGAAAATTCTGGTAGCTGCCGGTGACGCCATCGTCATCCAGCGGGTAGGTAATCAATGAACACACGCGCACTTAGCCTGGTGCTGGTGGCGATGAGCATGGCCGGTTGCGCCAACTTCAGCGGCCTCGACACCCAGGGCCAACGCCTCGACGCCAACACCTTGCAAACCGGCAAATCCCTCAGTGGCGTGACGCTGTCCAACGCCGCATGGCCGACTGCCGACTGGTGGAAAAGCCTTGGCGACCCACAACTAGACGGCCTGATCCACGAAGCCCTGCAAAACAGCCCGGACATGCAAGTCGCCAGCGCCCGTGCCCATCAGGCCGAAGCCGCCGCCTATGCCGCCGACGCCGCACGCATGCCAACCCTGGATGCCAGCGCCGGCGTGAGCCGTTCGCGCCTGGCCAAGGATCAGGACCCGCGTGGTGAAGGCGATGCCTACGCCACCGTGAGAAATATCGGCGCCAGCTTCAATTACAACTTCGACCTCTGGGGTGGCCAACGTGCCGCCTGGGAAGCCGCTTTGGGCCAGGCGCGTGCCGCCGAAGTCGATCAACAGGCCGCCCGCCTGACCTTGGCCGCCAACGTCGCCAAGGCTTACAGCGACTTGGGCCAGGCCCACATCGTGCGTGACTTGGCCGCCGACGACCTCAAGCGCACCCGTCAGATGCTCGACTTGAGCAAGCGTCGCCTGAGTTCCGGTATCGACAGCCAGTACCAGTACCAGCAGACCGAAAGCCTGGAAGCCAGCTCCCAGTCGCAACTGATCGATGCGGAAAAACAGCTGCAAAGCGCCAAGATCGCCCTCGCCGTATTACTCGGTAAAGGCCCGGACCGTGGCAACGAACTGACCCGCCCGAACGTGCTTAAACCCAGTGCGGTAGCGGTGCCTTCGGTGCTGCCGGCCGAGTTGCTGGGCCGTCGCCCGGACCTGATCGCCGCACGCTGGCGCGTCGAAGCCGCGAGCAAGAACATTGCCGCCAGCAAAACCCGCTTCTACCCCAACCTCAACCTGAGCGCGAGCGCTGGGGCCGAGTCGTTGCTGGGGGACGCGATGTTTGGTTCGGCCAGCCGTTTCTTCAGCATTGCGCCGACGATCTCGTTGCCGATCTTCGATGGCGGCCGCTTGCGCGCCGACCTCGATGCCCGCGACGCCGATTACGACCTGGCCGTGGCCCAGTACAACAAAACCCTGGTGCAAGCCTTGGGCGATATCGGCAACACCCTTTCGCAATTGCGTGACACCGGTCGGCAGATCCAGGCGCAGCAACACGCCGCGGACATTGCCCAGCAGTCTTACGACACCGGGGTGCAACGCTACAGCTCGGGGATCGGCAATTACCTCGATGTGCTCAGCATCGAGCAGCAATTGCTGCAGGCCCAGCGTCAACTGGCGACGCTGAATGCGGCACAGATCGATCTGTCGATTCAATTGATGCAGGCCCTGGGTGGCGGGTACGACGCCAAAAACGTGGCCGCGACCACCCCAGCTACACGCACGGAATAATTTGAGGTAATTGTCATGGCCACTGCCGAAAACACCCAAGCAAACGAACAACCCAAAGACACCAACCCGCGCAAACGCAAGATCATGCTGATTGGTCTGGCGCTGATCGTCATCCTCGGCGCCTTGGGCGTTTGGGGCTGGTATGAGCTTTACGGGCGCTTCAATGAAAGCACCGACGACGCTTATGTGAATGGCAACGTGGTGGAAATCACGCCGCTGGTGACGGGCACTGTGGTCAGCATCGGCGCTGACGATGGCGACCTGGTTCACGAAGGCCAGGTGTTGATCAACTTCGACCCGAATGACGCTGCCGTCGGCCTGCAAAGTGCCCAGGCCAACCTGGCGCGTACCGTGCGCCAAGTGCGTGGCTTGTACAGCAACGTCGATGGTATGAAAGCCCAGGTACTGGCGCAGCAAGCCAACGTGCAAAAAGCCCAGGACAACTACAACCGGCGTAAGAACCTCGCCGCCGGCGGCGCGATTTCCCAGGAAGAGCTGTCCCACGCCCGTGACGACCTGACCTCGGCGCAAAACGCCCTGGCCAACGTGCAGCAACAGTTCAAGACCAGCAGCGCGCTGGTGGATGACACGGTGATTTCGTCGCACCCGGATGTACAGGCCGCCGCCGCGCAACTGCGCCAGGCTTACTTGGCCAATGCGCGCAGCACCTTGATTGCACCGGTCACCGGCTATGTGGCCAAGCGCACCGTGCAACTGGGCCAGCGTGTGCAGCCGGGCACGGCGTTGATGGCGGTGATCCCGCTGGATCAGCTGTGGATTGATGCCAACTTCAAAGAAACCCAACTGCGCGATATGCGTATTGGTCAGCCGGTGGACATCGAGTCGGACATCTACGGCAGTGACGTCAAGTTCAGCGGCACCGTTGACAGCCTAGGCGCCGGTACCGGCAGCGCGTTCGCCCTGCTGCCGGCGCAGAACGCCACCGGTAACTGGATCAAGATTGTGCAACGGGTGCCTGTGCGTATCCATATCAACGCCGACGAACTGG
The DNA here is from genome assembly GCF_013385735.1 of Pseudomonas sp. D2002. NCBI lineage: Bacteria > Pseudomonadati > Pseudomonadota > Gammaproteobacteria > Pseudomonadales > Pseudomonadaceae > Pseudomonas > Pseudomonas sp. D2002. Next base: position 27,196 of record NZ_JACAPL010000013.1, on the reverse strand, counting down.
CCAAGCACCCGCTGCGCGTGGGCCTGAGCACCGTGGTCAATGTGGACCTGCACGACCAGAGCGGCCCGGTGCTGGCGCAACAGGCGCCGCAAAAGGCCTCGTTTACCACCAACGTGTATGACCGCCAATTGGCCGAAGCCGACGCCATGATCACCCAGTTGATCCATGACAACAGCCTCGCCGCGCCCAAGGCTGTGCAACGCTGATGAGTGCTAACGCCCCCGCGTCCTTTACGCCGCCGAGCTTGTTGATGGCCACTATTGGCCTGTCGCTGGCGACCTTTATGCAGGTGCTCGACACCACCATCGCCAACGTGGCGTTGCCGACCATTTCCGGCAACCTCGGCGTGAGTTCGGAGCAGGGCACCTGGGTCATCACCTCGTTTGCGGTGAGCAACGCAATTGCCTTGCCGCTGACCGGCTGGCTGAGCCGGCGCTTTGGCGAGGTGAAGCTGTTTTTGTGGGCGACCATCCTGTTTGTGCTGGCGTCGTTCCTGTGCGGTATTTCCACCTCGATGCCTGAGCTGATCGGCTTTCGGGTGTTGCAAGGCCTGGTGGCCGGGCCGCTGTACCCAATGACCCAGACCTTGCTGATCGCGGTGTACCCACCGGCCAGGCGCGGCATGGCCCTGGCGTTACTGGCAATGGTCACGGTGGTGGCGCCGATTGCCGGCCCCATTCTCGGCGGCTGGATCACCGACAGCTACAGCTGGCCGTGGATCTTCTTCATCAACGTGCCCATCGGTATCTTTGCGGTGATGGTGGTGCGTTCGCAGCTGAAAAAACGCCCGGTGGTCACCAGTTACCAGCCGATGGATTACGTCGGCCTGCTGAGTTTGATTGTCGGTGTCGGCGCCTTGCAGATCATCCTCGACAAGGGCAACGACCTGGACTGGTTCGAATCCAACTTCATCATTATTGGTGCGGTGATTTCGGCGGTTGCCCTGGCGGTGTTCATCATTTGGGAGCTGACCGACAAGCACCCGGTGGTTAACTTGCGGTTGTTTGCCTATCGCAACTTCCGCATCGGCACCATTGTGCTGATCCTGGGTTACGCGGGTTTCTTCGGTATCAACCTGATCCTGCCGCAATGGTTGCAAACCCAGATGGGCTACACCGCCACTTGGGCGGGCCTGGCGGTGGCGCCGATCGGGATTCTGCCGGTGTTGATGTCGCCGTTTGTGGGCAAGTACGCGCACAAGTTCGACCTGCGCTTGCTGGCGGGCCTGGCATTTTTGGCGATTGGCCTGAGCTGCTTTATGCGTGCCGGCTTCACCAATGAGGTCGACTTCACCCACATCGCCCTGGTGCAGCTGTTCATGGGCATCGGCGTGGCGCTGTTCTTCATGCCGACCTTGAGCATCCTGATGTCCGACCTGCCGCCAGCGCAAATCGCCGATGGTGCGGGTTTGGCCACGTTCCTGCGGACCTTGGGCGGCAGCTTTGCGGCCTCGCTGACCACCTGGATCTGGATTCGCCGCGCCGACCAGCACCATGCGTACATGAGCGAGAACATGACCACCTACGACTCGGCAACCCGCGATGCCTTGCAGGCGCTTGGCGGGGCAGGGCACAAGGCCTATGCGCAACTGGACCAGATCCTCACCAGCCAGGCGTACATGATGTCCACCGTGGATTACTTCACGTTGCTGGGATGGATGTTCATGGGCTTGATCGTGATTGTGTGGCTGGCCAAACCGCCATTTGCGGCGAAGGCCGGGCCGGAGGCTTCGGGGCACTGATCCGAAGTTGTGCGCGGTCAAAAATGTGGGAGCGGGCTTGCTCGCGAAGGCGGTGGTTCAGTCGATACTTGAGTTGACTGACGCGCCGCCTTCGCGAGCAAGCCCGCTCCCACATTTGGATCTCTGTTCACATCGGATCGGTGGTGTTTGAAGATCAGGCCCCAGGCAACGCCAGCTGCGGATTGACGAAGTCAAACGCCGCCAGCGCAAACCCTTGCTCATCCACCTGCAATGCCCAACCCTGTTTGTCCCAATCCCCCAGCACAATGCGCTTGGCCGCCTGGTCGCCAATCTGCAACTTATGAATGGCGGGGCGGTGCGTATGGCCGTGGACCAAGGTGCGCACGCCAAATTGCTGCATCACCCGCGGTACTTCCTCGGGCGTCACATCGACAATGTCGTTGGCTTTCATGCGCACTTGGGCAGTGCTCTCGCTGCGCAGCTTGCGTGCCAATTTGTGCCGGGTGCGCAAGGGCAGGTGCCGCAGCACAAACAACACAATCGGGTTGCGCAGGATGCGCCGCAGCTTCATATAGCCGACGTCGCGGGTGCACAGGCTGTCGCCGTGCATCAATAGCACGGGCTCGCCATAAAACTGCACGACACTCGGGTCCTTGAGCAAGGTGGCGCCTGCCGCTTTGCAGAACGCCTTGCCGATCAGGAAATCGCGGTTGCCGTGCATGATGAAAATCGGGGTGCCGCTGTCGCTCAGCTCGCGCAATGCAGTGCAAATCGAGCGCTGGAACGGTGTCATCCCATCGTCGCCAATCCAGGCTTCAAAGAAGTCCCCCAGAATGTACAACGCCTGGGCGCCACGGGCGCGGCCGTGGAGCAAATCCAGAAACGCCCGGGTGATATCCGGGCGCCCCTCTTCCAGATGCAAATCTGAAATCAGCAATATCACCCAACGATCTCGGCTTTTTCGACGATAACGTCTTCTACCGGTACGTCCTGGTGACCGGCTTTACCGGTGGTCTGCACGCCTTTGATCTTGTCAACGACGTCCTGGCCTTCGGTGACTTTACCGAATACCGCGTAACCCCAACCCTGCACGTTCTTGCCGCTGTGGTTCAGGAAGGCGTTGTCGGCCACGTTGATGAAGAACTGTGCGGAGGCCGAATGCGGCTCCATGGTACGGGCCATGGCGACGGTGTACTTGTCGTTGGAAAGGCCGTTGTCCGCTTCGTTCTGGATGCTTGGACGCTTGTCTTTCTTTTCTTTCATGCCAGGCTCGAAACCGCCGCCCTGGACCATGAAGTTACCGATTACACGGTGGAAAACGGTGCCATCGTAGTGGCCAGCCTTCACGTATTCGATGAAGTTGGCAACGGTGATCGGCGCTTTCTCAGCGTTCAGCTCGATGACGATGTCACCGTGGTTGGTGGTCAGTTTGACTTGAGTCATGTTCACTACTCTTTTCAGGGAATTCGTGGGTTTGGACGCCCGGGCGCCGCTACCGGTTTGGCGAAACAGCAGCCAAGGCGCGCAGTTTAGCGTGACCTGCAGGAATTTCGAGGTGGTTTTTTACCGCCTGGGCAATTAATCCAGCAGTTTTGGGCCGCGCTCTGTCAGTGTCTTGACAGCTTCGGCTATCATAAGCCCTTTGTTTTATCGGCCCCACTTCCGGCCAAGCACTTCGTCTGTTCAAGGATCCTATGAGCAAGCCCACTGTCGACCCTACCTCGAATTCCAAGGCCGGACCTGCCGTCCCGGTCAATTTCCTGCGCCCGATCATCCAGGCGGACCTGGATTCGGGCAAGCACACGCAGATCGTCACCCGCTTTCCGCCAGAGCCCAACGGCTACCTGCACATCGGTCACGCCAAGTCGATCTGTGTGAACTTCGGCCTGGCCCAGGAGTTCGGTGGCGTCACGCACCTGCGTTTCGACGACACCAACCCGGCCAAGGAAGACCAGGAATACATCGACGCCATCGAAAGCGACATCAAGTGGCTGGGCTTCGAGTGGTCCGGTGAAGTGCGCTATGCCTCCAAGTATTTCGACCAGCTGTTCGACTGGGCCGTCGAGTTGATCAAGGCCGGCAAGGCCTACGTCGACGACCTGACCCCGGAGCAAGCCAAGGAATACCGTGGCAGCCTGACCGAGCCGGGCAAGAACAGCCCGTTCCGCGACCGTTCGGTCGAAGAGAACCTGGACTGGTTCAACCGCATGCGCGCCGGTGAGTTCCCGGACGGCGCCCGCGTACTGCGCGCCAAGATCGACATGGCCTCGCCGAACATGAACCTGCGCGACCCGATCATGTACCGCATCCGCCATGCCCACCACCACCAGACCGGTGACAAGTGGTGCATCTACCCCAACTACGACTTCACCCACGGCCAGTCGGACGCCATCGAAGGCATCACGCACTCCATCTGCACCCTGGAGTTCGAAAGCCATCGCCCGCTGTACGAATGGTTCCTCGACAGCCTGCCAGTGCCGGCGCACCCGCGTCAGTACGAATTCAGCCGCCTGAACCTGAACTACACCATCACCAGCAAGCGCAAGCTCAAGCAGCTTGTTGACGAGAAACATGTGCATGGCTGGGATGACCCACGCATGTCGACGCTGTCGGGCTTCCGCCGTCGCGGCTACACCCCGGCGTCGATCCGTAACTTCTGCGAGATGGTCGGCACCAACCGTTCCGACGGCGTGGTCGACTACGGCATGCTCGAGTTCAGCATCCGCCAGGACCTCGATGCCAACGCCCCGCGCGCCATGTGCGTGCTGCGTCCGTTGAAAGTGGTGATCACCAACTACCCGGAAGACAAGGTCGACAACCTCGAACTGCCGCGTCACCCGCAGAAAGAAGAGCTGGGCGTGCGCAAGCTGCCGTTCGCGCGGGAAATCTACATCGACCGTGATGACTTCATGGAAGAGCCGCCGAAGGGCTACAAGCGCCTGGAGCCGAACGGCGAAGTGCGCCTGCGCGGCAGCTACGTGATCCGTGCCGACGAAGCGATCAAGGACGCCGATGGCAACATCGTCGAATTGCGTTGCTCCTACGACCCGGACACCCTGGGCAAGAACCCTGAAGGCCGTAAGGTCAAGGGCGTGATTCACTGGGTACCGGCCGCTGCCAGCATCGAGTGCGAAGTGCGCCTGTACGATCGTCTGTTCCGTTCGCCGAACCCTGAGAAGGCGGAAGACAGCGCCAGCTTCCTGGACAACATCAACCCTGACTCGCTGCAAGTTCTCACCGGTTGTCGTGCCGAGCCATCGCTTGGCGACGCACAGCCGGAAGACCGTTTCCAGTTCGAGCGCGAAGGTTACTTCTGCGCGGATATCAAGGACTCGAAACCAGGTCATCCGGTATTCAACCGTACCGTGACCTTGCGTGATTCGTGGGGCCAGTGATTCTCTAAGGAAGCCGTTGTGCTAACGATCTACAACACACTCAGCAAGACCAAAGAAGTCTTCAAGCCGCTCGATGGCAACAAGGTGCGCATGTACGTGTGCGGCATGACCGTGTACGACTACTGCCACATCGGCCACGGCCGCAGCATGGTTGCCTTCGACCTGGTGACCCGCTGGTTGCGCTTCAGCGGCTATGACTTGACCTATGTGCGCAACATCACCGACATCGACGACAAGATCATCAATCGCGCCAACGAAAACGGCGAGTCGTTCGACGCGCTGACCGAGCGCATGATTGCCGCCATGCACGAGGACGAGGCCCGCCTCAACATCCTCAAGCCGGACATGGAGCCGCGTGCCACGGATCACATCCCTGGCATGCACGCGATGATCCAGACCCTGATCGACAAGGGTTACGCCTACGCCCCGGGCAATGGCGACGTGTACTACCGCGTCGCCAAGTTCATGGGCTACGGCAAGCTGTCGCGCAAGAAAATCGAAGACCTGCGCATCGGCGCTCGCATCGAAGTCGACGAAGCCAAGCAAGACCCGCTCGACTTCGTGCTGTGGAAAGGCACCAAGCCCGGCGAGCCGAGCTGGGAGTCGCCGTGGGGCGCGGGCCGTCCGGGCTGGCACATCGAATGCTCGGTGATGTCCACCTGCTGCCTGGGTGAGACCTTCGATATTCATGGCGGCGGCAGCGACCTCGAGTTCCCGCACCACGAGAACGAAATCGCCCAGAGCGAAGCGGCCACCGGCAAGACCTACGCCAATGCCTGGATGCACTGCGGCATGATCCGCATCAATGGCGAGAAGATGTCCAAGTCCTTGAACAACTTCTTCACCATCCGCGACGTGCTGGAAAAGTACCACCCGGAAGTGGTGCGTTACCTGCTGGTGTCGAGCCACTACCGCAGCGCCATCAACTACTCGGAAGACAACCTCAAGGACGCCAAGGGCGCCCTGGAGCGTTTCTACCACGCGTTGAAAGGCCTGCCGGCCGTGGCGCCTGCCGGTGGCGAAGCGTTCGTTGCACGCTTTACCGAAGTGATGAACGACGACTTCGGCACGCCGGAAGCCTGCGCGGTGCTGTTCGAAATGGTGCGTGAGATCAACCGCCTGCGCGAGACTGATCTCGACGCAGCGGCCGGGCTTGCGGCGCGCTTGAAAGAGCTGGCCAGCGTGCTCGGTGTGCTGCAGATGGAAGCCGATGACTTCCTGCAAGCCGGCGCCGAAGGGCGTGTGGATGCGGCTGAGGTGGATGCGCTGATTCAGGCGCGTCTGGCTGCTCGGGCTAACAAAGACTGGGCGGAGTCCGACCGTATCCGTGACCAACTGACCGCGATGGGTGTGGTGTTGGAAGACGGCAAGGGCGGGACGACGTGGCGGTTGGCTGATCAGGCTTGATCGGTAAACGCTGAATGAAAAACGCCCCGACTGGTTCGGGGCGATCGTTCCCACGCTCTGCGTGGGAATGCCACCCTGGACGCTCCGCGTCCCGCTTTTGGCGAACGCCTCAAGCCCTGAGCATGGTGACGCGGAGCGTCACGGGATGCATTCCCACGCAGAGCGTGGGAACGATCATGATCCTGAAACGCTGTCGGAAGTTTCTGTGATAGCGGGTGCAGGCACATTGCAGGTTCGGTGGTGTCCCCCATTCAAAGGTGGGAGCGAGTTCAGCGTTCACATTTGCTTCAGATACGGCGGTGAGGCGCTGACCTCATAAGCGTAATTCTGCGCTTCGCTGCGGATCAGCCTGTGGTATTGGTCATTTTTGAAATGCAGAGCAACGCCATCATCTACCGCGTAGGCAGGTTGTATACCCTGAAGACGCACCAGCTCGACAAACGATGCTTCCCTTCCTGCCTCTGAGCGGAAATGCGGACACAGGGCGCCGGAAAGCAAGCCGAGGCCTGCGACCAGGGCAAACGCTCCCCCTGAATCAGAGTGCCCATAATCAAACCAGCAAATGGCCCCGGCACTGACACCACAGAGCACTTTGCCGTTTTTCCCTGCCGCTTTCAGAAGCCCGGTCACACCAAACTCGCGCCACGTAGCCAGCATGGCTCGCGTATTTCCGCCTGCCACATAAATGATGTCGGCCTGTTCAATCAGCGATGAAACCCGGTCAGTGCCGGGGAAGGGCGCAATGAAAAACGTCAGCGTGGTGACGGTGCAGCCTGCGCTTTGATACTTGGTGATGAAGTTGGAAATTTTAGTTCGGTCATCGCCATTGGCAGTGGAGATATAAAGAACATTCGGACGTGCTTTGCCTGATGACGCGACGATGTGTTTGTCGATAAGCGTCATGCGTGTCATCTCAGCGTCGGACTCTCCGCCGATAACAATGATGTTTGTATCCATCCTGACCTCCAGCCTGTCCCAGAAGATTAAGCCACCTGATATCGACTCTGAACAAACCCATTCTGCGACGCGTACGTGCCGACATGGCGCAGTTCACGCTCATGGCCAACCTGGCTGAACAAAGGAATCCCTTGTCCCAACAGCACAGGAATACGGGTGATGATCAACTCATCGATAAGGCCTGCTTCAAGAAACGCCTGAATCGTTTGGCCACCATCGATATACAGGTGTTTCATACCGCGCTCGGCTAACTGTTTCACGAGGGTGACTGCATCCGCCGACATCACCTCAACCTTGCCCTGCACATGGGCAGGCAGCTCCACCGATTGGCGCGAGAGGGCGATAACAGGCATACCCTCATAGGGCCATTCCGGAAAGGACAAGACTTTTTCCAGGGTTTTGCGGCCCATCACCAGCGCATCGACCGTGGCCATAAAGCCTTCGTAGGTCACACCGCTCAACTGCGCAGCTTCGTACTCCGGCCGGTGCAGCCACTCGATGTCACCGTCTGGCCGCGCTATGAAGCCGTCGACGCTTGCGGCGATAAAGACAGAACATTTGATGTCCATGAGGGGTAACACTCCTTGAAAAATGCAGTGGCTCTATTCAATTCACTATAAGCGTGGCGTTTTCTGATCTCAATTTCGTAAGACCTTTCAGAAAATTCTGTTTTGTTTTGACGCTCGCCCAATCCATGGCTTTAGATGTCCATCACGACCAAACTCATGATGAAACTGGCGGTGATTTGAATGGATTGTATTTTTTGCAGCATTGTCCGAAAGACCTCTCCAGCCCACATTCTGTGGGAGGACGAACACCATATGGCGTTCCTGTCGATCTTCCCCAACACGCCGGGTTTCAGCGTGGTGATCCCCAAGCAGCATTACGGCAGCTATGCGTTTGCGCAGTCGGATAAGGTGCTGGCTGACCTTGTTGTCGCCACCAAGAAAACCGCGTTGCTGATCGACCGGGCGTTTGCGGATGTGGCGCGCACGGGGATGATGCTGGAAGGGTACGGCGTGGATCACCTGCACGCGAAGCTGTTTCCCATGCATGGCACGGGGCAGGACAGTGCGTTCAAGCCTATCAGCTCCAAAGTGGATAAGTTCTTTGAGGCGTATGAGGGCTACATCTCGTCCCACGACTGTGTGCGGGCGGATGATGGGGAGTTGGCGCAGTTGGCGGCGCACATCCGCTCTTTTGCCTGATACAAAACCCAATGTGGGAGCGGGCTTGCTCGCGAAAGCAGAGTGTCAGTCACTGGATATATCGACTGATCGACCGCATTCGCGAGCAAGCCCGCTCCCACATGTTTTACTGTGTTCGCCTTAGAAATCAGCGGCGGCTACTGACCTCAGCTGGCACATCATCCCCCGCCATACGCTTGCGAAACAACGCCGTCCGCGCCAGCAGCAGCGTGGTCACCGGCACCGTGATCGCCAACAAAATCGGAATCAACCACCCGTGCAGCACCGGCGCGGATTTGAGCACCGAAAAGTAGATAATCGACGCCAACGCCACGCACCACGCGCCCAACGTCGAGGCCAGCGCCGGTGGGTGCATGCGCTGGAAGAAGTCCTTCATGCGCAACAAGCCAATCGCGCCGATCAGTGCAAACAGGCTGCTCAGCACCAGCAGCACGGCCACGCTCACTTCAACCCATAACGGCATCATTCAATCACCTCGCCACGCAGCAGGAATTTCGCCAGGGCGAACGACCCGACAAAGCCAAACAGTGCAATCAGCAGCGCTGCCTCAAAGTAGGTGTCACTCGCGTAACGAATGCCGAGCACCAGCATCATCAGCATCGCCAGGATGTACAGGTAGTCCAGCGCCAGAACCCGGTCCTGGGCCGACGGGCCTTTGAACAGGCGCAGCAGGGTCAGCACCATGGCCAGGGAGAACAGGAACAGGCTGACCAGGATCGCATTGGAGAGCAGGGCGCTCATTCGAAGATCTCCATCAGGGGCCGTTCATAGGCGTGTTTGAAGTGCTGGATAAACTGCGCTTCGTCATCCAGGTCGAAGACGTGGATCAGCAAAACACTGCGGTCCAGCGCCAGTTCCGACCAGACGGTGCCGGGGGTGACGCTGGTGATCATCGACAGCACGGCCAGGCCGTTGGCGTCGCGCAGGTCCAGCGGGACTTTGATAAAGCGCGAGCGCGGTGGCCGCGAACCGCAGGTCAGCACGCCCCAGGCCACGTGCAGGTTGGAGATGATCACGTCACGGCCCACCAGCAGGAACAGGCGGATGATCACGCCGGGGCGGCGGATGCGGATCGGCAGCGGGCGCAACGGCGCCATCAGCAGCGGGGCGAGAAAACCCAGCAGCGCGCCCAGCAGCAGGTTGCCGGGGCTGACCGACAGGTTCAACACCAGCCACAACAGCCACAACGCTAGCGACAACCACGGAGCCGGAAACAGACGCTTCATGGCTGCACCTCCAGGGCGGCGGCCTTGGCTTCAGGGCTGGGGATCGGGCGTGTCGCCATCACGGCCATCACATAATGTTCCGGGTTGTTCAGGCTTTCGGCGGTGGCCTGGGTGTAGCGCATCAATGGCTCGGCCTTGAACGTGAGGAGGATACTCAAGCCGTGCAGGAAGAAGATCGGCACGCACTCGTAGCGGCGCAGCAGCGGCGAGGGGCGCTCTTCCGGGGTCCAGAAGCGCTGGATGCCCAGGCGGGCGAAGGCGATCAGCGAGGCCAGCCCCGACAGAATCAGCAGCGCCACCAAGCCCCAGGCGGCCGGGCGGATCGGCTCATCCACGGCGTTGCCCAGGCCCATTGGGTTAACCAATGCGCTCAACAGGCTGAGCTTGCCGATAAAGCCGGACAGCGGCGGCATGCCGATAATCAGCAGTGCACAGGCGACAAAACTCAAGCCCAGAAAGGCCATGGTCCAGGGAATTACCTGGCCGACCACGGCTTTCTGTTCGTCGTCGAGGTTCACGCCAGGGCGCGGATGCAGCGATTCCATGGCCTTGGGCAGTGCGTCGATTTCCTCATCCAAGGGAAGATCATTGGCGGAGCGCGAGCGTTCGATCAATTCAGCCAGCAGGAACAGCGCGCTCAATGCCAGCGTCGAGCTGACCAGATAGAACAACGCACCGGCGGTCAGGCTTGGCTGGGCAAAACCCACGGCCGACAGCAGGATCCCGGCGGACACCAGAATGCTCAAGCTCGCCATACGCTCCAGGCGTTGCGCCGCCACCATCGCCAGTGCCGCACAAATGATCGTCGCCATGCCGCCATACACCAGCCAGTCGCCGCCGAACAGCGCCGAGGCACCGGCCTGGCCGGAGAACAGCAGCGTCCACAGGCGCAGCACGGTGTACACGCCAACCTTGGTCATGATCGCAAACATCGCCGCCACCGGCGCGCTGGCCGAGGAATAGGCGGGCGCCAGCCAGAAGTTCAGCGGCCACATGCCGGCTTTGGCCAGGAAGGCGGTCGCCAGGATCGCCGCACCGGCGTGCAACAGGCCACGATCAGCCTCCGGCACCAGCGGGATTTTCAGCGCCAGATCGGCAAAGTTCAGCGTGCCGGTGACACCGTAGATCATCGCCGCGCCGATCAGGAACAGCGACGAGGCCAGCAGGTTGATCGCGATGTAATGCAGCCCCGACGACACCCGCGCGCGGCCCGAGCCATGCAGCATCAAACCGTAGGACGCCGCCAGCAGCACTTCGAAGAACACAAACAGGTTGAACAAGTCCGCCGTGAGGAAGGCGCCGTACAGGCCCATCATCTGGATCTGGAACAGCGCGTGGAAACTGGTGCCTGCGCGGTCCCAGCGGGCCATGGCGAACAGCAGCGCACTCACGCCGATGATCCCGGTCAGCACCAGCATCATCGCCGACAGCGGGTCCACCACCAGCACAATGCCGAACGGCACCTGCCAGTTGCCCGGCAGGTAGACGCCGATCGAGCCGGGGCCGCCTTGCTGGGTCAAGTACAACAGCAGGATGGCGATGCCCAGGCCGATGGCGCTGGAGAACAGATTGATTTTAGCCTTCAGCGGGCGGCGTTTTTCGCCGAGCATCAGCATCAGCGCGGCGGTCAGCAACGGCAGCAGGATCGGCGCGACGATCAGTTGATTCATCCACGTCATTCCTTGGGCTCCCGGCCGTCTACATGGTCAGTGCCGGTCAAGCCTCGGGAGGCCAGCAGCACCACCAGGAACAACGCCGTCATGGCAAAGCTGATCACGATGGCGGTCAGCACCAGGGCCTGGGGCAGGGGGTCGGTGTAGTTGAGCAGGTCTTGCGGCACGCCGTCCTTGATGATCGGCTCCTTGCCGATAAACAGGCTGCCCATGCTGAAAATGAACAGGTTGACCCCGTACGACAGCAAGCACAGGCCCATGACGACCTGGAACGTCCGTGGCCGCAGGATCAACCAGACGCCGGAGGCCGCCAGGACCCCAATGGCAATTGCGATGACTTCTTCCATCAGGCGGCTCCTTCCGTAGCGGCAACGGCTTTGGCCTGGTTGCTCGGTTTGTGGGCCCGCACGGATTGGTGACCGAGGGCGGTGAGCATCAGCAGCGTGGAACCAACGACCATGGCGTACACGCCGACGTCGAAGAACAGCGCGCTGGCGACATGGATATCGCCGAGCACCGGCAGGCTGAAATGCCAAGTGTGGGTGGTGAGGAACGGGTAACCGGCAAACAGCGCGCCAAGCCCGGTGAGGGTCGCCGAGAGCAGGCCGAAGCCCATCCAGCGCATCGGCCGCAGGCTCATTTGCGCCTCGACCCACTGGGTGCCGGCCACCATGTATTGCAGGATGAACGCCACCGACATCACCAGGCCTGCGACGAAACCGCCGCCCGGCTGGTTGTGGCCGCGCATGAACAGGTAGAACGACACCACCAGCGCAATCGGCAGCAGCAGGCGTACCAGTACGGCCGGCACCATCATGAAGCCCAGCGCGGTATCGCTGGCCTGGCGTGGGTTGACCAGATCAGTCGCCACGTCCGGCGCCAGTTGGCGTTGTTGTGCAGGCAGTTGCATGCTTTCTTTGGATGGGCGGAAGCGGCGCAGCAGGGCGTACACGGTCAAGGCCACGGCGCCAAGCACGGTGATTTCGCCGAGGGTGTCGAAGCCCCGGAAGTCCACCAGCATCACATTGACCACATTGCTGCCGCCGCCTTCGGGCAGCGCGCGGCTCAGGTAGAACGAGGAAATGTCATTGGGTGTCTGGCGCGTCAGCATCGCGTAGGACAGCAACGCCATGCCGCCGCCGACCACGGTGGACAGCAGGAAGTCACGCAGGCGGCGAATGCGCGCCTTGCGCAGCGAGCTGGGCAGTGGCGAGACTTCTTCGATCCGCCGTGGCAGCCAGCGCAGGCCCAGCAGGATCAGCACGGTGGTCACCACTTCGACCACCAACTGCGTCAACGCCAGGTCCGGGGCCGAGAACCACACGAACGTAATGCACGTCATCAGGCCACACACGCTGACCATGGTCAGGGCTGCCAGCCGGTGATACTTGGCTTGCCAGGCGGCGCCGAGGGCACAGGCGATTGCCAGCAGCCACAAGGTCACAAACACAATGGACCCCGGGATTTTTGGCCGGTCGCCCCAGCTGAGGCCGCTGTTGAGCATTGGGATCAACCCGGCCACCACCGCTGCCGACACCAGCAGGAACAGCTGGGTTTGCAGGCGCTTGGTGCTGATGCGTTTCTCGATCCTGCGCACACCGCGCATCATCACCACCAGGCTGCGTTCGAACATGCGCTTACCGTTGAAGTAGCTGATGACCGGCGGGTATTTGAAGCGCCCGCGCTTGAGTTGTTTGCGCAGCATCAGGTAAAGCACCACACCGCCGGACATGGCCACCAGGCTCATGATCATCGGCGCGTTCCAGCCGTGCCAGATCGCCAGGCTGTACTCGGGCAGCACGCCACCCACCACCGGCAGTGCGGCGGCGGCGAGGATCGAACCGACCACCTGGGCGGGGAAGATGCCCACCAGCAGGCAGGTGAACACCAGCAACTCAACCGGCGCACGCATCCAGCGCGGTGGTTCGTGCGGTGTGTGCGGCAGGTCGGTGGCGGGCGGGCCGAAGAACACATCGACCGTGAAGCGCAACGCGTAGGCGACGCTGAAGGTGCCGGCGATGGTCGCAATGGCCGGCAGGGCGATTTCCACCCAGGCGGTCGAGGTGATGAACACGGTTTCGGCGAAGAACATCTCTTTGGACAGGAAGCCATTGAGCAATGGCACGCCAGCCATCGACGCACTGGCCACCATCGCCAGGGTCGCGGTAAACGGGATCAGCCGCACCAGACCGCTGAGCTTGCGAATATCGCGGGTGCCGCTTTCGTGGTCGATGATGCCCGCGGCCATGAACAGCGAGGCTTTGAACGTAGCGTGGTTGAGAATATGGAACACCGCAGCGACGGCGGCCAGCGGGCTGTTGAGGCCCAGCAGCAGGGTGATCAGCCCGAGGTGGCTGATGGTGGAGTAGGCCAGCAGGCCTTTGAGATCATTTTGGAACATGGCGCAGTAAGCGCCGAGGAGGAGGGTGATGGCGCCGGCACCGCCGACGATCCAGAACCATTCTTCGCTGCCGGACAGTGACGGCCACAGGCGGGCCAGCAGGAACACGCCGGCCTTCACCATCGTCGCCGAATGCAGGTACGCCGAAACCGGCGTGGGTGCCGCCATCGCGTGGGGCAGCCAGAAGTGGAAGGGGAATTGCGCGCTTTTGCTCAAGGCGCCGATCAGCACCAGGGCCAGCATGACCGGGTACAGCGAATGCGCGCGAATCTGATCGCCCGCCGCCAGCACCTGGTCCAGGTCATAGCTGCCGACGATATGCCCCAGCAGCATCACGCCCGCCAGCAGGCACAAACCGCCCGCACCGGTGACCATCAGCGCCATATAGGCACCGCGCCTGGCATCGGCGCGGTGGTGCCAATAGCCGATCAACAGGAACGAGAACAGGCTGGTCAGTTCCCAGAAGAACACGATCTGAATCAGGTTGCCGGAAATCACCAGCCCGAGCATGGCGCCCATGAAGGCCAGGAAAAACGCGAAGAAACGCGGCACCGGATCGTCCGGCGACATGTAATAGCGCGCATACAGCGACACCAGCGAGCCGATGCCCAGCACCAGCATCGAGAACAGCCAGGCGAACCCATCCATGCGCAACACGAAGTTCAGCCCAAGGCTGGGCAACCACATGAATTCTTCGCGGATCACGCCACCATGGGCGATCTGGGGGTACAGCAGGGCGACTTGAATGGTGCCGACCAAGGCCACAAGGCCAGCCAACAGGGATTCGGTGTTACGTGCATTGTGCGGCAGCAAGGCCGCCAGACAGCTGCCAATAAAAGGCAGAAGCAGTAGAACTATCAGGGACATAGGCTTCTAATCTGCGGGAGTTTGGGATGCATCATACGTGCCGCTTTCTCGATCACCAAACGGCAAGATGTGGCAGGATCCTACAAAGTAAGCTGAAAACCGCCGTTTCGCATTGTTTCAGCGGGCCCCTGTCCACCTGGCACCACCGCCCCCTGTGGGAGCCGGGCTTGCCCGCGATGGCGATCTGGCAGCCACCACAAACCGTCAGACCTTACCCCTGCTGTTCCTGTTCCCTTTCATCTTGCAGTTCGATGGCCTTCTGCCCCTTGGTCTTCAACTCACTGACAATCACCGCCGCCACAATCAACGCCGCGCCCACCATCGCAATCGGCGGGAAGCGCTCCCCGGCGATCCGCCCGATCACGCCGGCCCAGACTGGCTCACCGGCGTAGATCAAGGTGGCACGTGTCGGCGAGACACTCTGCTGCGCCCAGTTCATCGCGACCTGGATCACCGCGCTGGTCAAGCCCAGGCCCACGGCACTGAATACCAGCAACCAGGAGAACCCTGGCAAGGCCTCACCCATTGGCACCACCATCAGAAACGACAGCAGCGACGCCGTGGCCAACTGCACCACCGTCACCCGGCGCACATCCACCTGCCCTGCAAACGCGCTGATCAGGATGATCTCGGCGGCCACTGCCACCGCACAGATCAGCGTGGCGATTTCGCCGGGGCTGAAGTTCAGCGAGGCGCCGGCCGGGCCGGTGAGCAACATCAACCCGGTAAACGCCAGCATGATGCCGATGGCCGGCATCAGCGCCGGGCGACGACCCAGTACCAACCACTGCAATAGCGGTACAAAGGGTACATACAGCGCCGTGATAAACGCCGACTGACTGCTCGGAATCGTCTGCAAGCCGATGGTCTGCATGCCGTATCCGAACATGATCGAGGTGCCAATGAAGGCACCGGCTTTCAATTCAAACCAGGTCAGGTCGCGCAGGGTGCGCAACGAAAAGAACCCGACCACGATGGCCGCCGCCGCAAACCGCAGGCCCACGAAAAACATCGGCCCGCTGACGGTCATCGCATGCTGCACCAGCAAAAAGGTGCCGCCCCAGATCATGGTGATCACCACCAGGATGCATTCGGCTTTGCTGAAACGGTTGAAACGTGAAGAAGCGTTCGGGGCAGTCATGGCGGCTCGGTCTTGCAAGGGAAAGGCACGGACCGCACAATGCGCCGCACGCTGGGCAGTATACTGCGCACACCTACCTTATGAGCAATATAGTGCACAAAGAAAATCCACAACGCGCTTCGGTCCTGCAACACGTCAGCCAGAACGTGCGTCGTTTGCGGCATGCTGCCGACATGAGCCAGACCGCGCTATCGGAAAAGTCCGGGGTCAGCCGGCGCATGCTGGTGGCTATCGAGGCGGGCGAGAAGAATGTCAGCTTGTCGACCCTGGATCGCGTGGCCGAAGCCTTGGACGTGGCCTTCAGCGACCTGATCCAGGCCCCGGATGCCGGCGACCACAGCCGCATCAACGAGTTGGCCTGGGCCGGTGAAATCCCCGGCAGTAAAGCCGTGCTGCTGGCCAAGGCCACGGCGCGGCGTGAGGTCGAGTTGTGGGAGATGCACCTGGAACCAGGCGATCGCTACAGCCCCGACCCCGACCCGGACGGCTGGAGCGTGCAGCTGTTTGTGTTCGAAGGCTGCCTCACGCTTTTGGTCGGCGATGAGGAAAAGCGCGTCGCCGCCGGTGAGTTCTACATGTTCGCCAGCCGTCACGTTCACGGCTATCGCAATGACGGCGACGTGCCGGTGCGCTTTGTACGCAACGTGGTGATCTAACTGTCTGCCAGGCAACAGTGGATGGACACTTTGCTCGTCTGCAAGCGCACTCGTTTCAAGGTTTTAGCCGCAACCCGCTGATTTTATTGGCGATTACATTCAGGCACGACTCCTGCAATCACTCCATTATCTCATCGGAGCCTGGAGTCGGCCCATGTCAGCCCACCCTCAACACCCTGCCCATATCATTCGCTCGGATGCCGAAGCCATCGAGGTGGCCACACGTTTGGCTGCCCGCTTCGCCATCGACGCCAGCGTGCGCGACCGCGAGCGGCGCCTGCCGGTGGACGAGCTCGAAGAGTTCTCTGCCAGCGGCCTGTGGGGCATCACCATTCCCAAGGCCTACGGCGGCGCTGAGGTGTCCTATGTGACGGTGGCCGAGGTGATCAAAGTGATCTCCGCCGCCGACCCTTCACTGGGGCAAATCCCGCAGAACCACCTGGGTGTCATCGACATCCTCCTGCAAACCGCCAGCGAGGAACAAAAGCGCCATTACTTCGGCAAGGTCTTGGCCGGCTACCGTTTCGGCAATGCCTTTTCCGAAGCTAAGAGCAAAAACGCCGGCACCTTCGACACCCAGATTCGGTTTGACGGCGACACCGCGCAAATAAACGGTGAGAAGTTCTACTGCACCGGCGCGTTGTTCGCCCACATCGTTCCCACGGTCGGCAACAATGAAAACGGCCAGGCCTTTATTGCCTTCGTCGAACGCAATGCGCCGGGCCTCACAGTGATCGACAGCTGGGATGGCTTCGGCCAGCGCACCACCGCCAGCGGCGGCGTGACCCTCGATGGCGTGACCGTGCCGCGCACGGCGGTGATCCCGGCCCACCTGGCGTTTGACCAGCCTACCGCGAATGGCCCGATCTCCCAGATCATCCAGGCCGCCGTCGACACCGGCATCGCCCTTGGCGCGCTGGAACAGGCAAAAATCTACGCGCGCCAGGCGCGGCCCTGGATCGACAGCCAACAGGAACATGGCTGGCAAGACCCCTTCACCATAGCTGCCATCGGTGACCTGCAATGGCGCGTGCACGGCACCGAAGCCATTCTCGCCAAGGCCGGCAAGGCGGTCGACCGCGCCCTGGCCGAGCCGAATGAAGACACCGTAGCCCAGGCTTCGCTGGTGGTCGCCCAGGCCAAAGTGTTGTCGGCCGAAACTGCCTTGCTCGCCAGCAGCAAGCTGTTCGAACTGGCCGGCACGCGCTCGGTCACCGGCAAGCACAACCTCGACCGCTTCTGGCGCAATGCGCGCACCCACACCTTGCACGACCCGGCGCGCTGGAAATACCACCTGATCGGCAACTTCGTGCTCAACGGCGTGAAGCCTGCGCGCCACGCCTGGAACTGAGGAACCTGCCCCATGACTGCTCTGAATCAAGCGCGCCAACTGCTGCAAAGCACCCGCCGCGCAGTGGAAAAAAGTGATGACCCTTACGTGATCAGCCGCTTCGGCGACTGGCAGATTCGCGTCGATGTGGCCGCCGCCTTGCTGGAACGCGCCGAAACCCACCCGAGCCCGGTCGCCCTCACCGAAGCGCAAATCGCTGCTGCCGAAGCGCTGATTTTCGCCAGCAACGCCGAATTCGAACTGACCGGCCAACGCACCGCGCTGCCGCCCAGCCTGGATGATCCGTTGCGCTGGAAATACCAGATCGTCGGCAACTACCACCTTAACGGAGTGCGTTGATGTCCCGTGAAATCCGCTTGAATGCCTTCGACATGAACTGTGTCGGCCACCAATCCCCCGGCCTGTGGGCGCACCCGCGTGATCGCTCGTGGCAGTACAAAGACCTGGAATACTGGACCGACCTGGCCAAAATCCTCGAGCGCGGCAAGTTCGACGGCCTGTTTATCGCCGACGTGCTGGGCATCTACGACGTGTACAACGGCAACGGCGACGCGGCGATTCGCCAGGCCGCCCAGGTGCCGGTCAACGACCCGCTGTCGCTGATCGCACCGATGGCGCTGGTCACCGAACACCTGGGTTTCGGCCTGACGGCCTCGTTGTCGTTCGAGCATCCGTACCCGTTTGCCCGCCGCCTGTCGACCCTCGATCACCTGACCAAGGGCCGTATCGGCTGGAACATCGTCACCTCGTATCTAGAAAGCGGCGCCAAGAACCTCGGCCAGAAAGCCCAGACCGAACACGACGCGCGCTACGACTACGCCGAGGAATACCTGGAAGTTTGCTACAAGCTCTGGGAAGGCAGCTGGGAGGAGGGTGCGGTACTGCGTGACCGCGAGCGCCGAATTTTCAGCGACCCGAGCAAAATCCACGAGATCCGCCACGTCGGCAAGCACTTCCAGGTGCCCGGCATTCACCTGTGCGAGCCGTCGCCGCAACGCACACCCGTGCTGTACCAGGCCGGCGCGTCCAGCCGTGGCAAGCAGTTCGCCGCCGAACAGGCGGAGTGCGTATTCGTGGCGGCACCGTCCAAAGTACTGCTGAAAAAGACCGTCGCCGACATCCGCCGCCGCGCGGCTGAGGCTGGGCGTGATCCGAAGAAAATTCTGATTTTCAATTTGCAGACAGTCATCGTCGGCGAGACCGACGCCAAGGCCAAGGCCAAGTTTGAGGAATACAAATCCTACGTCAGCTACGAAGGCGCGATGGCGCTGATTTCCGGCTGGACCGGCATCGACTTCAGCCAGTTCAAGCCGGATGAGCCGCTCAAGCACGTGCACACCAATGCGATTCAGTCGGCGGTGGAAGCCTTCTCCACGGCGGACCCGAGCAAAGTGTGGACGCCAAACGAGCTGGCCGACTGGGTCGGTATCGGCGGCTTTGGCCCGTTGTTTGTCGGCGGCCCGGAAACCGTGGCCGACCTGCTGCAGGAATGGGTCGAAGAGACCGACGTGGACGGCTTCAACCTGGCCTATGCACTGACCCATGAAACCTTTATCGACGCCGTGGACCTGCTGGTGCCGGAGCTGCAAAAGCGTGGCGTGTACAAAACCGAATACGCCCAGGGCACCTTGCGCGAGAAGTTGTTTGGCGATGGCGCGCGGCTGGGGGCGAATCACCCTGGCGCCGGTTATCGCGATTTATCGGGTTCACATAAAACCAATGTGGGAGCGGGCTTGCTCGCGAATGCGGACTGACATTCAACATAAATGTCGACTGAACCAGCGCTTTCGCGAGCAAGCCCGCTCCCACATGTGATCTCGATTGTTTGATCAATCCCAGCCAGCGGACCACCGCACGCACATCACTTGAATAGGAGCATTACCCCTATGAGCGTGCACGAACTCAAACGCCCGCTGGCCCTGGAATGGCCTGCCGAACTGCTCGGCAACCTGCCCAAGGCCTTGGAACAATTGCACCACTGGGCGCAGATCACCCCGTTGCACACCGCCCTGCGCCACAAGCGCCAGGGCCAGTGGTATGCCTGGCGCTGGATCGACGCCTTGCGCGATGTCGAGCGCCTGGCCGATGGGTTGCGCCAGCAAGGTTTCGGCGAACAATCGCGGCTGGCCCTCAGCGGTGCCTTCGAGCCCAACCTGTTGCTGCTGGCCTTGGCTGCCCAGTCCATCGGCGGGCAGGTGTTGACCCTGGCCGACGACCTGGAACCCGAAGTTCTGTACCAACAGCTGTGGCGCATTCGCCCCAGCCATTCTTACGCCCAGGGCCGCCACCAGGTGCGGCACTGGCAGTCCGCCAACCCGGTGGATTTTGCCCAACTGCTCGGCCCCATTGACCCGGCGCAGCACCTGCAGCGTTGGTGGCAACCGAGCGGCGAAACCGTGTTGTGGAGCGAGGAGGGCACCCATTGGCAAGGCGGGCTGGCGGTGGTGCTGGAGCAATGGCTGAACAGCGGCCACGGCCTGGCATTCCCCGAAAGCCTGGCTTCGGCGCGGCGTGATCGCAGTGAAGTCGCACCGACCGGCCTGCTGCTATCGCCCGAGCGTTTGCAGCACCTGGCCGACGATATCGAAAGCCGCCTCGCGCCCCACGGCACCTGGCGTCGACGCTTGTGCGACTGGGCCATCGCCCACCCGCAAAGCGGCCTGCGCCGGTTGCTGAAAAATCGCGTGCGCAGGCTGCTCGGTTTCCAGCGCCTGTCCTATATCTGGCAACCGCTCAAATCCAGCGCCGAGCCGGTATGGCTGGCCGAATTCAAACGGGACATCGCATGAGCCAGGCCATCCTCCAAGTGCGGGATATCTCGCTGTCGTTCAAAGGCGTCAAGGCCATCAATGCGTTGTCGTTCGAGGTGCAGCGCGGCGAAATCTGCGCGTTGATCGGGCCCAATGGCGCGGGCAAGAGTTCGTTGCTCAATGTACTCAACGGCGTGTATCGCTTTGACGCCGGCGAGATCGTGTTTGAGCAACAGCACTTCCAGCGCATCGACCCGTTGGGCGCCGCGCGCCGAGGCATTGGCCGCACCTTCCAGAACAATGCGCTGTTCAAAAAGATGAGCGTGCTCGACAACATCCTTACCGGCCTGTCGCGGCATATGCGCACCAGCTTTATCGAGCAGGCCCTCGGCTTACCGCGCGCCCGGCGTGAGGCTGAGGCCTTCCGCCTGCGTGGCCAAGCCATCCTCGAATTGCTCGAACTGCAAGCCCATCGCGACGTACTGGTGGGCAACCTGTCCTATGGCCTGCAAAAACGCGTGGAGTTGGGCCGCGCGTTGATCGCAGGCCCGAGCCTGTTGCTGCTCGACGAGCCAATGGCCGGGATGAACGCCGAAGAAAAACAGGACATGGCGCGCTTCGTCGCCGACGTAAACCGCGATCTGGGCACCACCGTGGTGTTGATCGAGCACGACATGGGCGTGGTCATGGGCCTGTCCGATCACGTGGTGGTGCTCGACTACGGGCGCAAGGTCGGCGACGGCACGCCCGCCGAGGTGCAGGCCAACCCCGAGGTGATTGCCGCTTACCTGGGAGTCGCACACTGATGACCTTCTTTTTCGAAACCCTGCTCGGCGGCCTGCTCGCCGGCACCCTGTACTCGCTGGTCGCCATCGGCTTCGTGCTGATCTACAAGGCCAGCGGTGTGTTCAATTTCGCCCAGGGCTCGATGCTGCTGTTTGCCGCCCTGACCTTCGTCAGCCTGCATGATCAGGGCGTGCCGTTTTTCCTGGCGCTGCTGCTGACGGTGATCGTGATGATCATCGGCGCCTTGCTGATCGAGCGGCTGGTGTTGCGCCCGTTGGTGAACCGCTCGCAGATCACCCTGTTCATGGCCACCTTGGGCCTGTCGTTCATTATCGAAGGCCTGGCCCAAGGCTTGATGGGCTCGCAGGTGCGCGCGCTGGATCTGGGTATCGACGACGTGCCGCTGTTTGTCGGGCCGCTGATGGTCAGCCAGTTCGACCTGATCGCCGCTGCCGCTGCGGTGGTGCTGGTGAGCGTGCTGGCGCTGCTGTTCAACAAGACCCGCATTGGCGTGTCGCTGCGCGCGGTGGCGGATGACACCACGGCGGCGCTGTCCATCGGCATCAACCTCAACCGTATCTGGCAGATCGTCTGGGCCGTGGCCGGGGTGGTCGGGCTGGTGGCGGGGCTGTTGTGGGGCGCGCGCCAGGGCGTGCAGTTTTCGCTGTCGCTGGTGGTGCTCAAGGCCTTGCCGGTATTGATCATCGGCGGCTTTACCTCGATTGGCGGGGCGATCGTCGGCGGGTTGATTGTCGGCGCGGCGGAGAACCTCGCCGAGGTGTATATCGGCCCGCTGATCGGCGGCGGCATCACGCCGTGGTTTGCTTACGTATTGGCCCTGGCCTTCCTGTATATCCGCCCCGCCGGCCTG
Organism: Pseudomonas sp. D2002; assembly: GCF_013385735.1. Lineage (NCBI taxonomy): Bacteria > Pseudomonadati > Pseudomonadota > Gammaproteobacteria > Pseudomonadales > Pseudomonadaceae > Pseudomonas > Pseudomonas sp. D2002. The sequence goes on along the minus strand of NZ_JACAPL010000013.1, from coordinate 4,805 downwards.
TTCGGCGAGCGCGCCATCGAGCGAGTCTGAAACCATGTCGATTCCCGTTGCTCAAGTAACCGCGCCATTGGTGTTGACCCAGCGGCGCGTGCCCTGGGGCCTGATTGGCCTGTTGGCGCTGGCCTTTATCGTGGTGCCGCTGTGGGGCAATGACTATTGGCTCAACGCGATCCTGATTCCCTTCCTGGTGCTGTCCCTGGCCGGGCTGGGCTTGAACCTGCTGACCGGCTACACCGGGCAAACCTCGGTGGGCGCGGCGGGCTTCATGGCCGTCGGTGCGTTCGCCACCTATGGGTTTTTATTGCGCCTGCCGGAGCTGGGCTTGCCGGTGGCGCTGCTCGGCGGCGGCGTGATCAGCGCGTTGGTGGGGCTGCTGTTCGGCTTGCCCAGCTCGCGAATCAAGGGTTTCTATTTGATGGTCACCACGCTGGCCGCACAGTTTTTCCTGGAATGGCTGTTCGTCAAATTCCCCTGGTTCTACAACTACGGCTCCTCGGGCACCATTTCTGCGCCGAAACTGGCGCTATTCGGCCATGACCTCAACACCCCGGTTGGCCGCTATCTGCTGACCTTGATCACGGTGCTGCTGTTGACCTGGACCGCCGTCAACCTGGTGCGCAGCCAGGTCGGCCGCAACTGGATGGCGATCCGCGACATGGACACCGCCGCCGCCGTGGTCGGCATTCCGGTGGTGCGCTACAAGCGCCTGGCGTTCGCGGTCAGCTCGTTCTACTTAGGCATCGCCGGTGCGCTGTGGGCCTTTGCCTACCTGGGCACGGCCAGCGCCAGCAGCTTCGATATCAACCGCTCGTTCCAGATCCTGTTCATCATCATTATCGGCGGCATGGGCAGCATTGCCGGCAACTTTGTCGGCGCGGCGTTTATCAGCCTGCTGCCGATTTTCCTCAGCCATGCCGGGCAGGCGTTGTTCGGCGGTTCGGTGGATGCGGGGCAGTTGCAGAACCTGCAGAAAATCATCTTTGGCGTGTTGATCATCGTGTTCCTGATCAAGGAACCCGAGGGCTTGATTCGCCTGTTGCACACCCTTCGCGATCGGCTGCGTCAGTGGCCTCTACGTTTCTGACCCTAAGAGAACCTCCCATGCGTGCATCCTTGAAACGTTCCCTGGTCGGCGCCGCCTTCGCGCTGGCCGCCCTGGCCGGTGCTGTGCCCCAGGCAAGCGCCTCGCCCGACCAGCAATTCATTCCCCTGGCCACCTACCGCGTCGGCGCCTACGCCTCCAGCGGCGTGCAGGTGTGGGCCGGGATGATCGACTACCTGCGTTATATCAACGAGGTTGAAGGCGGCATCAATGGGGTGAAACTGGTGTGGCAGGAATGCGAGACCGAGTGGACGGCAGAGAAGGGCATCGAGTGCTACGAGCGCTTCAAAAATGGCCTGGATGGCGCGCCGGTTGCGGTGTATCAACCCAATGGCGCACCGGCGGCGTATGCGCTGAGCGAGCGCGCCGAGGTCGACAAGATCCCGCTGATCACCCTGGGTTACGGCCGCACTGAAGCCACCGACGGCACCGTGTTCCCGTACAACTTCCCGGTGATGCTGACCTTCTACAGCGAGGCGTCGACATTGGTGAACTACATCGCCCAGCGCGAAGGCGGTTTCGACAAGCTCAAGGGCAAGAAGATCGCCACGGTCTATCACGACTCGGCCTACGGGCGGGAAACCCTCGGCCCGCTGAAGCTGCTGGCGGAGAAATACGGCTTTGAAAACATCCAGATTCCGGTCGCCGATCCGGGCAACGAGCAGTCGGCGCAATGGCGCCAGGTGCGCCAGGCCAATCCGGATTGGGTGTTCCTGCGCACCTGGGGCGTGTCGACGCCGGTTGCGGTGAAGACCGCCGCGCGCTTCGGCTTCCCGGTCGACCACATCATCGGCGATATCTGGGCCAGTTCCAGCGAAGACGTGTTGCCTGCCGGCGCTGCTGCCAAAGGCTACCTGGCACTCACCCCATACCCGGCCGGCGCCGACTTCGAGATTCATAAACGCCTCAAGCAATACATCCTCGATAAGGGCCACAGCGACCTCAAAGACCTGAAAAACTTCGGCAGCGTTTACTACAACTCCGGTCTGGTGAACGCCGCCGTGGCGGTGGAAGCCATTCGCACCGGCCAGGCCAAATTCGGCAAACGGCCACTCAATGGCGAAGAAGGCCGCTGGGGCCTGGAGCATCTGAATATCGACGACGCGCGTTTGAAGGACATGGGCTACCTGGGCCTGATGCAGAACCTCAAGCTGTCGTGCCGCGACCACGAAGGCGGCGGTTCGGCGCGCGTGCAGCAGTGGGACGGCGCCAACTGGACGCTGATCAGCGATTGGATCGCCGCCGACCGCGCGTTGTTGCGCCCGTTGATCGATGAAAAGTCCGCCGCCTTCGCCAAGGAAAAAGGCCTGACGCCGCGCACCTGCACCGGGGATGAATAAATCATGAGCCAAGCCGCCGCTGAAACTGCACAGCCGTCGCTGCTGACGGTCAACGACATCGAAGTGATCTACGACGGCGCAATCCTGGCGGTGGCCGGGGTGTCCTTGAATGTGCCCAAGGGCGCCATCGTCGCCTTGCTCGGCGCCAATGGCGCGGGCAAAAGCACTACGCTCAAGGCGATTTCGGGGCTGGTGCGCGCCGAGCGGGCCGAAGTCAGCCGGGGTGTGATCACCTATGTCGGGCGCGATGTGGCCGGTATCGACCCCAGCCAGCGCGTGCGCCAGGGCATGGTTCATGTGCTGGAAGGTCGGCATGTGTTCGGCCAACTGACGGTGGAAGACAACCTGCGCAGCGGTGGCTTTGTGCGACGCCTTAGCCGCAAGGCCATGGAGCACGACCTGGAACGCATCTACGCCTGGTTCCCACGGCTCAAGACCAAGCGCCACACCCGCGCGGGGCTCACGTCGGGCGGCGAGCAGCAAATGGTCGCCATTGGCCGGGCGCTGATGACTCGCCCGACCTTGGTGCTGCTCGACGAGCCGTCGATGGGGTTGGCGCCGATGATTGTGCAGGAGATTTTCGAGATCATCGCGCAGCTCAACCGTGAGCAGCAAGTGAGCTTTTTGATCGCCGAACAGAACATCAACGTCGCGCTCAACTATGCGTCCCAGGGCTACGTGCTGGATACTGGGCGAGTGGTGTTGAACGGCAGTGCAACTGAGCTGCTGGCGCGTGGCGATTTGCATGATATTTATCTGGGTAAACAGTAAGGGCGAACGTGCATGACTGAATCCATCCGCAACGCTGATGTATTGATCATCGGCGGCGGCCTGAGCGGCACGATGTTGGCCGTGCAACTGCTGCGCCAGTCCGGGCAGCGGTACATCCTGGTGATTGAACCGCGCGCCGAACTCGGGCGCGGCGAGGCCTACAGCGCCGTTGAGCTGGGCCACACCTTGAACGGTAACGCCGCGCGCATGAGTGTGGACCCGGACAACGCCGATGACCTGACCCAGTGGCTCACCGACTACATCGGCGCCGGAGGTTGGCCGGAATCGGATCAGCAGCATGTGCCGATCAGTGAACTGTTCCCGCCGCGCGGGATTTTTGGCGTGTACGCGCAGCAGCGGCTGGCCGAAGCCAAGGCGCTGTCGGCATCCACCGTCGAGCATGTGCGTGGCGAAGTGGTCGACCTGCAAGTGGACGACGCAGCCACATTGCTCACCCTTGATAACGGCCAGCAACTGCGCGGCACTTACGCGGTGCTGGCCACCGGCATGTTCCCGGCGGCGCGTACACCGCAGACCGAGTCCAGCGGTTTGAACGCCGCCGCCGTGGACCCGTGGGATGTGCAGGCCATGACTCACATCGACCCGCAATCGACGGTGCTGATCATCGGTTCCGGGCTGACCATGGTCGACGCTGTGGTGTCGCTGGAGCAGGCGGGCCATCGTGGGCCCATCGAGATTTTCTCGCGGCACGGTCTGTTGCCGCATGTGCGCCGACAGCCGCCAAGCTGGGAAGACTTTCTCGCCGCCGATCACAGCCTGTGCAGTCCACGGCAGCTGCTGCGCGAGGTGCGCCGCCAATGCCGGATCGCGCAGGCCCAGGGCATCGATTGGCAGGCGCCGCTGGACACCGTGCGTGCGCACATCGGCCGTTTGTGGAGCCAGGCCGACGAGCGTGAGAAGCGCCAGTTCGTGCGTCATGTACGGCCGTGGTGGGAGAGCCATCATCACCGTTCGCCGCCGTTGAGTGCGCAGTTGGTGGCGCGGTTGCAGGCCGAAGGGCGGTTGCGGATTCAGGCGGCGTCGTTCAAGGGGGTGGTGGCGTCGGACGGTGGTGTGACTATTCGCTTGCGGCGTCGTGGTGAGCAGGCGGTGACGCAGGTGTCGGGCGCGGCGCTGATCAATTCCAGCGGTATCGAATACGATTGGCGCCGGGTGGCCAGGCCGTTGCCGCAGCAGTTGCTCAAGCGTGGGTTGATCCGGCCTGGGCCGTTGGCGTTGGGGATTGCGGCGGATGTGTCGGGGGCGGTGGTGGATGCTGAGGGCAATGTCAGCCCGCGATTGTTTGCCATGGGGCCGCCGTTGCGGGGGATGTGGTGGGAGAGTACGGCGGTGACCGATGTGGCGCTGCAGGCGAAGGCGTTGGCTTTGAAACTGACGAAAATTTGATGTGGGAGCTGGCTTGCCTGCGATAGCGGCCTCCCAGGCAACCCAAATCTACCTGACACCCTTCATTCCAAATGTGGGAGCGGGCTTGCTCGCGAAGGCCCTGTGTTGGGCGCTGGAGGTCTTGGATCGATCGGAGTACATATCCGTTATTAAGGTAACGGCCACTTATGGTTCCGCTCTTACAG
>NZ_JACAPL010000012.1:111946-156111 GCF_013385735.1 Pseudomonas sp. D2002 | reverse complement strand
CCAGCGTGGTTGACGGGGCGACTCAGATCAAGATCAAGATCAAGATCAAAAGCCAGATCAAGATCAAAAGCAGATCAACAGCCAGATCAAAAGCAATCCTCCGCGAGTAGCGCCCTATATTCCCTCACGGTCGCCGCGTTATATTCGCGGCACTCTAACCGCAGGATGAACCCACCATGGCAGGAAGCAGTTTACTGGTACTGATCGACGACATCGCCGCCGTCCTCGACGATGTGGCGTTGATGACCAAGATGGCCGCCAAGAAGACCGCCGGGGTGCTTGGGGATGACTTGGCGCTGAATGCCCAGCAGGTCTCCGGGGTGCGGGCCGAGCGGGAGATTCCGGTGGTGTGGGCGGTGGCCAAGGGTTCGTTTCTGAACAAATTGATCCTGGTGCCTGCGGCGTTGTTGATCAGCGCGTTTGCGCCGTGGGCGGTCACGCCGTTGTTGATGCTGGGCGGGGCTTATCTGTGTTTTGAAGGTTTTGAGAAGCTCGCGCATAGCTTTCTGCACAAACGTACAGAGGAACAGGCGCACTTGGTCGAAGCGGTGGCGGACCCGGCGACTGACTTGGTTGCGTTTGAAAAGGACAAGATCAAGGGCGCGATCCGTACCGACTTTATTCTGTCGGCAGAAATCATCGCCATCACCCTCGGCACGGTCGCCGATGCGCCGCTGATGCAGCAGGTGATCGTGCTGTCGGGCATCGCGATAGTGATGACCATCGGCGTTTACGGGCTGGTCGCCGGTATCGTCAAGCTGGATGACCTGGGCCTGTGGCTGACGCAAAAGCCCGGCCAGGCCGCGCGCAGCATTGGCGGGGCGATCCTTCGCGCTGCGCCGTACATGATGAAAAGCCTGTCGGTGATCGGCACGGCGGCGATGTTCATGGTCGGCGGTGGCATCCTCACCCATGGTGTGCCGGTGGTGCATCACTGGATCGAGACAGTGAGTCAAAGCGTCGGCGGCATGGCGTGGTTGATACCGACGCTGCTCAATGCGGTGGCCGGAATTATTGCCGGGGCACTGGTCCTGGTGATTGTGACGGGGGTGGGCAAGGCCTGGTCGGGAATCACTGCCAAGCCATAGACGAGTAGGGCGTTGGGCGCTCCTTAGTTAAATTTTCTGGCCGTGAACTGCCAGGCTTTTACCGAGATCAGTGCCAGAAGCGCTCCACACGCGCCACTCAACAGACCCAGCTTCAGGCGGGCCCAAGGGCTGAAATGGCAGGCCTCTTGAGGCGTGCCGGTCGGCGCGATGCACACTTCAGGGAACATCATCTGCCAGGCATGAGGCCAGCCAATGATCACCATGAACCCTAGGGCAAACAGCACGCATACCTGGCTGCGGGAGGTGTTTTTGAATGCGGTGCGGAGGACGAATAGAAACAGGACCAGGCAAAACGATAACAGCGCCGGGGTTAGCATTTCCTCGTAGAAAACCTGCTCAAGTAATTGTGAGTAAGGGTCCATGTCATCTCTCAACGGGTGGCTTCTCGGCCTATACAACCGGCCGGTGGTTAGGTTTTATATCCTGCCCTCCAAGGCCTTGAAGTGCGTCATAGCCATATCTGGCGAAGCTCAAGAGTGTTCTGGCTTCCGAGCCCTCGGCGCTGAGGTTTTCATCGGATAGGAAATCTGGGTCAATCCTGAAAGTAGCGCTATATTTGCCTTCAATCCGGTTGTTGTCAGCGGTTGAGGCCTCGCCTCCTGATTGAGCGATAAATTGGAGTACCCTCTCTGCGTTGGCCGCCAAGTCAGCCCTCTCGCTGAGGCTCAGTTTTGGATCGTTAAAGTTGCCGCCGATCTGCGCGTAAAAATCAGCTACCCGTTGTCCCTCCAACAAAGGCACTTGAGGGTTTTTAGGGTCAGTTGACCACGAGAAGGTTTGTTGGAAAAGCGGCCCGCCGGTAATTTGCTCGACAGTCCTATAATCGCCCGGCGCTCTACCCGTGTTTTGAGTGGGAGGCTGAGCGCCGGTTGAGTCTGAGCGAAGGCTGCCAAGTGTCGCAAAGACATTGAGAGACATGAGATTGGGTAGGTACATGATCGTTTCCTTGCATGCTGTTGCAGTCGTTGGGATAGATGCTGTTGTGTGTGTGAAGCAGCATCATTTTTGTGTGGATGATTTTGTGTTTTGAGTTCCCGCTTAGGGATTATTTTTAGATATCGATGGAAAAACGGCAGGCGAAAAAAAAGGCCATTCAATCGAATGGCCTTTTTTGTGGTGCTTTAGTTACTCGGCAATCTGCAACTTGCGCGATTCGGTATAGATATACCGCACCTTCTCATACTCAAACGGCGAGTTCATCTGGCCGTAGCGGAAGCTGGTCTGGTAGCGCTTGTCGACGGCGCGCAGGGCCCAGATTTCCGGGTGGTTTTCGCTGACTTTGGACACGTTGAGGAAGTTGATCTCGGTTTCCGCGCCGTAGTCGACGATCAGGCCGGTGGTGTCGCGCAGGTTTGACGGGCCGAAGATCGGCAGCACCAGATAGGCGCCGCCGGGCACGCCGTAGAAACCCAGGGTCTGGCCGAAGTCTTCGCTCTGGCGCGGCAGGCCCATGGCGGTGGCCGGGTCCCACAGGCCGGCGATGCCGATGGTGGTGTTGAGCAGCAGGCGTCCGGTGGTTTCCAGGGAGCGGTGGCCCTTGAGTTGCAGCAGGCTGTTCAGCAGATTGGGCACATCGCCCAGGTTGTTGAAGAAGTTGCTCACGCCGGTGCGCAGGAAGCTCGGCGTCACGTAGCGGTAACCGTCAACCACTGGCAGGAACACCCATTGGTCGAAGCGGTAGTTGAAGTGATACACGCGGCGGTTCCACGACTCCAGCGGGTCATACACGTTGAGCGCAGTCAGCGATGAACGCTCGAACTCACGCTGGTCCAGGCCCGGGTTGAATTTGAGCTTGGTCAGCGGTTCCTTGAAACCATCGGAATCTATTTTGACCGGCTCATGCGCCTTGCTGTTGTCGGCATTGGCGACGCCCGCGCACATCAGGGCGGCCAGCAGCAGAAGATATTTAGCCACGGAAGAACTCCAGCATGGCGTCGGCGTTGACGCGGTAATTGAGGTTGCCGCAGTGGCCGCCCAGCGGGTAGACGGTCAAGCGATCGCCGAAGGTTTTACGCAGGAAACCGAGGTCGCCAGGGCCGAGGATCACGTCGTCAGCGTTGTGCATCACCGCGATTTTCGGGCTGGTGTGCAGGTAGTCTTTGAGCGCGTACAAGCTGACCTGGTCGACCAGTTGCAGCAGGCTGCCGCCGTCGGAACGCGCGCGCCACATCGGGATCACTTGTTCGGTGAGGTAGCAGTCGAAGTCGCATTGCAGTGCACGCTTGAGGAACGGCGTGAGGCTGGTGCCTTCGGTGATCGGGTATTTAGGCGGGATGATCAGGCCGCGACGGTTGATCAGGTCCGAGGTGAACGCAATGTCGGCCGCCGAGAAGCGGAACGAAGTGCCGATCAGCATCGCCATCTGTTCATTGGTCAGGTGCTGCTTGGAGTTCTGGAAGTCGTAGAGCAGGGCGTCGTTGAGGTCGATGTAGCCCTTTTGCTGGAAGTAGCGGGTCAGCTTGCTCAGCACCAGTTCATAGAAAGTGGTGGTGTTGTTGATGCCCTTGACCTCGGTCTGCACCAGCTTGTCGAGGTTGGTGATCGAGGTATAGAGGTTGACCGGCGGGTTGAGCAGCAGCACTTTCTTGAAGTTGAAGCTGCGACGGGTCTCGTCGAGCTTGCTCACAAATGCCGCATCCAGGGCGCCGAGGCTGTAGCCAGTGAGGTAAAAGTCGGTCACCGGCAGCGAGGCGTTCTGCGCGCGCACCGCCTGCATGACGCGGTACATGTCCTCGGCGTCTTCCTGGGTGATCCCAGGCGTTGCGAAGCGCGAGGCGGCGCTGATGAAGTCGAAGCTGGTTGGCGACGACAGTTGCACCACGTGGTAGCCGGCCTGGTAATAGAGCTTTTTCAGGTACTCGTTGATGCTGCTGTCAAACCGCGCACCGGTGCCGGCGATCAGGAAGATCAGCGGCGCGGCGTGGTCTTGCTTGGCGATGCGGTAGGTGAGTTTCTTCACTGCCCAGAAGTTGTCGGGCAGGCTGAATTCGCGCTCGGGGCGCATGTTCAGGGTGTAGTCGGACTGGTTGATCTCGTCGTTGGTCGGCAATTTGGGCCGAAGGTCAGGCGGAGTGGTGGCGATGGTCGCTTCGAACGGGTTGGTCAAAGGGTAGCCATACGTGGCCTGGTCGATATCGACGGCCAGTGCTGACGCACTCAAAAATAGGCTGCCCAGCAAGGCAGCACAGCGCAAGGAACGGAGCATGACTTAATCCCTAAGAGGAAACGTGCTGATAGATTCGCAGGCTATGACCACCGCTCCATCACCGAAGTGCCAGCATTCGGCACGAAAAGTCGGAAAAAGAAGTCGGAATCGGGGTAATAGTAGCCAGAAGATACACTTTGCGACGCTTGGTTGAACAGTTATCTGCGTACACACCTTGCTAACGGCAGCCGGGGCATTAAGCTGAGCGCCGTTTTTGCCTATCGGAGTGCCTTATGTCCCGCCGCTTGCCGTTGATTCTGCTGCTTATTGCCCTGCCGTTATGGCTGGCCGCCAGTTATGGCGCCCGCTACGGTTTTATGGAGGACGGCCGCTGGGTGGGAATCTGCGTCGATGAGGCCAGCCGCTGGGAATGCCAGTTGCGCTCGAACCTGGGGCTGATGATTCATTTCAAGGTGCTGGGCTGGGCGGCGTTGGTCACGTCGGTGCTGGGGTTTTTTGTGCCGGGCCGCGCGGGGTGGGGCTTGGCGGTGTTGGGGATGGTGTTTGGGTTACCGGCATTGGCGCTGTACAACACCACATTTGCGGTGTTTGCGGTGGTGATTGCGGGGTTGCGGTTGGTCAGGAAGCCTCGGGCTGCCTGATAGGGCCTCTTCGCGAGCAAGCCCGCTCCCACAATTGACCGATTACATCCTTTGAAATGCGGCCGAATGTGGGAGCGGGCTTGCTCGCGAAAGCGGTGCTAAGCCTTGCGCACCCTCAAGCAACGCCACAAAGCCCCAGCCATCAACACACTGACCACCGCCCAACCCCACGCCTGCTGGTTAAGCAAACCTTCGCGATACAGCTGCGGTGCAATCCCGGCACCGATGATGAAGGCCAGCAACGCAATCTCCCGACGCGGCCCGGTCACCGGGCGAACCAGGTACACCAGCGCCGGCAGCACCAGTGCCGCGCTCGGGAAGCTGCGATAACGCGGGTCGAACACCAGCGCCAGCATCATCACCGCGCCGGCAAACCCGGCGATTGCCACCAGCCAGCCTGCGCGTTGCTCCAGCCAGTTGAACGCGCGCTCGCGCCATCCTTCTCGTGCGCCAAGGGCCAGCGCGGCATGGGCCAGCACCAGCAGGTTCAACACCACCAGCAAGGCTGCCCATACCCATTCATCGTTGAAGCGTGCGGTGACGCGAGTCAGTTCGGCCCAGGTGCCGATGGAGCAGGCTGCCACGGCGCCGAGCAATGGCAGCAGGACCGCGGCGCGAGTGCTGCGAACACGGCCACCGAGGGCCAATGTACCCAACAGGATAATCCCGCCTACGCCCAACCACAGTGGCCAGTACGGCACGTTGCTCACCGGCCCGGCAAGAATACCCTTGTCCTGGCGATCGGCATCAAACAGGCCCCAGTAACCGCCAACCGCGCCTTCACTGGCGCGTTTCCACGGCTGGTCAAAGGCTTCGATCAGGTTGTAGCGCCAGCCATTGGCTTCGGCCATGGCCACAAAGCCGCGCATGAACTTGGCTTCGTTGACCCGGCTCGGCACGGCCGTTTCGCGTTGGCGACCTTCGCTGGGCCAGCCGGTCTCGCCGATCAGCACATCTTTAGGCGCGAACTTGTTGCCGAAGGTCTGGCGCACATCACCGACGTGCTTGAGCGCCTGGTCGATGCCCGATGGGTCATCTTCCCAGTACGGCAGCAGGTGAATGGTCAGGAAGTCCACGGCCGGGGCGATTTCCGGGTGTTGCAGCCAGAACTCCCATACGTCGGCATAGGTGACCGGCTGCTTGATCTGGCTTTTGACTTTATGAATGAGCGTCACCAACCGCTTGGCGGTGACTTCCTTGCGCAGCAGGGCCTCGTTGCCGACGATCACCGAGGTGACCACGTCGGGGTTGGCGTTGGCCGCCGCGATCAGCTCGTCGATTTCTTTTTCAGTGGCTACCGGGTCGCTGCTGACCCAGGCACCGGCCATCAACTTCAGCCCGTGCTTGCGCGCCATGCCGGGCAGGGCTTCCAAGCCGGTCATGGAGTAGGTCCGAATGCAGTCGAAGCGGGTGGCCAGCAGCGCCAGGTCGGCGTCCATGCGCTCTGGGCGCAGCGTGAACGGCTGGTCGAAGGGTGATTGGTCCTTGTCGAACGGCGTGTAGGACGCACATTGCATTTTGTGGCTGGCGCTGGCGACGTCCGGCAATACCACCGGCCGGCCGAGGCCGTACCAATAGCCGACAAGGGCCAGCACACCGAGGATCAAGGCGAAACAATAGGGCAGGGCAGGGAAGCGGGCAGTCGCGGGCATGGTCGGCTTATCTGGAGGAGCAAAGGCGCGCATCTTACCCGGAATTAGCCCGTCTCAGTGGGGCTGCATAATTTAGACATGCAAAGTTCGGGCGGGATTTTGCAGCGATGTCCTACAAATCGCCCTGCTGGCGATGTGATGTCGTTTCTTGCTTACCTGAGGTCGCAGTCAGAGCAGGTCCAAGGCCCCGGCAGGTTGATGATCGAAGTGTCAGCACTCCACTGATGTCTGGGCCGCCGGATCGATGCGCGTGAAGGGGGCGCGGTGCACCATATAACAACAGGTTGACGTCGCTCGGCATCCGCCGGGCGCAGCACTTTCGGGGAAGTACTATGAAGATGCGACGACTCTTGGGCGCAGCTGCCACTCTGGTAGTTGCGATGAGCTCCACACTGGCCAGCGCCGACAGCAAAACCCTGAGCATCGGCTATGTGGACGGCTGGTCCGACAGCGTTGCCACCACCCACGTGGCGGCAGAAGTGATCAAGGAAAAGCTCGGTTACGACGTGAAACTGCAAGCCGTCGCCACCGGGATCATGTGGCAAGGTGTAGCCACCGGCAAGCTCGACGCCATGCTCTCGGCCTGGCTGCCCGTGACCCACGGTGAGTACTGGGCCAAGAACAAGGACAAGGTGGTCGACTACGGCCCCAACTTCAAGGATGCCAAAATTGGCCTGATCGTGCCGGAGTACGTTAAAGCCAAGTCCATCGAAGACCTCAAGACCGACACCACCTTCAAGAACAAGATTGTCGGCATCGATGCCGGTTCAGGCGTGATGCTCAAGACCGACGAGGCGATCAAGGCCTATGGCTTGGACTATAAGCTGCAAGCCAGTTCGGGCGCCGCGATGATCGCCGAACTGACCCGTGCCGAAGACAAGCAGGAATCCATTGCGGTCACCGGTTGGGTGCCACACTGGATGTTCGCCAAGTGGAAACTGCGTTTCCTCGACGATCCAAAAGGGATTTATGGCGCTGCTGAAACCGTCAACAGCATCGGCAGCAAGGGCCTGGAGAAGAAAGCGCCGGAAGTCGCCGCTTTCCTGAAGAAATTCCAGTGGGCCTCCAAGGACGAAATCGGCGAAGTCATGCTCGCAATCCAGGAAGGTGCCAAGCCTGACGCAGCGGCCAAGGACTGGGTTGCCAAGCACCCTGAGCGTGTGGCCGAGTGGACTGCCAAATAAAGCACTAACTCTTTAGAAGCCCCACCACAACCCTAATGTGGGAGCGGGCTTGCTGTGGCGAGGGAGCTTGCTCCCGCTGACTGCGCAGCAGTCTCCGGCTTTTCGGGGGCGCTTCGCACCCCAGCGCAAGCAAGCTTGCTCGCCACAGCAAGCCCGCTCCCACATTTTTTTGCCTGCATTCAGGCTGTTGTTTATTTGTTGACTTAAAAACTTGCGAAGTTGCTATCTCGTTCTACTACTAAGGTCGTCTGGAACCTGTTCCGCAGCCGCATACAGTGGATATGTTCCAAAATAATAAAAAGCTGTGCTGCGAGGATAAAAACAATGAACGACAGCATTTACCTCTCGATTCAAAACAGCCCGCGTTTCAAGGAGCTGGTGAGAAAAAGGGAAAGGTTCGCCTGGATTCTCTCGGCGATCATGCTAGGGCTTTACTCCGCTTTCATCCTGTTAATTGCCTATGGGCCACAAGTGCTGGGGGCCAAACTCAGCCCTGGTTCCTCGATTACCTGGGGCATTCCCCTGGGCGTCGGACTGATTGTGTCCGCTTTCATCCTGACCGCTATCTATGTGCGTCGGGCCAATGGCGAATTTGACGACCTGAACAATGCGATTCTCAAGGAGGCTGCGCAATGATCCGGCGTCTATTGGCTATATTCGGCGCTTCGCTGTTTGCTCCGGCCGTTTGGGCGGCGGATGCATTGACCGGTGAAGTGCACAAGCAACCGCTGAACGTCTCGGCCATCGTGATGTTTGTCGCGTTTGTCGGTGCCACCCTGTGCATCACTTACTGGGCATCCAAGCGCAACAAATCGGCGGCCGACTACTATGCGGCCGGCGGCAAGATCACCGGTTTCCAGAACGGCCTGGCGATTGCTGGCGACTACATGTCGGCGGCGTCCTTCCTGGGGATTTCCGCGCTGGTGTTCACCTCCGGCTACGATGGCCTGATCTACTCGATCGGCTTCCTGGTGGGCTGGCCGATCATTCTGTTCCTGATCGCCGAGCGCCTGCGTAACCTGGGCAAGTACACCTTTGCCGACGTAGCGTCCTATCGCCTGGGGCAAACCCAGATCCGCAGCCTGTCGGCGTGTGGCTCGCTGGTGGTGGTGGCGTTCTACCTGATCGCGCAGATGGTCGGTGCGGGCAAGTTGATCCAGCTGCTGTTCGGCCTGGATTACCACGTTGCGGTGATCCTGGTGGGGATCCTGATGTGCATGTACGTGTTGTTCGGCGGCATGCTCGCGACCACCTGGGTGCAGATCATCAAGGCCGTGCTGTTGCTGTCCGGTGCCTCGTTCATGGCGCTGATGGTGATGAAGCACGTCAACTTCGACTTCAACACGCTGTTCTCCGAAGCGATCAAGGTTCACCCTAAAGGTGAAGCGATCATGAGCCCGGGTGGCCTGGTAAAAGACCCGATCTCGGCATTCTCCTTAGGGCTTGCGCTGATGTTCGGTACGGCCGGCCTGCCGCACATCCTCATGCGCTTCTTCACCGTAAGCGACGCCAAGGAAGCGCGTAAGAGCGTGTTGTATGCCACCGGCTTCATCGGCTACTTCTACATCCTGACCTTTATCATCGGCTTTGGCGCGATCCTGCTGGTCAGCACCAACCCGGCGTTCAAGGACGCGGCAGGCGCCTTGCTGGGCGGTAACAACATGGCGGCGGTGCACCTGGCCAACGCGGTGGGCGGCAGCATCTTCCTGGGCTTCATCTCGGCTGTGGCCTTTGCCACCATCCTGGCGGTGGTTGCCGGTTTGACCCTGGCCGGTGCGTCGGCGGTGTCCCATGACCTGTACGCCAGCGTGATCAAGAAAGGCAAGGCCAACGAAAAGGATGAGATTCGCGTGTCGAAGATCACCACCGTAGCCTTGGGTGTATTGGCCATCGGCCTGGGTATCCTGTTCGAAAGCCAGAACATCGCGTTCATGGTGGGCCTGGCGTTCTCCATTGCTGCCAGCTGTAACTTCCCGGTGTTGCTGCTTTCCATGTACTGGAAAAACCTCACCACCCGTGGCGCCATGATTGGCGGCTGGCTGGGCTTGATCAGTGCCGTAGGCCTGATGATCCTTGGCCCAACCATCTGGGTGTCGATCCTGCACCATGAAAAAGCCATCTTCCCGTACGAATACCCGGCGTTGTTCTCGATGATCATCGCGTTCGTGGGTATCTGGTTCTTCTCCATCACCGACAAGTCGGCGGCGGCAGAGAAAGAGCGTGCGCTGTACTTCCCGCAGTTTGTGCGTTCGCAGACTGGCCTGGGGGCGAGTGGGGCGGTGAATCACTAAACGTTGTAACAGCTACAAAAAAATGCCCCGGTCGCGAGATCGGGGCATTTTTTTGCTTTTATTGGTAACGGATTTCACAAAACTGTTTCTCAAATCCTGCACCAATAAAACTGCCTTGATCGTTCCCACGCTCTGCGTGGGAATGTGAACCCGGACGCTCCGCGTCCTGCTGACGACGCCAGTCTCAAGCCTTGCGCGGGGTGACGCGGAGCGTCACAGGAGGCATTCCCACGCGGAGCGTGGGAACGATCATCAGAAACAAATAAGGCCTCCAGAGGAGGCCTTATTCGGTGCAACCAAGCGCTTGATGGCTTACTTGCGATCTTCCAGCTTGGTGATGTCACGCGACTCGTAGCCGGTGTACAGCTGGCGCGGGCGGCCAATCTTGTACGGGCTGGAGAGCATTTCTTTCCAGTGGGAGATCCAGCCCACGGTCCGCGCCAGGGCGAAGATCACGGTAAACATGCTGGTTGGAATGCCGATCGCCTTGAGGATGATCCCCGAGTAGAAGTCGACGTTCGGGTACAGCGAGCGTTCGATGAAGTACGGGTCGGTCAGGGCGATCTCTTCCAGGCGCATGGCCAGTTCGAGTTGCGGATCGTTCTTGATGCCCAGTTCCTTCAACACTTCGTCGCAGGTCTGCTTCATGACGGTAGCGCGTGGGTCGCGGTTCTTGTAAACGCGGTGACCGAAGCCCATCAACTTGAACGGATCGTTCTTGTCCTTGGCCTTGGCGATGAAAGTGTCGATGTTCGAGACATCGCCGATTTCATCCAGCATGGTCAGAACGGCTTCGTTCGCACCGCCGTGGGCAGGGCCCCAGAGTGCGGCGATACCGGCGGCGATACAGGCGAACGGGTTGGCACCCGAAGAGCCGGCCAGACGCACGGTAGAGGTGGAGGCGTTTTGCTCGTGGTCGGCGTGGAGGATGAAGATCCGGTCCATGGCCTTGGCAAGCGTCGGGCTGATCGGTTTGATCTCGCACGGGGTGTTGAACATCATGTGCAGGAAGTTTTCCGCGTACGTCAGGTCGTTGCGCGGGTACATCATGGGTTGGCCCATGGAGTACTTGTAAACCATTGCGGCCAGGGTTGGCATCTTGGCAACCAGGCGGATCGCGGAGATTTCGCGATGCTGCGGGTTATTGATGTCCAGGGAGTCGTGATAGAAGGCCGACAAGGCGCCGACCACACCGCACATGACGGCCATCGGGTGGGCGTCGCGGCGGAAGCCGTTGAAGAAGGTCTTCAACTGCTCGTGAACCATGGTGTGGTTCTTTACGGTGCTGACGAACTGGGCTTTTTGCTCGGCTGTTGGCAATTCGCCATTTAGCAGCAGGTAGCAGGTTTCCAGGTAGTCCGACTTTTCAGCCAGTTGCTCGATCGGGTAGCCCCGGTGCAGCAGGATGCCATTGTCGCCGTCGATATAGGTGATCTTCGACTCGCAAGAGGCGGTCGACATGAAGCCTGGGTCGAAAGTGAAACGGCCCGTGGCCGTCAGGCCCCGTACGTCGATAACATCGGGACCAACGGTGCCGGTTAAAATGGGCAGCTCGACGGGGGCTGCGCCCTCGATGATCAACTGCGCTTTTTTGTCAGCCATGTGGCCTCCTATTTATGCTTCAAATCATCAGACAGACCCCCCACGCAGGGCCCGCACCACTATATTGATATAAATCCAGATGTCAATTTGCCTAAAGTCTTGCTCCAGAAGGCTTTAACCAGACTTTTTCGTCGAAATTGACTGCCATTTACGCCTTTTATCCCGCCAACGCAATCAGCTATTAGGGTGAGGAGCGCGCGTTGTCATTAGTAACCTAACTGTCTATACTCGGCCACCGACCGCCAAGGGCTTTTGGGCTTGCTTTCATTGGGGGTCGCACTCCCTGGGTGGTGCTTACCTGACCAGTGCACTCCCCAACAACTTTGCCCTGATTGTTAGGGGCTCTTCAGTGTGAAAAAAAGCCGTGAATAGCCAACGACCTGTAAACCTAGACCTAAGGACCATCAAACTCCCCATCACCGGCGTTACGTCGTTCCTGCACCGTGTTTCCGGCATCATCCTGTTCCTGGGCTTGGGCATCATGCTTTATGCATTGAGCAAATCCCTGGGTTCCGAGGAAGGATACGCCGAGGTGAAGGCATGCTTGACCAGCCCGCTGGCCAAGTTCGTAGCATGGGGCCTCCTGTCCGCTCTGCTTTATCACCTGGTAGCCGGTGTGCGCCACTTGATCATGGATGCGGGTATCGGTGAGACGCTGGAAGGCGGCCGCCTGGGCTCGAAAATCATCATCGCCATTTCCGTGGTGCTGATCGTTCTGGCAGGAGTTTGGATATGGTAACCAGCGTTACGAACCTTTCGCGTTCGGGCCTCTATGACTGGATGGCGCAGCGTGTGTCTGCGGTCGTTCTCGCGGCTTATTTCATTTTCCTGATCGGATACCTCGTCGCAAACCCGGGCATTGGCTATGAGCAATGGCACGGGCTGTTTTCCCACAATGCGATGCGAATCTTCAGTCTGCTGGCACTTGTTGCCCTGGGCGCACACGCCTGGGTCGGCATGTGGACCATCGCGACTGACTACCTGACGCCGATGGCGCTGGGCAAGTCCGCGACTGCAGTACGTTTCCTCTTCCAGGCAGTATGCGGCGTCGCGATGTTCGCTTACTTCGTCTGGGGTGTGCAGATTCTTTGGGGTATCTGATTCATGGCTAACATTCCAACTATTTCCTTCGACGCCATCATTATTGGTGGCGGCGGTGCTGGCATGCGCGCAGCGTTGCAGCTGGCCCAGGGCGGTCACAAGACTGCCGTGATCACCAAGGTGTTCCCGACGCGTTCCCACACCGTTTCGGCCCAGGGTGGCATCACCTGCGCCATCGCGTCCGCCGACCCGAACGATGACTGGCGCTGGCACATGTACGATACCGTCAAGGGTTCCGACTACATCGGTGACCAGGACGCTATCGAATACATGTGTCAAGAAGGCCCGGCCGCCGTGTTCGAGCTGGACCACATGGGTCTGCCGTTCTCGCGTACCGAGCAAGGTCGTATCTACCAGCGTCCATTCGGCGGCCAGTCGAAGGATTACGGTAAAGGTGGCCAGGCTGCCCGTACCTGCGCTGCTTCCGACCGTACCGGTCACGCGCTGCTGCACACGCTTTACCAGGGCAACCTGAAAGCCGGCACCACGTTCCTGAACGAGTACTACGCAGTTGACCTGGTGAAGAACGCCGACGGCGCCTTCGTTGGTGTGATCGCGATCTGCATCGAAACCGGTGAAACCACCTACATCCGCGCCAAGGCAACTGTTCTGGCCACCGGCGGTGCAGGCCGTATCTACGCGTCCACCACCAACGCCCTGATCAACACCGGTGACGGCGTCGGCATGGCCCTGCGTGCAGGCGTGCCGGTACAAGACATCGAGATGTGGCAGTTCCACCCAACCGGCATCGCCGGCGCCGGTGTACTGGTTACCGAAGGTTGCCGTGGTGAAGGTGGTTACCTGATCAACAAGCACGGCGAGCGTTTCATGGAGCGTTATGCTCCGAACGCGAAAGACCTGGCGGGTCGTGACGTTGTTGCCCGTTCGATGGTTAAAGAAATCATCGCCGGTAACGGCTGTGGCCCGAATGGCGACCACGTACTGCTGAAACTCGATCACCTCGGTGAAGAAGTCCTGCACAGCCGCCTGCCGGGTATCTGTGAGCTGTCCAAGACCTTCGCTCACGTTGACCCGGTAGTTGCTCCAGTTCCGGTTGTTCCAACTTGCCACTATATGATGGGCGGCGTGCCGACCAACATTCATGGCCAGGCGATCACCCAGAACGCCGAAGGCGTGGACGAGATCATCCACGGTCTGTTTGCAGTAGGCGAAGTGGCCTGCGTATCGGTTCACGGCGCCAACCGTCTGGGCGGCAACTCGCTGCTCGACCTGGTGGTATTCGGCCGCGCTGCCGGCCTGCACCTCGAGAAGGCACTGACTGACGGCATCGAATACGATGACGCCACCGACGCCAACATCGAAGCGGCCCTGGCGCGTCTGAACGCTCTGAACGAGCGCACCGATGGCGAAGACGTGGCTACCCTGCGTCGCGAGCTGCAAAGCTGCATGCAGAACTACTTCGGTGTATTCCGTACCGGCGAATACATGCAGAAGGGTATTGCCCAGCTGGCTGATCTGCGCAAGCGCATCGCCAACGTCAAGATCAACGATAAGAGCCAGGCGTTCAACACCGCTCGTATCGAAGCCCTTGAGCTGCAAAACCTGTTGGAAGTGGCTGAAGCGACGGCGATCGCCGCCGAGGTTCGTAAAGAATCCCGTGGTGCTCACGCTCGTGAAGACTTTGAAGATCGCGATGACGAAAACTGGTTGTGCCACACCCTGTACTTCCCGGGTGACAAGCGCGTAACCAAGCGTGCTGTGAACTTCTCGCCGAAGACGGTTCCGACGTTTGAACCGAAGATTCGGACTTACTAAGGGTGGCTGCCATGTTGAAAGTCAGTGTTTACCGCTACAACCCTGATCAGGACGCTGCGCCGTTCATGCAGGAATTCCAGGTCGATACCGGTGGTAAAGACTTGATGGTGCTGGATGTACTGGCACTGATCAAAGAGCAGGACGAAGGTTTCTCCTATCGTCGCTCTTGCCGTGAAGGTGTGTGCGGTTCCGACGGCATGAACATCAACGGCAAAAACGGCCTGGCGTGCATCACGCCGCTGTCCGCCGTGGTTAAAGGCAACAAGCTGATCGTTCGTCCTCTGCCAGGTTTGCCGGTTATCCGTGACCTGGTCGTCGATATGAGCATCTTCTACAAGCAATACGAGAAAGTTAAGCCGTTCCTGCAGAACGACACGCCGGCTCCGGCCATCGAGCGTCTGCAGTCCCCGGAAGAGCGTGAAAAGCTCGACGGTCTGTACGAGTGCATCCTGTGCGCTTGCTGCTCGACTTCGTGCCCGTCCTTCTGGTGGAACCCGGACAAGTTCCTGGGTCCAGCTGCCCTGCTGCAAGCGTACCGCTTCCTGGCAGACAGCCGTGACACCAAGACGTCCGAGCGTCTGGCTTCACTGGATGACCCGTTCAGCGTATTCCGCTGCCGCGGGATCATGAACTGCGTCAACGTATGTCCCAAAGGCCTGAACCCGACTAAGGCCATTGGTCACATCCGTAACATGCTGCTGCAAAGCGGCGTGTAAGCGACGTTGTAGCAAAGCAGGACCGTTGTGCCCGTAAATGCTACGGCGCAGGCTTCAACCGGCGCCGTAGTTTTAACTTGAGCAGCGACTTACAAAGCCGCGGCTCTTATTTTGAAGAAATGAGACAAGCAGGGGCATTCGGGTTGGTACCCGAACTATCAGCGTGATCCTAAGTGGCTTGTTTTGGTCGCTGCACTTGGCCTTTTGCAAGCAAACTCGGTGTTTTCGCCGGTGGTGTCCCCAAATCGAGGGTGACCAAGCATGCAAGAAAGCGTGATGCAGCGCATGTGGAACAGCGGCTATCTTTCAGGTGGTAACGCTGCCTATGTGGAAGAGCTTTATGAGCTCTACCTGCACGACCCTAACGCTGTGCCAGAAGAATGGCGCACCAAATTTCAGACGTTGTCTTCAGACGGCAACGCTGCCACCGATGTATCGCACGCAACAATTCGCGATCAGTTTGTGCTGCTGGCAAAGAACCAGCGCCGCGCCCAACCGGTTTCCGCCGGTAGCGTGAGCAGCGAGCATGAGAAGAAGCAAGTTGAAGTATTGCGACTGATCCAGGCCTACCGGATGCGTGGCCACCAGGCGGCCCAGCTTGACCCGCTGGGGCTCTGGAAGCGTCCTGCACCTGCTGACCTGTCGATCAATCATTACGGCTTGACCAATGCCGATCTTGATACGACCTTCCGTGCCGGCGACCTGTTCATCGGCAAAGAGGAAGCGAGCCTACGCGAAATTCACGAAGCGTTGCAGCAGACATATTGCCGCACCATCGGCGCTGAATTTACGCACATCACCGATTCCGAGCAGCGCCACTGGTTCCAGCATCGCCTGGAAGGCGTGCGTGGCCGTCCGGTATTGTCCGCCGATGTGCGCAGCCACCTGCTGGAGCGCGTGACCGCGGCCGAAGGCCTCGAGAAATACCTGGGCACCAAATACCCAGGCACCAAACGTTTCGGCCTGGAAGGCGGCGAAAGCCTGATTCCAATGCTCGACGAGCTGATCCAGCGTTCCGGTTCCTATGGCACCAAGGAAATCGTGATCGGCATGGCTCACCGTGGTCGCCTGAACGTGTTGGTCAACACCTTCGGCAAGAACCCGCGCGAGCTGTTCGACGAGTTCGAAGGCAAGAAGAAGGTCGAGCTGGGCTCCGGTGACGTTAAATACCACCAGGGTTTCTCGTCCAACGTGATGACCACCGGCGGTGAAGTTCACCTGGCCATGGCCTTCAACCCATCCCACCTGGAAATCGTTTCTCCAGTGGTCGAGGGTTCGGTGCGTGCTCGCCAGGATCGTCGTAACGATGCCACCGGTGAGAAAGTTCTGCCGATTTCCATCCACGGTGACGCGGCATTTGCCGGTCAAGGCGTGGTCCTGGAAACGTTCCAGATGTCGCAGACTCGCGGCTTCAAGACCGGCGGTACGGTTCACATCGTCATCAACAACCAAGTGGGCTTCACCATCAGCAACCCGCTGGACGCGCGCTCTACCGAGTACGCGACCGACGTTGCCAAGATGATCCAGGCGCCGATCCTCCATGTGAATGGCGATGATCCGGAAGCCGTGTTGTTCGTGACCCAGCTCGCCATCGACTACCGCATGCAGTTCAAGCGTGACGTGGTAATCGACCTGGTTTGCTACCGTCGTCGCGGTCACAACGAAGCGGATGAGCCTAGCGGCACCCAGCCGTTGATGTACCAGCAGATCACCAAGCAGCGCACCACCCGTGAACTGTACGCCGAAAGCCTGATCAAGGCCGGTGTGGTTGACGATGCGCGTGTTCAAGCGAAAGTCGATGAATACCGCAACGCGCTGGACAACGGTCTGCATGTAGTAAAAAGCCTGGTTAAAGAGCCGAACAAAGAGCTGTTCGTGGACTGGCGTCCGTACCTGGGCCACGCCTGGACTGCACGTCACGACACCTCGTTCGATCTGAAAACCCTGCAGGAACTGTCTGCCAAGCTGCTGGAAATCCCGGAAGGCTTCGTGGTGCAGCGCCAGGTTGCGAAGATCTACGAAGACCGTCAGAAGATGCAAGCCGGCGGCCTGCCGATCAACTGGGGTTACGCCGAAACCATGGCGTACGCGACCCTGGCGTTCGAAGGTCACCCGATCCGCATGACCGGCCAGGACATCGGCCGTGGTACGTTCTCGCACCGTCATGCTGTGCTGCACAACCAGAAAGACGCGGGCACCTACATCCCGTTGCAGAACCTGTACGAAGGCCAGCCACGTTTCGACCTGTACGATTCGTTCCTGTCCGAAGAAGCCGTACTGGCGTTCGAATACGGCTACTCGACCACCACGCCAAACGCGCTGGTGATCTGGGAAGCCCAGTTCGGCGACTTCGCCAACGGTGCCCAGGTGGTTATCGACCAGTTCATCACCAGCGGCGAGCACAAGTGGGGCCGTCTGTGCGGTCTGACCATGTTGCTGCCACACGGTTATGAAGGTCAGGGTCCGGAGCACTCTTCGGCCCGTCTGGAGCGTTACCTGCAGCTGTGCGCCGAGCACAACATCCAGGTGTGCGTGCCGACTACCCCGGCCCAGATCTACCACTTGCTGCGTCGCCAGGTGATCCGCCCGCTGCGCAAGCCGCTGGTAGTGCTGACCCCGAAATCGCTGTTGCGTCACAAATTGGCCATCTCGACCCTGGAAGATCTGGCCGACGGTTCGTTCCAGACCGTTATTCCAGAAATCGACACCCTGGACGCGGCCAAGGTCACGCGCCTGGTCCTGTGCAGCGGCAAGGTTTACTACGACTTGCTGGAAAAACGCCGTAGCGAGGGCCGCGAAGACATCGCCATCGTGCGGATCGAGCAGCTTTACCCGTTCCCGGAAGACGACCTGATGGAGGCCATCGCGCCTTACACCAACCTCACCAACGTGGTGTGGTGTCAGGAAGAACCGATGAACCAGGGCGCGTGGTACAGCAGCCAACATCACTTGCGTCGCAGCATCGGCAACCACAAGACAGGCCTGGGCCTTGAGTACGCCGGTCGTGATGCTTCTGCTGCACCTGCGTGTGGTTATGCGTCGATGCACGCCGAGCAGCAGGAAAAACTGCTGCAAGATGCTTTCACTGTTTAACGCCTTCGCGCTGACTGAAACCGAATTTTAAGGACCCACAGATAATGGCTATCGAAATCAAAGCCCCGTCATTCCCGGAATCGGTTGCCGATGGCACCGTTGCCACCTGGCACAAGAAACCAGGCGACGCTGTTAAGCGTGACGACCTGATCGTCGACATCGAGACCGACAAAGTCGTTCTGGAAGTGTTGGCTGAAGCTGACGGCGTACTGGGCGCAATCGTTGCCGAAGAAGGCGCTACCGTTCTGTCGAACCAGATCCTGGGTTCGATCGAAGAGGGCGGCGCTGCTGCTCCTGCTCCGGCCGCCGCAGCTGCACCGGCCGCTGCCGCTGCTGCTCCAGCCGCCGCTCCGGCCGCTGCTGGCGAAGACCCGATCGCTGCACCGGCTGCACGTCAGCTGGCTGAAGAAAACGGCATCAACCTGGCTTCCATCAAAGGCACTGGCAAAGACGGCCGTGTGACCAAGGAAGACGTGGTTGCCGCTGTTGAAGCCAAGAAGAACGCTCCAGCTGCCGCACCTGCCAAGGCTGCTGCTCCAGCGGCCGCTGCGCCTGTGTTCGCTGCCGGCGACCGCACCGAGAAGCGCGTGCCGATGACTCGCGTACGTGCCACCGTGGCCAAGCGCCTGGTTGAAGCACAGTCGAACATGGCGATGCTGACCACCTTCAACGAAGTCGACATGACCGAAGTCATGGCCCTGCGTTCGAAGTACAAGGATCTGTTCGAGAAGTCCCACAACGGCGTGCGCCTGGGCTTCATGTCGTTCTTCGTGAAAGCGGCCACCGAAGCGCTGAAACGCTTCCCGGCAGTCAACGCTTCCATCGACGGCGGCGACATCGTTTACCACGGCTATGCAGACGTCGGCGTTGCCGTGTCCAGCGACCGTGGCCTGGTAGTGCCGGTTCTGCGTAACGCCGAACTGATGAGCCTGGCTGAAATCGAAGGCGGCATCGCCGGCTTCGGCAAGAAAGCCCGTGACGGCAAGCTGACCATCGACGAGATGACCGGTGGTACCTTCACCATCACCAACGGTGGTACCTTCGGTTCGATGATGTCGACCCCGATCGTCAACCCGCCACAAGCTGCGATCCTGGGCATGCACAACATCATCCAGCGTCCGATGGCCATCAACGGCCAAGTCGTGATCCGCCCAATGATGTACCTGGCACTGTCTTACGATCACCGCCTGATCGATGGTAAAGAAGCCGTGACTTTCCTGGTGACCATCAAGAACCTGCTGGAAGACCCGGCTCGTCTGCTGCTGGATATCTGATAGAAGCAGCTGCAGGCCTCGAGTGACAGGCTGCCGGATAAGGCAGCTGGGCTCGGGGCTTGCGGCTTGAAAGCTTGCTGCTAAATAGAGGAACTATTTTCATGTCGCAGAAATTTGACGTTGTAGTGATTGGTGCAGGTCCTGGCGGCTACGTTGCCGCCATCAAGGCCGCACAACTGGGCCTCTCGACTGCTTGCATCGAAAAATACACCGACAAGGAAGGCAAACTGGCACTGGGCGGTACTTGCCTGAACGTCGGTTGCATTCCTTCCAAGGCGCTGCTGGACAGCTCCTGGAAATTCCACGAAGCCCAAAGCGGTTTCGCGATCCACGGCATCAACCATGCTGGCGTGACCATGGACGTGCCAGCAATGGTCGGCCGTAAAGCCAACATCGTTAAAGGCCTGACGTCCGGCGTTGCCACCTTGTTCAAGGCCAACGGCGTCACTTCCCTGCAAGGCCACGGCAAACTGCTGGCCGGCAAGAAAGTTGAAATCACCAAGCCTGACGGTTCGGTAGAAGTCATCGAAGCCGAGAACGTGATCCTGGCACCAGGCTCGCGTCCAATCGACATTCCACCGGCTCCAGTTGACCAGAACGTGATCGTTGATTCGACCGGCGCCCTGGAATTCCAAAGCGTGCCTAAGCGTCTGGGCGTGATCGGCGCTGGCGTGATCGGCCTGGAACTGGGTTCGGTATGGTCCCGCCTGGGTTCCCAAGTGACTGTGCTGGAAGCCCTGGACACGTTCCTGCTGGCTGCTGACACCGCGGTGTCCAAAGAAGCGCTGAAAACCCTGACCAAACAAGGTCTGGACATCAAGCTGGGCGCCCGTGTTACCGGTTCCAAGGTTAACGGCGAAGAAGTCGTGGTGACCTACACCGATAAAGAAGGCGAGCAGACGATCACCTTCGACAAGCTGATCGTCGCCGTGGGTCGCCGTCCAGTGACCACCGACCTGCTGGCTTCCGACAGCGGCGTGAATATCGACGAGCGTGGCTTCATCCACGTTGACGATCACTGCGCTACCACCGTGCCTGGCGTATACGCCATCGGCGACGTGGTTCGCGGCATGATGCTCGCGCACAAGGCTTCCGAAGAAGGCATCATGGTTGTCGAGCGCATCAAGGGCCACAAAACCCAGATGAACTACGACCTGATCCCGTCGGTTATCTACACCCACCCGGAAATTGCATGGGTCGGCAAGAACGAACAGCAGTTGAAAGCTGAAGGCGTTGAAGTTAACGTCGGCACCTTCCCGTTTGCCGCTTCTGGCCGTGCCATGGCAGCCAACGACACCGGTGGTTTTGTCAAAGTCATCGCTGATGCCAAGACTGACCGCGTATTGGGCGTCCACGTGATTGGCCCAAGCGCTGCAGAACTGGTTCAGCAAGGCGCAATCGGTATGGAATTCGGCACCAGTGCCGAGGACCTGGGCATGATGGTCTTCTCCCATCCGACCCTGTCCGAAGCGTTGCACGAAGCAGCGTTGGCAGTGAATGGCGGCGCCATCCACATCGCCAACAAGAAGAAGCGCTAAGCGAGATAATAAGAAACCACGGCGGAGTTGCCCGTCGTGAGCCTTGCGCGCAAGACTCACCGCGGAATATCCGCTGGACGCAGTCTTGCGCAGCTTTACGGGCATTAAGCCCCGCAAGCTGCGCGAGCAGCAGTCACAGGTGGCGCGGCACTCATAATGAGCGCAGCGCCGAATGCGCAGTACCTAACGAAGACGGTAAAAAGCATGAATCTTCACGAGTATCAGGGTAAGCAGCTGTTCGCTGAATACGGCCTGCCAGTATCCAAGGGCTACGCAGTAGACACCCCGGAAGCAGCAGCAGAAGCTTGCGACAAAATCGGTGGCACCGAGTGGGTTGTCAAAGCCCAGGTCCACGCTGGTGGTCGCGGTAAAGCGGGCGGCGTTAAGCTGGTTCGCAGCAAAGAAGACGCCAAGGCCTTCGCACAGCAGTGGCTGGGCAAGCGTCTGGTGACTTACCAGACTGATGCCAATGGTCAACCAGTCACCAAGATCCTGGTTGAATCGTGCACTGATATCGCTAAAGAGCTGTACCTGGGCGCTGTCGTTGACCGTTCGAGCCGTCGCATCGTGTTCATGGCTTCCACCGAAGGTGGCGTGGACATCGAGAAAATCGCTCACGAAACCCCAGAAAAAATTCTGAAAGCCACTATCGATCCACTGGTTGGCGCTCAGCCATTCCAGGGTCGCGAGCTGGCTTTCCAGCTGGGCCTGGAAGGCAAGCAAGTTGCCCAGTTCGCCAAGATCTTCGTAGGTCTGGCCAAACTGTTCCAGGATCACGATCTGGCCCTGCTGGAAGTGAACCCGCTGGTGATCAAGGCTGACGGCGATCTGCACTGCCTCGATGCCAAGATCAACATCGACGCCAACGCCATGTACCGTCAGCCTAAGCTGAAGACTTTCCACGATCCGTCGCAAGACGATCCGCGCGAAGCGCACGCTGCCAAGTTCGAACTGAACTACGTAGCCCTGGAAGGTAACATCGGTTGCATGGTCAACGGTGCTGGCCTGGCCATGGGTACCATGGACATCGTCAACCTGCATGGCGGCAAACCTGCCAACTTCCTCGACGTGGGCGGTGGTGCTACCAAAGAACGCGTTACCGAAGCCTTCAAGATCATCCTGTCCGACTCCAACGTCGCTGCAGTATTGGTTAACATCTTCGGCGGCATCGTTCGTTGCGACATGATTGCCGAAGGCATCATCGGTGCAGTGAAAGAAGTCGGCGTTAAAATCCCGGTTGTTGTTCGCCTTGAAGGTAACAACGCTGAACTGGGCGCTAAAGTACTGGCAGAAAGCGGTTTGAACATCATCGCGGCTACCAGCCTGACCGACGCTGCTCAACAAGTTGTCAAAGCTGCGGAGGGCAAATAATGAGCGTCCTGATCAATAAAGACACCAAAGTTATCTGCCAGGGTATTACCGGTTCGCAAGGTAGTTTCCACACCCAGCAAGCCATCGAATACGGCACCAAGATGGTTGGCGGCGTAACGCCGGGCAAAGGCGGCACCGAGCACCTGGGCCTGCCAGTGTTCAACACCGTGAAAGATGCTGTAGCTGCCACTGGCGCCACCGCCAGCGTGATCTACGTTCCAGCTCCTTTCTGCAAGGACTCCATCCTGGAAGCGGCATTCGGCGGCATCAAGCTGATCGTTTGCATCACCGAAGGCATTCCTACCCTGGACATGCTGGACGCTAAAGTTAAGTGCGACGAGCTGGGCGTAGTCCTGATCGGCCCTAACTGCCCAGGCGTGATCACCCCAGGCGAATGCAAGATCGGCATCATGCCAGGTCACATTCACTTGCCAGGTAAAGTCGGTATCGTTTCGCGTTCCGGCACCCTGACCTACGAAGCTGTGAAGCAGACTACTGACGCCGGTTTCGGTCAGTCGACTTGCGTCGGCATCGGCGGTGACCCGATCCCGGGTTCGAACTTCATCGACATCCTGAAGCTGTTCCAGGAAGACCCGAAGACCGAAGCGATCGTGATGATCGGTGAGATCGGCGGTTCGGCTGAAGAAGAAGCGGCTGCCTACATCAAGGCACACGTGACCAAGCCGGTTGTTTCCTACATCGCTGGTGTGACTGCCCCTGCTGGCAAGCGCATGGGCCATGCTGGCGCAATCATCTCTGGCGGCAAAGGCACTGCAGACGAGAAATTCGCTGCACTGCAAGACGCAGGCGTTAAAACCGTGCGTTCGCTGGCAGACATCGGCAAAGCCCTGGCTGAGCTGACCGGTTGGGCTGTCAAGTAAGCCTCGCGCTTAACTGACGCTTCACCAGGCAAAGGCCACCTTCGGGTGGCCTTTGTGCTTTCTGGACTTGCTGAAGTCGCGAGCCTGATGAAGGTCAAAATGTGGGAGCTGGCTTGCCTGCGATAGCATCGACTTGGTTTACCTGATGCGCCGAGTCGCCCGCATCGCAGGCAAGCCAGCTCCCACATTGTTCTGTATGCCAAATTTAAGTATGAAAATGCGACATCCAGATGTCGCTTATCGGACAGTTCGCCCCGCAACAGTGCGTTTGTCAGCCCAATTCTGTACTCTAGCCGCCTCTTTATGCGTCCGCATCCCAAAAGGAAGCCGCGCGCTAGACCGGTCGGTCCCCATAAGGACCGGCAGCAGTTCCCTCATCCATAGGGAATCCCTCTCTAAATTCCGATTCAGTAGTGTGGTATTTCCTCAAATGAAAGTGTTGAAAAGCCAGGATGTCCTGGCGTTAGGCTTTATGACTTTTGCCCTGTTCGTGGGCGCCGGCAACATCATCTTCCCGCCTATCGTTGGTTTGCAGTCCGGGCCTCACGTCTGGATGGCAGCGCTGGGCTTCCTGATTACCGCAGTGGGTCTGCCGGTGGTCACTGTGATCGCCCTGGCCAAGGTCGGCGGCGGTATGGACGCGTTGAGCAGCCCGATCGGTAAGATCGCCGGCGGCCTGCTCGCGGCGGCGGCGTATCTGGCGGTAGGGCCGCTGTTCGCCACCCCGCGTACCGCGACCGTTTCGTTTGAAGTGGGCCTGGCGCCACTGACCGGCGAAAGCCCGCTGGCACTGTTCCTCTACAGTTCGGTGTACTTCCTGGTGGTGTTCTTCGTCTCCCTGTACCCGGGCCGCCTGCTGGACACCGTTGGTCGTTTCCTGGCACCGCTGAAAATCATCGCCCTGGCCATCCTCGGCATCGCCGCATTTGCCTTGCCGGCCGGTGACGTTGGCGTGGCCACACCGGAATACGTCGCCGCACCGTTCTCCCAGGGCTTTATCAATGGTTACCTGACCATGGATACCCTCGGCGCGCTGGTGTTCGGGATCGTCATCGTCAATGCCATTCGCTCCCGTGGCGTTGAGTCGCCCCAGCTGATCACCCGCTACGCGATCATTGCCGGGCTGATTGCCGGCGTGGGCCTGGCGCTGGTGTATATCAGCCTGTTCCGCCTGGGCTCGGGCAGCCACGCCGTAGCCGCCGGTGCCAGCAATGGCGCAGCCGTTCTGCATGCTTACGTGCAACACACGTTCGGCTCCCTGGGCAGCGGCTTCCTGGCCGTGCTGATCTCGTTGGCGTGCCTGGTCACCGCCGTGGGCCTGACCTGTGCCTGCGCCGAGTACTTCAGCAAGATCCTGCCGCTGTCCTACAAGACGCTGGTGGTGATCCTCGCGTTGTTCTCGCTGTTTGTGTCCAACCTGGGCCTGACCAAGCTGATTGCCTTCTCGATCCCGGTGCTTACAGCCATCTACCCGCCGTGCATCGTGCTGGTGGCCCTGAGCTTCTGCAAAGACTTCTGGCTGGAGCAGGGCCGCATCGTTGGCCCGGTGATGCTGGTGTCGTTCATTTTTGGCTGCATTGACGCGCTCAAGGGCGCAGGCCTGGCTGATTGGATGCCGACGCAGTTGTCGCACCTGCCACTGAGCGAGCAAGGCCTGGCTTGGCTGGTGCCGTCGGTGATGACATTGGTTGTTGCTGTCGTGGTTGACCGCATGCTCGGCAAGCGTAGCGAAGCGATCGCTTAACGAAGGGTTTCGCGCTTCACTGAAATGCCTCGTATCAATCGATACGGGGCATTTTTTATGCCTGTGACACAACAACGCTCTAAAGTTCGAACACGGTCAGTGTGGGAGCGGGCTTGCTCGCGAATGCGCAGTGTCAGCTAGCAAATCTGGTACTGGTACACCGCATTCGCGAGCAAGCCCGCTCCCACATTTTGAATCACGTTTGTCCCCATCCGCTGTGTTTAAGGACCCGCATGTCGTTCGTTGAAACCAATCAGATCCACCTGCTCGCCGCCCTCTGGTTCGTGCTGTGTTGGGGCGGCTACACCCGTTACGCGCTCTGGAAAGCCCGCGACACCGCCTGCCTTGCCAGCGTGCTGCACTTGTACCGTGAAGACTGGATGCGCCGCATGCTGCTGCGCGACAACCGTATCGCCGACGCCAGCGTGATCGGCAATCTGGAGCGCAACGCTTCGTTCTTTGCCTCCAGCACGCTGATCATCCTGGCGGGTATTCTCACCGTGTTGGGCGCTTCCGAGCGGGCAGTGTTGTTGTTGGCGGACATTCCCATGGTGCAGCAGGCTTCCCAGGGCGTGTCGCAAATCAAGCTGCTGTGCCTGGCACTGGTGTTCGTCTATGCGTTTTTCACCTTCAGTTGGTGCATGCGCCAATACAACTTTGCGGCGGTGCTGGTGGGCTCTGCGCCGATGGTCGGTGAGCGGCAGGTGTCGGAGCAGGAGCGCAAGGCGTTTGCGCTGAGGGCGGCGCGGGTGATTTCGATGGCGGCCAACCAATTCAACTTTGGCCTGCGGGCTTATTACTTCGGCATGACCATGTTGGCCTGGTTTGTCAGCCCCTGGTTGTTTATGTTGATGAGCGGCGGGGTCGTGGTCGTGCTGTATCGCCGAGAGTTTCATTCCGACGTACTGCAGGTGATGGTCTATACCCCGACTGACAGCCCGTTGACCGAGTCGGCGAAGGAACCTTAGTGAGAGGCTTTAGAATTAGTGCAACTTTCTGGCGCCGAACAAAACGACGGACAACAAAAAGCCCGCTATATAAGCGGGCTTTTTTTTGCAGCAACAACCAGGCGATTAAGGCTTGGCAGGGGCTGTTGGTGTGGCGGTGCCGTCTTCTTTTGCTTTTTCAGCGTTCGCATCAGCCTGAGCTTTGGCAGCATCGGCGTTTTCTTTTGCAGCGTCGTTCACTTTATCCTGAGCTTTGGCCATGTCTTTCTGAGCTTGCTCAGAATGCGCTTGGGCATCTTGGGCTTTGTCTTCGGATTTTTTATCGCAGGCAGCGAGACCGAGGGCAGCGGCGAACATCATGGAAATAGCTAAAGTCTTGCGCATGGGGTGTTTCTCCTTATTGAAGATATCTACTGGCCTTTCGAGCCTGAGGGTTCAGCATTAGTTCCTTTTATTCCCCAGATATATAAACGCGGGTGTTCAAGGAACTTTCACCTGCACCCAACACTCCGCGAATCAACACTAATAAGAGTCGAGAACATATGACCGAAAATCCCCTGTTAGCGCGTGCCACACGCTTTGTTTCGGCCCTGCGCCATTGCCAGGTGCTTGGCATCAGCGTCCATGCCGCGAGCGAGGAGGGCATGACGCTGTCACTGCCGTACGGCCCGCATATCGTCGGTGATCCTCAAACCGGAGTGATTCACGGCGGCGCACTTACCTCGTTGATGGACACGGCCTGCGGCATGGCCACCCTGTGTGTGTTGCCCGAATTCGAGGTGTGCCCGACCCTCGACTTGCGTGTGGACTACATGCATCCCGCCGAACCGCACAAACCGGTGTACGGCTTTGCGCAGTGCTACCGGGTCACCACCGACGTGATTTTCACCCGTGGCTTCGCCTATCAGGATGACCCGCAACAGCCCATCGCCCACGTGGTGGGCACGTTCATGCGCATGGGCAAGCGCCTCAAGGGCGCACAAGGATTGGGCAGCACCATCAAGGGAGAACAGGCATGACACATCGATTCAAGACTCGCTTGGAGCAGGCCCATGAACGCGGTAACTACGAAGCACTGCTCGACCTGATTCCCTACGCCAAGCTGATCGGCATTGAATGCACGCGTTTGGGCGATGAATTGCTGTTTCGCCTGCCGGCCAACAAGGACAACATTGGTAACCCGATATTGCCGGCGCTGCACGGTGGTGTGATCGCCGGTTTTATGGAGCTGTCGGCGGCGTTACATTTGCTGGTATTTACCGGCTCGCCGGGCATCCCGAAAATCATCGACTTTTCCCTGGATTACCTGCGCGCCGGGCAGTTTCGCGACACCTACGCCAAATGCCAGGTGTGGCGCCAGGGCCGTCGCGTGGCGAATGTGGCGATCACCGCCTGGCAAAGTACCGTGGCCGAACCGATTGCCACCGCCCGTGCACATTTCAAAATTGAGGAAGCGGCCCGCCCTTGAAATCCTGGTCTTAGCCCCCAACTTTGATGACAACCCGCCGCCAACCCTCAAGGGCGCGGCCACTGCCATCCAATTGGAGTTTGATGACCATGAGTGTGGAAACTCAAAAGGAAACCCTGGGCTTCCAGACCGAGGTGAAGCAGCTGCTGCACCTCATGATCCATTCGCTGTATTCCAACAAGGAAATTTTCCTTCGCGAATTGATCTCGAACGCCTCTGACGCTGTCGACAAATTACGTTTCGAAGCCCTGTCCAAGCCTGAGTTGCTGGAAGGTGGCGCCGAACTCAAAATCCGTGTGAGCTTCGACAAGGACGCCAAGACCGTCACCCTCGAAGACAACGGTATCGGCATGAGCCGCGAAGACGCGATCACCCATTTGGGTACCATCGCTAAATCCGGCACCGCCGATTTCATGAAAAACCTGTCTGGCGATCAGAAAAAAGATTCGCACCTGATCGGCCAATTCGGCGTGGGCTTCTACTCGGCTTTCATCGTTGCCGACAAAGTTGAAGTGTTCAGCCGCCGCGCCGGCCTCGCCGCCAGCGAAGGTGTGCACTGGTCTTCCAAAGGTGAGGGCGAGTTTGAAATCGCCACCCTCGACAAGGCTGACCGTGGCACCCGCATCGTGCTGCACCTGAAATCCGGTGAAGACGAATTCGCCGATGGCTGGCGCCTGCGCAACATCATCAAGAAATATTCCGACCACATCGCTTTGCCGATCGAGTTGCCCAAAGAACAAGCGGCCGCTGAAGGTGAAGAGCAGCCTGCCCAGGAATGGGAAGTGGTCAACCGTGCCAGCGCCTTGTGGACCCGCCCTCGTACCGAAGTCAAAGACGAGGAATACCAGGAGTTCTACAAGCACATCGCTCACGACTACGAGAACCCGCTGAGCTGGAGCCACAACAAGGTTGAAGGCAAGCTGGAATACAGCTCGCTGCTCTATGTGCCAGCCCGTGCGCCGTTCGACCTGTACCAGCGCGAAGCGCCAAAAGGCCTGAAGCTGTACGTGCAGCGCGTGTTCGTGATGGACCAGGCGGAATCCTTCCTGCCGCTGTACCTGCGCTTCATCAAAGGCGTGGTCGATTCCAACGACTTGTCGCTGAACGTGTCGCGGGAAATCCTGCAGAAAGACCCGATCATCGATTCCATGAAGTCGGCGCTGACCAAGCGTGTGCTCGACATGCTGGAAAAACTGGCGAAGAACGAGCCTGAGCAATACAAAGGCTTCTGGAAAAACTTCGGTCAGGTCATGAAAGAAGGCCCGGCTGAAGATTTTGCCAACAAGGAAAAAATCGCCGGTCTGCTGCGCTTCGCCTCCACTCAGGGTGAAGACGGTGAGCAGGTGGTGTCGCTGGCCGAGTACCTGGCACGCGCCAAAGAAGGTCAGGACAAAATCTACTACCTGACCGGCGAAACCTACGCGCAGGTCAAGAACAGCCCGCACCTGGAAGTCTTCCGCAAGAAAGGCATCGAAGTGCTGCTGCTGACCGACCGTATCGATGAGTGGCTGATGAGCTACCTCAGCGAATTCGACGGCAAGACCTTCGTCGACGTGGCCCGTGGTGACCTGGACCTGGGTAACCTGGACTCCGAAGAAGAGAAGAAAGAAGCCGAAGAAGTTGCCAAGGCCAAAGAAGGCCTGGTTGAGCGGATCAAGACCGCTTTGGGCGACGCAGTCAGCGAAGTGCGGGTTTCCCACCGTCTGACGGATTCCCCGGCGATCTTGGCCATCGGCGAGCAGGACCTGGGCATGCAGATGCGTCAGATCCTCGAAGCCAGCGGCCAGAAGGTTCCGGATTCCAAGCCGATCTTTGAATTCAACCCGGCTCACCCGCTGATCGAGAAACTCGACGGCGAGCAGAGCGAAGAGCGCTTTGGCGACCTGTCGCACATCCTCTTCGACCAGGCGGCCCTGGCCGCTGGCGACAGCTTGAAAGACCCGGCGGCCTACGTGCGCCGACTGAACAAGCTGTTGGTTGAGCTGTCGGTTTAACACCGTTGTAGAAAAACCCGCTTCGGCGGGTTTTTTCGTTCTAACGCACTTCAACTGGAGTAAATGATGAGCCAAGTCACTGTACGTTCCGTGGTCTATCAGATTGATGGCCAGTCTTACGAAAGCCGCCTCGCGTTCGATGCCGGCCACCAAGGCCCATTGCCGGGCCTGCTGATGGCGCCGAACTGGATGGGTGTGAGTGCGGGTGCCGAAGAGATCGCCAAAAGCGTGGCCGCCAAGGGTTACGTGGTGCTGATCGCCGACCTGTACGGGCAAACTGTGCGCCCCTCGAATGGCGATGAGGCCGGCGCGGCGATGATGCCGTTGAAAAATGACAACCCGGCGCTGATCAAGCGTCTGCAGGCGGCGTTCGAGCAACTGCAAGGCCAGACCGAAGCGGCGGTTGATACCTCGAAGCTGGCGACCTTCGGCTTCTGCTTTGGCGGTTTCTGCTCGCTGGAGCTTGCGCGTACCGGTGCGCCGTTGAAGGCTGCCGTATCGTTCCACGGCACTATCGACACGCAGAACCCGGCAGGCGCCAAGCACATCAAGGGCTCGGTGCTGGTATTGCACGGTGCTTCCGACCCATTGGTGCCCAAAGAGCAGCTGCCGGCGTTTGAAGCTGAGATGAACGCGGCCGGTGTGGATTGGCAGTTGCTCAGCTACGGCGGCGCGGTGCATTCCTTCACCGACCCGCACGCCAATGTGCCGGGCAAGATGATGTACGACGCCAAGACCGCCAAGCGGGCGTTCAAGTCGATGCATGACTTGCTGGATGAAGTGTTCAAGGGCTAAATCTTTAGCGTTGATCGTTCCCACGCTCCGCGTGGGAATGCCTGGCTGGACGCTCTGCGTCCGCTCTTTGTGACGCGCAGCGTCACGGGCTGTGTTCCCACGCAGAGCGTGGGAACAATCATCTCACCGGCAACTCGATTCTTTCTGTTT
This sequence comes from Pseudomonas sp. D2002, assembly GCF_013385735.1. NCBI lineage: Bacteria > Pseudomonadati > Pseudomonadota > Gammaproteobacteria > Pseudomonadales > Pseudomonadaceae > Pseudomonas > Pseudomonas sp. D2002. Next base: position 125,618 of record NZ_JACAPL010000012.1, on the reverse strand, counting down.
CCCCCGGCACCGTCGGCCAATCCCCAGCCGCCCAACGCTGTCGCGCCTGTTCGATCATGGCCGGGTCGCTCGCCACAAAATTCCAGTTGATCCGCCGTGGCCCATCCAGAGACGCGCCGCCAAACACCACCAGGTGGCAATCGCTTTCAGCAAATAGCGTCATGTCCTGCCCGGCAGGCAACACCACCAAGCTGTGCACCTCCAGCGCCTCGCCGTCCAACTGCGCCTCACCCTCCAGCACATACACCGCGCGTTCCTCATGCTCATCCGGGATCAGCAGCGTCGTGGCCGTTTGCATGCGCACCTCGGCATATAGCGTGGGCGACAGCACTGGCACCGGCGATTTGAGACAAAAGCCGCTGCCGGCGATCAGGCGAATCTGCACACCCAGGTTGTCACTCACCGGCAAGCTCGCCGCCGCGTGATGGCTGTAGTGCCCCGGCCCGATCTCGTGGTCTTTGGGCGAGGCCAGCCACACTTGCAGGCCATGCAGGCTGAAACCTTCGGCCTTGAGCGCCTCGGGCGTGCGTTCGACGTGGGCAATCGCACTGCCGGCGGTCATCCAGCTGACGTCGCCGGCCTGCACCACCTGGTCCGAGCCGAGGCTGTCCTTGTGTTGCAACGCGCCTTCGAACAGATAAGTCAGCGTTGACAGCCCGATATGTGGGTGCTGGCGGATATTCATGCCGGTGCCCGGCGCGTAGCGCGTGGGCAGCATGTGGTCGAAAAACACAAAAGGTCCGACGCTGCGGCATTCACGCGACGGCAGCGGGCGCAGGATCGGCTGGCCTTCGACATCTTCGGCGCGCGGGCGGATCACGGTGAGGGTGGTCATGGTGCGTCCCTGTCTGAGCGGGTTAGAGGCTGCTTGAGCATAACCCGCTCGGCGGGAGAGCGGCGCTATTGGCTGAAGGCGCCTTCGGACAATTTCGTCTCGATGGTGACCTCGGCAGTGGTCATCAATTTGTGTACCGGGCAGCGGTCGGCCACGCGGTGCAGTTCGTCGCGCTGTGCATCGGTGAGCACGCCTTTGAGGGTCAGCTTCACGTTGAGCTTGTACTTGCCCTGCTGCTCCTCGCTGCTGTCGTGGGTGACTTCCACGGTCACGCCGCTCAGCGGGATGTCTTTCTTCTGGGCGTAGAGCTTGACGGTCAGGGCCTTGCACGACGCCAGGGCGGCATCGAAATAGTCGTGGGGGGAGGGCGCCGAGTCGTCGCCGCCCAGGCTTTTGGGCAGGTCGGTGAACAGTTCGTGATTATTGATATTCACACTGTGGCGAAAGTTGTCGTGGTTCAGGGTGTTGACGGTAACAGGCATGGTGAACCTCACGGTTTGGCAGGATGAAGGTCATGCAGTTATAGAACATGCTGGCACTTATAGAACATGCTGGCGCTGGGGTGTTCCGTGTTTTTTGACGGATGAACCCCTGGGTCGCGCGCAAGGTCTACCCGTATTAGCCGATATCGAGGTTTACCGTGCCCTGGAACCGCCTGAGTCTCGCCCTGTTGCTTGCCGCCAGCAGCCTTGCTGCGCAGGCGCGCGACTATGCCTACAGCGATGCGCACCTGCATTACGTGGATTTTTTCCAGGAAACCGCCGGCATGGATAAATTGCTCAAGGCGATGGCCGACGCGCGCATTGAGCATGTGATGATTTCCGGCATTCCCGTGGCGAAGAAATGGCACGAAGACGAACCCAAGCGCCCGCGTTACTACGCCGGTGATGACGCCGATGCCTATTGGTACAGCGCCACTGACGTGATCGTTGCCGCTGCGGTAAATAAGCTCACGCCCGAGCAGCGCAAGCATTTCCATCCGTTTCTGTCCGGGTTCAACCCTAACGACAAGAACTCTGCCGCGCATATCCAGCGCATGCTCGATCTCAATCCCGGGCTGTGGCAGGGCATTGGCGAAGTGTTTACGCGCCACGATGACCTGACCGCCTTGACCGCCGGCGACACCCCACGCGCCAATAACGAAGCCATGGCGGCCATTTATCACCTTGCTGCCGAAAACGACCTGCCGGTGATGCTGCATTCCAATATCACCTCCAAGCGCGAGCGCAACCCGCTGTACCTGGCGGAAGTCGAAGAATCGCTGCGCAACCACCCGCACACCCGGTTTATCTGGGCGCATGCCGGCACCAGTAAAGAGATCCACCGACATCAGGTGCAGATGGACTTTCTACTGCCGACCTTGAGCCGACTGTTGGAGGCCTATCCCAATCTGTACATCGACCTGTCCTGGAGCATGCTCACGCCGTACTTGCTCGACAGTGCGGGCAATCCCAGGCCGGAGTGGGTAAAGCTGGTGGAGCGCTTTCCGGAGCGCTTTATGCTGGGTTCGGACGTTGTAGGGCGCTTCAACAAACTCGGTAAGGAAATGCGCCGTTTCGATCCTTTCCTTGATGCGCTGCCCGAGGCCGTAGCCCGCAAAGTCGCACGCGATAACTTCCTGGCGATTCTGCCGAAACCCCCTCGCGATGAGCAGGCACATTGATATCGCCTTTTCGTCTTACGCAAAGTCAATAAAGGGCCGATACCTTTCAGGAGACCCGCTGCAGGTGGATGCAGCGCATTTTGGAAGGAACCCAGGCAATGAGTAGTATCCGTAGTCTGAATATCGCCCCCCGCGCCGGCTTGGGCTTTGGCGTACTGGCGTTGATGGTGTTCGTCTTGGGCGGCTTCGCCCTGCTGCAGATGGCCAATATGCGCCAGCAGTCGGATCAGGTCGAAAACAACTGGCTGCCCAGCGTGATGGCGGTGGGGGAGATGAGCCAGGACCTGTTGCGGGTCCGCGCGCTGACCCTGCGCTTGCTGGTAAACCGTGATCCCCAGGCGCTGGCGCAGAACGAGCAGAAACTCACCGACCTCAAAAATGGCCTGCACCAAGCGCAAACCCTCTATGAAGGGCTGATCGTGCTGCCCGAAGAGCGCACGCTGTTTGATCGCTTCAAAGCGCAGGAGCAGCAGTACCTGCAACGCCAGGAGCAGGTTATGGCGTTCTCCAAGGCCAATCAGCTGGAGGCCGCGATCAAAATCGTCAACGGCGAGATGAACCAACTCGCCGACGAGATGGCCGGCACGCTGCACGACTTGGTCGCCTTGAACAAAGCCAGCGCCAATCAGGCTGCGAACCTGGCGCAAAATGTGTTCATACAGTCCCGCACATGGGTGGTCGGCATGATTGTGCTCACCGCGCTGATCACCATCGGGCTGGCGGTGTGGCTGACGCGCAGCATCGTGCTGCCATTGGCGCAGTCATTGAAGGTCGCCCAGGGCGTGGCCAGTGGCGACTTGACCGGCGAGATCAGCGTGACCGGCAGCGACGAGCCGGCGCGTTTGCAGCAGGCGCTCAAAGGCATGCAGGAGAACCTGCGCGACACCATCCGGCGAATTGCCGAATCCTCGAACCAATTGGCTTCGGCGTCCGAAGAACTCAGTTGCGTGACCGAGGACGCCACCCGTGGCCTGCACCAGCAGAACCAGGAAATCGAGCAGGCGGCGACGGCGGTCAACCAGATGACGGCGGCGGTGGAGGAAGTGGCGAGCAACGCGGTGGCCACCTCACAGGCCTCACGTGAGTCCGACCGCATTGCCCAGCACGGGCGTGAGCAGGTGCACCAGACGGTAGAGTCGATCGAGGCGCTGGCCACGGACGTGACCGCCAATGTGACGCAGGTCGAGGACCTGGCGCAGAAGGTCTATGGCATCAGCAAGGTGCTGGATGTCATTCGCTCGATTGCCGAGCAGACCAACTTGCTTGCGCTGAATGCCGCGATCGAAGCGGCGCGCGCCGGGGATGCCGGGCGCGGGTTTGCGGTGGTGGCGGATGAGGTGCGGGCGTTGGCACATCGCACGCAGCAGTCGACCCAGGAAATTGAGCAGATGATCAGCGGGATTCAACAGGGCACCGATCAAGCGGTCAGCTCGATGCAGCAGAGCAATACGCGGGCGCGGTCTACGCTGGACATCGCCAAGGCGGCGGGCACCGCGCTGGAAGAAATTGCGTCGGCGTTTACCTTGATCAACGAGCGTAACCTGGTGATTGCCAGTGCATCGGAGCAGCAGGCGGCCGTGGCGCGGGAGGTGGATCGCAATTTGATGAATATTCGCGATTTGGCGCATCAGACCTCGACCGGGGCGAACCAGACCAGTGCGGCGAGCCAGGAGCTGTCGCGGTTGGCGGTGGACCTGAACACCATGGTGGCGCGGTTTTCGGTGTAGGGCTGTAAACCGAGTTGGCCTCTTCGCGAGCAAGCCCGCTCCCACAGGGGAATGCATTCCAAATGTGGGAGCGGGCTTGCTCGCGAAGCAGGCGACTCGGTCTCGAACCCGGTCACCCATAAAAAAGCCCCGAACCAGTCGGGGCTTTTTCATGCGATCAACCTGCGGGGCTTATTTACCCTGCCAGCGTTTCAGTACCAGGGTGGCGTTGGTGCCACCGAAGCCGAAGCTGTTGCTCATCACGGTATCGATTTTGGCGTTTTCAACAGTCTTGGTCAGGATCGGCATATCAGCCACCACCGGATCAATCTCGTCGATGTTGGCCGAGCCGGCCATGAAGTTGCCTTCCATCATCAGCAGGCAGTAGATCGCTTCGTGAACGCCGGCGGCGCCCAGGGAGTGACCGGACAAGCTCTTGGTGGAGCTGATGGCCGGCGCCTTGTCGCCGAATACCGCACGCACGCCTTCCATTTCCTTGGCGTCGCCGACCGGGGTCGAAGTGCCGTGGGTGTTCAGGTAGTCGATTGGGGTATCAACGGTGGACATCGCCATCTGCATGCAACGGATCGCGCCTTCGCCGCTTGGCGCAACCATGTCGTAGCCGTCGGAAGTGGCGCCGTAACCGACGATTTCCGCATAGATCTTCGCGCCACGGGCCAGAGCGTGTTCCAGCTCCTCGACCACCACCATGCCGCCACCGCCGGCGATGACGAAACCGTCACGCTTGGCGTCGTAGGCGCGGGAGGCCTTTTCCGGGGTTTCGTTGTACTGGGTGGACAGCGCGCCCATGGCGTCGAACAGGAACGACTGGCTCCAATGTTCTTCTTCACCGCCGCCGGCGAATACGATGTCCTGCTTGCCCAGCTGGATCTGCTCAACCGCAGTACCGATGCAGTGAGCACTGGTAGCGCAAGCCGAGGAGATCGAGTAGTTCACGCCCTTGATCTGGAACGGCGTGGCCAGGCAGGCCGAAACGGTGCTGCCCATGGTCCGCGTTACACGGTACGGGCCAACGCGCTTCACGCCTTTTTCGCGCAGGATGTCCAGCGCTTCCATCTGGTTGAGGGTCGATGCGCCGCCGGAGCCGGCGATCAGGCCGGTGCGTACGTTCGATACCTGGTCTTCGCTCAGGCCGGAGTCGGCGATGGCGTCTTTCATGGCCAGGTAGGCATAGGCGGCAGCGTGGCCGACGAAGCGGTAGATCTTGCGATCAATCAGTTCTTCGAGCGGCAGGTCGATGGAGCCGGAAACCTGGCTACGCAGACCCATTTCGGCATATTCCGGGTTGAAACGGATGCCAGGGCGACTTGCACGCAGGTTAGCGGTGACGGTCTCTTTGTCATTGCCCAGGCAAGAAACAATGCCCAGACCAGTGATAACGACGCGGCGCATGCGGATAACCCTTAAAAGTTGTCAGTGGAAGTGAATACGCCGACCCGAAGGCCTTCGGCAGTATAGATTTCGCGACCGTCGACAGTCACCGAACCGTCGGCGATGGCCAGGTTCAGCTTGCCCTTGAGGACGCGCTTGATTTGAATGTTGTAGGTGACTTTCTTGGCGGTCGGCAGAACCTGGCCAAAGAACTTCACTTCGCCCGAACCCAGGGCGCGGCCGCGGCCCGGCAGGCCTTGCCAGCCCAGGTAGAAGCCGACCAGTTGCCACATGGCGTCGAGGCCCAGGCAGCCCGGCATCACAGGGTCGCCTTCGAAATGGCAGGCGAAGAACCACAGGTCAGGGGTGATATCCAGCTCGGCGACCAATTCACCTTTGCCGTACTTGCCACCCTCTTCGCTGATATGGGTGATGCGATCCACCATCAGCATGTTCGGGGCGGGCAGTTGCGCGTTACCTGGGCCGAACAGCTCACCGCGACTGCAGCGCAGCAGGTCTTCCCGAGTAAAGGCGTTTTGTTTGGTCATGCGAGCTCCTCAATAATCCCATGCGGCAGGGTAGGGCAAATCTTCCCGAACCGAATGAAGCGTTCATGCCTCATGTCGGCAGCCTACACATAGACTATTGCGTTGTAGTGAAAGTCACAGCGATAAGGTACTGAATGTACACTTGTTCACTGAAATTTTAAACCGGGCCTGTTTATGGGCCCGTTCGGGTGCCTAAGACTGCCGCACTTTCGTCTTTCACGCCAGTCGCAGTTGGTTGATGGCGCGGGGCTATTGCACCCAACGCTGCAGGATTTGCTGCAAATCCGTGCGTTTGAACGGCTTGGCCAGGTAATCGTTCATTCCGGCCGCCATGCAGGCTTCGCGATCGCCCTGCAAGGCGTTGGCGGTGAGGGCAATGATCGGCAGATCGGCGCAGCCGGGCAGTTGGCGAATTTGACGGGTGGCCTCGTAACCATCGATCACCGGCAAGCGGCAATCCATCAAAATGGCGGTGAATATCAGGCTCTCGGCACTGCGTATGGCTTCGGCGCCGTCGGTGGCCAGGCTCACTTCAAAGCCCAGGCTGCGCAGCATCGCTTCGACCACCGTGCGGTTGACCGGGTTGTCCTCCACCAGCAGTACATGACGGCCATCGCCGGCGCTGCTCTTGCCTTCGGCGTGCGGGGCAATCGCCGGCAAGCTCTGCTGGTCGATGGCCAACGGGATTTCCAGGGTAAACACCGAGCCCCGGCCTTCCTCGCTCTGGGCGCGCAGCGTGCCGCCCATGCGTTCGGCCAATGTGCGGGCAATCGGCAAGCCCAGGCCGGTGCCGCCGTAACGTCTTGAAATGGAACTGTCGGCCTGCTGGAACGCGTCGAACATCAATTCCAGGCGTTCGGCGGAAATCCCGATGCCGCTGTCGCGCACGGTGCAGGTGAACCACACCAACTCATGGTCGAGGGTTTGCCAATGGGGCTCGACGGTCACTGTGCCGTGCTCGGTGAATTTCAACGCGTTGCCGATCAGGTTTACCAGAATTTGCCGGATACGCGTCGGGTCGCCCTGCACCCGCAACGCATCCATGCCCAGTGGAATCGGCAGCTCCAGCGCCAGGCCGCGTTGCTGGGCGCTGTGCTGGAAGGCCTGGGCGCAACTGCTGATCAGGTCCGCGAGGTTGAACGAAATATGTTCCAGCTCCAGCGCTGCGCGTTCGATGCGCGAGAAGTCGAGGATGTCGTTGATCACCTTGAGCAAATGCTCGGTGGACTCCGACGCGAGTGCCGCGTACTCGGTCTGCTCCTCGGTCATCTCGGTGGTTTCCAGCAGTTGCAACATGCCCAGAACGCCATTCATGGGCGTGCGCAATTCGTGGCTCATCATCGCCAGGAAATCCGACTTGGCATTGTTCGCCCGCTCGGCTTCCTCGCGGGTCTGGATCAACTGGGCCATGGCCTGGTGCTGTTCGCGGCTGGCCTGGTTGAGGCCCTCGGCGAGGTTGTTGATATGCCGCGACAGGTCGCCCAGTTCCGAGTCATCCACAATCGGCAGCGGCGTCTTGTAGTCGCCTTGCTGGATGGCCTTCACCGCGTGGCCCATCGCGCTGATCGGCTGCGACAGGCTGGCGGCCAGGCGCCGTGCGAGCAGGAAGGTGAACAGCAGCGCGAACAGGGCGAGGATACCGGCCTTGAACAGGATCTCCTGTTGGCGCTGGCTGAACGCATCGTTGGACATGCCGACAATCACCCGGCCGAGGTAATCCGCACGCGGCGCCTTGGGTTCGTTGAGGTTGTCCTGGAAGAAGTCATTGCCCAGCTGGATGTGTTGCAGGCGGATGGGCGCCTGGAACACTTTCACCGACAGCGAGCGGTCGTTTTTTTCCGACGGCTGCTCGACGTACAACAGGATTTTTTCGGCGCTGTCCTGAATCTCCAGGAAGCGCACGTGCGGCGTAGCCAGTGTCGCGCGCAGCAAGCTGTCGAGCACGTCGATGTTGCCGGAAATGACGCCGTATTCGGTGGCGGGGGCCAATTGGTTGGCGATCAGTTGGCCGGTGTGGTCCAGTTCCTGGCGCAGGTCCTGGATTCGCACGAAGGTGAAGAAGCTGATCAACAGCAAGGTCAGCAACAGCGCCGGGCCCAGGGTGATGAGCTGGGTGCGGGTGTTGATGTCCCAACGACGACGCAAGGTCATGGGCGTTTTTCTCCTTCGGCCAATCGGGCGGCGACGGCGACTTCGTCAACCTGTTCGATTCCCAGTGAGCGTGCGACTTGCGGGTTACCGACGACTTTAAAATGTTCCGGGTACAACGAACGCGGCCAACTGGTCGGCGGATGATCCAGTAGCCGGTCGAGCACATCGAGCCAGTCGGCCTGATCGCTGTAGGTGCTGGCCAGGCTGCCGGCCTTGACGAACCCCGCATTGGGGCCCACCAGCGGCAGTTGCTGGGCGTAGCTGCTGAGCAACAGGTTCTTCACGGTTTTGGGGTTGTACAACTGCGGGTCATCGAGGCCGAGCAGCACGTCACTGTTCTTGAACAGATTCTGCAGCGGGCGGCTGTCATTAATGTTGTCCCAGAGCTGCGGCACGATCTCCAGCCCCATCGGTGTCGCATACTCGCGCAGCTCCTGCAGCAGGAATTCACTGTCGGTGCCGTAGAGCACGCCGATGCGTTTGGCCTGCGGCAGGATGCTCGCGATCAGGTTGAGCTGACGCGCAAGCGGCGGATCGCTCCACAACAGGCTGATTTTCGCCGGGTGAGTGTGGCCCAGGCGCTGCCGCGCTTGCAGGCGACTGATGCGCAGCACCAGGGTCGGCGGGCCTTGGGCATCCTGCAGGCGCCAATCAAGACCGGGCAGGTCCAGCACGATCAGGCGGGTATTCGCCGGCAAACGGCTGGGTGCCGGCAGGTCTTTGAGCGGGGTAAAGGTCACGTGGTCTTCGGGACGCTGCTGGGCAAGGGCCTGCGCAAACGCTTGTACACCGGCCCCGTCTTCGGCAGAGGTCAGCAGAATGTCGGCGCTCCAGGCCGGCGCGGCCAGCAGCAGGCACACCCATAACAAGGCGCGCCTCCAGAAGCGTAAAACAAGCAGGAGGGTCATCCGTGACTGAGCGCCCATGTCAGAACTCTAACTCCGCGCTGAAGTAGAGGACGTGGCGACTGTCGTAATGGTTGTCGACAAAGGTGGTGGGCTGGTTGTCGAGGCGTTGTTGCAACATGCCGGCCAGCTCCACGTTGGCTTTGCCCAGGGCAATGCGCTTGGCTACGCGCAGGTCGACCCGTTCGAAGCGATAGGTGTTGAGTGCGTCGTCACCATAATAGAACAGCGCGCTTGACCAGCCGTGGCCCCATTCACGCAGCCAGCCGGCCGAGCCGCTGTTGCGCGCGGTTTGTGCCTTATCGAGCGGGTTGCTGGAGGCGGCGTCGACGTAAGCATAGGTCAGCCGCAGGCGGTCGGCATTGCTCATGCGCCAATCGAATTGCGATTCGGCACCGGTAAACCGCGCGCTGTTGGCGTTGCTGGCAATGTACTGGTTGTTGCGCAGCGGCGAGCTGATCATGTCGGTGATTTCGTCGTAGAACAGTTTCACGTCGACATTCAGCCCGAGGTCGGCAAAGAAGCCGTTGTAGCCCAGCTCGCGCGAGCGCATCAACTCTTTATCAAGGTTGCCGGGGCCGCGTGTTACCACAAAATATTGCCCGGAGTTTTGCCCGAAGGTCGGGGAGCTCAGGTTGGTGACGCGGTAGCTCCAGTTGACGTTGTTTTCGAACATGTCCGGCGAGCGAATCGCCTCGGAATACACCGCCCGCAAGCCGTGGCGCGGGTTGATCAGGTAGTTGACCGCCACCCGCGGCGTCAGCGAATTGCCGCTCAAGTGGGTGTCTTCGTACATCGCACCGCCCTGCAACAGCCAGTGTTCGCTGGCGCGCCATTCCAGGTGGCCGAACAGGCGCCAGGTGGTGTCGTCGAGGGTGCCATTGAAGTAGGTGTCGGAGTCGGCGCGGTCGTAGCGATAATTCATGCCGCTGACCAGGCGCAGGCTGTCGGACAGGCTCAGGGTGTCCTGGATCTCAATGTCATAGCGACTCTCGCGGGTGCTCTGGTCGATATCGCCACACACGCTCTGGCTGGCGCCCTGGCGCCACTGGTCCAGCACCTGGTTGCCGAGTGCTTGTTCGGCAGCGCTGCCGGGCGGCGCGGTGCCCTGGCTGTAGATATCCATGTGGCGGGCCAACTTTTCGGCATAGTTGGGGTTGAGCTGCCACAGTTGGGTCAGTTCCGGGCTGAACGACACCTTGGCGTCACAGGCTTTCCAGACCTGCTGGCGGTCCCATTGCTGGGCCGAGCCCTGGATATACAGGCTGTGTTCGGGGTTGAACTCGATGTTCCAGCGCATCGAGCCGGCATAGTCCTTGGCGGTAACGTCGGAATTGGTGCCGCCTTCGGTAATCCCGGCGAATACCGGCGTGTAGGTATAAGGGCGCTGATTGCTGCCTTCCTTGGCGTCCAACTGCCAGTCGATGCTCTGCTGCGCGTTCAGGGTCTGGCTCACCGCCAGGCTGAAACGGCTGAGGCGACGGCTGTCACGGCGGTCGGCACCGAGCTTGTCGCTGTCAAACCCATCGTCCTGTTGCCCGGACAGCGACAAGCGCAAGTCGCCGGTCTCCCAGCCCATGCCCTGGCTGGCGTAGAAGTCGTTGATGCCGCGTTCGCCACGGATCACTTTGACCCGTGAACCGTGGCTGTTGGACGGCGAGCGCGTGAGGATATTGACCACCGCCATCAAGGCATTCGCGCCATAGCTGACCGTGTTGGGGCCGCGAAACACCTCGATACGCTCGATGTCTTCCATGGCTACCGGAATATCGCTCCAGTCCACCGTGGCCAGGCCCGCGCGGTACACCGAACGCCCGTCGATCAACACCTGCATGCGCCGTGCATCACTGGCGCTGGTGCCGTGGTAGTTCACGGCCGCCTGGTTGCCGGTGGTGTAACCGACCATCATCCCCGGCACCAAACGCAGCAACTCGGCGATGTCGCGCGCACCGCTGGCCTTGATCAGCTCACTGTCGATGACGGTCATACTGCCAGGCACGGCGGCGGCCGATTGCTTGAGGCGCGTGGCCGTGAGTACCTGGGGCAGTGGCTGGCTGTCGAGGAACAGGTCATCCGCCAACGCAGGTGCGCTGCACAACAGCATCAATAATAGAGATGAGCGAGGAGGAGGGCCCAAATACACGGCACGGCCTTGATAATTACGGATAGCCGCCCATGTTAACTGAGGTGGGGCCATTTGCCAGTCGCCACACTTGCAATTACTTCACACAGACGGGGCATTTTCCGACAAGCGTGTGAATTGACACGGGGGCTGGCCGCAAGCGGGTCGCCCCGTATAATGCCGCCATCGCCACTGCTATGGATTAACGGATTGCATATGACTGAACAGCGCCCTATTGCGGTCCTGGGAGGCGGAAGTTTTGGGACCGCCGTGGCAAATCTGCTGGCTGAAAACGGCCACGCGGTACGCCAGTGGATGCGCGATCCCGAGCAGGCCGAGGCCATTCGCGTCCACCGTGAAAACCCCCGTTACCTTAAAGGCATCAAGATTCACCCGGCGGTCGAGCCGGTGACCGACTTGTTGGCTACCTTGACTGACTGCGACCTGTGCTTTGTCGCGTTGCCTTCCAGCGCCTTGCGCTCGGTGCTGGCGCCCCACGCCGAACGCCTGGCGGGCAAGCAACTGGTCAGCCTGACCAAAGGTATCGAGGCCCACACCTTCAAGCTGATGAGCGAAATTCTTCAAGAGATCGCCCCGCAGGCGCGCATTGGCGTGCTGTCCGGGCCGAACCTGGCGCGGGAGGTGGCTGAGCACGCGCTGACAGCCACCGTGGTCGCCAGTGAAGACGAGGCACTGTGCGAGCGCGTCCAGGCCGTGCTGCATGGCCGTACCTTTCGCGTCTACGCCAGCAGCGACCGCTTTGGCGTCGAGCTGGGCGGGGCGTTGAAAAACGTCTATGCCATTATTGCCGGCATGGCCGTGGCCTTGGGCATGGGCGAAAACACCAAGAGCATGCTGATTACGCGCGCCTTGGCGGAGATGACGCGTTTTGCGGTGAACCAGGGCGCCAACCCGATGACCTTCCTCGGCCTGGCGGGCGTGGGCGACTTGATCGTCACCTGCTCGTCGCCGAAAAGCCGCAATTATCAGGTCGGTTTCGCCCTCGGCCAAGGCCTTAGTTTGGAGGACGCCGTCACGCGCCTGGGCGAAGTGGCCGAAGGCGTCAACACGCTCAAAGTGTTGAAGGCCAAGGCCCAGGAAGTCGGTGTGTACATGCCGCTGGTCGCCGGGCTGCACGCGATCCTGTTTGAAGGGCGCACCTTGAACCAGGTCATCGAGTTGCTGATGCGCGCCGAGCCCAAGACCGATGTCGACTTTATTTCCACCAGTGGTTTCAACTGAGGAACGCGCCATGAACGATCCGAAAGCAGGCCCTAAATACGAGTCCATCCTCCTGCGAGTCCTGTGGATGCTGGTGTTTGCCCTGGTCTGGCAAGTCGCGCAGTTCCTGCTCGGTATTTTGGTGGTGGTGCAGTTGGTGTATCGCCTGTTCTACGGCGCGCCGAACCTGGGCCTGATGAATTTTGGCGACAGCCTCAGCCAGTTTCTTGCGCAGATCGGCCGTTTCGGCAGTTTCCACACTGATCAAAAGCCGTGGCCGTTCGCGGATTGGCCGACCCCGCGCGCACCGGAGGGCGAAGCCGCCCACAGCGTGCCACCGGCGCCGCACCCGGTGCGTGATGAGGAGCCCAAACTGTGAAGCTGTGGATTTTGCGTCACGGTGAAGCCGAAGCCCACGCGCCTTCCGACGCTGAGCGCAACCTGACCGAGCATGGGCGCGGCGAAGTGTTGCGCAGTGCTGCGCACCTGATCGGCCAGCCGATCAGCGCCATCATCGCCAGCCCGTATGTGCGCGCGCAGCAGACTGCGCAACTGGTGCGTGAGGCATTGGGGTTTGAGCCGCAGATTCGCACGGTGCCGTGGTTGACGCCGGACAGCAACCCGCTGCACGTGCTGGAAAAACTCGACACTGATGCCGACGTGTTGCTGGTCAGCCACCAGCCGTTGGTGGGTAGCCTGATCAGCTTGTTGCAGCATGGTCATTTGCGGCAGCCGCAACCGATGCACACGGCCAGCCTGGCGGAGTTGGAAGGGGACTTTCCGTTGGCGGGGTTGATGAGCCTGGTGGGTGTGAAAAACCCGTAGGCGATGGGCTTTCTGCGCGCGGCCATCGTGGTCAACGGTGCCTGTCAGATCAAAATCAGTTCTGCTCTTCTGTGGGGGCTGGCTTGCCTGCCATGCAGACACCTCGGTACTTCAGGGAGATGCGGTCGATGCCATCGCAGCATAGGTATCTACACATTTTTTACGGGTTGAGTACTGTAGTTGGCGCGGGGCCGCTGGGTACATATCCGTTATTTGGATCACGGCTGCTATGGGTTCCGCCCTTACGGCGGCTCACTTTTGAACAGCGCAAAAGTAAGCAAAACGCTCTTGCCCCACCACTCGG
>NZ_JACAPL010000012.1:111603-111829 GCF_013385735.1 Pseudomonas sp. D2002 | reverse complement strand
GGTAGAAGCAAAAGCAGGGCAGAAGCACAGCAACACAGCATCCATCTGATGCAATGAGATCCAAATGTGGGAGCGAGCAAGCCCGTTCCCACATTTGATTGAAGTCAGCTTCCAAAATCAGGTCGGCTGTCAGGCCGCCTCGGCTTGGCTTTTGATCTAACCACTCAGGTCGGCTATTAGGCCGCCGTGCTGTAGATTTTGATCATGATTTTGATCTTAGGCGCCC
>NZ_JACAPL010000012.1:0-111455 GCF_013385735.1 Pseudomonas sp. D2002 | reverse complement strand
CCGCCGTAAGGGCGGAACCCTACGAAGTCGTTACCGCAGCAACGGATATGTACCCAGCGCCCCTCCAACCGCGACAGCCACAGCACTCAACTATACCCATAGGATCGATCGCCACTCCGTGTGTGCTATATAGTCAACCAAGCAAGTGCTTGGTTGGCTATCATCGGATCACAAAGGAGCGCGTCCCATGCCTGTCGCTTTTCGTTTGCCGTTGCAGGTCTTCTACGAACGTGAAGCGCGGCATCCGCGCAAACCCTTTCTGGTACAGCCGGTTGGCGGCGGCGAGGTGCAGACGCTCACCTGGGGTGACGTCGGCCACCAGGCCCGCTGCGCCGCGCACTGGCTGCGTGCCCGTGAGCTGCCCCAAGGCTCGCACATTGCCCTGATCTCTAAAAACTGCGCGCACTGGATCATCGCCGACCTGGCGATCTGGATGGCCGGGCATGTCTCGGTGCCGCTGTACCCCAACCTCACCGCCGACTCTGTCGCCCATGTGCTGACCCATTCCGAGGCGGCGCTGGTGCTGATCGGCAAGCTGGACGACTGGCCGGCGATGGCGCCGGGTATTCCGGCGGGTTTGCCGACCATCAGCCTGCCGCTGTGCCCGGCGGGCGACTTCGATTACCGCTGGGCCGACCTGCAAAGCTGTGCGCCGATCCAGGACAACCCCGAACCCGCCGCCTCGAGCCTGGCCACCATTGTCTACACCTCCGGCACCACTGGCTTGCCCAAAGGCGTGATGCAAACCTTCGGCGCCTTGGGTTTCGCCGCCACCCGTGGCACTGAGTTGTTCGGCCTGGGGGAGGGCGACCGGCTGCTGTCCTACTTGCCGCTGTGCCATGTGGCGGAGCGCATGTTTGTGGAGCTGGCCTCGATCTACACCGGGCAAACCGTATTTTTCGCCGAGAGCCTCGACACGTTTCTTGAAGACTTGCGCCGCGCCAGGCCGACCGCGCTGTTTGGCGTGCCGAGGATCTGGACCAAGTTCCAGATGGGCGTCTACAGCAAGATCCCGCAAAAGCGCCTCGACCGCCTGTTGCGCCTGCCATTTATCGGCAGGCGCTTCGGCCATAAAGTCCTTGCGGGGCTGGGCCTGGATGCGCTGCGCATTGCATTGTCCGGTGCCGCGCCGGTGCCCGAAGCCTTGTTGCATTGGTATAAGCGCCTGGGCCTGGATGTGCTGGAGGTGTACGGCATGACCGAAAGCTGTGGCTATTCCCACGTGTGTCGCCCCGGCCAGCAGACGCTCGGCTGGATCGGCCTGCCGTGCCCTGGCGTTGAAGTGCGCATCGACGCCTCGGGCGAAGTGCAGGTGCGCAGCGGCGCGACCATGCTCGGCTATTTCAAGGACCCGCAGAAAACCGCCGAGACCCTGACCGACGACGGCTTCCTGCGTACCGGCGACAAAGGCGAACAGGACGCCGACGGCCGCCTGCGCCTGACCGGCCGGCTCAAGGAAATCTTCAAGACCAGCAAGGGCAAATACGTGGCCCCGGCGCCGATTGAAAACCGCCTGGCCGAACATGCACGCATCGAACAGGTGTGCGTGGTCGGTGATGGCCTTACGGCGCCGATGGGCTTGTGTGTGTTGTCGGCGGGTAATCAGGACCGACAGGCGCTGAGCACCAGCCTTGAACGCTGGCTGGCGCAGGTCAATGCCGCCTTGGACAAACATGAGCGCTTGCGCCAGCTGGTGGTGGTGAAAGACAGTTGGGCGGTGGAAAACGGCTTTCTGACGCCGACCTTGAAGATCAAACGCAACGTCATCGAGTCGACCTACGGCAATCATTTCCAGGCGTGGAGCGCGCGCAGCGAATCCATTGTGTGGCAGGATTAGGGTCGTAATAAAACCAATAAGGATAACTTCATGAGCTTGTGGCGCACCCAACCGAATATCGAGCAGCTCAACGCCATCCAGAAAAACACCATCGGTGAGTTGCTGGATATCCGCTTTGAAAGTTTCGATGACGAATCCCTGACCGCCAGCATGGTGGTCGACCATCGTACTCATCAGCCTTACGGCCTGCTGCACGGCGGTGCGTCGGTGGTGCTGGCCGAAAGCGTCGGCTCCATGGCGGCTTACCTGTGTATCGACGCCAGCAAGTTTTATTGCGTGGGCCTGGAGGTCAACGCCAACCACCTGCGCGGTGTGCGCAGCGGGCGGGTGACGGCGGTGGCGCGGGCGATCCATATAGGTCGCACGACCCAAGTGTGGGACATCCGCTTGACCTGCAATGACGGCAAGGCCAGCTGCGTGTCGCGCCTGACCATGGCCGTGGTGCCGCTGGGCGAGAACCCGCCGGCGCGATAGGCGTGGCGTGAGTGTCATCATTCCTGGCAGTTACAGTCATTGCTGTACGGCCCAGGCGTGGTGACAATCCACTTCTGTTTTTGTAGATGAGTCCAGTATGTCGCAGCACGTGTTTTTTGCCCACGCCAATGGCTTCCCCTCGGCCACCTACGGCAAGTTGTTTGCCGCCCTGGCCCCGGAATACGCAGTGGCTCATCTGCCGCAGCACGGCCACGACCCCAGGTTCCCGGTGGATGACAACTGGCAGAACCTGGTGGACGAACTGATCCACCATTTAGAGCAGCAGCCGGAACCGGTGTGGGGCGTGGGCCATTCCCTGGGTGGCGTGTTGCATTTGCACGCGGCCATGCGCTGCCCGCAGTTGTACCGTGGCGTAGTCATGCTGGATTCGCCGGTGCTGACCCGCGCCGACCGCTGGGTGATTCGCGCCGCCAAACGCTTCGGTTTTATCGACCGCCTGACCCCGGCCGGGCGCACCTTGGGCCGCCGTGAAGAATTCACTGACCTGGACGCCGCGCGCAGTTACTTCGCCGGCAAGACCCTGTTTCGTGGGTTCGACCCGGAATGCTTTGACGCGTACCTGCAACACGGCCTGCAACAGGTGGGCGACCGCCTGCGTCTGCGCTTCGACCCGGCGACCGAAATCAGCATCTACCGCGGCGTGCCGCACACCAGCCCCGGCCAGGTGCGCCAGTTGAAAGTGCCGCTGGCCGTAGTGCGTGGGCGCCAGAGCCGGGTGGTGATGCGCCACCATGCCAGTGGCGTCGGCCGCCTGCCCATGGGCGAAATGCTCACCATGCCCGGTGGCCATATGTTCCCGCTTGAACGCCCGCAGGACACGGCAACCTTGATCAAGAACCTGTTCGCCCGCTGGCAAGCCCGCGAGCGCAGTTGCGCATGAGCACGCCGGTCGAAGAAGTGCGCCTGAGCCTGCCGCACATCGAGTTGGCGGCACACCTGTTTGGCCCCGAAGACGGCCTGCCGGTGATCGCCCTGCATGGCTGGCTGGACAACGCCAACAGCTTTGCGCGGCTGGCGCCGAAGCTGCACGGTTTGCGTATCGTTGCGTTGGACATGGCCGGCCATGGGCATTCGGCGCATCGGCCTGCGGGCGCCGGGTATGCCTTGTGGGATTACGTGTTTGATGTGCTGCAAGTCGCCGAGCAACTGGGCTGGAAACGTTTTGCATTACTTGGCCATTCCCTCGGCGCGATCGTTTCATTGGTGCTGGCCGGCGCCATGCCGGAACGCGTGACGCACCTGGGTTTGATCGACGGTGTGATCCCGCCGACCGCCGCTGGAGAGAACGCCGCCGAGCGACTGGGCATGGCGTTGCAGGCGCAATTGAACCTGCAAGACAAGCGCAAGCCGGTCTACAGCACCCTGGATCGGGCGGTTGAAGCGCGCATGAAAGGCGTGGTCGCGGTCAGCCGCGAAGCCGCTGAACTACTGGCCCAGCGCGGGTTGATGCCGGTGCCGGGCGGTTACACCTGGCGTACGGACAGCCGCCTGACGCTCGCCTCGCCGATGCGCCTGACCGATGAACAGGCGATGGCTTTCGTGCGGCGTGTGAGTTGCCCTACACAGTTGGTCGTCGCGGCTGACGGCATGCTGGCGAAACATTCCGAATTGCTTTCTCAGCTACCTTTTACGGTGAACACGCTGCCGGGCGGCCATCATTTACACCTTAATGATGAGCCCGGCGCGGTCCTTGTTGCAGACTGTTTCAATCGGTTCTTCCACGCGCCTTGACTTGGCGCGGGCAACTGCCGAGGCTGGGCGGATTGAAAGGGAGTCAACCATGTACGATCTCAACACCGCTGCGACCTCCGATGGCCAGGGCTCTTCGATCCGATGAGCCTGCGTAAAGGATGTATCCGTGCCCTCGGGCTGTGCTGCTTCAGCCCCTTGGTGTTCGCCGCCGACGTGCCGGGCAGCCAGGATTTACCTGCCGTGTCCCGCCAGGTCGATGCGCAAATCGTCGATTACCGCCCCGCTGAGGAAAAGGAACGCATCTACCCCATGGGCGCGATCCGCAAGATCAGCGGCCAACTGCGTTACGAAGGCCAAGCCACCGCGCGTGGCCAAACCACCGCGATTACCTATGAATTACCCGCCGAACACACCTCCAGCGCCGCGTTTACCGCGACGCGTGAAGCGTTGCAGGCCAAGGGCGCGCAGCTGTTGTTCTGGTGCCAGGCCCGCGATTGCGGTGAAAGCAGCCTGTGGGCCAATGAAGTGTTCGGCAACGCCAAGCTGGTCGGCGCCGACGGTCAGCAGGAATACCTGCTGTTGCGCCTGGCCGCGCCGCAAGACAACTCCCTGGTGGCGCTGTACGGCATCACTCGCGGCAACCGTCGCGCCTATCTGCATGTGGAACAACTCGACGCCAGTGCGCCGCTGGGCGACTTGTTGCCCACGTCGGCCACTTTGCTGCGCGAGTTGAAAAGCACCGGCGAGCTGGATTTCCCGGCACTCGGCGCCGAACCCGACGCCACCTGGCTGACCTTGATTTCCCGTGGTCTGAACCTCGACGCCACCTTGCGCGTCAGCTTGACCGGGCCGAGCGCCGAAGCCTGGCGCCAGGGCCTGATCGACAGCGGTGTACGCGCCGCACGCCTGGAAACCGGCACCGGCGACGCTAAGGGTTTGCACCTGCATCTGATACGCTGACCGTTACAAGGCGAACGGACCCGCGCCGTTCGCCTAAGCTCTCTTCCTACAGCCTTCTTTTCGAGATACCCGATGCTCAATAACGATCGCCTACTGGTGCAAATCCTGCTGCTGGTGCTGTTTGGTGCCAGCTTCTGGGTCATGGCGCCATTCTGGTCGGCGCTGTTCTGGGGCGCAGTGCTGGCGTTTGCCAGCTGGCCGCTGATGCGCTTGCTGACCCGCTGGCTGGGTGGCCGCGAATCCCTGGCGGCGGGCATCCTGACCTTGGGCTGGATGTTGCTGGTGGCGGTGCCGCTGGTGTGGCTGGGGTTCAACCTGGCCGACCATGTGCGGGACGCCGTGGGCCTGATCAAGGATATCCAGGTCGACGGCCTGCCGGCTGCGCCGACCTGGCTGGGCTCGATTCCGCTGGTTGGCGAGCGTCTGGTGGCAACGTGGGACAGCATCGACCAACAGGGCGCGGCGTTGATGGTCAGCATCAAGCCGTACCTGGGCCAGGTCGGCAACTGGCTGCTGGCGCGCAGTGCGCAGATCGGCGGCGGTATCCTGGAACTGACCCTGAGCCTGGTGTTCGTGTTCTTCTTCTACCGCGACGGCCCGCGTCTGGCGACCTTTGTGCATCGCCTGTTGGAGCGCTTGATCGGCGACCGCGCCGGTTACTACATCGAACTGGTGGCCGGCACCGTGCAACGGGTGGTTAACGGTGTGATTGGTACGGCGGCGGCCCAGGCGCTGCTGGCGTTGATCGGTTTCCTGATCGCCGGCGTGCCGGGCGCGCTGGTGCTGGGTATTGTCACCTTCCTGCTCAGCCTGATCCCGATGGGCCCGCCGCTGGTGTGGATCCCGGCCACGGCCTGGCTGGCCTGGAAGGGCGATTACACCTACGCGGTGTTCCTTGGTGTGTGGGGCACATTCATCATCAGCGGCGTCGACAACGTGCTCAAGCCATACCTGATCAGCCGGGGCGGCAACTTGCCGCTGGTGATTGTGCTGTTGGGCGTGTTTGGCGGCTTGATCGCCTTCGGTTTCATCGGACTGTTTATCGGCCCGACCTTGTTGGCGGTGGCCTACAGCCTGTTGACGGATTGGAGTGCAACCCAGGCTCAAGTTCGGCGCGAAGATAAACCCCTTTAAGCCCTCGGCAACCACATCACGGCGGTCAAACCGCCGCCTGGGGTTTCTTCCAGGCTCAGGTGCCCGCCGAGACGCTCCACGGCCTCCTTGGAAATCGTCATGCCGAGGCCGACGCCGCCGGAGTTGCGGTTACGCGAGCCTTCCAGGCGAAAGAAGGGTTCGAACACCGCCTCACGCTTATCCGGCGCAATGCCGGGGCCATGGTCGATCACCCGAATAACCAGCGCCCCACGGCTGTCAGCCAACTCAACACGCGCGGTTCCGGCATAACGCAGGGCGTTGTCGATCAGGTTGTTCAGGCAGGAACGCAGCGCCATCGGTTGCACCTGCAACGGCGCGCAGGTGCCGGAGAACTGCACATCAGAGCCTTGGTCCTGGGCGTTTTCGCTCAGGGATTCGACCAGCGCCTGCACGTCGAGCCAATGCCGCGTTTCGCTGGTGCGCTGTTCATGCAGGTAGCTGAGGGTGGCGTCGAGCATGCCGATCATGTCGTCCAGGTCCTGGCGCATCTGGCCTTGCAGCTTGGTGTCTTCGATCTGTTCAAGGCGCAGCTTGAGGCGCGACAGCGGCGTGCGCAGGTCATGGGACACCGCGCCAAGCATGCGCGCGCGCTGGCTGACTTGTTCGCGGATGCGCTTTTGCATCAGGTTGAACGTTGACGCTGCCTGGCGCGCCTCCCGTGGCCCGGACTCATTCAGGGGCGGGCTGTCGAGGTCGAGGCTCAGGCGTTCGGCGGCCGCGCTCAGGCGCTGGATCGGCCGGCTCAGCAGCTTGGCGCCGTACCAGGCGGCGATGATCAGCGAAATAAACTGAAAGGTCAGCGGCACCACCGGGCCGCCAAACCAGGAACGATGATGCCGGGGCAGGGGCTTCATCGTGCCGTCCGGCTGCTCGACGAAGGTCTCCTGCGGTGGCGGAGGCGGTGGGCCGTAATGGTGAAACCAGAAGAACGCCAGCACATGGGCCAGCACGATAGCCACCAGCAATACGCCGAACAGCCTGCCGAACAGCGTATTGAAGGCGTTGCGCATCAGCCGATATCCCGGGCGTCGAACAGGTAGCCTTCGCCGCGCACGGTTTTGATCAGCTGCGGTGCTTTCGGGTCATCGCCCAGTTTCTGGCGCAGGCGCGACACCAGCAAGTCGATGCTGCGATCAAACGCTTCGATGGAGCGGCCGCGGGCGGCATCCAGCAATTGCTCGCGGCTCAGCACGCGGCGCGGGCGTTCGATAAACACCCACAGCAATCGAAACTCGGCATTCGACAGCGGCACCACCAGGCCATCGTCCGCTACCAGCTGGCGCAGTACGCTGTTGAGGCGCCAGTTGTCGAAACGGATGTTGGCGCGCTGCTCGGTACGGTCATCGCGCACCCGGCGCAGGATGGTCTGGATACGTGCCACCAACTCGCGCGGTTCGAAGGGTTTGGACATGTAGTCATCGGCGCCCAGCTCCAGGCCGATGATGCGGTCGGTGGGTTCGCAGCGCGCGGTGAGCATCAGGATCGGGATGTCCGACTCGGTGCGCAGCCAGCGGCACAGCGACAGGCCGTCTTCGCCCGGCAGCATCAGGTCGAGCACTACCACATCAAAGGTTTCGGCTTGCATGGCCGTGCGCATGGCCGTGCCGTCGGTGACGCCGATGGCGAGAATATTGAAGCGGGCCAGGTAGTCGATCAGCAGTTCACGGATCGGCAGGTCGTCATCGACGATCAACGCGCGGGTGTTCCAGCGCTTGTCTTCGGCGATCACCGCGCCTTTTTGCTCTTCGTTTACAGAGACGGTAGGGGTATGCATAGTGCGATCATCTGCCTGGTTGTTGCTGTCAGCATAGGCGCCCAGCTCCATGGCTGGAAGTGCTGGACGGGCGGTCATGTGCGCGAGGCTAGACGCGGGGCGTGTTGAGGGCATGTCGGGAATGTATCAGCCCTGACACAATTGCGTGAAATGCCGGGTTTGGCGGCGCTTAATCAGTATTTACCGATCATCGGATCCCGCAACGGCGCCGCTTGCGCTACAATCCGCGCCGATTTCGACTTGCCTGAGAGCCCATTCCAATGTCCGTTTGCCAGACGCCTATCATCGTCGCCCTGGATTACCCCACTCGTGACGCCGCACTGAAGCTGGCTGACCAGTTGGACCCCGCGCTTTGCCGGGTCAAAGTCGGCAAGGAACTGTTCACCAGTTGCGCCGCCGAAATCGTCGGCACCTTGCGTGACAAAGGCTTCGAAGTATTTCTCGACCTGAAATTCCACGACATCCCCAACACCACTGCGATGGCGGTTAAAGCCGCTGCGGAAATGGGCGTGTGGATGGTCAACGTGCATTGCTCCGGTGGCCTGCGCATGATGAGCGCCTGCCGCGAAGTGCTGGAGCAGCGCAACGGCCCCAAACCGCTGCTGATTGGGGTGACCGTGCTGACCAGCATGGAGCGCGAAGACCTGGCCGGCATCGGCCTGGATATCGAGCCTCAGGAGCAGGTTTTGCGTTTGGCCGCGTTGGCGCAGAAAGCTGGCCTTGATGGCCTGGTCTGCTCGGCACTGGAAGCCCAGGCGCTGAAGACTGCGCACCCGTCGCTGCAGCTGGTGACTCCAGGGATTCGCCCGGCGGGCAGCGCGCAGGATGACCAGCGCCGCATCCTGACCCCGCGTCAGGCTTTGGACGCAGGTTCGGATTACCTGGTGATCGGTCGCCCGATCAGCCAGGCGGCCGATCCGGCGAAAGCGTTGGCAGCTGTCGTCGCCGAAATCGCCTGACGATCGTTCCCACGCTCCGCGTGGGAATGCCTCTTGTGACGCTCCGCGTCACGCTTTGGGACGCAGAGCGTCCTGGGCAGCATTCCCACGCAGAGCGTGGGAACGATCTCATCTGTCAGCTCACTTTTAGAATCAGCTTCCCAAAGTTCTCACCGTTGAACAGCTTCATCAGCGTCTCCGGGAACGTTTCCAGCCCCTCGACAATATCTTCCTTGCTCTTGAGCTTGCCCTGCGCCATCCAGCCGGCCATTTCTTGCCCGGCCGCGGCAAAATTCGCCGCATGGTCCATCACCACAAAGCCTTCCATGCGCGCGCGATTGACCAGCAACGACAAGTAGTTGGCTGGGCCTTTCACCGCTTCTTTATTGTTGTACTGGCTAATGGCACCGCAAATCACCACCCGCGCCTTCAATGCCAGGCGGCTGAGCACGGCGTCGAGAATGTCGCCGCCGACGTTATCGAAATACACATCCACGCCTTTGGGGCATTCGCGCTTGAGGGCGGCGGGCACGTCTTCGCTTTTGTAGTCGATGGCTGCGTCAAAGCCCAATTCGTCTACCAGGAACTTGCATTTGTCGGCGCCGCCGGCAATGCCCACCACGCGGCAACCCTTGAGCTTGGCGATCTGCCCGGCAATGCTGCCGACCGCACCGGCAGCGCCGGAGATCACCACGGTTTCGCCCGCCTTGGGTGCGCCGGTGTCGAGCAGGGCGAAGTAGGCAGTCATGCCGGTCATGCCGAGGGCCGACAGGTAGCGCGGCAAGGGCGCGAGCTTGGGGTCGACCTTATAGAAGCCACGCGGCTCGCCGAGGAAATAATCCTGCACGCCCAGCGCACCGTTCACGTAGTCGCCGACCGCGAATTTCGGGGTGTTGGAGGCAATCACCTTGCCTACACCCAGCGCGCGCATCACTTCGCCAATGCCGACGGGCGGAATGTAGGATTTGCCTTCGTTCATCCAGCCGCGCATCGCCGGGTCCAGCGACAGATATTCATTGCGCACCAGCACTTGCCCCTCTGCCGGCGTGCCCACCGGCACTTCCTGGTAGGTGAAAGTGTCCCGCGTGGCCGCGCCGACCGGGCGTTTGGCGAGCAGGAACTGGCGATTGGTCTGGGCAGTCATGGCAAGGACTCTTTAGAAATGAACCATGAGTGATAGACCCTCAAGGCGCCCGGGGCAAGGTCTACCGAGCAGCGCGAATGCCCGCCGATAGGCAGGGCTAATAGTTGCACCCTGCGCCTTATCACTGCGATTCATACAGCGCCAACGGGGCTTCTGATAGTGCTGACGCGCCCGTCCTGGCGTTGGCTAGACTCGTGCCACAGCTATTTCTTGCATAGGACATCCTCCATGAGCATGACGTTTTCCGGCCAGGTCGCCCTGGTGACTGGCGCCGCCGCGGGTATCGGTCGCGCCACCGCGCTGGCATTCGCCGCAGAAGGCTTGAAAGTAGTGGTTGCCGACCTGGATGTGGCGGGCGGTGAGGGCACGGTTGCGCTGATTCAGCAGGCCGGTGGCGAGGCGATTTTTGTGCGCTGCAACGTCACGCTGGAGGCTGATGTGCAGCAATTGATGGCACAGACCGTCGCCGCCTATGGGCGCCTCGACTATGCCTTCAACAACGCCGGCATCGAGATTGAAAAGGGCAAGCTGGCCGACGGCAGCCTGGATGAGTTCGACGCGATCATGGGCGTTAACGTCAAAGGCGTGTGGCTGTGCATGAAGTACCAGTTGCCGCTGCTGCTGGCCCAGGGCGGCGGGGCGATCGTCAACACGGCGTCGGTGGCAGGGTTGGGGGCGGCGCCGAAGATGAGCATTTATGCTGCGTCCAAACACGCGGTCATCGGCCTGACCAAGTCGGCAGCCATTGAGTACGCGAAGAAGAAAATTCGCGTGAATGCGGTATGCCCTGCCGTGATCGACACCGACATGTTCCGCCGAGCCTATGAAGCCGACCCGCGCAAAGCCGAATTTGCGGCGGCCATGCACCCGGTCGGGCGCATTGGCAAGGTGGAGGAAATCGCCAGTGCCGTGCTGTACCTGTGCAGCGACGGTGCAGCGTTCACCACGGGGCAGGCGCTGGCGGTGGACGGTGGTGCGACGGCTATCTAGGACTCCATGTCGCTGCCTATTCGAAAAGGCCAGGCGCGCTGTGGGGCGTTTCCATGGCTGGCACAAGGCCTCGTCAGATTGTGTATCAGTAGGTAAATAACTCAATAAAATCAATGATTTAATAATTTTTTGCGACCAGTTGAACCGGGCTTCTGTGCTTAACTGTTTAGGGTTGATTAACAGACAGTTGAAGTGAGTGGCTCATGGATTTAGGCATCGATCGACAAGCCCTTGTACCGGTGGTGCAGCAAATCGTCAGTGCGGTGGCGCAATGGATTCGCAACAGCGGCGCGAGCCCCGGCACGCGCTTGCCGTCCATCCGGCAATTGGCCCTTGATAACCTGCTCAGTCAATCCAGCGTGCTCGAAGCCTTCGAACGTATGGTGGCCCAAGGGTTATTGGAGGCAAAACAGGGCGCGGGATTTGTTGTGGCTCAACCGCCGGTTTCCCTGGAAAGCCAATGGTATGAAGGTGCGGAGCTGGGCTGGGGCGCCTATGTCGAGGGGCCTTTGGGCGAATTGAAGCTGGGCTGCGGCTGGTTGCCGGACGCTTGGCGAGAAAGCGATGACATCTGTTACGCCATCCGCGAGATCAGCCGCACCGACACCGTCGCCCTGTTTAACTACAGCACGCCGCTGGGGTTGCCGGTGTTACGCGAACAATTGCTCAAGCGGTTGACCCAGATGAAGGTGGTCACCCACCTCGATTGCATCCTCACCACCCACGGCGCCAGCCATGCACAGGACCTGTTGATACGCACATTGCTCAAGGCCGGCGATACGGTGGTGGTCGAGACGCCCGGTTATGCCAACCTCTACAGGCAGTTGGAACGCCACGGCGTCAAGCTGCTGGAGGTGCCGCGCATCGTGGGTGGCCCGGACATCCCGGTGCTGGAGACGCTGCTGCAAAGCCATCGCCCCAAGTGCCTGTTCATCAATTGCCTGTATCACAACCCCACCGGCACCAGCCTGTGCCGCGGGGTGGCGGAGCGTCTGTTGCAACTGGCGCACAGCGAAGATTTCCTGATCGTCGAAGAAGACGTCTACGGCGACTTGCAGCACGCCAGCTGCACACGGCTGTCGGCGCTGCCCCATGAAGGGCGGGTGATCTATATGTCGAGTTTCTCCAAAACCCTCAGCAGTGCCCTGCGGGTGGGGTATCTGAGCGCCAGTGCGGCGCTTGTCACGCAGATGGCCACGCTCAAGACGTTGACGGGCATCGGCACCTCGCGGTTTGCCGAAGCCGTGGTGGCCACGCTATTGGCTAATGGCACTTACCGCAAATGGGTGCAGCGCCTGCGCAAGCGTTTGAACACGCAAATGGCGGCGACCTTGCAGGTGCTGGAGGACGAAGAGTGGGAGGTGTTTGCCGTGCCCGCCGGGGGCATGTTTGTGTGGGCGCGGCCTGGCGTCGGTGACCGTTCGCGGTTGCAGGCGTGCGCCCGGCGCTTGTGTGTATTGCTGTCGCCGGGGGCGCTGTTCAGTCCCAAAGGCGAACACAGTGACTGGCTGCGCATCAATGTGGCCTATGCTGCTGATCAGCGGGCGTTGGCGCTGTTCCGTGCGATGGGGCCTGCCAGATCGACCTCGACCATTCTGAAAACGACGAGCGTGTAGCTTTTTGCCATTATTGTGGCGCCAACGTCTTGTGCCGGTAGCGCGTCGTTGCGAATCTCGCAGCATGGAAACCAGGCTTGATGGCATCTGCCATTGCAAGAGGATCAAGTGCAATGATTTCGGCCGTGCAACGACGTTTCGCCAACCTCGGTATGGCGAAAAAACTGGGCGTGGGCTTCACCCTGGTGCTGCTGCTGACGGCGCTGGTGGCGGCCATTGGCGTGTGGTCACTGCAAACCGTGGGTCAACGTTTTGAGGGCCTCAAGGCAATGTCTTCGCTCAACAGCGGCCTGCTCAAGGTGCGCCTGATCGAGCAGGATTACGCGTTGCACGCCGACCCCAAGGCCGTCGACGCCCTGCACGAAAGCGTCGACGCCTTGGCCGCCCAAGCCGCCAGCCTAAAGGCCCGGTCCGCCGCGAATGTGCCGGTGATGAGCGAGGTTGAACAGGCGCTTGCTGCGTATCGCAAGGCGTTCGACGAGTTTGTCGAGTTGACCCAGACCAAGGACCTCGCCCTGGAAATGGCCAGTTGGTCGGTCTCCAGTGTGGCCAATAACCTCGACGTGTTGCAGGCAGGCCTGGCCGACGATGGTGCCTATGGCCTCAAGGAAAGCCAGGGCAAGGACGGCGCCGAGTTTATCGAACAGGCCGGGCAGGTCAGCCAGGTGTCGCGGTTGATGTTGCAAGCCATGAACGAAGCGCGACTGCGCCTGGATCAGAGCCGCAAGGTCGATGCGGACAACGCCGAGCAAGGCAAGATCGAGCAGGCCGACCAAGCCCTGGCGCAGGTCGAGCAGTTGAAAACCTCGGTCAAGGACGCGGGTTACCAGACTGTGCTCAACGAAGTGTCCGGGCACATCGCCGCGTTCAGCGAGAAACTCGGCGAGTACACCGGGCTGCTGGCCCAGGAAAAAGTCGTCTACAAGCAATTGCATGACCGCGCCGATCAAGTTGTCAGCCGGGTCAACCAGGCGTATGACGCTGAAGATCAATCCATGCAGGCGCAGCTGAAAAAAAGCGCGCTGCTGATCGTCGTTTCGTCAGCGCTGGCACTGCTGGTGGGCTTGATTGCCGCGTGGGTGATTACTCGGTTGATCGTGGCGCCGTTGCGCCGTGTGATCGCCGTGGCCCAGCAGATTGCTGCGGGTGATTTGAGTGGGCGGATGGAGGTCGGCCGCCGTGATGAAATCGGTCAGTTGATGCAGGCGATGCAACAGATGGGCAGCGGCTTGAGCCAGATGGTCAGCGGGCTGCAGGCCGGCATCGAGCAATTGGCCAGTTCGGCGCAATCACTGTCCAGTGTCACCGAACAGACCAATGTCGAGGTCAGCAGCCAGAAAGAAGAAACCGAGCAGGTTGCCACGGCGATGAACCAGATGACCGCCACGGTGCACGACGTGGCGCGCAACGCCGAAGAGGCCGCGCAAGCCGCGCAGACCGCCGATGACAAAGTCGATAGCGGCCAGCAGGTGGTGCGTCAAAGCCTGCAACGTATTGAATTGCTCGCCACCTCCAGCACCAGTGCCAGCGCGAGTATCGAAAGCCTGAGCGCGGAAATCCAGAATATTGGCACCGTGCTGGGCGTGATCAAAAGCGTGGCCGAACAAACCAATTTGCTCGCCCTGAACGCCGCTATCGAAGCGGCCCGCGCCGGTGAGCAAGGCCGAGGTTTCGCGGTGGTGGCCGATGAAGTCCGGGCGCTGGCCAAGCGCACACAGCAATCGACCGAGGAAATCGAGCGCCTGGTCAGTACGTTGCGCAGCGCGGCGCAGTCGTCGGTGCAGCAGATCCAGCAAAGTGGCGAGTTGGTGAAGCTGGCGGTCAGCGACGCGCTGGAAACCGAGAGTGCGCTGGGCAGCATCGCGGCAGCGGTGTCGCTGATTCAGCAGATGAACCAACAGATTGCCGCGGCGGCCGAGGAACAAAGTTCGGTGGCCGAAGAGATCAATCGCAGCGTCACCAGCATTCGTGCCAGTGCCGATCAGTCGGCGTTGAGCATGCAAGGCAATGCCGCGTCGAGCATTCAACTGGCGCAGTTGGGGGCGGAGCTCAAGGGCATGGTCGGGCACTTCCGGCTTTGATCGCAGCAGTTGAGCTGCGATCAAAGGGCAGGGCGGCGATCAGGCGTGGTTGGCGAGGAAGGTCAGCAGCGCTTCATTGACGACGTCCGGGTTTTCTCGAGAAGAGATATGCCCCGCTTCTGGAACCAGCGTCAGGCTGCACCCGATCAGATCGGCCATTTCCTTGGATTCGGCGGGCGGCCGAGGCTTGTCCTGTTCGCCACACATGACCAGCGTGGTGTCGGTGTCCAGGCGCGGCAGTTGGTCGAGGATGTCGGCGCGGCTGAAGATCAGGCGACCCAGCGGCACGATGCTTTGCTGCAGGCGTTCCTTGGGAAACGCCTGCAACGCGCTGCGGAAATCCTGATACAGCGCTGATTCACGATCAATCGTCGGGCGGAAGAATATCGGTGCAACCACATCCAGCAACGGCTCGGGGATGGCGCCGGCGTCTTCGATCATCTTGAACAGCGAGAAGTAGTATTGGCGGGTGGCCTCGGGCTCGGCGCCGAGGTAGGTGTCCATCAGCACCAGGCTGTTGATGCGCTCAGGTGCCAG
This sequence comes from Pseudomonas sp. D2002, assembly GCF_013385735.1. Lineage (NCBI taxonomy): Bacteria > Pseudomonadati > Pseudomonadota > Gammaproteobacteria > Pseudomonadales > Pseudomonadaceae > Pseudomonas > Pseudomonas sp. D2002. The sequence goes on along the minus strand of NZ_JACAPL010000012.1, from coordinate 96,236 downwards.
CAGTGCAAGGCGCGCGCCCCACATGCCGCCAACCGACAGGCCGACCAGATTGATGTGGGCGATATCCAGCTGATCCAGCAGCGCCAGGGTCTGGCGTGCGAGGTCGTCCAGGGAGTGGGTGTGCGCCGGCAGCGGGCCGGATTCGCCGTGGCCCCACAGTTCGGGGACGATCACCCGGTACTGTTGCGACAAAGCTTCAATTTGCGGCGCCCACATCTCGCGGCCCCACAGATAACTCGAACCCAGCAGGACGACCGGGCCGGTGCCCTGGTCGACGTAGTGCAGCGGTTGTCCATCAATCACGGCAACAGGCATAGCAGGCCTCTAACTTCACGGAGTGAGGGGCACTTTTTTACGCTAGTCGGAGGCGGGGGGATAGGTGCAAAGTGATGGCAAGTTGTAGCGAGGCGTTTGTCGGTGGTGAGCAGGCTTATTGTGGCAGGCAGGCGTGTAGTGGGGAGCAGGCTGGTAGTGGCGAGCGGGCTTGCCCCGCGTTGGGCTGCGAAGCAGCCCCAAAACCTGACGATGCGGTTTATCAGGTACACCGCGGCGGTTGAAGTGGGAGCGCTTCGCACTCCAACGCGGGGCAAGCCCGCTCGCCACAACAAGCCCGCTCGCCACAACGAGCCCATTCACCACGACAGCCCGGTTTGCCATGGGCTGCGTGGATCAGTCGTAGATGACTTTCTTTTTCCATTCGGCGTCGGCGTCGACGACTTTCAGGCCTTCAGTCAGTTCGTTGACTTCATCTTCGGCAGGCTTGCTGTTGGTCAGCACGGTGGAGTTGGCGCGCGCCAGTTGCGACTCCAGCAACTGCAGTTGCGCGCTGTAGAGCACCGGCTCCGGCTGTTTGCGCAAGTACTGTACGCCGCGCTCGAACGCCAGGCGTGCCTGACCAGGCTGGCCTTGTTGCAGGGCATGCTGGCCGAGGTTGTTGAAGAACTCGATGTGCAGCAACACCAGGATATGGCGAATTTCCTTGATCCAGTGCTTGGCTTCGTTGGTCGGCAGGAAACCGTCCTGGGCCGCACGGGTGACTTGGCCGTGCAGGGCTTCGAGCAGGAAGCGCACGTCCTTGGCCTTGGCTTCGGTCTGGATCGGCGCCGGTGGGTTGGTCACCGGAATCGATTCGCCCTGGCCGATCAGTGCATTCAACTCAGCGATACGGGCCTTGAGCGGCGCGCTCGATTTGTTGAGGTTCAACAGGCGCTGGTTGACGTTGAGCTCCAGGCGGGTCAACAGCAGTTTCAGCTTCGGGGTCATCAGCTGGCCGGGGAACGTCTCGGTGATTTCACCGCAGCGACGCAGCCGATCGTTAAGCTCAATCTCGGTGCGCTTCTTTTCCAGTTTGTTGTTTTCCACCACGTGGTTCATGTAGCCAATGGCGATCAGTATTACGATCCCGGCTATTACCAGCAGGGTGATCATGAGTGGTGTCACCGGTGTGACCTCTTTATAGGGTTTGCTGTGGAGTGTAGTGACTGGGCCATCCGACGGATAGGATTGTTCGACCAGTTGCCCAGGTAGTTTCTTCTATATAGGTACGCTTTCCCTGCATGGATGCACATTGCCATCATTTGCTGAGGCGAACTATAGCGCCTTGTCGGACGCCAGAATATAGGCGCCAAAGCCTGGACGGGCACAATCCCCGCAAAGCCCTGGAAAGCAGGGGGAAGTCATTGATTTAAATAAATTTATCCTTGGGGGTTGACGACCTTTCAATCCATCCATAGAATGCGCGCCACTTACAGCGTAAAGCACACAGCGAAACGCGGTAGGGAGTGAATGTTGTACGTGTGTCCCCTTCGTCTAGTGGCCTAGGACACCGCCCTTTCACGGCGGTAACAGGGGTTCGAGTCCCCTAGGGGACGCCAATATGCGGGAATAGCTCAGTTGGTAGAGCACGACCTTGCCAAGGTCGGGGTCGCGAGTTCGAGTCTCGTTTCCCGCTCCAAATTTAAGCAGTGTTGCTTTCGGGCGACACTGAGTGAAACCAGGGCGTAATCTTCGGATTTAATCTCTGGGCACTGAAATACACACCATGTGTTTCAGTAGCGTGTCCCCTTCGTCTAGTGGCCTAGGACACCGCCCTTTCACGGCGGTAACAGGGGTTCGAGTCCCCTAGGGGACGCCATTTGCGGGAATAGCTCAGTTGGTAGAGCACGACCTTGCCAAGGTCGGGGTCGCGAGTTCGAGTCTCGTTTCCCGCTCCATATTTAACGAAAACGCCGATCAGTAATGATCGGCGTTTTTGTTCGTGTCGATTTTTTATCGGGCAAGACTCACCAGCCCCGTAGGCTTGGTGGTGAATCTCGTAGGAATGGTCTGTAATTAGCATCTGCCGGCTGTGTACCTGTCCCGCTGTCTCTACTCTGGCCAGATTATTCTCACTGTTCATCTCAGAGAACTGCCCAGATGCTGCAACTCGATTTCTATTCAACCTTGGTCGCCGCTTCCCTGGTGTTGTTGCTGGGGCGTTGGCTGGTGACTCGCATCGGTTTTTTACGCACCTACAGCATTCCGGAACCCGTCGCCGGTGGTTTATTGGTTGCCGCGCTACTCCTGGCGTTGCGCGCACTGGCGGGCATCGAGGTTCGATTCGATGCGTCTTTGCAAACCCCATTAATGTTGGCGTTTTTTGCCACCATTGGCCTGAACGCGGATTTCGCCAGCTTGAAACGCGGCGGGCGGGTTGTGGGGATTTTCCTGCTGGTCGTGACGGCTTTATTGGTGGTGCAAAATGCCATGGGCATCGCTTTGGCCAAGGCGTTGGGGCTCGACCCATTGATGGGCTTGCTGGCCGGCTCTATCACCCTGTCGGGTGGGCATGGCACAGGCGCCGCCTGGGGTGCGGTGTTCAGTCAGAAGTACGGCGTGGCCTCCGCCTCTGAACTGGCGATTGCTTCGGCGACCTTTGGCCTGGTGCTGGGCGGCTTGATTGGTGGGCCGGTGGCACGCTTGTTGATCAAGCGCGTGCAGGTGCCTGGCCTTGAACACGCGCAACCGCGCCCGGCCAAAGGCTTTGAACAGCCCAATCAGGAACGCATGATCACCTCGTTTTCGTTTATTGAGACGTTGGCGTTGCTGGCGATCAGCCTGCAGGTCGGCACGTTCCTGAGTGGTTTTATCCAAGGCACGGCCTTCGAGCTGCCGACCTTTGTGTGCGTGTTGTTTGTCGGTGTAGTGCTGCGCAACGGCTTGTCGGTACTCGGCTGGCATCAAGTGTTTGAGCGTGAGGTGTCGTTGCTGGGCAATGTCAGCCTGTCGCTGTTCCTGGCGATTGCGCTGATGTCGCTCAAGCTCTGGGACCTGGCGGCGCTGGCGTTGCCGATTGTCATCCTGTTGGCCGCGCAGGCGTTATTGATGGCGCTGTTCGCGATTTTCGTGACGTTCCGGGTCATGGGCAGCAACTACGACGCGGCAGTGCTGGCGGCAGGGCACTGCGGTTTTGGCTTGGGCGCCACGCCTACCGCGATTGCCAATATGCAGGCGGTAACACAACGCTTCGGCCCCTCGCAGATTGCGTTTCTGGTGGTGCCGATGGTGGGGGCGTTTTTTATCGATATCACCAATGCGGTGGTGATCAAGTTGTTCCTGGCGCTGCCGTTTCTGGGGGCGTCGGGCTGAGGCCCGGCGCATTCAATTCAGCGCGTGAGGATCCTGCTTTGGCATGAAGAAACGCGCGAACAGTTCCGACTGCGACTTGATGTTCAACTTGTTGTAAATGTTGCGCCGGTGCACCTTGACGGTTTCCGTCGACAGGAACAGCTTGCCGGCGATCTCTTTGTTAGAGAAACCGCTGAGCAACAATTTAAGTACGTCCTTTTCCCGCGTGGTGATCTGGGTGCCCAGCTGAATAATCGCTTCCGACCAGAGCGGTGGTTCAGTGAGGTTTTTTTCCACATCAAGCTCAAAGCACATGCGCTGGTGCATCAGCGCCATCACCCACGGCTTGATGATATCCAGTGTGGCGATCTGCTCCGGGCTGAAGCGCACGTTACTGCCAAATGATATGCACAGCGTTCTGTCCGCATCGAGCTGGACGTTGTACTGCACCTCGTCCACGGACACGTACTGGGCGAAATACTGGTGGTAATACTCAGTAGTCAGGAAGTGCTCCGGCGCGATGTCCGACAAATGGAAAAAGCCGCTCTGCGGGTTTTCACGGTTGGCGATGTAGAACGGATCCAGCAGGTACAGCCCTTTCACATAACGTTCCGTCAGGGCGTCCACTTCTTCCGCGTCGGCAACCTCGGTCACGCACACAACGTTGACCTGTTCATTGCTGAACACCAGCACCACCCAGTTATCGATCTGCACATACTCCCTTAACACGCGCACCAGCGAGCTCCAGAAGGCTGGGCGGTTCAGCTCCATGATCAGCTTGCCAGCCGATCGGTGCCAGGCCAGGTTATGCAGGTCGAGTGACATGTTCTACCCCTTTAGGGTTAGGGATTCATGGGGCCGAGCTAAGTACTTGTAGGTATTTACTAATCGGCGACGCCGGGTATATTCACCAGCCTGTGAGTCATGGCCATGATGGCCTGTCGTTTTTGACAAGGAAAGTTATATGAGTCAATCACATTTGCGAGCCCTTTTTTTTGCCTCGCTGGTCTGCGTCGGTATCAGCGCGCCGGCAGCGGCCGCAGAGTCACGGGTCAATCTGTACAACTGGTTTGGGTTGATCGCGCCAGAGACCCCAAAGGAATTTGAGCAAAAAACCGGCACCAAGATGCATGTGGACGCCTTCGACAGCGCCGAACTCATGCAGAGCAAAGTCATGGCCGGGCGCACCGGGTATGACGTCGTCGTCGCCACCTCGAATGTCCTGCCAAGCCTGATCCAGGCAGGCGTGCTCGCGCCGCTGGACCGCAGCCAACTGAGCAACTATGCCCATATCGACCCCGAGATGCTGGCCCTGCTTTCGGCTAACGACCCAGGCAATCGCTACGCCATTCCCTACCTGTGGGGCACCACCGGCATCGGTTATGACGTGGATAAAGTCAAAGCCGCACTGGGTGATAACGCCCCGGTAAACAGTTGGGATTTGATCTTCAAAGAAGAAAACATCAGCAAGCTCAAGTCCTGTGGCGTGGCAATGCTCGACTCGCCGAGTGAAATCATTTCGATCGCGTTGAATTACCTCGGGCTGCCGAGCAACAGCCAGAACCCTGAGGACTACCAGAAGGCTCAGGCGCTGTTGTTGAAAATTCGCCCCTACGTCCTCTACTTCGATTCCTCCAGAACCGACGCCGACTTTGCCGATGGCAATATTTGTGTGGTCGTGGGGTGGGCGAATGGGGCGCTGGCGGCACAGGCCATCAACGAAAAAAACCACACCGGCCGCAAGGTCGCCTACAGCCTGCCGCGCGAGGGCGGGTTGGTATGGTCGGAGAATTTTGTGCTGCTCAAAGACGCACCTCACGCAAAAGAAGGCTTGGCATTTATCAACTACATGCTTGAGCCCGACGTAATTGCCAAAAGCTCCAATCACACGCTTTACCCCAACGCCAACAAGGATGCCACGGTATTTGTAGAGCAGAAGCTGCGCGACAACCCGTGGGTTTATCCGTCCAAGGAGACCATTGCCACGCTGGTCCCGCTGGAGCCGTTGCCGTTGAAGTTGGAGCGCATCCGCACGCGTGTGTGGACCAAAGTGAAGAGTGGTACGTGATCGGGTGAGTAAAGTCCCAGAGAGGGAGATAAAGCATGGGCCAACGTGATTACCAGTGCGACGTGAAATCGGACGACTACCAGGCGTACAAGGAAATCGAAGAGCAGATCGGTCACTGTACGCCGGAACAAGCCTGGGCCATGTATTACGTCTCGACCGGGATGGTGCGTGAACACGTGACGCGAGCGGTCATGGAGCACATCGGCAGGGGCAACCGGGCACTGCTGCTGGAATTTCCCGAACTTGCCCGGCAGGAAGAGAACTCTCGTTTAATGCTCCCTCTCTGAACGCTGTAACCCCCCAAACGCCGATCACGCCTGATCGGCGTTTTTTTGTGGGCGTGTTTCAACGGGCGCTCATGGCCCGCGCCAGGCGCAGCGTGGCTTCACGAATCTCGTCTCGATCCAGCGAGGCGAAACCCAGGCGCAGTGCGTTTTCCGGCAGGTTCATCGGCGAAAACTGCCGTGCGCTGCGCACCACAACGCCGTGGCCCAGGGCATTTTCTACCAACTGATCGACGTCGATTTCTTCCTCGAAACGCACCCACAGTGCCAGGCCGCCTTCCGGTTCGCGCACCTGAATGCGTTCGCCGAATGCCGCGTGCAGGCAGCCCTGCAGCACCTCCCGACGCGCCGCGTATTCTTTCGAAACCCGGCGCAGGTGTTTCTTCAACTCGCCCTGATTGATCAGGTCTGCGAGCATCTTCTGCGCCACCGCGTCGGTGTCGCCCACCACCAAAGCGGCGCTGCGCTGCAGCACCTCAATCACACTGGCGGGGGCGACCACATAACTGCAGCGGAACGTCGACCCCAGCGCCTTGGATAACGAACCGATATAGATCACATGGCGTTGCGCGTGATCACTGGCCAGTGGCAGGTAGGGCCGCCCGTTGAAGTGATATTCGTGGTCGTAGTCTTCTTCAATGATGCAGAAGTCATGCAAGGCCGCCAGGGCCAGCAAGTGTTGGCGCCGCGCCGCATGCAGGCTGACGGTGGTGGGGAACTGATGATGCGGTGTGAGGTAGATCATTCGCACGTCATGCGCCTGGCATAACTGCTCGATGTGGTCGGTGCGGCAGCCTTCATCGTCCATGTCCACGGTGATCAACCGCGCGCCCAGCTTGCGGAAAATCTCCCAGGCCGGCGGGTAGCTCAGGCGCTCCACCAGCACCACATCGCCGGGCTTGATCAACAGGCTGGCGGTCAGGTACAGCGACACCTGGGTGCCGGGCGTCAGGCAGATATTCTCGGCGCTCACCCTCAGCCCGCGCGTGTTGCGCAGCATCTCTGCCAGCGCGCAACGCAACTCATGGCCGGTGCCTTCACTGCCGTAGCGCACGCTGTTGGAGGCAAAACTGCTGCGCAGGGCGTTGCGGTAGTAACGATGCAACACCGCCTGGGGCAGCAAGCGGTGATCGCAGGCACCGTTATCGAAAAACAGCGCGTCATGCCGGTGTTCGAGGGCGATGACCTGAGCATTCTGGGTGAAATACGGGACCACAGCTTGCGCCAGAAGCGGCGGTGCAAACGACGGTTGCACACCACTGGGCAGTGGCGTGGGGGCCAGTTGCGCATTGACGAACGTACCGCGCCGCGGCTCGCTGACCAGCCAGCCTTTGGTCAAGGCTTCTTCGTAGGCCAGGATCACGGTCTTGCGGTTGACGGCGAGCAAGGTCGCCATCTCTCGCGTGCCGGGCAGCAGTGTGCCGGGCGGCAACCTTCCCTCAAGGATCGCCGCGACCAGGCCTTCGGCAATTTGCCGGTAGGACGCCTGGCGTGCACTCGCGTCCAGCTTGAGCAACGGGCGCCATTTACGCATCTGGACCATCTGAAGTATCCAAAACTGGAGGTTCTAATGGGCCTAGTCTAGCGCAACAATCAAGCCTCACTCACCCCTGAGGTTTTTATGCACACACGCCATTTAATCGAACTGTCTCCCTCGGGGAAAACCTTTGAAGCCGGTGACGAACTGTTGCTCGACGCCATGCTCGCCAGCGGCCTGTCGGTGCCGTTCTCGTGCCGACGCGGTGCCTGTGGCTCCTGCAAGGTGGTGGTCACGCAAGGGCAGTACCGGGCCAAGCAGCTGACGCCCGGCGCACCCGCGCCCTGTTACCCGCTGGCGGCGAATGAACTGCTGTTGTGCCAAAGCCACGCCTGCGCCGACATGCGCCTGGAGATTCCCGGCTGGTCGCTGGACACGCCTGCACTGGTCGTCGAGGCGACGGTGCTGAGCAAGCGCGCACTGAGCCCCGACATCATCGAATTGGTGGTGATGCCGGATAGGCCGCTGGCCGTGCGGGCCGGCCAATACCTCAAGTTCCGCCTGGTCGACGGCGACTCACGCTGCTTTTCGATCGCCAACCTGCCGGCCGAGGGCGATGGCCGCCTGGTGTTTCAGATTCGCCGGGTGAGCGGCGGGCTGTTCTCCGAGACCCTGCTGGGCGACCTTGAGGCCGGCGATCTGCTGCAACTGGAAGGGCCGTTTGGTGCCTGCACCTGGCAGGACGATGACGCTGCGCCCGTGGTCCTGTTCGCCACGGGCACTGGCTACGCGGGTATCAAGCCGATCCTGCTGACCGCCTTGAAACGTGACGTCGAGGTGACGTTTTACTGGGGCGGCGCGCAGGCGACCGATTTTTACGACCGCGCATTTCTGGACCAGGCGGTCATCGACCATCCGCATTTTCGCTGGCATTCGGTATTGGCCACAGAAGGCCGTGTGCAGGAAGTGGCGCTGAGCCATGGGCACGCCTGGGAAGCGGCGCAGGTGTATGCCTGCGGCAACGGCGCGATGATCAGCCAGGCACGTGCGAATTGCCTGGAAGCGGGCCTGCCGAGCCATCGTTTTGTCGCCGAAGCCTTCGTGCCCAGCGGCCAGTCGAGCGTCGATACGTTGCTCGGTTCGCTGGATGAAACCTGGGAAAAAGTCGGCCCCCGCTATTCGCTGGACGGCATGCTCGCCGCGCGGGACAAAACCGTGCGAGCACTGGCCGCCATCGCCAGCCAGTTGAAGGTCGGCATGACCACCGGCGCCGCCCTGGAAATGGCCAGCCAGCAATTGCAGGCCATGGGCGCCTCGCACACCTGGCACCCGACTTACATCCGCTTTGGCGACGACACGGTGCGCCCGTCCCGCGAAGGGATTGACCCGCTGCGCACACTGCGCCCGAGCGACATTGTGGTGGTGGACCTGGGGCCGGTGTGGGACGGCTACGAGGGTGACTACGGCGACACCTTCATCTTCGGCGAGGCGCCGTTGCACCTCGAGTGCAGGAAGGTGTTGCATGAAGTCTTCGATGAGACACGCGAAGCCTGGCTGCGCGGCATGACCGGTTGTGAACTCTATGACTTCGCCGAAGCCCGTGCCATGGCCAAAGGCTGGCGGCTGTCACGTAATCTGGCCGGTCACCGCATTGCGGATTTCCCCCATGCGTTGTTCGGGGACAAGGAGCTGGCTGACTTGGCGATCGCCCCCAGCGAAATGGTGTGGGTGCTGGAGATCCAGATCTGTCATCCGACGTTGCCCATCGGCGGGTTCTTCGAAGACATCCTGATGCGATGAGCCCGCCATTGCGGCGGGCTCAGAGGGCGTCAGAGCTTCGGTAGTTGCCCGACACGGCCGATCATTTCAGTCACGATCTGCAGGTCCAGCAGGAACTGGTCGACGGTCTTGAACTCACCGTCGGTGTGCCCGGTGTACTTCTCTTCCGGGCGCGCCAGGCCAAATTGCACGCCATTGGGCAGTTCATGCACGGACGTGGCGCCGGCGGAAGTACCGAACTTGTGTTCCATGCCCAGGTTTTCAGTGGCCACGGCCAGCAGAGCCTTCACCCATTCGCCTTCCGGGTTGCGGTACATCGGCGCGGCCACCGAGTAAGTGAAGCTCACGTTGACCTTGGATTTCTTGTCCCAGGCGCTGAGCTTGTCGGCGATTTGCCCCTTGAGTGTCTCCGGCGACTTGCCTTTCGGCACACGCAGGTTCACTGCCAGCTTGAAGGCTTTGGCATCCTGGCCGACAAAGGTCAGCGAGGTGGTCAGCGGCCCCATGAAGTCGTCGGCGAAGCCCACGCCCAGTTTGCCGCCCAGGTAATCCAGGCCCCAGTTATCGGCTGCATAACGCGCGGCGTCGGTGATGTGGTTGTGCTTGAGGGCGATTTTGCCGTCGACGCCGTGGATCAGCTCCAGCATGCGTGCCACCGGGTTGACACCGGATTGCGGCGCGGACGAGTGCGCGGACACGCCGGTGACGGTCAGCTTGACCTCTTTGCCGACGACCTTGGCATCGACAGCAAAGTCGCCGCCATTGGCCTTGACGTAATCTGCACCGGCTTTCTGCAGGCTGGCGGCCAGTTCCGCGGGCTTGTCGCTGACCAGGGTGGCCACCGACACCGAAGGAATCTGGTTGGTCGCCGCGCCACCGGTCATCGAGATGATTTCTGCGCCTTTTCCTTCACCTTTGCGCACCGGGAAGGTGGCCATGACGGTGCCGTAGCCTTTCTCGGCAATCACCACCGGGTAGCCGCCGTCCAGCGCCAGGTTGTATTGCGGCGTCGGGTTGTGTTCGAAGTAGTAAGGAATCGCGTCGCCGGAGGTTTCTTCGGTGGTGTCCACCAGCAGCTTGAAATTGCGCGCCAGCGGCAGCTTTTCTTCCTTGATCACCTTCATGGCATACATCGCCACCACGATGCCGTTTTTGTCATCCTCGGTGCCACGGCCGTACATGCGGTCGCCGATCAGCGTGACCTTGAACGGGTCGAGCTTGGTGCCGTCCTTGAGCACCCAGTTTTCCGGCGTCACCGGCACGACGTCGGCGTGGGCGTGGATACCGACCACTTCATCGCCGCTGCCTTCCAGGGAAATCTCGTAGACGCGGTTGTCGACGTTGCGGAAGTTCAGGTTAAAGGCCTCTGCCAGGCTCTGGATCTTGTCGGCGATCTTGAGGAATTCCGGGTTCTTGTACTGCGGCAGGCCGTCGACATTGAAGGTCGGGATCTCGACCAGCTCGCGCAGGGTTTCGAGGGCGGCCTTGCCGTATTTAACGCGGGTGTAAATACCCAGCAGGCGATTGATTTCGTTCTGCTGGTCGGCGGTCAGGGTTTTGTTGGCGAGAAAGGCGTCGATGGCCGGGCCGACGTCAGCGGTTTTGCCCAGGTCGCCCTTGGCCACGGTGCCGAGGAAACCACGGAAATCGGTGACCGACGTATCGCTGAAGCGCTTGATAATCGCTGTGCTTTGTTCGGCGCTGATGTTGGCGAAGGCTGGCGTGGCGAGGGTCGAGAGGCCGGCGGCGAACAGGCTGGCAGTCACCAGTTTTTTGAGTGGAAAGTGCATTGCTAGAGGCATTCCTTTGCAAAATGGGAGTGGGGAATTTCTGATCGAAATGTCAGAAACAATTTCACACACTACCATCACCAAGGAGCGGTAGGGGAGAGCTGGATGAAGGAAATGTCCGACTTAAATTTCCGAACTGTAGAGATTCAAATGTGGGAGCGGGCTTGCTCGCGAAGGCGGTGTGTCAGTCGAAGTAGGAGCTGACTGACACACCGCCTTCGCGAGCAAGCCCGCTCCCACAGGGTAAATAAGGTGATCTTTGAAGCGGGTTATCACGGCTTACCCGGATGCGGCTCCGGGTACTGCGTCGTTACATCCAGCGCCTTGGCATAGGGCCCATCCCACAACTGCTCATGCAGTTCTCCTACACGCTTGGCCATCGCCTCGCTGCGCATCACCACCTCCAGGTTACGCGAATTATCCAGATACCCGCCCAGCCAGTTGCTGGTGCCGACCCACGCCACTTGCCCGTCGATTTCCATCGTCTTGCTGTGAATCACCCGCGCGTAAGGGATAAACCCTTGCTTGGCCTCGGGCAACGTGACGATCCTGACCTCTACGTTGGGCAGCACGGCCAGGCTCTTGAGGTAGGGCAGTTCGAGCGCGTCAGTGTTCCAGTTGGACACCATCAGCTTGACCGACACCCCGCGCGCGGCGGCGGCGCGCACGGCGTTGTCGATCACCGCGTAGTACGGCCGGGTGCGGTCCGGCCCGTAGGACAGCGGTGCATAGTCCAGCAGTTGCACGCGGACTTCTTTCTTGGCCTCGCTCAGCAAACGTGGCAATTCCAACTGCGAATCGCCCACCCCCGGCGGGTTGTAGCGTTGCGGGCTGGCCACCAGGTAATTGCCGGTGCGTGCAGGCTCGGGGCCTGTCGCCGGCAATGGCACCGGTGTGTGTTCCGCCAGCGCCGCCTGGGCTTGCCAGTCTTGCTCGAAGATCGCCTGGACCTGGCCGACCACCGCCTTGTCCGTGATCCGCAGCCCGGTCTCGTGGATATGTTCCAGTGAGCGCCAGTCGAAATTCTGGCTGCCGATAAACGCCTGTTGGCCGTCCACCAGCAGGTATTTGGCGTGGATGATGCCGCCGCTCAGTTGCCCGTACGAGAGCACGCGCAAAGTCAGGTTGGGAATGGCGCGCAGGCGCTCCAAGGTGGAGGCTTGCGACAACTTGATGCCTTTTTCTTCCAGCAGAAAGCGAATCTTCACACCGCGTTTACCGGCCGCTTCCAGGTGTTCAATGACCGTGTCCATCACCGAGCCGGGATGGTCGGCCGCGTAGAACTGGCCGATATCGATGCGGCTTTTTGCACCGTCAAACAGCTCGATCCACACCGGCCCCGGCTGGCGCAAATCAGCCGTGCCCAAGGTGGTGTCCACCGGCACGGTGTGCACCAGTTCAAAGCCTGGAATTGAAAAGTCCGCCTGGGCCAGCGGACTGAGGAACAAGCCTGCAAGGCCTGCGATACGCAATTTCATCGAGAGGGACATAAACGTCTCACCGGGCAAAAAGTAGGGCGGGCGCATCACGCACCCGCCCGCAGGTCATGCAGTGCGGGTGTGCAGCGGGGTCGGCACCAGGTGCGGCACTTCACCTTGAACCCGTGCGCCGGTGGCGGCACGAATCAGCAGGATTTTCAGCTGATCGTTGATGCGCTCCAGGCTGTCCTGGAAGAAGTTGTGGAACACCACGCAGAACAGCGCGATGGCGATCCCCAGGCCGGTTGCAAACAAGGCCGTCCCGATACCACCGGAAATCTGCCCTGGGTCGGACACGCCGGCACTGGCCAGGGCCTTGAAGGTGTCGATGATGCCGAGGATGGTGCCGAGCAAACCCAGGAGCGGCGCGGCGGTGGTGATGGTTTCGATGATCCACAGGCTGCGCGACAGTGGCGCGCGAGTCTTCAGGTATTGGGTTTCGATTTCATCGTCCAGGTCCTTGCGCGAACCGTGGGAAGCCTTTTGCGACAGGATCGGCAGCACCATGTTCAGCGGCAGGCTGTCACGGCGGGTCAGGCTCTCGGGCAAATCGCGCTCGCTGTGCACGTTGGCGCCCAGCACCTCGGTCAACGCGCGGGCCTGGCGGCGCACGTAGGCAAAGTAAATGCCCCGCTCGATGGTGATGAAAATCGCAATCGCCATGGCGGCGTACATGACATAAAAGGTGATGTCGTGAAGCAGGTTCATGTCCATGATCTATAGCCTCGCAGTTAGAAATTCGCTTCCAGGGAAACCGTAACGGTACGGTCCAGGCCCACGATGTAAGCCGGGTCGCCATCGCGGAAACCGCTGTAGCTCGCCGAGTTGGTCTTGGTGGTGTACACGCCGTCCAGGTACTTCTTGTCGAACAGGTTGTCGACGTTCAGGCGCAGGGTTGCGTCCTTGACGACTTTTTTGTCCACGGGCAGGTAGATACCGGCGCCGAGGTTGAAAATCGTGCGCGCGGAAATCGCTTCATCGTTGGTCAGGTCGCCGTAGAGCTTGCTGGTGAACTTGCCGCCGAAGGTGCCGTAGAAACGCCCGTCGTCGTAACCGATGTTGGCCGCCAGCATGTTGGTGGGCACGTTGGCGAACTGCTTGCCGCTGGTGGGCAATACGATGGGCTTGCCCGCGCTGAAGACGGTCAAGTCGTCCTGTTGCTTGGAGCTGGTGTAGGTGTAGGAGGTGTAGTAGTTGAAGTGGTGGGGCAGTTGGCCGCTCCACTCCAGTTCCAAACCTTTGTTGATGACAGTGCCGGCGTTGATGTCGGCCGAATCACCGTTGCTGTCCAGCGAGGTGAGCTGGCGATTCTTGAACTGCATGTAGAACAGGGTGGCGGCGAGGGTGGTGTCTTCGCCGGTGTAGCGCCAGCCCAGTTCCTGGTTCCAGCTGAGTTCAGGCTTGGAGTCGAGCGAGCCGACGCCTTTGTCGTACAGCACGTAGTTCTGTGGAATACGCATGTTGCGCGACAGGCTGTAGAACAACTGGTCACGCTCGTCGATCTGGTACTTCAGGCCGGCGTTGGGCAGCAACTTGTTGTAGGTCTGGTTGGCTTTGCCCGGTTGCTCGGTGAGGCTGCCGTGGTTGGTGCCTTCACGCTCGACATTCATGTAGGCAAGGCCGGCGATCAGCGTCCAGTCCGAGTTGATGTACCAGGTGTCCTGGGTCCAGACTTTTTGCGCCGGGGTTACGGTGTAGCGGTCGCGACCTTGTACGGTGTTGCCGTTGGCGTCGACCACGGAGCTGCCGTCCGGCCAGGTGTCGCTTGGCTTGCCGCTGTTCTTGAGGGCAATGAACGGCTGGGTCTGGCTTTGGCGGGCGCGTTCGTACCAGTAGCCGAATTGCAGGCTGTGGTCGCCCAGGTCCCAGTTCAGCTTGGTGGTGATGCCCGGGCGCCAGGTCTGGGTGCGCGAAGGGCGGTAATAAACGCCGGTGGTGGCAGAACCGTCGGCGTTGTATTGGGCCTGCGTCGGCAGGTTGCCGAGGTCGAACACGCCGCCCTTGTTCGAGCCACTGTTCAGCGCATAGGCCGAGGAGCCCACGCCGCTGCCGTTGCCGTAGTAGTAATACGGGATCACCGAGAGGGACAGGTTATCGCGCAGCTTGTACTGGGTGTTGAGCACGGCGGTGAAGGTCTGGAACGGGTTCTGCGCCAGGTCGTAGTAGCTGCTGACTTTGCCGTTGGCGCCCAGCGCCGGTTTCGCCGGGTACGGGTCGTACTTGCGCCCGTACTGCTGGAACTGGGCCTTGGTCAGTTGGCTGTAACTGTTGTTGTCCTGCTCGTGGTACTTGAGGATCAGGTTGGCGGTGTTGCCGTTGCCGGCATCGAAGAAGCTGTTCCACTCCACCTTGTCCGCCCGCACGGCACCCGAGCCACGCCACATCTGGCCTTCGGTGTGGGACGCCGACAGCCAGTTGCTCAGGCCGTTGACTTCACCGGTGTTGAGGCGGGCAAAGGTCTTGCGGGTGGCATTGCTGCCGACCACTTGTTTGACGAAGGCACCGGTTTCCTTGGTCGGGCGAATCGTCACGATGCCGATGTTGCCGCCGCTGGAACCGATGTGCGGGCCGTCCGCTTCAGAAGAACCCTGGGTGACGAAGATCTGGTCGATGTTTTCCGGGTCGCCCAGCAGGTTCGAATACAGCGCGTAGTTGCCGGAGTCGTTGATCGGCATGCCGTCGACCGACATACCGACCTGGTCGGAGTTCATCCCGCGCATGGTGAAGCGGAAACCCGAGAGGCCGGTGTTGTCCTCGCTGGAGATGTTCAAGCCCGGCGTGTACTTGAGCTTGTCGATGGCGTTGCCGGTGGCGGTCTGTTTGTCCAACGCTTCCTTGGTGATGGTCGAGCGGCCCTTGGCGCTCTCTTCCTGGACCATGTAACCGCCCCCCGCGGTTGCCTTGCCCTGTACACCGATCGTGCCGACGTCACTGTCGCTGGAATCTGCCATGACCACTCCATGGGTCATGCTCGTCGCGGCAACGAGTGCCAGATGAATACGGGTGAACCTCATCACTGTCGTCCTGGTGTCGGGTGCTTATTGCACGCTGTAGTTGAAGGTGGCGGTGAAGCGTTGCTCGTTACGTCCACCGAAGGCTTGTTCGGGGAACGGCTTGACCTGCTTGATGCGGCGCAGGCTATTGGTAGCGGCCCGATTGAGCAGCATGCTCGGCGCCGGGGTCTGGATCCCGGAATCGAGGACGCGGCCTTGGCGGTCCACCATCAACCAGACCACCACCTCGCCACTCGGGCGTTCGAGGGACGCCTGGCGCCCGGTGGGGTATTGCTTGTAGGTGTCCAGCTCGTTGCGCAGGCCTTTGAGGTAACCGCCTTCCAGCGCCTGGCCGTCGACCTTGGGCGGCGCAGGTGGGGCGGGCGGCGCAGGTGGCGCAACGACGGCGGCCTGTACCGGCTTGGCGGCCACCGCAGGGGCTGGCGTGGGCGTCGGTGTCGGCTTGGCGGCCACGACGGGCTTGGGTTTGGGCACCGGCTTGGGCTTGGGTTCAGGTTTTGGCAGTGGCTTTGGTGGCGGCGGCGGTGGGGCCGGTTCGGCCTCTTCGTCCTCGATTACCGGTGGCGGCGGTTCCTGCTCCACCACCGGCTCAGGAATCACTTCAGGCTCAGGCTCGACCAGTGCCAACTCGACCGCCGATTCGTCGTACACCGGCTCGACCTTCAATGTCTGTGACTGGATGCCCATTGCAATCAGCACCAGGGCGATCAGGGCCGGGACACTGCCCAGCAGCTGACGCGCACGAAACAAGGCATACATGATCAGGACTTACGCGTAGCGATGGACACGGAGGTAAAGCCACCCAGGCGCAGGGTGTCCATGACCTCCACCAGGCGCGAAACTTCCACGCCTTTGTCACTGTTGACGATGATGGTGGACTTGGTATCGGGCTTTTCGGCGGCCTTCAGCGTCGGCACCAACGCGTCGACCGTGAGGTCCTTGCCATCGAGCTGCAGCTGACCTTCAAGGCCCAGCGTCAGGATGAATTTATTCTGCGGTTTGAGTTGCTGCGAACTGCTGGCGCTGGGCAATTGGGTCTTCATGCCGAGTGCCGGAATCACGTTCAGACTCACCAGTACGAAAAACACCAGGAGGAACATCATCACGTCGATCATCGGGATCAACTCGATGTGCGCCTTGCGTTTCTTGGGTTCATCCCAGGTTCTCATTCTGTTACCCCGTTATTGAATTAGGGGCGACACGCTAACAACCAAAAATGACCGAATGGTTAACTTTAATTTACGTTTTAAAGGCTCTAGGACGCGTCTTACAGTGAATTCGCCTTGCAGTTTTATGACGTAATGCAATTGACATGATGGCCCTACATTCTTGAAGAATTTATCTCGAGAGCCTGCTCGTATGCCCACTGCATTGCCGCATTTATCCACTTCGCGACTCCTATTGCGCGCGCTGCAAATGGAACAGGCCGAGGCGCTTTATTTGCTCGTCAACGGGCCGAAAATTGCTGACAACACGGCCAATATTCCGTCGCCCTATACCTTGCAGACCGCCCAGGACTTTATTGCCGGGATCGCCGAAAAATACGCTGCCGGTGAGGTGCTGAACCTCGGGATGCATGTGCGAGCAACCGGCGAGCTGATCGGCATGGTCAGCTCGCGTCTGGGCGACTGGGAGCGTGCGTTGTGAGTGGCGCAGTGGACCCTGATCGGCGCCGCGTACTCGCCGGGCTGGCGGTTGCCACCGCGTTTTCGATCCTCAGCCCGTTTGCGCGCAGCGCCGGTGTGGACTACCCGTTCACCCTCGGCGTGGCCTCCGGCGACCCGTTGCCGGACGGCTTTGTGATTTGGACGCGCCTGGCGCCGCTGTTCAATGCCGCGGACGGGCGCGGCGGGTTGAGCCGCGCCGTGCCGGTGCGTTGGCGCGTGGCCAGTGATGCGGCGATGACGCGTATCGTCCAGCAGGGCGAGGTCATGGCGACTGAGCGGTTTGCCCATTCGGTGCATGTCGAGGTTGTGGGGTTGCAGGCGGGCAGGCCGTATTGGTATCAGTTCGACGGCCTCGGCGCACAAAGCCCGGTGGGCCAGGCACGTACCGCGCCGCCGCTGCACGCCATGGCTGCGGCCAGCGTGGGGTTTGTCTCCTGCTCGCATTGGGAACGCGGTTATTTCAGCGCGTATCGCCACCTGGCGGCGGAGCAACCCGACCTGGTGTTTTTCCTCGGTGACTACATCTACGACAGTTCCTACGCGCCTGACTCGGGCAAGATCATCCGCCCGCACGGCAGCGGCAACGCGGTGAGCCTGAGTGACTACCGCAACCGCTACGCGCTGTATAAAACCGACCCGGACCTGCAAGCCTTGCATGCGGCAGCACCCAGCGTGGCCACCTGGGATGACCATGAAGTGCAGAATGACTACGCCAACCGCTGGTCCCAGGACCCGAAGATTGCGGTTGAACAGTTTTTAAGGCAACGGGCGGCGGCGTACCAGGCGTTTTACGAACATATGCCACTGCGCGCCAGCAGTGTGCCGAAAGGCCCGGACATGCGCATTTACCGGCGCCTGGATTATGGCCGGCTGGCGCGTTTTCATGTGCTGGATGGCCGCCAGTACCGCTCCGAGCAACCGTGTATCCAGGCCAACGGCAGTCACCAGGGGCATATTGCGGCAAACACCTGCAAGGACTTGCGCGACCCTGGCCGCACGATGCTTGGCTGGCAACAGGAAGCCTGGCTCGACCAGGGTTTTGCCCAGTCGCAGGCGCAGTGGAATGTAATCGCTCAGGACTTGCTGGTGGCGCCGCTGATCCAGCGTGACCTGACCAACCACAAGGTCGGGCATTGGACCGATGGCTGGGACGGCTACATGGCCAATCGTGGTCGAATGCTGGCGTCCATCGAGCGCCACAGGCTCAAGAATCCGGTGTTCTGGGGCGGCGATATCCATTCGTTCTGGACCACCGACCTGCACGCCGATGGCAACAACCCGGACTCGCCCATCGTCGCCACCGAATTTGTCGGCAGCTCGGTGACCTCCGATGGTCCGCCGTTTGAGGCGTTCAGCCAGATCTTGCCGCTCAACCCGCATGTGAAGTTCTTCGACAGTCGTCAGCGGGGGTATGTGTCGGTGCAGCTTGAGGCGTCGAAGATGCTGACGAACTTTCGGGTGATTACGGATCCACGTGACCCGGCGGCGACGGTGTCGACGCTCAAGTCGTTTGTGGTGGAATCGGGGAGGGCGGGGGCGATTGCGGTTTGATGCACTGCTGGGGAGTGTGCAGGTTTGATGTGGCAGGCGGGCTAGCCGCAGCGAAGATCCCTTGTGTGGCATCACCAGCGAGCCCGCTGTGCTGTCAGTCGAGGCTGTAACGCACCGAGAGCGCACCCTTTTTCTCCGACAGGGCCAGAATCGTCACGTGGCCCAGTTCGCTCAAGGCTTGCACATGGGTGCCGCCACACGCGTAGGCGGGCAATTCGCCGAAGCCGACTTTGCGCGTGCCATCTTCCAGGGTCATATGGCGCGCATGGTCCTCGGCGATCCATTGGTTGATCCGCGTTTGAATTGCCTCGGCATCAATGGCTTGCGCCGCGTGCCCACGGGTAAAGGTGATTTTGCATTCGCCCGGCCAGTGGTGGGCCTTGATCGGCATCCAGCCCAGGCTTTCCCCGGCATTGCCAATCAGATGCCCGGCCGAATGCAGGCGCGTGTACAAGGCGCGGCGCTGTTCATCGACCCGCGCAATGATCGGGCCGGGCTCTACGGGCCGGTCGACATAGTGCACCACGCGGTCGGCTTCCTGAATGACGCGCAGCACCTGGCTGTCGCCCAGCCAGCCGGTGTCGAAGGGTTGCCCGCCGCCCTGCGGATGAAAAATCGTCGACTGCAGCGTGACGGCAAACTGCTCCTCGTGCGGCGTACAGCTCAGCACTTCAAGCTCGGCGGTCAGGTGGTCGTGGGTAAAAAACAGGCGTTCGGTCATCATCTACATCCGCATCAGGGTTCTACGGGCAGTATAAATAGTGCGCGAATGGGTGATAATCCGCTCAATTATCAATGGACCTGTGCGTCATGAGCATCAATCTTCCCTTGCCGCTGCTGGGCGAGATGGCGATCTTCGTCAAAGTGGTGGAAACCGGCAGTTTCTCTGAAGCGGCGCGACAACTCAGCGTTTCGCCTTCGGCGGTGAGCCGCAGCATCTCGCGCCTCGAAAAGGCCCTGGCCACGCGGTTGCTGCAACGCACCACGCGAAAATTGCGCCTCAGCGAAGGCGGTGAAGAGGTGTTCAAGCGTTGCCAGGAGATGGTCAATGCGGCGCGTTCGGTGATGGAAATCAGTGGCCAGTTCACTCACGAAGCCGAAGGCCTGGTGCGGGTCAGCGTGCCCAAGGCCGTAGGGCGATTTGTGGTGCACCCGCATATGCCGGAATTTCTGCGGCGTTACCCCAAGGTGGATGTGCAGTTGATCCTTGAAGACCGGCATGTGGACCTGATCGATGACAATGTCGACCTGAGTATTCGCATCACCGACAGCCCGCCACCGGGGCTGGTGGGGCGACAATTGCTGCCCATTGAACACTTGCTCTGTGCGACGCCGCAGTACCTGGCCGAGCATGGCACGCCTGGCCATCCACATGATTTGCTGGCGCACAGCTGCATCTATCTCGGTGAAACCCCAGGCGATTCGCGCTGGAAATTCCGCCAGGGCGGCAAGGCCGTAACGGTTGGCGTGCGCGGGCGCTATGCGGCGAACCACACCGGCGTGCGCTTGGATGCGGTGTTGCAGCATGTGGGCATTGGCAGCTTGCCGTATTTCACGGCGCGGCATGCGTTGGAGGCGGGGAGTGTGGTGCAGGTGTTGCCCGAGTGGGACTTTATTGCGTCGTACCACGGCGAGGCATGGTTGCTGCATTCACCGACGCGATATCTGCCGCCGAAGTTGCGAGTGTTTATTGATTATTTGGTGGAGTGTATGGCGCGCGAGCCTACCCTGCGCCGTCGATAGCTGCGCGGTAAAAACTGTGGGAGCGGGCTTGCTCGCGAATGCGGTGTGTCAGTCGCCAAAAATGTTGACTGATCCACCGTATTCGCGAGCAAGCCCGCTCCCACATTTAGTTCTGTTGTGGCCTGCTGATCAGTGCTTGCTCTGATCCTGCGGCATGGCCAGCAGCTGTTTTTCCTGGTTCCAGTCGAACGGTTCGTCGTTCTGTTCGGCTTCGAAGCGACGTTCTTCCAGGGCCTGGTACAGATCCAGTTCTTCATCCGGCATGAAGTGCAGGCAGTCACCGCCGAAGAACCACAGCAGGTCGCGCGGCACCAGGTGGGCGATTTGCGGGTAGCGCAGGATGACCTGGCTCATCAGGTCCTGGCCCAGGTACTGGCTTTCAATCGGGTCGATGGGCAGCAGGGCGCGCAATTCGTCGAAACGCTCCAGGAACAGGGTGTGGCTTTCCTCGGGCACCTGTTCGGCTTCGCCGACGGCAACCAGGATGCTGCGCAAGTGGTCGAGCAAGACGAGATGATCGGCAACGACGTTGGACACGAGATAAGTCCTCAAAGCAAAACGGGCGCGAGAGTATATAGCTCACGCGCCCGTATTTATATGACCTTCGCTGTATGGGTATGAGCGGTTAGCGGACTTTACCCTCAGCCTGGGTCAGCTCTTCCTTGCTGAAATCATCCACGTCGATCACCTTGCGGCGTGCCGCTTCAGCGTCCCGCAAGGTTTGCGCTTCGGCCGGTTGCAGCACCCCGGCGTGCAGTGCGGCGTCGATGGCATGTTCGCCGGCAGACGGCTTGACCTGGCCGCTTTTCAGCGCCGCATGCAGTTTTTTCTGCAGCGGATGGCTGGCGCCCAGCAGGTCGTAGGCATGCTGCAGGGCGCCGACCGGATCCTCCGCCGATTGCGGGCGGTAGCAGCCCGCCAGCAGTTCTTCGAGGGTCGGGTCGCCTTTGGCGCGGCCGATCACTGCGGCCACTTCGGCATCCAGTGCGTCGGACGGCCCGGTATGGCGACGCCCGAACGGGAACACGATCACCCGCAGCAGGCAACCGAGCACCTTGTTCGGGAAGTTGCTCAGCAGCTCATCCAGCGCGCGTTCGGACTCGCCGAGGCTTTCTTCCATGGCCCAGGCGAACAGCGGCTCCAGGTGGTCCGGCGAATCCAGGTCGTGATAACGCTTGAGTGCGGCCGAGGCCAGGTACATGTGGCTCAGCACGTCACCGAGGCGCGCCGACAGGCGTTCGCGGCGTTTCAATTCGCCACCCAGCAGCATCATGCTCAGGTCAGCGAGCAGGGCGAACGCAGCGGCCTGACGGTTCAGTGCACGGAAGTAACCTTGGCTCAGGCGGTTGCCCGGGGCTTTTTCAAAGTGGCCCACGCCCAGGTTCAGCACCAGGGTGCTGGCGGCGTTGCTCACGGCGAAACCGATGTGTTGCATCAGCAGGCCGTCGAACTCCTTCAGCGCCTGGTCACGGTCTTCACGACCGGCCAGGGCCATTTCCTTGAGCACGAACGGATGGCAGCGAATCGCGCCCTGGCCAAAGATCATCAGGTTGCGCGACAGAATGTTCGCGCCTTCCACGGTGATAAAGATCGGCGCGCCCTGCCAGTTACGGCCCAGGTAGTTGTTCGGGCCCATGATAATGCCCTTGCCACCGTGCACGTCCATGGCGTGGCTGATGCACTCGCGGCCACGCTCGGTGAGGTGGTACTTGAGGATCGCCGACAGCACCGAGGGTTTTTCCCCCAGGTCCACGGCGTTGGCGGTGAGCATGCGCGCGCTGTCCATCAGCCAGGCGTTGCCGCCGATACGCGCCAGGGCTTCCTGAATGCCTTCGAAGGCCGACAGCGGCACATTGAACTGCTCACGCACCTGGGCGTACTGGCCGGTCACCAGGCTGGTGAACTTGGCCGCGCCGGTGCCGACCGCAGGCAGCGAAATCGAGCGGCCTACCGACAGGCAATTCATCAGCATCATCCAGCCCTTGCCGAGCATTTCCTGGCCACCGATGAGGAACTCCAGGGGGATGAACACATCTTTGCCGGAGTTGGGACCGTTCATGAACGCGGCGCCCAGTGGCAAGTGGCGGCGACCGATTTCCACGCCTGGGGTATCGGTCGGGATCAGCGCCAGGCTGATGCCCAAGTCTTCTTTATCGCCCAGCAAGTGGTCCGGGTCATGCGCCTTGAAGGCCAAACCGAGCAAGGTCGCGACCGGGCCGAGGGTGATGTAGCGTTTTTCCCAGTTCAGGCGCAGGCCAAGGGTTTCCTTGCCTTCCCATTCACCTTTGCAGATCACGCCGGTGTCAGGCATGGCGCCCGCGTCCGAGCCGGCCAGCGGGCCGGTCAGGGCAAAACACGGAATGTCATCGCCACGCGCCAGGCGCGGCAGGTAGTGGTTGCGTTGTTCGTCGGTGCCGTAATGCAGCAGCAGCTCGGCCGGGCCGAGGGAGTTGGGGACCATCACGGTAGAAGCCAGGTCGCCGCTGCGGGTCGCGAGTTTCATCGCGACTTGGGAGTGGGCATAGGCGGAAAAGCCCTTGCCGCCATATTCCTTCGGAATGATCAGGGCAAAGAAGCCGTGAGTCTTGATGTGTTCCCAGGCAGCGGGCGGCAGGTCCATGGCCTGGCCGATTTCCCAGTCGCTGACCATCGCACAGAGTTCTTCGGTGGGGCCGTCGATAAACGCCTGTTCTTCTTCGGTCAGTTGCGCCTTGGGGTAGGCCAGCAATTTGTCCCAATCAGGGCGACCGCTGAACAGTTCGCCATCCCACCACACGGTGCCGGCATCAATCGCGTCGCGCTCGGTCTCGGACATCGGCGGCAGGACTTTCTGGAACCAGCTGAACAGCGGCTTGGTGAAGTATTGGCGGCGCAGGTCGGGCAGCAGCAAGGGCAGGGCCACGGCCGCGATCAACACCCAGAAGATCAGCAGCAGCCAACCCGGTGCGTGGCTCCAGGCGCCCATCGCCAGCAGGTAAACGGCGACCACGCCCAAGGCGGGCAGGGGCGCGGTGCGGCGGTGTGCCAGGTAGGCAATGCCGACCACCAGAACCAGTATCCACAACAACAGCATATTCAATCCTCCGTGAAACCAGGGGCGAAACCACCATGGAGCTTAGTCGGCATCCGAAAAAGCGCGGTGATCAGGGTGTAACGAGTTGTACAGCGGGCGCCGATCACCAGGCGCCGACATTTGGCCGAATCGTCGTTATCGCAAGGGTAGACCTGTGGTTAGACTCAAGCCTTCCTTCGGAGATAACGCGCATGGATACGTACCTGAATCCCAGCCGCTTCATCGATAGTGACCACCCTGCGGTGGTGGAGTTCGCTGAAAAACATCGCGGTCCCAGCGCGGGTTTGCGTGACCAGGCAGTCAGTCTTTATTACGCCGTGCGTGAGTCGATTCGCTACAACCCCTACACCTTCAGCCGCGACCCAGGCACCTTGAACGCCAGCTTCGCCTTGGCGGTCGGTGAGAGTTACTGCGTGCCCAAGGCCACCTTACTCGCCGCCTGCGCCCGCCACTGCGGGATCCCGGCGCGCATCGGCCTCGCGGACGTGCGCAATCATCTGTCGACGCCGCGCCTGATCGCCTTGCTCAAAAGCGATGTGTTCGCCATGCACGGCTATACCGAGTTGTACTTGAACGGCCGTTGGGTCAAGGCCACCCCGGCGTTCAACAGCCAACTGTGCGAAGTGTTCGATGTGCCGCCATTGGCGTTCGATGGCATTCACGACAGCGTGTTTCACACGTTTAATCGCCAGGGCCAGCGTTCGATGGAGTATGTGTTGGACCACGGGCAGTTTTCCGACGTGCCCGAAGCGTTTTTCTTCGCGCATATTCAGCAGTGTTACCCGCACCTGTTCGCCGAAGATATGCCGCAACAGTTGGGCGATAGGCAGACCGATTTAAGCCGCGCGTGAACCGGCGTATGCTGCTGCGTTCATCAAGCCATGTTCACCAACAATAAGGCGCGGTCATGCTGAAAATCTGGGGTCGTAAAAATTCATCAAACGTCAGGAAAGCACTGTGGTGCGCCGAGGAACTCGGCCTGGACTATGAGGCAATTGATGCGGGCGGGGCTTTTGGTGTGGTCGACACCCCGCAATATCGAGCGTTGAACCCCAATGGCCGGGTGCCGATGATCGAAGATGGCGACTTTGTGCTGTGGGAATCCAACACCATCGTGCGCTACCTCTGCGCCAAGCAGGCGTCGAGCTGGTACCCGAGCGACCTGCAAGCGCGGGCGAATGCCGAGAAGTGGATGGATTGGACCACCTCAACCCTCGCCGAACCGTTCAAGGCGGTGTTCTGGGGCATCCTGCGCACCCCGGCGGAAAAACAGAACTGGGACAGCATCAACGCCGGGCGCCAAGCCTGTATCGATGCACTGAGCACCGTGGACAAAGCCCTGGCCGAGCAACCTTACCTGTCCGGCAACGAAATCGGCATGGGCGATATCCCTTTGGGCAGCTTTATCTACGCCTGGTTTGAAATGCCCATCGAACGCCCTTCGATGCCCCATCTAGAGGCCTGGTATCAACGCTTGCAACAGCGGCCGGCGTACCGCAAAGCGGTGATGACCGCGTTGACTTAATACCCACTATTAATACGGGTGACTGTACTTGTGCGGCGCGGGCAAGCACCATGCCTGTCATGCGCCGCCGTTGAACTACCTGGGCTGCGCCCTCATCTATTCTTTCTATTCCCTTCTTTGGTGCGTATTCCGATATGAGTTCCGCTCTGTCCATCCGGCAGCTAACCAAAACCTACGGCAACGGTTTCCAGGCCCTGAGTGGTATCGATCTGGACGTTGCCGAAGGTGACTTCTTCGCCTTGCTCGGCCCCAACGGTGCCGGCAAATCCACCACCATCGGTATCCTTTCCACTCTGGTCAACAAGACCAGCGGTTCGGTGAATATCTTTGGCCATGACCTGGATAAATCCCCGGCGGCGCTCAAGCGCTCCATCGGCGTGGTGCCCCAGGAATTCAACTTCAACCAGTTCGAAAAAACCTTCGACATCGTCGTCACCCAGGCGGGCTACTACGGCATCCCGGCGAAAATCGCCAAGGAACGCGCCGAGCAGTACCTGACCCAATTGGGCCTGTGGGACAAGCGTGACGTGCCGTCGCGCTCACTCTCCGGTGGCATGAAGCGCCGCCTGATGATCGCCCGCGCCCTGGTGCACGAACCGCGTCTGCTGATCCTCGATGAGCCGACCGCAGGTGTGGACATCGAACTGCGTCGCTCGATGTGGACCTTCCTCACCGAGCTGAACGAGAAGGGCATCACCATCATCCTCACCACCCATTACCTGGAAGAGGCTGAGCAGCTGTGCCGCAACATCGGCATCATCGACCACGGCACCATCGTCGAGAACACCAGCATGCGTAACCTGCTGGGCCAGCTGCATGTGGAAACCTTCCTGCTCGACCTGAAAAACAACCTGACGGTGGCGCCGCAATTGCTCGGCTACCCAAGCCGGCTGGTCGATGGCCACACCCTGGAAGTCCAGGTGGACAAGGCCATGGGCATTACCGCGTTGTTCACTCAATTGGCAGCCCAGAACATCGAAGTGCTGAGCCTGCGCAACAAAACCAATCGCCTTGAGGAGTTGTTCGTGTCCCTGGTGGAGAAAAATCTGGCGAAGGTGGCGGTATGAGCTCCGAACTGCAACCCAACATTGTCGCGCTGCAAACCATCGTCTACCGCGAAGTGAAGCGCTTTACCCGGATCTGGCCGCAGACCCTGCTGCCGCCGGCGATCACCATGGTCCTGTACTTCGTGATTTTCGGTAACCTGATCGGTCGCCAGATCGGCGACATGGGTGGTTTCACCTACATGGAGTACATCGTGCCGGGCCTGATCATGATGTCGGTGATCACCAACTCCTACGGCAACGTGGTCTCCAGCTTCTTCGGCAGCAAGTTCCAGCGCTCCATTGAAGAGCTGATGGTCTCGCCGGTGTCGCCACACACGATTCTGATCGGCTACACCTTGGGCGGTGTGCTGCGCGGCTTGATGGTCGGCGTGATCGTGACCTTGCTGTCGCTGTTCTTCACCCACCTGCAAGTGCATCACCTTGGGGTCACCCTTCTGGTGGTGGTGCTGACGGCGACGATCTTCTCGCTGCTGGGCTTTATCAACGCCGTGTTTGCACGCAATTTCGATGATATTTCGATCATCCCGACTTTCGTGCTGACGCCACTGACTTACCTGGGCGGGGTGTTCTACTCCATCACCTTGCTGCCGCCGTTCTGGCAAACCGTGTCGCTGGCCAACCCGGTGCTGCACATGGTCAATGCGTTCCGCTACGGCATTTTGGGTGTGTCGGATATCAAGATCAGCGTGGCGATCACCTTTATGTTGGTGGCGACCGTGGTGCTGTATGTAGGGTGCGCGCGGTTGCTGGTGAGTGGGCGTGGGATGCGAACGTAAGCGTCGATTACACAGGGTAAAAAATGTGGGAGCGGGCTTGCTCGCGAATGCGGTGAATCAGTCAATACATCGTGTGACTGATCCCCTGCATTCGCGAGCAAGTCGAATCGTCGCACCGCCGCTCCCACATTTGGTTTTGTGTTTGGCCTTTATCCCTGCAGTGCCAGTTCGATCAATTCATGCAGCTCTTCAACCGGCAACGGCGCACTGGAAAACAAACTGCGATACACCGTCGGCGCGGCAATCAGATTCAGCAGTCGGTCCAGACTCGGCAGCACATCTGCGCCGCCCTGATAACGGTCGAGAATAACCTGCATCTGGCCCATCAGAATGTTGCTGCAATAGTCCCTGGGATGGCTGCACTGCACGTCGCGCATCATGTTGCGGCCCAGCTCGGAACTCATTTCATCCAGATACTGTTCGCCCCACGCGCGCAAGTCGCCGCGCAGGCTGCCGGTGTTGGCGGGCTCGCTGTCGGGGCGCAGGCGTTCCAGCGCCACGTCGGCGAGCAGCGCGGAAAGGTCGCCCCAGCGTCGGTAGATGGTCGACGGCGTAACGCCCGCGCGCGCAGCAATCATTGGCACAGTTACGCTGGAACGCTCATGGGCTTCCAGCAATTCGCGCGCTGCGTTATGCACTGATTCTTGAACCCGGGCACTGCGGCCCCCCGGGCGAAGGCCTTCTTTAATCGCCATGGATAAAACCTTAACACAAAGAATTTGCTTTAAGCGCTTCCCGGTAGCACACTCTGCAAAAGCAAAATATTAGCTTTAGCGGAGTGTGCATATGCCTAGCGTCATTTCTCAACGTTCCAGCCTGGCGTTCCTGGTCATCACGATGCTGACCTTCCTCGCTGCGTCCAGCGCACCGACGCCGTTGTATCAGGTTTATCAGGACAACCTGCATTTTTCCGCGGCGATGCTGACGGTGATCTTCGGTGTGTATGCCGTGAGCTTGCTGGCGGCGCTGCTGACCGTGGGTTCATTGTCGGATTACCTGGGGCGCAGGCCGGTGATTTTTGCTGCACTGCTGCTTAATAGTGTGGCGATGCTGATGTTTATCAACGCTGACAGCACCGCCTACCTGATTGCCGCCCGAGCGCTGCAAGGTTTTGCCACCGGCACGGCGACGGCGGTGCTGGCGGCGACGCTGCTGGACACCGACCGCCTGCGCGGCCCGATGCTCAACAGCCTCGCGCCGCTTTTAGGCATGGCCAGTGGCGCTCTGGGCAGCGGCTTGCTCGTCGAATACGCACCACGCCCGACCCAGTTGATTTACCTCACGCTGCTGGGCTTGATGGTGCTGCAAGCGCTCTACGTGTGGCGCTTGCCGGAAACCGTCAGCCGCATTCCGGGGGCGTTTAAGTCATTGGCGCCAACCCTGCATGTGCCCGAGCGAGCACGCCGGGCCTTGTGGCTGGCGATGCCGCTGAACGTGGCGGTGTGGGCGTTGGGCGGGTTCTTTTCGTCCCTGGCACCTTCGCTGGTGCGGGCTTCAACCGGCTCGACTTCGCACCTGATCGGCGGCGGCTTGGTGGCAGTCGTGACCCTGAGCGGTGCGGTCATGATTTACAGCCTGCGCGAACACCCGGCAGACAAGGTCATGCGTCTTTCGGCGGTGCTGTTGGCGGTGGGCGTGGCCTTGCTGTTGGTCGCGGTGCAGAGCGCCAGTCTGTGGCTGTTTTTTGTCGCCAGTGTCATCGCAGGCTTCGGTTTTGGCGGCGGCTTCATGGGCAGTGTGCGCAGCATCGTGGGCTTGGCGCTGCCCCATGAGCGCGCCGGTTTGATGTCGGCGTTCTATGTTCTGAGCTACCTGGCGTTCTGCGTGCCGGCGCTGCTGGCGGGTAACCTGAGCCGGGTGTTTGGCCTGATCGCCACCACCGATGGTTACGGCGCCGTGCTGATCGTGCTGGCCCTTGGAGCGCTGGCCGGGTTGCTGCTGCAGCGTGCGGCGCTGGCCAAGGCTGCGATCGAGTGAGTGTCTGTATATTGGTAAAGTAGATAACAGTTAGAGATATTACCCGTTATATAGATATTCGATCAGGTTCTATGATGGTCTCAACCTCATGCGAGGAAGAGGATTACAGACATGACCTGCTCAAGCACCATCAGCTATAAACCGTTCAGTCACTTGACCCGTCCACGGGAAGTGATTCGCCAGTTCACCCCCAACTGGTTTGCCGCGACCATGGGCACCGGCGTGTTGGCCCTTGCCCTGGCCCAATTGCCGATCAATCTGCCCGGCGTGCACGCGATTGCCGAAGGCCTGTGGATGTTCACTGTCGGCCTGTTTGTGCTGTTCAGCGTGTTGTACGCGGCTCGTTGGCTGATGTTTTTCCACGAGGCGCGGCGCATTTTCGGGCATTCCACGGTGTCGATGTTCTTCGGCACCATTCCCATGGGCCTGGCGACGATTATCAACGGCCTGCTGCTGTTCGGCCTGCCGCGCTGGGGCGCCGATGTGGTGCCGTTGGCCGAAGCCTTGTGGTGGCTGGACGTGGCGATGGCGCTGGCGTGCGGCGTGTTGATTCCGTTCATGATGTTCACCCGCCAGGAGCACAGCATCGACCAGATGACCGCCGTGTGGCTGCTGCCCGTGGTGGCGGCCGAAGTCGCCGCCGCCAGCGGTGGCCTGCTGGCGCCGCACCTGGCCGACGCGCATTCGCAACTGGTGATGCTGGTGACCAGCTACGTGCTGTGGGCGTTTTCCCTGCCGGTGGCGTTCAGCATCCTGACCATCCTGATGCTGCGCATGGCCCTGCATAAGCTGCCCCACGCCAACATGGCCGCGTCGAGCTGGCTGGCCCTCGGGCCTATCGGCACCGGTGCGCTGGGCATGCTGTTGCTGGGCGGCGACGCCCCCGCGATCTTCGCCGCCAATGGTTTGCCGGGCGTCGGCGAAATGGCCAACGGCCTCGGCTTGGTGGCCGGCATCACCCTGTGGGGCTTCGGCTTGTGGTGGATGCTGATCGCCGTGTTGATCACCCTGCGTTACCTGCGTGCCGGCATTCCATTCAACTTGGGTTGGTGGGGTTTTACCTTCCCACTGGGCGTCTACGCCTTGGCGACATTGAAGCTCGCCAGCCTGCTGCACCTGGGTTTCTTCAGCGTATTCGGCAGTGTGCTGGTGGCGGCGTTGGCGTTGATGTGGCTGATCGTGGCCTCGCGCACGGTGCAGGGCGCGTATAAAGGCGAGCTTTTTGTTTCACCTTGCATTGCGGGGCTAGCGAATAAGTAAGCGGGATTAGGTAAAGTCGTGGCCTGAAGATCAACAATAGCCTACAGGCCACGCAGGAACACGGACGATGAGCCACCCCTCACAATTCACCTTGCTGCGCACACGGCGTTTTCTGCCGTTTTTCATCACCCAGTTGCTGGGCGCCTTTAACGACAACATCTTCAAGCAATCGCTGATCCTGGCGATTCTCTACAAGCTGACCATCGACGGTGATCGCTCGATCTGGGTCAACCTGTGCGCCTTGCTGTTTATCCTGCCGTTCTTCCTGTTCTCGGCGCTGGCCGGGCAATTCGGCGAGAAGTTCAACAAGGACGCATTGATCCGCGCGATCAAGATTGGCGAGATCGTGATCATGGCCGTGGGCGCCACCGGCTTTTTGTTCAACCACCTGGAACTGATGCTGCTGGCGCTGTTTGCCATGGGCACGCACTCGGCGCTGTTCGGCCCGGTGAAATACTCGATCATGCCCCAGGCCCTGCACGACGATGAGCTGGTGGGCGGCAACGGCCTGGTAGAAATGGGCACGTTTCTGGCGATCCTGGCAGGCACCATTGGCGCCGGGATCATGATGTCGTCCACCCATTACGCGCCAATCGTGGCGACGGCGATTGTCGGCGTGGCGGTACTCGGTTACCTGGCCAGCCGCAGCATTCCGCGCGCGGCGGCGTCTACGCCGCAATTGCGGCTGAACTGGAACATCTTCAGCGAGTCCTGGGCCACCTTGCGCCTGGGCCTGGGGCAGACGCCGGCGGTGTCGCGCTCGATTGTCGGCAACTCGTGGTTCTGGTTTGTCGGCGCGATCTACCTCACGCAGATCCCGGCCTACGCCAAGGAATGGTTGTACGGCGACGAAACCGTGGTGACGTTGATCCTCACCGTATTCTCGGTGGGCATCGCCCTGGGCTCGATGCTCTGCGAAAAACTCTCCGGGCGTAAGGTCGAAATCGGCCTGGTGCCGTTCGGCTCGTTCGGCCTGACGGTGTTCGGCCTGCTGCTGTGGTGGCACTCCGGCGGCTTCCCGCAGAATGTGCAGGCCAACGACTGGCTGGCGGTGCTCGGCTACGGTCAGGCGTGGTGGGTGTTGTTCGATATCCTCGGTTTGGGTGTGTTCGGTGGCTTCTATATCGTGCCGCTCTATGCGCTGATCCAGTCGCGCACCGCCGAGAACGAGCGCGCGCGGGTCATCGCCGCCAACAACATTCTCAACGCGCTGTTCATGGTGGTCTCGGCCATCGTCTCGATCCTGCTGCTGAGCGTGGCCAAGCTGTCGATCCCCGAGTTGTTCCTGGTGGTGTCGCTGCTCAACATCGCGGTCAACACCTACATCTTCAAGATCGTCCCCGAGTTCACCATGCGCTTCATGATCTGGCTGCTCAGCCATTCCATGTACCGCGTGGAGCACCGCAACCTGGAGTTGATTCCAGATGAAGGCGCGGCCTTGCTGGTGTGCAACCACGTGTCGTTTGTGGATGCGCTGTTGATCGGCGGCGCGGTGCGTCGGCCGATTCGCTTTGTGATGTACTACAAAATCTACCGTTTGCCGGTGCTCAACTTTATCTTCCGTACCGCCGGGGCGATTCCGATTGCCGGGCGCAACGAAGATATCCAGATCTACGAAAAGGCCTTTACGCGGATTGCGCAGTACCTGAAGGACGGCGAGTTGGTGTGCATTTTCCCGGAAGGCAAGCTGACCGCGGACGGTGAGATGAACGAGTTTCGCGGTGGCGTGACGCGGATTCTGGAGGAGACGCCGGTGCCGGTGATCCCGATGGCGTTGCAGGGCTTGTGGGGCAGCTTTTTCAGCCGCGATCCGAACAAGGGCTTCTTTCACCGGATCTGGTCGCGGGTGGTGCTGGTGGCGGGTGAGCCGGTGACGGTGGAGGCGGCGACGCCTGCGCAGTTGCAGGAGCGAGTGGGGGCGTTGCGGGGGAGTCTCAGGTAGATGATCGTTCCCACGCTCTGCGTGGGAATGCCGCCATGGACGCTCTGCGTCCGCTTTTAGGGGCGCGACGCGGAGCGTCACAGGATGCGTTCCCACGCGGAGCGTGGGAACAATCTGTTATCTAGGCGCTGATTTTGAGGCCAATAAGCCCACAAATAATCAACGCCACACTCGCCAATCGAAACAACGCCATGGATTCCCCAAACAGGATAATCCCGGCAATCACCGTGCCCACCGCACCCACGCCGGTCCAGATGGCATAGGCGGTGCCCAGCGGCAGTTCTTTCATCGCAAGGCCCAACAGGCCGAGGCTGATGGCCATGGCGGCGATTGTCAGGGCCGTCGGCAGTGGCTTGCTGAAGCCGTCGGTGTACTTCAAGCCGACCGCCCAGCCGACTTCAAACAACCCGGCAAAAAACAGAATGATCCAGGACATGATGACCTCTCTTTTAAAAGTGGGGTCGTCCCCTGAATAAGCGCTCGACAGCGTCGCGAGGTCGTCCCCGCGAAGCTCGGTAGAGTGCCGAAAATTGATCAGGCGATCAAGTTTCGGGTGTATTTGCCAGCGCGCGACGGTCTTCCTTTTCGCTCATGCGGCGGAAGTACGTCGACAGCAGCGCCCCGGAAATATTGTGCCAGACGCTGAACAATGCGCTCGGCACCGCCGCCAACGGCGAAAAATGCGCACTGGCCAAGGCGGCGCCCAGCCCGGAGTTCTGCATGCCCACTTCCAGTGCCAGCGACTTGCGCTGCGCCAACGGCAGCTTGAACAGCCGCCCGGTGAAGTAGCCCAGCAAATAGCCGAAGCTGTTGTGCAACATCACCACGGCCATGATCAACAGGCCCGATTCGGCGATTTTCGCCTGGCTCGCCGCAACGACCGCCGCGACGATGATCACGATGCTCACCACCGACACCAGCGGTAATACTTCCACTGCATGGCGCACGCGCTCGCCGAGCACGCGCTGCGCGATCACGCCGAGCACGATCGGCAGCAGCACCACTTGCAGGATCGACCAGAACAACTCCATGAACGACACCGGCAGCCACGCCGACGCCAGCAGCCAGATCAGCGCCGGCGTGAGCAGCGGGGCGAGGAGGGTGGTGACGGCGGCAATCGCCACCGACAGCGCCAGATCACCCCGGGCCAGCCAGGTCATCACGTTGGACGAGGTGCCACTTGGGCAGCAACCCACCAGGATCACGCCGACGGCGATTTCCGGCGGCAGGTGGAAGGCCTGGCACAGCAACCAGGCCACGCCCGGCATGATCACAAAGTGCGCGACCACGCCCAAGGCCACGCGCCACGGATGGCGGGCAACCTCGGCGAAGTCTTCAAGTTTTAAGGTCAGCCCCATGCCGAACATCACCAGGCCCAGCAACGGCACGATGGCGCCTTTGAGACCGATGAACCAACCGGGCTCAAGGAAGGCGAGCACCGCGAAAATCAACACCCAGTAGGCGAAGGTATTGCCGACGAAGCGGCTCAAGGCAGCGAGTGCGCGCATGGGGGATGTCCTTGTTATTAGTTAAGTTCGGTAACGCGGATGTCTGCTTGGAAACCCAATCAAATGTGGGAGCGGGCTTGCTCGCGAATGCGGTGGATCAGTCAACACTATTCAGTGACTGACACGACGCATTCGCGAGCAAGCCCGCTCCCACATTTTGATCTTCACATGGCTTAAATGCCCTGTGGGGTTTCTTCACCGCCCAACGCTTCAACCAGCGCCGGCAGGAACTCGCCGAACGTCAGCATCATCAGGGTAAAGCTGGCATCCAGTTGGCCCAGGGCTTCGTCGCCGCCGTCCTGTTCCGCCTGGTCTTGCAGCAGGTCTTCGAACTTCAGGCGCTTGACGGTCATCTTGTCGTCGAGCAGGAAGGACAATTTGTCCTGCCAGGCCAGCGACAGTTGGGTCACGACTTTGCCGGTGGTCAGGTGCAGCTGGATTTCTTCGCCGGTCAGGTCCTGGCGCTTGCAACGCACAATGCCGCCGTCTTCGTGGGTGTCGCGCAGTTCGCATTCGTCGAGGACGAAGAAGTCATCGGCCGGTTTCTGGGTGGTGACCCAGCCGGTCATGATTGCAGTTGGCGCAGTTTTGACCGTGAGTGGGCGAACCGGCAGGGTGCCGATCACTTCACGCAGGGTCGACAGCAGGTCTTCGGCGCGCTTGGGGCTGGCCGAGTTGACCAGGATCAGGCCCTGTTTCGGCGCGATGGCGGCGAAGGTCGACGAGCGACGAATAAAGGCGCGCGGCAGGAAGGCCTGGATGATTTCATCCTTGATCTGGTCGCGTTCCTTTTTATAGACCTTGCGCATTTGCTCGGCCTCGATCTCTTCGACTTTCTCCTTTACCGCGTCACGCACCACGCTACCCGGCAGGATACGTTCTTCCTTGCGCGCAGCGATCAGCAGGAAGTCGCCGCTGACGTGAACCAGGGGAGCGTCTTCGCCTTTACCAAAAGGCGCGACGAAACCGTAAGTGGTCAACTCCTGGCTTGCGCACGGGCGTGCCAGTTTGGTGGCCATGGCCGCTTCCAACGCCTCGGCATCAACAGGCAGATCTTGGGTCAGGCGATAGATAAGCAGGTTCTTGAACCACATGGGGTGAGTCTCTCCTTTATACAAAGGGGGGCATTATTCTCTTGATATCGCCTGAGGCCAACCCTGCCTAAGCCATTGGAAGGGCTGAAAAAAAAGATTTAAGAAAGTGCTTGCCAGACCCAGGGTCGCTCCGTAGAATGCGCGCCACACCGAAACGAAGGGTGATTAGCTCAGCTGGGAGAGCATCTGCCTTACAAGCAGAGGGTCGGCGGTTCGATCCCGTCATCACCCACCATTCGCTTCATGTGTTACGCGCAGCGGTAGTTCAGTCGGTTAGAATACCGGCCTGTCACGCCGGGGGTCGCGGGTTCGAGTCCCGTCCGCTGCGCCATATTCGGTCACCTGGAACGCTGAACGCCAGGTCACCACAGAAAGCCCGCTCATTGAGCGGGTTTTTTTTGTCCGAAATATGGCGAAAAATCGCCCGATGAAGTTTTTTTAAATAAATTGCATTTAAATCAACACATTACGATTTTTTGTTGTATGATGCGCCCACACCGAAACGAAGGGTGATTAGCTCAGCTGGGAGAGCATCTGCCTTACAAGCAGAGGGTCGGCGGTTCGATCCCGTCATCACCCACCATTCGCTTCAAGTGTTACGCGCAGCGGTAGTTCAGTCGGTTAGAATACCGGCCTGTCACGCCGGGGGTCGCGGGTTCGAGTCCCGTCCGCTGCGCCATATTCGGTCACCTGGAACGCTGAACGCCAGGTCACCACAAGAAGCCCGCTCATTGAGCGGGCTTTTTTTTGCCTGCGATTCAGCTTAATCGCTCGACGGCGGGTGACGTGTGCATCGGTGCTGCATCGCGTCGGCCAAGAAACGTAAAGACCACCGCCGCCGTGAGCACCGTAAGCCCCGCCAGCCCTTGCAGCAATGTATTGAACCCGGCGATGTAGGCAGTGCGCAGCAATTCCAATGGAATGTTGGCGCTGGCGTGCCGGGTATCTCCCATGACCAACTGCTGGGCGACGGTTGAACCCTGCTGCACAGCACTGGCCGGCAGATGATGCGCGACCAGTGCGCTCAACACTGCCACGGTAATTGCCAGCGCGACACCTTCACTGGCGACCCGAGTTGTATTGAAAATCCCCGCCGCCATCCCTGCACGTTCCTTTGGCACAACACTGATTGCCAGGCCATCCATCAAGCCCCACGGCAACCCGGTACCGATCCCGATGATCAGCATCGCCGCCACGGTCTGCAGGGGTTGGCCGACGTCGGCCAGGCTCAGTCCATACAAACCCACGGCCGCGATCAGCAGGCCAATGGCGCACAGCACGCCCGGCGACAGCCAGCGCGTCAGTGTCGCGGCGAGGATCGGCACCACCAGCATGGGGGCCGACAGCGCCAGCATCATCAACCCGGCTTCAAATGCGCTGGCGCCTTCAACGCCGATAAACCGCAGTGGCAGCAGCACGATCAGGACGATATAGCAGTAACAGGTGCCTATTGGCAGCAACTGCACGCCGATGAAGCGGGGGAAGCGAAACAGGCGCAAGTCCAGCATCGGTTGGCTGGTGCGATGTTCAACGACTATAAACACCAGTAAAAACAGCGCTGCTGCGCCCAGCAGGTAATAGGTGGTCGCAGTGGCCCAACCCCGTTCCGGTGCCAGAATTACCGCGGTGGTCAAGGCCACCAGCGTGGCCGAAAACGTCAACATCCCCGCCAGGTCCAGGCGCAGTGCGTTCGGGTCGCGGCTTTCGCGCATTGTGGGTGCCGCGAACAGCAGTGAAAGCCCCGCGAGCAAGGCCGTTGCGAGGAAAATCGCGCGCCAGCCCCATTGTTCAATCAGCAGTCCCGACAGCAACGGGCCAAACGCCAGACCCGCGCCAAAGGTCGTGCCCAGCAGGCTGAAAGCACGTGTCCTGGCATGGCCATCGAACTCCTGCGCCAGCGCCGCACAGCCACTGGACAACGCAATGGCCGCCGCCACACCTTGCATCCCGCGCAACAGGTCCAGCCAGAGAATGCCCGGTGCCATGGCCAACAGCAGGGAGACTGCGCTAAACAGCGCCATGCCCCACAAGAACAGACGCTTGCGCCCATAGAGGTCGGCGAGCGTACCGGCAGCCATCAACAAGCTGCCGAAACTCAACATGAACGCGTTGGTTATCCACGCCAACTGTGTGGGGCGGGCGGCGAAAGCCTCACCGATAAAGGGCGTAGCCACTGCGCCCCCGGTAAAACTCATGGGTAATACCAGGGCCGCCAGGCAGACTGCGGCCAGGATGGCATAGCGGCCATGGGGGGAGTGGGTTGCAGTGTTCATGGGGGATTCCCGCAGGTCTGGAAAGATAAAGACTCTAGGCGGGATGCAATTGGCGATAAACAGGCCTACATTCCGATCATAACGGACAAAAAGGATGTAATGGCGTGACGGACAATCTCAGCGGTGTAATCGCATTCGTCAAAACGGCTGAAGCCCTCAGCTTTATCGGCGCGGCGCGGGCGATGGGTATTTCCGCGTCGGCGGTGGGCAAAAATGTCGCCAAGCTGGAGGCTGAGCTGAATGTACGGCTGCTGCACCGCAGTACCCGCAAAGTCAGCCTCACCGCAGAAGGCCAATTGTTCTACGAGCGCAGTCGCAAAATTCTTGATGACCTGCAAGACGCCCGCGCCATGCTCTCCCATGTGATGCAGGCGCCACGTGGTAAACTGCGTGTCAGCATGCCCACCATCGGTTATCGCTTTCTCTTTGCGCACATGCTCGCGTTCCGGCAAGCCTACCCGGAGATTGAGTTGGAGCTGGATTTCAACGACCACTTGGTGGACGTGATCGAGGAAGGCTTCGACGTGGTGATCCGCAGCGGCGGGCTGGCCGACTCGACATTGATGGCGCGCAAACTCGGGCCGTTCCGATTTGTGTTGTGTGCGGCCCCAGAGTACCTGCGCACTCACGGTCGGCCGACAACCCTCAGTGACCTTGAACACCACCAGTGCCTGCGTTATCGCTTTGCCAGCACCGGAAAGATCATGGACTGGACCTTATCCGCCAACCCGGCGATCACTCAATTGCGCCTGCCCACAGCGCTGACGTTGAACAATATGGAAGCCATGCTCAGGGCTGCGATTGATGGCCATGGAATCGCCTACGTGCCGGACTTCCTCGCCCGCGAGGCGTTGGCTCACGCACAGCTGGAAACCGTATTGGACGCGCACTCCGACGACCAGGGCCAATTCTGGGCGCTGTGGCCTTCCAGCCGGCACCTCTCGCCAAAAATCCGCGTGTTTGTGGACTTTGCTGCCGAGCGCTTGTTTACACCTCTTTGAATCGGCTATCCGCCCGCACTGGTAATGAAGGGCAGGGGCTGCGCGGAACATATTAATGTTAGTACTTAAGATGTCACAGAGTTTTTAGTGAGTGTTCTAAATGTTCGGAACTAATATATTGATGTAGGGATATTCTGTTGAGAGGAGTTGGCTTTTTGGCTGGTTTGTTGCGGAAGTTTGCCCGGTTTTAGATGTGAAATATCTGCTCAAATTATCCCTGTTTATTTTTTATTTATGGGGTGTGTAAGGTGTGCGTGATGTAAATTTTCCTTTATTAATTTGCGCAGGTGGTTTTTATGAGTATTGGCTCCTCCACATCGACTCCCTCTCCGTCTTTCACCCCGGTTACTCATTCGCCAGCGCCGGGACAAGCAAACGATACCCTACCAGCCTCTCGGAATAACGTGGACACCGCTACGTCCTTTAAGGATAGGGATGGTAATGGGTGGGTAGATATCGAAGTGGATTATGATAGTGGGCCTGGCACACACTTTGAAAATCTTGGTAATCGCGGGTATCAACCGCTTAATGCTGCGCAGAGGCGCGAGTTATACGCTCAGATGAGTGACTTGGGCGTCGATTTACAAGTAAGGTTTCACCGAAAGGGTACTTACGCCACCCCCGATGGGAAGGTAAAGTTTGGGACTTTCAAGCAGAATGAAACACGCTCCAACCTGGTGGTTGGTTATCCATCAACTGACCCAACCAAACCGACCGAGGTTTATATTCGAAGCAACCCTGATAACCCCAAAGATCAGGCTTTCCTGGCGCCTACCGGGAATAACAGAGGGGGGAATTTGCTTGCTCGCGCGTTGTTGTATTCATTGGGCGTACCTGCTCGTACACCTGCGGAGGGTGAACCTGACTCCAGAGGTTACAGCGTTCACAGTCGAAATTCGGAAATGACTACAGGTCAAGACTTTAAAGATAAGGCTGTCTCGCGTCCGCAAGAAAAAGATTACGAGCGGTTGATCTCCGCTTACAAATTAAATACAGACATTTCCGGGGCTGAATATCTGATTGGTAACCTGGGGCGTGATAATAATCCTGCGACGATGGTCATAGTGAACGGGTTCGGTCATGATTCCCTCGATGCAACAGGTGATACGCATGATCAAGTTATCGATATGCATTCCGGGGCGCGCTCTAGTGTAGGCGGATTTAAGGGGAACGTAGTGATTGCGTCCCACGCGGTCATTGAGGATGTTAAGACGGGGTCGGGGACTAATAGGGTGGTTCCGAATGCCGTGCCTAACACGATTACTTTAGGGGCAGGCAGTAACACGGTTGCCTTTCAACATCTGTCGGACTCCACCCCGGACAAGTTTGATACTGTCGTCGGGTTTAAAACCGGCGTGGACAAAATAGATATCAGTGCTTTTGCTACTTCTCAAGGCAGTACGCAATATGCTGTGCCTAATGGCTCTCACCTGGAAATTCAATCAGGTGCGGCGGGCGAGACGTATGTGTTGTACTGGAAGGAATTTGTTACTCGTGACAGTCAAGCACCCGATTTTAAAGTGCGGGCGGACGGCGTCCAACAGCGCGATATCATTACATAATTGCCTTTAATGGCGGGAGCCTGTTGTTAATGGCTCAGCGGCGGATGCTCTCCTGTCTGATCGGAGGGCGCCGCCAATTCAGGCTATAACCGCCCAGGCAACATCTGATGGCCCTGGTGTGCCGTATCGACCCAGAGCCAGGTGAGCGAGTATTTTCCTATAACCCCATCAACCGATACCCCACCTGCAACTCGGTAATAAAGTGCTTTGGCTGCGCCGGGTCCGCTTCCAGCTTTTGCCGCAAATGCGCCATGTGCACGCGCAAATAGTGGGCGCGGTCGACGTAATCCAGCCCCCACACGTCCAGCAATAATTGCCGATGCGTCAGCACTCGGCTCTGGCCGCGAATCATCGCGCAGAGCAGGCGGTATTCGATGGGCGTGAGGTGCACCGGCTGGCCCTGGCGCCACACCTCGTGGGTCGACAGGTCGACTTCAATCTCGCCAAACGCCACTTTGCTGGTGGCCGCCACGGCGCCGGTCTGCCCATGCCGGCGCAATTGCGCGCGGATGCGCGCGAGCAGCTCGGGCACGCCGAATGGCTTGGTCAGGTAATCATCCGCGCCGGCGTCGAGCGCGGCGACTTTTTCTTCTTCGCGATCACGCGCCGACAGCACCAGGATCGGTACCGCCAGCCAGCCGCGCAACTCGCTGATCAGTTGTTTGCCATCGCCGTCCGGCAGGCCGAGGTCGACGATCACCAGGTCCGGCTGGCGGCTGGCAGCATGGATCAGCGCGCGCTTGACGCTGTCGGCTTCGAATACCTGAAAACCCTCATCTTGCAGGGCTATCCCGACAAAGCGGCGAATATTGGTTTCGTCTTCAACAATCAAAATGCGTGCAGTGCTCATAGGGCTTCCATGGGCGGCGGAGTGCCCGCCGGTAACGTGATGATGAAATGCATGCCGCAGGCATCGCCGGGGTTGGCGTGGATGCGCCCGCCATGGGCCTCGACAATGCGTTTGGCCAGCGCCAGGCCCAGGCCGATACCGGCGACGGACGACTCCTGCTGGCCGCGCGCGAAGGGTTCGAACAGGTTCGCCGGCGCTTTACCCGGGCCGGTGTCGCTCACCTCCAGCACGATGCTGTCTGCCACTGCGCGTGCGGCGACAGTAATGGCGGTGCCCGGCGGGGTGTACTTGGCGGCGTTGTCCAGCAGGTTGACCAGCACCCGTTCGATCAACAGCGCGTCGATGTCCACCAGGGGTAATGTCGGGTCCAGCAGGGTGTGCACGCGGTGTCTCGCCAGCGGCTCACGCAACTGGCGCAACGCACTGCCGACGATTTCTTCCAGCGAATGCCATTGCCGGTTCAGGCGCACGCCGCGTTCCTGCATGCGCGCCATGTCCAGCAGGTTTTCGATCAGGCGCTGCATCGACGTGGCCTGTTCGTGAATGCCATTGAGCAATTCGGTCAACGGCCCCGGTGGCGCGTGGGGCAGGGCGGTGTCGGCGGCGCCGATCAGGGTAGTCAACGGTGTGCGCAAGTCGTGGGAAATCGCGGCGAGCAGGGTGTTGCGCATCTTCTCGCCTTCCATCTGCACCAGCGTGCTTTGCGCCACTTCGACGAAGTGCACGCGCTCCAGCGCAATTGCCAGCTGGCTCATGCAGGCTTCCAGCAAGCGACGTTCCTGTGGGTCATTCAGGCGCTCGCTTTGCGCCAGCTCCAGCACCAGCACGCCGCGCACGCGCATCGGCGCTTTGAGCGGCAAATAGCAACCTTTGGCCGCCGACAACGTGTCGGTGCCTTGGCCGGCGGCTTGGCCGTGGTCGTAGGTCCATTGCGCGATGCTGTCGTCAATCGGCAGCCCGCTGGCACTGACGCTGTGCACGCCATCGGCCGCGTCCGGCAGTGCCAGGCCGACCCGTGCTTCGAACACGCCGCTGAAAGTGCGCAGGGCCACCTCGCTGATGTGCTCCACGGTCAACGCCGCCGACAGGTCGCGGGCCAGCCGCGCCAACGAGGTCGCGCGGCGTTCGCGGGCGGCGGCGGTGCGCGCTTCGTGGCGCAGGCGCGCGGTGAGTTGCCCGGTGATCAGGGCGATGCCAAGCATCAACGCAAAGGTGAAAAAATACTGGGTGTCATTGACGGTGAACGAGTAGCGCGGCTGCACAAAAAAGAAGTCGAAACACAACACCGCAAGCATCGCCGCCCACACGCCGGGGCCACGGCCAAAACGCAGGGCTACCAGCACCACCGTGAGCAAAAACAGCATGACCACGTTGGCCAGGTCGAACACTTGCAGCAGCAAAGCCGCGATGGCGCTGGCGGCGAAGCAGGCGAGGGTAGCCCACAGGTAGGCCAGGGCTCGGCCCGGTGCAGGC
This sequence comes from Pseudomonas sp. D2002, assembly GCF_013385735.1. Classification (NCBI taxonomy): domain Bacteria; kingdom Pseudomonadati; phylum Pseudomonadota; class Gammaproteobacteria; order Pseudomonadales; family Pseudomonadaceae; genus Pseudomonas; species Pseudomonas sp. D2002. The sequence goes on along the minus strand of NZ_JACAPL010000012.1, from coordinate 54,398 downwards.
GTCGACTGTTTGATCGCAGGCGTTGGCCCAGGCAATACGCCGTGGGCGATCACGATCTGATCGATTTGCGGATGGTGCCGGCTGATCCGGTCGCTCACCGACGGGTGCCAGAACCGCCAGGCCCGGCGCGGGTGGTGGCCGAGCACCAGGCGATTGGCATTTTGTTCGCGGGCGCAGGCGGCCAGGGCTTCGGCCACGTCCATGCCCGGCAGCGTCGCGGTGTCGGCGCCGAATTCAGTCGCCAGCGCCAGGGTCTTCATCGCCGTCAGGTAACGCCTGGCGCCGCGCCCTTGGTGGGTGGCCACATGCACGACGATCCAGTCGGCTTCGAGTTTTTGTGCCAGCCGCGCGGCTTCACGCACCAGGCGTTCATCACCGGTATCTCCGGCGATGCCCACCAGCAGCCGCTCGCGAGCCGGCCAGAGGGTTTTGATCGACTGTTCGCGGCGGTACACGCGCATTTGCGTGTCGACCCGATCCGCCGTGCGCCGCAACGCCAGCTCGCGTAACGCCAGCAGGTTGCCCTTGCGGAAAAAGTGCTGCGAGGCGCGCGCCGCCGCAGGGCCCAGGTACACCTTGCCGTCCTTGAGACGTTGCAAAAGATCGTCGGGCGGCAGGTCGATCACCACCACGTCGTGAGCGTTATCGAACACATGATCCGGCACCGTTTCGCGTACGCGAATGCCGATGATGCCGCTGACCAGATCATTCAGGCTTTCCAGGTGCTGAACGTTGAGCGTGGTCCACACGTCAATGCCCGCGCTGAGCAGTTCTTCGATGTCTTGCCAACGTTTGGGGTGGCGCGAGCCGGGCACGTTGCTATGGGCCAGCTCGTCCACCAGCACCAAGGCGGGGTGGCGGCGCAGGGCGGCGTCGAGGTCGAATTCGCTGAGGGCGAACTCGCGGTGCAGCAAGGTGGCGCGGGGCAGTTGTTCCAGGCCTTGGAGCAACTCGGCGGTCTCGGCACGGCCGTGGGTTTCTATCACCCCGGCGAGCAGGTCACGGCCAAGGGCGACTTCGCGTTGCGCCGCCGCGAGCATGGCGCAGGTTTTGCCGACGCCCGCGTTGGAGCCGAAGTAGATACGCAATTTGCCGCGCAAGGCGGCCTGTTCTTCCAGCTGTACCCGGGCCAGCAGGGCGTCGGGGTTGGGGCGCTCATCGTTTAATGCGGGCATGTCATTCCTGTTGAATACAACACAGTTAATTGTGGGAGCAGGCAAGCCAGCTCCCACATTTGAGTGATGGTGTGGCTTACACCAGCCCCAACCCACTCAGCAGCATGTCGATCAGCTTGATCCCGGCAAACGGCACCAACACACCGCCCAGGCCATAGATCAACAGGTTGCGATTGAGCAACGCCGCCGCGCCGATGGCGCGGTACGTCACGCCGCGCAACGCCAGTGGAATCAACGCGACAATGATCAGCGCGTTAAAAATCACCGCGCTGAGAATCGCTGAGTTGGGGCTGCTCAGGTGCATCACGTTCAACGCGCCGAGCTGCGGGTAGGTGGCGACAAACGCCGCCGGGATGATTGCGAAGTACTTCGCCACGTCATTCGCCACGCTGAAGGTGGTGAGAGCGCCACGGGTCATCAGCATCTGTTTGCCGACCTCGACCACTTCGATCAGCTTGGTCGGGTTGCTGTCGAGGTCGACCATGTTGCCGGCCTCTTTCGCCGCCTGGGTGCCGCTGTTCATCGCCACCGCCACGTCGGCCTGGGCCAGCGCCGGTGCGTCGTTGGTGCCGTCGCCGGTCATCGCCACCAGCTTGCCCTGGGCCTGGTAGTCGCGGATCAGTTGCAGCTTGTCTTCCGGGCGGGCCTCGGCGAGGAAGTCATCCACGCCGGCTTCCACCGCAATCGCGGCGGCGGTGAGGCGGTTGTCGCCGGTGATCATCACGGTCTTGATGCCCATGCGCCGCAGTTCGGCGAAGCGCTCCTTGATACCGCCCTTGACCACGTCCTTGAGTTCGACCACGCCCAGCGCCTTGGCGCCGTCGCTGACCACCAGTGGCGTGCTGCCGCGCCGCGACACTTCATCGACTTTGGCCTGTAACGCTGCCGGAAAACTCCCACCCAAGGCTTCGATGTGGTTGCGAATCGCATCCGCCGCGCCCTTGCGAATCGTCCGGCCTTCGGGCAAATCGACGCCGCTCATGCGGGTTTGCGCGGTGAAGTGCACAAAGCTGGCGCCCAGGGCGTTGATGTCCCGTGCGCGGATGTCGAATTTCTGCTTGGCCAGTACCACGATGCTGCGGCCTTCCGGGGTTTCGTCGGCCAGGGACGCGAGTTGCGCGGCGTCGGCCAACTCGGCTTCCTTCACGCCGGGTGCCGGTAAAAAGCTGCTGGCCTGGCGGTTGCCCAGGGTGATGGTGCCGGTCTTGTCCAGCAGCAACACATCGACATCACCCGCCGCCTCGACCGCACGGCCCGAGGTGGCGATGACATTCGCCGACATCATCCGGCTCATGCCCGCCACGCCGATGGCCGAGAGCAGGCCGCCGATGGTGGTGGGGATCAGGCACACCAGCAACGCCACCAGCACCGTGGCGCTGATCACGCTGCCGCTGCCGCTCATGGCCACGGCGAAGATTGAGTAGGGGCTCAGCGTGGCGATCACCAGCAGGAACAACAGGGTCAGGCCCACCAGCAGAATCGTCAGGGCGACTTCGTTGGGCGTTTTCTGGCGCTTGGCCGATTCGACCATCGAGATCATGCGGTCCAGAAACGATTCGCCAGGGTTGACGCTGATGCGCACCACCAGCCAATCCGACAACACCCGCGTGCCGCCGGTGACCGAGGAAAAGTCGCCACCGGCCTCGCGAATCACCGGGGCCGACTCACCGGTGATCGCGCTTTCATCCACCGAGGCCACGCCTTCAATCACCACGCCGTCCAGCGGCACCAGGTCACCGGCTTCGATCAACACCACGCTGTCTTTGCGCAGCAGGCTGGCTTCCAATGGCAGCCAGGCCGCGCCGTGGCGCGGCTGCTGCAGCAACTTGGCCAGGGTCTGGCGTTTCATCCCGCGCAGGCTCGCGGCCTGGGCGCGGCTGCGACCTTCGGCCAGAGCTTCGGCGAAGTTGGCGAACAGCACGGTGAACCACAGCCATAAGGTGATGCTGAGGATAAAACCACTGGGCGCTTCACCTTTGCCGCCCAGGGATTGGAACCACAGCAGCGTGGTGAGGATGCTGCCCAGGTACACCACGAACATCACCGGGTTTTTCCATTGGGCCTGGGGCAGCAGTTTCTTCAGCGCGTCGATGCCGGCAGTCAGCACGATGCGTTGGTCAAACAGGGGTAAACGAGCATTCTTCATGGGGGCAATCTCTTACTCACTGACCGCAATAGAGGGCTGACGCGCATCCAGCGCCAAGTTGAGTTGCAGCACATTCACCCGTGGCTCGCCGAGCAGGCTGAGGGTGCGCGCGGCGGTGTGGTCGTTGAGCAGTTGCAGCAGGTCGGTTTCAGGGATGTGGCGCAAGCGTGCGACCCGCGCCAATTGCAGGCGGGCGTTGGCCACCGAGATGTGTGGGTCCAGACCCGAGGCGGAGGCGGTGACCGCGTCGACCGGCACCGGGGCGTCTGCGGCCAGGCCGTTGTCCTGGCGATAGGCCTTGGCACGTGCGGCGACCTGGTCCAGCAGTTTCTGGCTGGTCGGGCCGAGGTTGCTGGCGCCGCTGGAACCGGCGTTGTACGGCTGCGCAATGCTCTTGCTCGGGTCTTGCGGGTCGGCGCCGAGGGTCATGCTTGGGCGGCCCTGGAAGTACTCGGGCTTGGCGAAGTTCTGGCCGATCAACGCCGAGCCGATCACCAGACCATCGCGCTCAATCAAAGAGCCCTGGGCCTGAAACGGGAACAGCAATTGCGCGGCCACGGTGGTGAACGCGGGGTACGCCAGCCCGGTCAGCAGCATGAAAAACACCGCCGACACCAGCACTGGGCGCAGCAGCCCTTTGAATATCGATTGAGTCGTCATCAACAGGTCCTTAGTTGTACGTCTGGCCGGACAGCAACTGCAGTTGCTCCACCAGCGGGCCGAGCGCGAGCGCCGGCAGGAAGGTCAAGCCACCGAGCACCAGCACCACGAACACCACCAGCAGCATGAACAGCGGGGTCGCGGTGGGGATGGTGCCGGCACCGGCGGGCACGGTTTTTTTCATCGCCAGGGAACCGGCCACGGCCAGCATCGGCAGCATGGTGAAGAAGCGCCCGATCAACATCGCCAGGCCGATGGTGGTGTTGAAAAACGGCGTGTTGGCATTCAGCCCGGCAAACGCCGAACCGTTGTTGGCGGTGCCCGAGGTATACGCGTACAGCACCTCGCTGAAACCATGGGGGCCGAGGTTGTTGAGGCTCGCCAGGGTGCCCGGCCAGAGGGCGGCGAGGGCGGTGAAACCGAGGATGCTGATCGGGTGGGCGAGCACCGAGAGCATCACCAGTTTCATCTCCCGGGCTTCGATCTTCTTGCCGAGGAATTCCGGGCTGCGGCCGATCATCATGCCCACCAGAAACACCGTGAGCAGCGCGTACTGGATCAGGTTGATAAAGCCCACGCCGTCACCGCCGAACACGCAGTTGAGCATCATCTGCGCCAGGGGCACAAAGCCGCCCATGGGCGTCAGCGAGTCGTGCATGGCATTCACCGAGCCGGTAGTGGCAGCGGTGGTGGTGGCGATAAACAAGCTGCTGTCGGCGATGCCGAAGCGCAGTTCCTTGCCTTCCATATTGCCGCCGCTTTGCTCAATCGACAGCGTCTGGTTGGCGCCGGCCTGGGTCAGCAGCGGGTTGCCGGTTTGCTCGGCGCCATACACCAGCGCGAGGAAGCCGATGAACATCACCAGAAACGTGCCGAAGAACACCCAGCCTTGGCGGCGTTGCAGCAGCATGCTGCCGAAGGTGTAGGTCAGCGCCGACGGGATCAGCAACATGCTGAGGATGTGCAGGATGTTGGTCAGCGGCGTCGGGTTTTCGAACGGGTGGGCGGCGTTCATGCTGAAAAAGCCGCCGCCGTTGGTGCCGATATGCTTGATCGACTCAAAGCTGGCGACTGCGCCGACGATCAACTGTTGCTGAGCGCCTTCAAGCGTCGTCGCCAAGGCTTGGGAAGCGAAGGTTTGCGGCATGCCTTGCCACACATACACCAACGCCATGCCCACGCAGAGGGGCAGCATCACCCGGTAAAGGGTGCGGGTGAAGTCGACCCAGAAGTTGCCGATATCCGCCGCGCTTGAGCGGCTCAAACCGCGAATGAAACCCGCCGCCGCGACTACGCCGGAGGTGGCGCCGACAAACATCAGAAAGGTAATCACCGCCATCTGGCTGAAGTTCGACAGGCTGGTTTCACCCGAGTACGCCTGCCAGTTGGTGTTGGTAATAAAGGACGCGGCGGTGTTGAACGCCAGGTCAGGGGTTTGTGCGGCCAGCCCCAGCGGGTTGATCGGCATCACCGCCTGCAGGCGCAGGACGATATAGCCGAGCAGCATCATCGCCGCGTTCGACAGCAACAAGGCCGAACCGTAGCGGGCCCAGCCCATGGTCTCCAGCGGGTCGATGCCCAGCAGGCGATACGTGCAGCGTTCCGGCAGGGCGTGGCGGTTCCCGGTAAAGACCCGGGTCAGCCACTTGCCCAGCAGCACGGCGAGCGCGGTCATCAACCCCAGGACCAGCGCGAATTCCAGCAGAGTGCTTAACATGTCGTGGCTCCGTTCAAATCTTGCCCATGGCGACAATGGCCATGGCAGTCGCACTGAAAAACACCAGGGAGAGGCCCATAAACATCACGTCGTACATGGCGAACTCCCTAGAACTTTTCGGCGCGAATGAGGGCATAGCCCAAGTAAGCGAACAGCCCCACGGCACATACGCCGCTGGCAACATAGATGAAGGTCAGTGTGAGCACGGTGTAACTCCCCTTTTGGAATAAGCCGGGGAGGTTATGTGTTCGGGTATCAAGCTTGGGCACTGATTACGGGGCGCGGTATTAAGACGGTATATAGATGAGATTTTGCTGGGCGAACGAAAACAAGGGACAGCCCGCTGCCGGGGTATCCCTTGAAAAACTGGGGTTCTGCTGATTTCAGTGACCAGCTTATTTGGCTTTCTTTTTCTTTTCGCCGCGGGTGGCAAGGTGCTCGAAGCAAAACGCGGCGGTGCCGAAGAGCGCAATCATTGACAGGACGACCATGCCTAAAGTTGAACTTTCCACGATGAATTCCTACGGGTGTTGGGGGTAGGAAGTGACGGTAAAGTGTGTAGGGGGAGTGGCTCAATAGGGGCGACGTAATCGTTATGGGGAACCCCGGATTTATACGGATTCTTTACGGATAAGGGGCTCCGCGATGAAGGTTTCGCGTGATTGAGCGGTGTCACCTGGCAGGCAATGGGGTTGTTGGCCAGGACCGGGGGTTCAAACGCGACGATCAAATAAAGGCCCGAACTGGGTGATATAGGATTTTGCCTATTTGATATTGGCTGCTGGCTGTTTTTGTTGTGGTTTTCTATTTGATAGAGAGTGAGAAATATCTGCTAAAAGTTGGCTGTCTTGTGTTTCTGATTTGGGGTGCATAGTCTGGGTGTGTTGTTATCTTATCGGTTGTGGTCAATGGCTGAAGGTGATTGATATGAATGTTAATGCGTCCTCTAATAACGTTATTGCTAGTTCCATTCCTGCTTCAAATCCGGTCACGTCGCAGAGTAACGATGTTCTTTCCGCCCAGAGCTCTGCGCGCTGGCAGGATAAAGACGGCAATGGGAAAATTGATATTGAAGTCGATTTCGGTGACGAAGAAGGTGAGCATTTTTCCGGTTCAGGTCTGACAGGCTTCAACGCGCCTAATGAGGCGCAGCAGAGAGGGCTGTGGATTCAGATGGGCCTCATGACTAATGATGTAAATGTGAAGTTTCACAGGCAGGGTGCAATAGACAGCCCTGATGGAAAAATCAAAATCGGATCTTTTCAGCAAAACACAACACAAAATAGTGATGTGGTGAGCTACATGCCAACGGATTCAAGTAAGCCTGTCGAGGTTTACTTTAACGGGAACGAAGCGCAGGACCCAACGATATCAGCTCCCGACGACTTTAATAAAGGCGGTAACACGCTGACTCGAACGGTGCTATACGCCATGGGTGTAACCCCTCCCACGCCAGTGGAAGAGGGCGGTACGCATGACTCCCAGGGTTACAGTGCACTCAGTCCTCGGCCAGAAACCGAAACGGGCCAGGATTTTAAGGATCACGCTGTCACCAGAGCGCAAGTAAAAGACAAGGAAAAGTTGGAGAGTCTCTATACAAACACGAATATTAAAGAGCAGAATTTTGAGTTGCATCATTTAGGTACTGATGGGTATGGCCCGACGTTTTCTATTTCGAGTGGAGTCAATGGCCATGAGACCATCGATGCGAGTGAAGATACTCATGATCAAAATATCAATCTGAAACCGGGAGCACATTCCAGTGTAAGGGGCTATACAGGTAATGTGTCTATTACTTCCGGGACGGTGGTTGAAGATGTTAAAACAGGATCGGGTACAAACAGGATCTATCCTAACGCTGGGGCGAATACTATCACCTTGGGTACAGGCGCAAATACCGTCGTTTATGAGCAAGAGTCGGATGGCAGTCCAGCACGCCAGGATAAAATAATTGGGTTTAAAACAGGGATGGATAAGCTGGATGTGAGTAATCTTTGGACTTACCCACCTTACATGCGCTTTGAAGTCGAAACAAACGCAGACGGGTCCACTTGGGTGAAGGGGTGGTCGGGCGCTGATGGCGCTGATAGAAATGGGCCGGTTCCTGATAAAGCCCCAGACTTTTTGCTACGTGCTGATGGCGCCCAAAGGAGCGATCTCATCTTAAATGCCATAGGTATTTAAGGTGTATATGAATCCTGCAATACCCTGACCTTGACCCGATCAGGGTATTGCAATGTTTTTTGAGTGAGCGAACGGCCTACCCTTCTGTAGAAAGGTGGGCTCTTCCACGTCGGACCCTAAACTGCTTCATCCCGATTATAAGTTTCGACTATGCCGATAGTCGCTCACCGCCTCATACACCGCCTTGCGCAACCGATTAATCCCCCCAATCGGCCGATGCGCCTCCAACCCGAACCAGGGGTTAAACGACTGGTTATCACAGGCCAGATTCAACGCCGGTGTATCAAAATCCTGCGCAGGGATCCGCACCTTGGCCACGGTTTCATACGGTGCATCACTTTCCTTCCATTCAATGCTGGTGTCTTCAATCGGCATGAACTTCTGCGGATTCTGCCGCTGAATCTGCAACACAAAACACGCCGGCACGCGATCAGTCGACAGTTGCTGGTTCAACGCGCTGCGCAGAAAATTCGGCAGGTCCTGGTTCTGCTTGGGCAACACATATTCCGGGCAGCTTTGCGGGTCGGGCGCCACACGGAACTTGGCATTCGCCGCGCCGAACTTGTAAGGCGAAACCGAAAAGTATGTAGCCTGCGTCGGGCTGGCCGGGGCGGGGGCCAGGGTCGCCAGGGCGATAAACAAGTGCCGCACCTGCCAACTGCGCGGGTCTGCCTTGGGGAAGAACGCCAGGACTTTCTTGCCATCGGCCTGGGCACCGATGTTCTGCGCATATTCCGCTACATCGCTGACAAAGAAGTTCGGATGGCTGAACATCACGAAATCCTGTTCCGTGCGTGCCTGCTGGTCCGCCATCAGCTGTTTGCCCGGTACGTCCAGCAGTTTGAGGGCCATGCCTCGCGCATCGCGGATGCTGTCGAATTGCGGGTAAGCGTTGCCGTTGGACAGACGCACCAGCGCTTGCCAGGTCTTGCCCGGCTCGGCGAATACGCCTTGGCGCAATGCCGGGTCGAGGTCCGCCATTACGCTGACTTCGGCCTTCACGCAGCCGTGGGCCTTGGCATGGGCATCACGCAGGTAGCGCGTGCCTTCGCGGTGCTGGTCGACGATGCGCACCGCCGTCTGGATGATGCCCTGGCTCATGGCCGCTTCACCGGGCGGGATTTGCTCGTTCGGTGACACTGGGCCGCTGTGTTGCCAGGCGAACCAGGCGGTAGCGATCAGCCAGCCCAGCAGCCCCAGGCCCACCAGCCACAACAGGGTCTTACCCAGAAACGCGCCGAGACGCAGCCACAGACGAGCGAGCATGGAACGGTCGTTGTATTGCGATCGGATAATCATGGCAATTGTTGCTCCAGCGGGCCGCCCAGCACTTTGAGGTATTCCAGCAGCGCCCAGCGTTCCTGCGGCAGCAGGCCACGGCCGATCACGCCATTGCCACGCTTGCCGTCACGGAATTCATGGCCGCTGTTGTGGTTGCCGGTGATTGAGGTGTCGAACAGGAAGGCGTTCTTGAATGCGCCGGTCTCAAAGCCCAGGTGGCGCGGGTCGTAGGCGAACGTGCCTTTATAGAAGGTAGTGCTGCGCTCATCCTGGGGCGAGAGCAGTTGGTAGATCGTCGGCACCGAGCCGTTATGCAGGAACGGTGGCGTGGCCCATACGCCGGCCAGGGGGCGCGCCTTGTAGGCACGCAGCTCGCGCACGCCGATGGGCAGGCCGAACCCGTCCAGGCTCGGCCGCTCGGCTGGAGTCACGCCAGCGGCGCGATAGGCGTGGTCTTCGACAAAGGCGGTGACGTAGGCCAGGCCTTGGGCCACGGACATTTTGTGCAGGTCCAGCGCTGCGGTCGGCGTGGGGTGCAGCTCGACGTTGAGCTTGGCCAGTTCTGCCGGGTCCCATTGCAGGGCGCCGAGGTCGTAGCGCTGGTCGGCGATGTTGCTGGCGGTGCCGGGGTCGGTGCCGATGTACTCCACAGGCAGCATTTTCAGTTGTTGCACCGGGCGGCCATTGACCTGGCTGACGGCGGGCACATGGCAGCCGGCGCAGTTCTCGGCAAACAGCGCGCGGCCTTGGGCGGCGAGGGGTTTGTCGACGGCGCCGAACAGGTCTTGCGGCCAGGTGGGCGGCTTGAGGCGTTGCAGGGTTTCTTCGATCAGGTTGAGGTCGCGCACGCGCACGCTGGAGGGATAGCGGGCAGCGCCTTGAAGTGGCTGGCCGGCACTGTCGAAGAAATCCAGCGTCGCGCCGACACCGAGGGCTTCGCCGATATTGCGCGCCATGGGTTGCTGGGCCGAACCGTTCCATTGCACCCAGTCGAAGGTCCAGATATCCCACAGCTGCGGGTAGTCCACCGGCGCATTAGCGACACGGTAGTTGTCCGGCGAAATGGCGTCGCCAAAGCTGGCGTTGGCGATACGGCCGAACGCGTCGGTGCGGCCCGGGCCTTCTTCGGTGGGGTAGAGGCCGCGATGGGTGTCGTTCCAGGCGACCTTGAGGAACTGGTTCAGGGACTGTTTGAAGTCCTGACGCAGTTGCTGCTTGTTGTGATCGTCATAGTCGTGGCCGAGCACCTTGCGGGCGAAGCGGTCGAACTTCCACGGGGTGTAATAGGTGGCGGCAAGGCTGGCCACCAGCGCCTGGCCGAAACTGCCGCCGCGCAATGTGGGCACGCTGGAGGGCAGTACGTGCTGGGCCGAACCGCCGTCGATGCGCAGGGCCTGGCCTTTGAAGTGCAGCTCGCCGGTGTGGCAGGCGGCGCAGGTGATGTCCAGGTATTCAACCTGGCTGCCGGCGTTCTGGTGCCGGGCGAAACCTACGGGCAGGTTGCCAGGGTTTTGCGCGGTAGGGACTTGCTTGGGATCGACCAGAAAGCCAAAGCGCGCCAAGTACTCGGGCGTGGCGAAACGCTGGTCTGAAAACGGCAGTTCCAGAGCGGTGAACCAGTCGTAATGCAGGCCTTTGACCTGGGTGCCCTGGGGGGTGAAGTAGAAGGTCTGGCGGTCGGCGGCACTCCATTGGTCCTGATAGTGGACCTGCTCCACGGGCACGTAGTCCGGCAGCTTGGGGTTGACGGTGTAGTAGAGCACCACGGCCAGAAGCAGGCCGAGTGCGAGCAATATCAGAAGCAAAACACGGGAAAAAATGCGCAAGATAACTATCCTTGTCGAGTTGTCGCGTTGTTATGCCACTACGCCATAGGTGCGGCAAGTGGCCAGCAGTCTGGTTGCAGCGGGTCCCGCGATCCTTCGCGGGCCTCCATCATGAATGAAAATGCTTTTAAACACGTGAACTTATCAGAAGTTTCCTGCTCACATGCCGGTAGCCATTGGTCGTGGCCGCCTGATAAGCTCGCGACTTTACTCGAATGCCCTTTTGGCGCACGAACAAGGAAATAGCATGAAACAGCATCGGTTGGCGGCGGCGGTGGCCCTGGTTAGCCTGGTACTTGCGGGTTGTGATTCGCAGACCAGCGTAGAGCTGAAAACCCCGGCGCAGAAAGCTTCCTACGGTATCGGCCTGAACATGGGCAAAAGTCTTGCCCAGGAAGGCATGGATGACCTGGACTCCAAAGCGGTAGCCCAAGGCATCGAAGATGCCGTCGGCAAGAAAGAACAGAAGCTGAAAGACGACGAACTGGTTGAAGCGTTTGCCGCACTGCAGAAGCGTGCAGAAGAACGCATGACCAAAATGAGTGAAGAGTCGGCAGCCGCCGGCAAGAAATTCCTCGAAGAAAACGCCAAGAAAGACGGCGTAGTGACGACTGCTTCCGGTCTGCAATACAAGATCGTGAAGAAGGCCGACGGCGCCCAGCCTAAGCCGACCGACGTGGTGACTGTTCACTACACCGGCAAGCTCACTAACGGCACTACCTTTGACAGCTCCGTGGATCGCGGTAGCCCGATTGACCTGCCGGTCAGCGGCGTGATCCCGGGTTGGGTCGAAGGCCTGCAACTGATGCACGTTGGCGAGAAGGTCGAGTTGTACATCCCGTCCGATCTGGCCTACGGCGCTCAGAGCCCGAGCCCGGCGATTCCAGCCAACTCCGTGCTGGTATTCGACCTGGAACTGCTGGCCATCAAGGACCCAGCCAAGGCTGACGCACCTGCTGCTCCAGCTGCCAAGAAGTAATCGGCAACTGAACAGACAACGCCCCGTTTAGACGGGGCGTTGTCGTATCTGGCGCCAGGTAAATGATTGTTCCCACGCTCTGCGTGGTAACACCTCTTGTGTCGCTCCGCGTCACGTACCCCTCGCTTCAAGCCGCGTGCGGCGATCAGGACGCGGAGCGTCCCGGGCGGCATTCCCACGCAGAGCGTGGGAACGATCGTAAAGCCCGCTGAAAATCCAAACGAACCCCTGCAACCTGAAACAGTCTGATATAAGACTCGAGCACGGGTAGCCGCACATCAGCGCCAAGTCAATGAAATCTTGGGTTTTTTTTATGTGCGCAAAAAACGCCCGATCTGAGTGTAGGCCTTGTAGTCCGTGGCTTTCAGCCGATAAAACAGGCTCTGTTCACAAGGTTATCCACAATTTGTGTGGATAACCTTTTATGTCGCCTGGAACTGGAGTGACCCATGAAACCACCCTTCAATTTCACCCGATTCCTGCCGATGGCCGCGCGCTTGCTCGGTCGTGGGCGTCTGCCGACCCTGCTGTTTGCCGTCGCCGCCAAAGGCTCAAGCCAGGGCAACCGCCTGGGCAAACTCAAGGATGACCTCAAACTGCTCCAGGCCCTGTGCCTGGCCTACTGGCGCGGTGAGTACCGGGCAATCAGCCCCAAGGCGCTGATTTCGGTGGTGGCAGGGCTGATGTACTTCCTGAGCCCAATTGACGCGATCCCGGACTTTATTCCGGTATTCGGCATGCTCGACGACATTGCCGTGCTGGCATGGGTCATGAAGACCCTAGATGGCGAACTGAGCGCCTTTCGCGCCTGGCGCGACGCGCAGCGCCCGGAGAAGCTCGCGGTGGTTGAGCGCTTGCCTGCGACGCCTGCGCTGCTGGCCCGGGAAAACCCGCAAAAAAACTGACGACGCTTATATCCCCCTGCGACCTTTGTGGCTGTTAGGATTACACTCCTAAGGAAAGAGCTTACTTAGTGAGTGTTGTTATCCTACGGGGCAGTCATGGATATTCAGATAATTTCACGCGATGGCGAACCCGAGTACGCGGTGTTGCCATGGGACCAGTACCAGGCGCTACTAAAAGCAGCCGGTCAGCAACAACCAGCGCCAATGCCATCTTCTACTGCTCAGGTCACTCCCGATCAGGCATTGCGCCCGCTCGCGGACCTCAGTGGCCTGCGTGAAGCCAAGGGCCTGGCCATAGAAACTCTGGCCCGCACAGTGGGCATCAGCCCCTCGTATCTCGGATTGATAGAAAGTGGTGAACGCCAGCCGGATGCCGCCATTCGCCGCAGCCTGGCCTGGGAATTGGGCGTTGCAGGTTGGAGGGATGAATCTTGAGCCTACGTATCAGCCGTCAACACTGGGATGGGCTACTCAACGAACTGGACCAGGCGCGCCGCCAGCGCCATCTGCTGACGTATCGCGCGCTGCTGGAGCGCCTGCAATTCCCCACGCCGGCCATGCAAACCCTGGCCGCCGCCCTTGAGCACCTGGCCGCACTCGACGCCAAAGCCGAGCAGCCATTGCGCAGTTCGCTGGTGATCAGCCAGGGCGCAAGTCGCCTGCCGCGTACCGGTTTCTTTGAATGCGTGGAGCGCCTGGGGCGGTTCAGCGGGCCTTCCGATGGCGTCGCCGCCGCGTCCTGGCATGCATCGGAAGTGGTGCGGGTATTCGAATACGAGTACCCGGAGTCTGCCGAGGCCTAAGCCTGGGCCAGCAGTTCCAGGCTGTCGATCACATGAATGCTGTAGCCGGCCACGTCCTTGGCGTGGTGCTTGGCCTGCGAGGCCAGCTCCGCCAACTGGCTGGCATCCAGTTGTGCACAGGCCTGTGGATATAAATGCACCACGCCGATCGACAGTGACAGCAAGGCAAACTCTTGGCGCACACCCTGGCGGTTCAGCGCCACGAAACAACCAGCGTCGAGGTGTTCAGCGCGGTAGAAGCGTCGACATTGGGTGTGGAAATCATCCAGCAGCTGGTTGAGCCGCTTGCGCCAATCCTGCGGGCCCAGCACCAGCAAAAAATCATCGCCGCCGATATGCCCGACAAAGTCGCGGCTCGGGTCGACCCGGTCGTTCAGGCACTGCGCCAGGCACAGCAACACCTCATCCCCGCGCCCGTAGCCGTAGATGTCATTGAACGGCTTGAAGCTGTCGATATCCACGTAGCAAATCACTGATTCTCTTTGTTGCTGCAACAGCCGCGTCAGGCATTGCTGGATCGGCACGTTGCCCGGCAGCAACGTCAGCGGGTTGGCGTAACGCGCCTGCTGGATTTTCAGCTCGGTGATCAGCTTGAGCACGTCGATCACCCGGCCCAGGCCCAGGTAGTCGCCGTTGAGCGTGATGATGAAGTCTTCCTCAATGCGTTGCCGCGCACGGCTGGTCAGCAGGCGGCTGACTTGCTGCAGGGACTGACTCAGCTCCACGGCCAAAAAGTCATCACTCATCAAGCGGCTGATCGGCTTGCGCGCGAACAGGTCGGTGGCGAACGGCTTGAGCAGCGCGTCCGATAACGAATGCCGGTGCACGATGCCAACCGGGTGGCCACGCCCGTCGAGCACCGCCAACGAATTGAGGTTGGCCTGGCGGCGGAACGACTCCAGCACCTGGGCGGTGGCGGTGTCCTGGTGCACCGCCGGTTGTTCGTTGAGCAGCGCGCTGAGGTCGCTGCCTTCTTCGCTGAGGGCGAGGTTGGCGTTGTCCGGCTTGGGCAGCATCAGCCGTGCTTCCTGGGGCGGTTGTTCCTGCGGACGGCAAAGCAGATAGCCCTGGACCAGGTCGACACCCATCTCCGTCAACACCGCCAGTTCTTCCGCCAGCTCAATGCCCTCGGCAATCACCTGGGCGCGTGATGCCTTGGCGATTTGCAGGATGGAGCCGACGAATTCGCGCTTGAGCGCATCTTGATGGATGCCGTCGATAAAGTGTCGGTCGATCTTCACGTAGTCCGGGCGCAGTTCCGACCACAGGCGCAGGCTGGAATAGCCGGCGCCCAAGTCGTCGAGGGCGATGGCGAAGCCCATGTCGCGGTAATGATGCAAGGCGGTTTGCAGCAGGTCGAAATCGTCGGTGGGGGTCTGCTCGGTGAGTTCGATCACCACCTGGCTGGGCGGGATGCCGAAGTCGCGCAGCAGTTGCAGGGTGCGCCCCGGTTGATGCGCGGTCTCCATCAGGGATTCCGGCGAAATATTCAGGAACAGCTTGCCCGGCAGTTTCTGTTCACTGAAACGCCGACAGGCGCTTTCGCGGCAGGCCATTTCCAATTCGCTGAGGCGCCCGGCCTGGCTGGCGACCGCGAACAGGGCGACGGGGGAGTGCAGCGGGCTGTTGGACGGGCCGCGGCTGAGGGCTTCGTAGCCAAGAATGCGACGTTCAGAGAGGCAAATGATCGGTTGGAACAGGCTGTGCAAACTGCCTTGAGCCAGGATAGAGCCCAATGCATTCAGCTGTTCGGTCATGGTCATGGCGATCTCGATCGAAAAAAAAGGACCGCAGGCTCAACGCCTGCGGTCCTTCATTTCACGACAGAATGATGTCTATATGATGACACTCCGAGGAGCGTTCACATTAAATTGCCATCATTTACTGCTTGGCCACCTGCTTGCTGATTTTCAGGTAGTCCAGCAGGATCCGACCGGTCTCAGACAGGTAGGCGTCGTCTTCCGGCTTGGTTTTTTCCGGCTCCGGCAGCGCATCTTCATCTTCTTTCTTCAGCTCTTTGAGCGGGTCTTCGCCTTTGGCCTTGCGGCGGGCGTTCTCCAGCACAAGCTGCTGATTCTCGATGCTGGTGTGCTGCGCACGGCGATCCGCTTCGTTGAGGCTGACGGTTTTTTCTTCCATCAACTTCTTGGCCAGGGCCAGTTTGTCGCGGATGAAGACGAACTCGGCATCCTTGGCGGAGCGAGCGTCATGGTCAGCCTTCAGCTGCGTCAGGAACGGTTTGAACGGGTCCGACGCCGGCTTGATCGCAGGACGGATGGTGTCCCACGGCATGGCTTCAGGCAGGGCACTCTCGCCGATTTCCTTGGTGTCGATGATCGACGGGAAGTCGATATCCGGCAGTACGCCCTGATGCTGGGTGCTCTGCCCGGAAACCCGGTAGAACTTGGCCAGTGTCAGTTTCAGCTCGCCATGGTTCAGCGGCTGGATGGTCTGCACGGTGCCTTTGCCGAAGGTCTGGCCGCCGATGATCAACGCACGGTGGTAGTCCTGCATGGCGCCGGCGAAAATCTCCGAGGCCGATGCCGAGAGACGGTTGACCAGCAACGCCATCGGCCCTTTGTAGAAGGCACCTGGGTTTTCGTCTTCGAGCACATCGACACGGCCGTCAGCGTTGCGTACCAGCACGGTCGGGCCTTTGTCGATAAACAGGCTGGTCAACTCGGTGGCTTCCTGCAGGGAACCACCGCCATTGTTGCGCAGGTCGATGACCACGCCGTCGACTTTTTCCTTCTGCAGCTCAGTCAGGATTTTCTTCACGTCGCGGGTGGTGGACTTGTAGTCCGGATCGCCAGCGCGGAAGGCTTTGAAGTCGAGGTAGAAGGCCGGGATTTCAATCACGCCCAGCTTGTAGTCCTTGCCATCCTGCTTGAGGTTGAGGACTTTCTTCTGCACGGCCTGGTCTTCGAGCTTCACCGCTTCGCGAGTAATCGAAACGATTTTGCTGGTCTGGTCGTTCGGTGCGTTGGTGTGCGGAATCACTTCCAGGCGCACCACGCTGCCTTTCGGCCCACGGATCAGCTTGACCACTTCGTCGAGGCGCCAGCCGACCACGTCGACCATCTCTTTGTCGGCCTGGGCCACGCCGATGATCTTGTCGGCCGGGGCGACCTGCTTGGTTTTGTCGGCAGGACCTGCCGGCACCAGACGCACGATCTTGACCTGGTCGTTGTCGCTTTGCAGGACGGCACCGATGCCTTCCAGCGACAGACTCATGTTGATATCAAAGTTTTCCGCGTTATCTGGCGACAGATAATTGGTGTGCGGGTCGTAGGACATCGCGAAGGTGTTGATGTAGGCCTGGAAGATATCTTCGGCACGGGTCTGGTCCAGACGTGCCAGCTGATTCTTGTAGCGCTTGGTCAACAGCTCTTGAATGGCCTTCGGCTCTTTGCCGGCGATCTTCAAGCGCAGCACTTCGTCCTTGACGCGTTTGCGCCACAGGTCGTCAAGCGCGGCGGTGCTGGTCAGCCAGGGCGCGTCCTTGCGGTCCACCAGAAGGGTTTCCTTCTGAGTGAAGTCGAGCTTGTCGACGCCCTTGTCCAACTCACCCAAGGCGAAGTCCAGACGCGCTTTGACGCGGTCCAGGTAACGCTTGTAGATGGTGAAGCCGGGCTGCAGGTCGCCGCTCTTGAGGAAGTCGTCGAACTGGGTCTTCCACTTGTCGAACTCAGCGATATCGCTGGCCAGGAAGTAGCTGCGCGACGGATCCAGGAGCTTGAGGTAGCTGTCGTAGATGATCACCGAGCGAGCGTCGTCCAGCGGCGGCTTGCTGTAGTGATGACGCTTGAGCAACTCGACGACGTTAAGGCTTGCAATCACCTCATCGCGATCAGGCTGAAGGTTGTCCCAGCTGTTGGCTGCGAACGTATTGGTCGACATCGACGCGAAGCCGAGACCAATGAAAAAAGCGAGGGCGGTGCTGGGGAACAGATGCTTCATGCTGATTCGACGCGGGGGCAATTGATAACGCATATTAGGCCGTCTTTGAGGGAGCCGGTTCCATATGATCCGGTCGCATAATGCAAAAAGCCCGGCGCTACAGCAACGGGCTCAGTCCAGACTCACTATGGAGGCACTGTGAAAGCATTGCAAGGCGTTGAAGGTCATGTGGAGTGGCTGACAGAACCCAGTCCTACCTGCGATGTAGGCCAAGTTCGCATTCGTGTAGCGGCTGCGGGCCTTAATCGCGCCGATTTATTACAGCGCGCGGGGCTCTATCCGCCCCCGCCGGGCGCCAGCCAAGTGCTGGGTCTTGAGTGTTCCGGGGTGATCAGCGAAGTCGGCCCGGGGTCGTCCTGGCAGGTCGGCGACCGCGTCTGCGCACTGCTGGCCGGTGGCGGCATGGCTGAAGAAGTGGTGGTAGATGCGCGCCACGTGTTGCCGGTGCCGGAAGGCCTGTCGCTGACCGAAGCGGCGGCGCTGCCGGAGGTGTACAGCACGGCGTGGCTGAATCTGTTCCAGTTGGCGGGCCTCAAGCCCGGTGAAAAAGTACTGCTGCATGCCGGCGCCAGTGGCGTGGGCTCGGCGGCGATCCAGCTGTGCAAGGCGTTTGGCAGCCCGTGTTGGGTCAGCGTCGGCTCGGCGCAGCGCCTGGCCTACTGCGAAGAACTCGGCGCGCAGGGCGGCGTAGTACGCACCGACGGCATTGAAGGGCTGCGCGATTTCGGGCCGTTTGATGTGATCCTCGACCCGGTCGGCGGCAACTATGCGGCGATGGACCTCAAGCTGCTGGCCCTGGACGGACGCTGGGTGTTGATCGGCTTGATGGGCGGGCGTGACGCGCAGCTCGACCTGGCGCAAGTGCTGGGCAAACGCATTCAATTGCTCGGCTCGACCCTGCGCAGCCGCAGCGATCAGTTCAAGGCGGACCTGTTCAGTGATCTAAGCCAGCATGTGTGGCCGTTGTTTGCAGAGGGCCGCTTGAGCCCGCAACTGGCCAAGACCTTCCCGATCAAGGACGCCGAGGCGGCGTTTGCCGAGTTGGCGAGCAATCAGATTTCCGGGAAGTTGGTGTTGGTGATTGACGACAGTTTGGTCTGACACCTGTCTCAAACTGCAATGAGATCAAAATGTGGGAGCGGGCTTGCTCGCGAATGCGGAGTGTCAGATGAAACATTCTTCACTGACAAACCGCTTTCGCGAGCAAGCCCGCTCCCACAGTGGATTGGGTTTCAATTCAAGGAGCGCAGTGTCACACCCAGTGATGGATCGGCCACCCAGCCTTCTGCGCATGTTCACGCAACACCGGGTCCGGGTTCACCACCTGCGGATGGTCCACCTTCAGCAGCAACGGCAAATCATTGCGCGAGTCCGAGTAAAAATACGCGCCCTCCAGGCTTTCACCTTCCTGCTCCAACCACGCCAGCAACCGCGTGATCTTGCCTTCACGATAGGTCAGTACACCCACGGTATGGCCGCTGTACAGGCCGTGGCTGACGTCCAGGTCAATGCCCAACACTTCGTCGATACCAATGCGCGCCGCAATCGGCTTGACCAAATGCGTGCCCGAGGCGGAAATCACCAGGATTCGGTCACCCCTCTTGCGGTGATTGGCGATGGTCTTGGTGGCTTCGCTGTAGATCAGTGGCTCGATGACGTCCTCGACCCACGGCTCGACCAGGTGCTCGATCTCTTCCGGTGTGCGGCCAATCATCGGCTCCAGGCTGAAGGCCATGAAGTCTTCCATGCGCAACTTGCCTTGGCTGTAGGCGTCCATCAGCTCGTTGTTCTTGCGCATGAACGACTCAGGGTCGACCCAGCCCAGGCGGCCCATCTGCTCGCTCCACAGGGTGGCGCAGTCGCCGTGGATCAAGGTGTCGTCCAGATCAAAAATTACCAATGCCATCCGTTTCGCTCTCTCAATAAATCGTGGCGTCAGGCTACTTCACACAAGGCGCTCGGGTCGATGGAAAGTGCCAAACGCTGGCCATCCGGGTGCAGGTCGTCGGCGGAGCGGTTGAGCACATCCACCACCAACTCCACGCCACGCGCCTCGATGCGGTAGCGAATCACGTTGCCGAGCAGGCTGTGGCTGCGCACCAGTGCGTCCAGCTCGCCGCTGCGGCTCAGTTCGATGGCTTCCGGGCGAATCGCGATGCGCCCGCTGATCGGCCGCTGCAGTAACTGGCTGGCCTTGTCGGCGTCGAGCAGGTTGTAGTTGCCGATAAAACCGGCGGCGAACACATCCACCGGCGCGGTGTAGAGGGTCTCGGCGTCGCCGCTCTGTACGATCTTGCCCTGGTTCATCAGGAAGATGCGGTCTGACATGGTCAGCGCTTCTTCCTGGTCATGGGTCACGAAAATCGTGGTCAGGCCCAGTTCACGCTGGATCTGGCGGATCTGTTCGCGCAGGTGTTTGCGAATCCGCGCATCCAGCGCCGACAGCGGCTCATCCAGCAACAACAGACGCGGTCGGGTCACCAGCGAGCGGGCGAGGGCCACGCGCTGGCACTGGCCACCGGACATCTGGTGCGGGTAGCGGCCCGCCAGCTCCTTGAGTTCCACCAGTTGCAACACTTCCTGCACGCGCTTGTGACTGTCGTCAGCGTTGACCTTTTGCATGCGCAGGCCAAAGGCGACGTTCTGCTCCACGGTCATGTTGGGGAACAGCGCATAGCTCTGGAACACCATGCCGATATGTCGTTTCTGTGGGCTCAGCGGCACGATGTCCTGGCCATCCAGCAGGATTTTGCCACTGTCCACCGAGGTCAGGCCGGCGATGCAGCGCAGCAAGGTCGACTTGCCGCAACCGGACGGGCCGAGCAGGGTGACGAATTCGCCCTTGGCGATTTCGCAGTTGATGTCACTGAACACCGGGGTGCCGGCATAGCCTTTTTGCAGGTGTTGGACGCTGACGAAGCTCATTGGCTTTTGTCCTTGTTCAAGATATTGGCGGCCCAGGTCAGCACCAGCACAAAGAAGAAATAGGAAATGACGACGGCACTGGTGAAGTGGCCGCTGCTGTTGCGCATGTTGTTGAGGTACACCTGCAGGGTTTCGTAGCGGGTGCCGACCAGAATGTTGGCGAACACGAACTCACCGAACAGGAACGAGAACGACAGCAGCAGCGCCACCATCAGGCCTTTGCGCAGGTTCGGCAGCACCACCAGGATCGCCGCCTGCCAGGTGCTGGCGCCGAGCAGCTGCGAGGCGTCCATCAGGTCGCGCAGGTTGATCGCTTGCAGGTTGTTGGTGATCGCGCGGTACATGAACGGCAGGGCCACGGTGAAGTAGCAGCCGATCAGGATCCACGGCGTGCCCACCATCGCCAGCGGCCCGGAACCGTAGAGTTGCAGCAGGCCCACCGACGACACCACCGGCGGCACCGCGAAGGGCAGCAGGATAAGGATGTTCATCAGCGCGTCGAGCCGGGGGAAGTGGTAATGCACCACAAACAGCAGCGGCAGAATCAGCACCACCGACAGTATCAGTGCACCCACGCACACCAGCAGCGACTGGCCAAACGCGGCGAGAAAACGCGGGTCACTCCACAGTTGCACGTACCATTTCACCGTGAAGCCGGCCGGCAAAATAGTCGCGGACCAGCTGCTGGCAATGGAGTAGACAAAGGTGCCCACCAGCGGCAACACCAGAATCGCAAATAACAGGTACACCACTACCCGATGGTAGAGGGAGGCCGAGCCGGCTTCAGCGCGAGACATGGTAGCTCCTCTTGAGCAGCAGTTGATGGACCACGGTGACCACGGTCATCAGCGCCACCAGCACCACGGCCAGGGCACTGGCCATGTTCGGGTCCAGGGAAATGTCGCCGGAGACCATTGCCGCGATACGAATCGGCAGCACGTTGAAGTTGCCGGTGGTCAGCGCGTACACCGTGGCGTAGGCGCCGAGGGCGTTGGCCAGCAGAATGACGAAAGTACCGAGCAGCGCCGGGGTGAGCACCGGCAAGCCGATGTGGCGCCAGAACTGCCAGCCACTGGCGCCGAGCAGTGAGGCCGATTCGCGCCAGTCTTCACGCAACGCATCGAAGGCCGGGTAGAGCAGCAGCACGCCCAGCGGAATCTGGAAGTAGGTGTACAGAATGATCAGGCCGGTCTTGGAGTACAGGTTGAAGTCCTGAATGATCCCGGCCTGCTTGAGCATGATGGTGATGCTGCCGTTGAAGCCCAGCAGGATGATGAACGCGAAGGCCAGGGGCACGCCGGCAAAGTTGCTGGTCATGTTGGCGAAGGCGGTCACGAAATTGCGCAGCGGCCCGTCCACACGGCGCAGCGAATAGCTGCCGAGCACCGAGATGATGATGCCGAACACGCTGGAGTAGAAGCTGATCTCCAGGCTGTACTGGATGGCCTGCAGGTAGAACTTCGAGCTGAAGATCTTGGTGAAGTTGGCCAGGCCCCAGCCGAACTCTTCCGATTGCAGGCTGTTGATCAGCACCCACACCAACGGGGCGATTTCGAACACGATAAAGAACAGCGCAAACGGCACCAGGCACAGGATCGCCAGCCATTTGCCACGGGTTATGGAGTTCACTTCAACAGCTCCCGGCATACAGGTTTGTCGTGGGGCACCCCGAGCAGTTCGCAGACGGTGCCGCACAGTTCGGTTTGCTTGGGGGTAGCGGCAGGGTCGAAGCTGAAGGCCGAACCCAGCACGAACAGCGGCACTTCGCGTTCTTCCGGCAGCAGGCCGTTGTGCGAGCGATCGTTGTTCATGCCGTGGTCGGCGGTCACCAGCACCTGGTAGCCGGCGTCGAGCCAGCCTTGCAGGTAGTCGGCGAGGATGATGTCGGCCGAGCGTGCGCTGTTGCGGTATTGCGCGGTATCCAGGCCATGCTTGTGGCCGGCGTCATCAATGTTCATCGGGTGCACCACAAGGAAATTCGGCGCGTGTCTGCGGCGCAGGCTTTCGGCGTCGGCGAACAGGTGCGAATCCGGGTAGTGGTCATTCCAGTAGAAATGCCCGTGCTGGATTGCCAGCGCCTTGTCGTCGGTATGACGATCACGCGCGGCAATAAAGGGCGTGCGGTTATACAACTCGCTGACCCAGTGATAAGCCGCCGCCGCTGTGGTGAGACCGGCGTCGGTGGCGTAATGGAAAATGCTGCGCTGGTTGGACAGGCGCGAGACATTGTTGTGGACGATGCCGCTGTCAATCGGTGGCACGCCGGTGAGGATGCATTCGTACAGTGGCCGCGACAGGGCCGGCAGTTCACAGTCCAGTTTGTAAAGCGCTGCGCGTCCTGCGCCGATATAGGCCTGGAGATGCCCCATGGCATGTCGGGCAACCTCGTAGTTCAGGCCGTCGAGCACCACAAGGATGACGTTGTGCTTCATAGGGGCTGTGGCTCCGCAACGGATTAATCTTGGCTCGGTTTTCTTGGAGGAACTGGGTAAAAATGTGGGAGCGGGCTTGCTCGCGAAAGCAGTGTGTCAGGCAGCACTTCGTTCACTGAACCACCGCTTTCGCGAGCAAGCCCGCTCCCACACAAGCCCGCTCCCACATGGGATCTCCACTGGAGACCCCTGGTGGGTTGAAGCCTTACTGCATATTGATAATGACTTCTTCCTGCCACTTCTGCGGCAGCGCCTTGGACGTCTTCTCCCACGCCTCGGCATCCTTGATTGGCGTGACTTTCTTGTACTGCTCGTTCGGCAGCAGCTTGGCCTGCACGTCGGCCGGCAGGGTCAGGTGCTCGGCACGAATCGGACGCGCGTTGCCGCGTGCCAGGTTGGTCTGGCCGGCGTCGCTGAAGATGTATTCACGGGTCAGCTTGGCGGCGTTCGGGTGCTTGGCGTATTTGTTGATGATGGTGGTGTAGCCGGAAATCACCGAGCCGTCCGATGGGATCAGCACCACGTAGTCATCCGGGTTGGCCATCTTGGCTTTGTAGCTCAGGCCGTTGAAGTCCCAGACCACACCCACTTCCACTTCGCCTTTTTCCATGGTGGCGATGGTCGGGTTGGCCAGCGACAGGCGACCTTGCTTGGCGATCTCGGCAAACATCAGCAGCGCAGGCTGGATGTTCTTCTCGTCGCCACCGTTGGCCAGGGCAGCCGCGAGCACGCCGTTGGCGGCTTGGGCGGCGGTGCTCACGTCACCGATGGAGACTTTGTATTTGCCGGTTTTCAGGTCAGCCCAGCTTTTTGGCGCTTCGGAACCGTGCAGCAGCTTTTTGTTGACGATAAAGGCGATGGTGCCGGTGTAGGCCAGCGCCCAGTTGCCGTCTTTATCTTTCGCCCAGTCCGGCACTTGTGCCCAGGTGGTCGGCTTGTACGGTTGGGCCACGCCCTGTTTCACCGCAATCGGGCCAAAGGCGGCGCCGACGTCACCGATATCGGCGCTGGCGTTGTCTTTTTCGGCGGCGAACTTGGCGATTTCCTGGGCCGAGCTCATGTCGGTGTCGATGTGCTTGAGGCCGTAGGTCTTGGCCAGGTCTTCCCAGGTGCCTTTCCAGTTGGCCCAGTCATCGGGCATGCCGACGCTGTTAACGGCGCCTTCCGCTTTCGCGGCGGCTTCCAGAGTCTTTAGATCGGTATCAGCAGCCATGGCGGCGGTGCACATGGCAATGGTCGAGCCTAACAGTGATGCCAGGAAAAGCTTTTTCATCCGAAGCTCCTTTGGGCGTTTTCAACGCGGCGTTTTTTTTTCGACGGGTGGTGTTGGTCTAGGTCAGAGCAATACCTGAGCCAATCTAGGCTCGATGGATGACAGTTTCATGTCGATGTCGTTTTTAAATCACTTTTGTCGCTCAGTGCAGACTCAGCGTAGACCATGCCCAAGTACCCGCAGGCCCTGGACTTGGCCGATGTATTGCAGGGTGTGGTGCAGGACCGCGACAGGGGCTGTCATCTGTCGGTCATCTGTAGTGCCTAGGCTGGCAAGCAGTAGCAAAAGCCCATTTACGGAGCGGTTTGTGCACCTGAACGGTGCTGGTCTAGTCCAGATAGGTAACGTTGATGCGTGATGAGGCAATCAAGGCGGTGACATCCATCGGCCTGGCGCTGCAAGAGCAGATCGACCACGGCCTGTTGCCGCCTGCCAGTAAGTTGCCCGCCGAGCGCAAGCTCAGTGAGTTGTTTGGAACCACGCGTATTACCGTGCGGGAAGCGTTGTTACAGCTGGAAGCCCAAGGGCAGATTTATCGCGAGGAGCGCCGGGGCTGGTTCGTTTCGCCGCCCCGGCTGGCCTATAACCTGATGCAGCGCAGCCACTTTCACGCAATGGTCAGCGACCAGGGGCGGGTGGCGTCGACTGAGGTGATTTCGGCGCGGCTGCAACCGGCGTCGGCGGCGGTGTGTGCGTGGTTGCAGTTACCGGCGCTGTCCAGCGTGATCCAGATTTGCCGGGGCCGACGAATTGATGGGCGGCTGGTGCTGTATGTGGAGCACTACCTGAACCCGCAGTATTTTCCGGGGATTCTGGCGTGTGATTTGAATCAGTCGATGACTGAGCTTTACGCGCGCAAGTACGACCTGCATTACGGCCGCGTGCGTTTCGAAATAGTGCCGACATCACTGCCGGTGGAAGCTGCCGCCGCATTGCGCGTGTCGGTAGGCAGCCCGGGCCTGCGCATTGCCCGGGTCAATTATGACCAGCACCAGCGGTTGATCGACTGTGACCTGGAGTTCTGGCGGCATGATGCGATTCATGTGGGCGTTGATGTGGTGTGACTGCACCTTGAATGGCTATGCTCGATATTCAACTGCTGCACTGCGAGCCAAATGTGGGAGCGGGCTTGCTCGCGAATGCGCCAGTTCAGCTAACTGATTTGTCGCCTGACACACCGCTTTCGCGAGCAAGCCCGCTCCCACCTTTGAACTGCATTTCATATAAAGACTAGGGCATCAGCGCCTTGAGCACCTGATCCACATTGCCTTCCAACTCCGCCACCGGGTCCGCGCCGTCGACGTTCAACACCAACAGCTGTGCGCCGCCCTCCGTCACCGCGGCTTTCACTGCCTCACTCGGCTGACGGTGATGCAGCACCACGGCCACGTCGCTGTCCTTCAAGCTGGCGGTTAACTGCTGCAGCGCCTCAGGCGTCCACTCGGCATCCGGCCGTGCATCGGTGCTGACCACTTCCAGGTTCAAGCTGCTGACCAGATACGCAAAGTGATCGCTCAGGCTGACCACGCTCAGGTTGTCTGCCTGGGCCATGCGCGCTTCGCTGTCGGCGCTGAGCTTGAGCAGGCGTTGCTTGAGGGCGGCGAGGTTGGCGTCGATCCTTGGCTTGGCCTTCGGTGCCAGCCGGCTCAGGTCGGCGGCCATCACATCGGCCATGCGCCCCATGTTGTTGCTCGACTGCCACGGCTGGCTGTTCAAGCCGTCAGTGCTGCCCGGCTGCACGGCGATGCCCGGCAAACCGCCGTCCACCGGGCGTGCGGCATCCACTTCGACGATGCGGATATTGCTGCGCCGCGCTACCGGGTAGAGCGGGTCATCGGCCCACAACGAACGCAGGCCGATGGTCGCGTCGGCGTCCATAGCCAGGCTATTCAACGCCTGGGCACCACGCCCGGTGAAGTAGGACACCTGCCGCGAGCCGGGCAGGTTGGCCGGGGCGGCGCGTTCAAGTTTCACGTCGGTGCCCTTGAGCAATACCTCGGCCAAGCCGTAAGTAATAGGCAGCGAGGCCAGCACCTTGACCGGCTTCTTGGCCTTGGTCAGGGCGGCATGGCCGAGGCCTTGGTTGATTTTGAATTCCTTGGGGTCAAGACCGTCGATGGCCAGCGCCGAGGTGCTGAGCAGGCAGGCGATGGCCAGGGCCAGTGGGCGAAAGACAGGGCGCATTATCCAAGATTCCCTTTGAGGCTGGGCACTGTGCCGCGCGCGATGGCGGCGAAGGCGAAGGCGATACCGGCAACCAGAATGATGGCGGCGCCGGACGGGATAGGCAGGTCGAAGATGATCGGCAGCAGAATGCCGCACAGCGTGCTCACCGTGGCGATCACCACCGAAACCCAGAAGAACCCCTTGAGCGATTGGCTCAGCAGGCGCGCCGCCGCCGCCGGAATCACCAGCAGGGCGCCGACCAGAATGGCGCCGATCACCTTGACCGCCGCTACGGTGATCAGTGTCACCAGAATCACGAACAAATAATCCAGGGTCTTCACCGCCACACCGCGTACCGCCGCCAGTTGCGGGTTGAAACTGGCGAGCATGATGCGGTTGTACAACGGCAACGCCAGCGCCATCACCAGCGAGCCGACCACGGCCAACACCAGCAAGTCGTTGCCATTGACCGTCAGCACCGAACCAAACAATACGTTCTCGAGGATGTGCACGTTGATCTTGCCCGCCAGAATCAGCAGCAGGCTCGCGCCCAACGCCAGGGACACCGACAGGAACACGCCGATCAAGGTGTCCGGCGCCAGACCGGTGCGGTTGCGCAGGTAATTGAGCAGGATGCCGAACAGCAGGCAGTAGCCGAACAGCGCGCCATACGGCCCGGTGTAGGGTTCCCCTAAAAGAATGCCCACGGCCACGCCCGTCAGTGCGGCATGCCCGACCGCTTCGGAGAAAAACGCAAAGCGCTTGACCACCACCAGCGTGCCCAGGCCGCCGAGTACCGGGCCGATCAGCAAACCGGCAAGCAAGGCATTGACCACAAACCCATAGGCCAGCGCTTCCGGCAGATACCCGGAAGAGGCCCAGCCCTGGACCATCAAACGAAACGCTTCATAACTCATTGCGCCGGGCTCCGAGGGTGAGTGGAGAACAGGGTCAGCAGGCGGTCTGGGGTCAGCGCTTCTTTCGGTGTGGCGTCGAACAGCACGCGGCGGTTGAGGCCGGTGACACGGTCGGCCAGGCGGCCCACGGCTTCCAGGTCGTGCTCGATCCACAGCACGGTAATTCCGGCCAGGCGCCAGTCATTCAGCAGGCGTTCGAAGACCTGGATGCCAGCTTCATCGAGGGCCGACATCGGTTCATCCAACACCAGCAACTGCGGCGCGGGAATCAGGCCCTGAGCCAGCAACACACGCTGACGCTCACCCCCGGACAACGCGCCCATGCGGCGTTTACGTTTGTCCTGCATGCCGACGCGCTCCAGCGCCTCGCCAATCGCCCCGGCGTAGTGCCTGGACAGGCCCAGAAACGCCGGCCGGCGCTGACACATGGCGGCCATGAAGTCGTCGACGGTCATCGGCAAGCCGCGGTCGAACTCCAGCGCCTGGGGCACATAACCGATGGTGCCGGGCGTGGTCGGCCAGTGCAGGCGCAATTGGCCCTGGTGCGGCGTTTGCCCCAGCAGGGTCTTGATCAGCGAACTCTTGCCGCCGCCGTTCGGGCCGACCAGCGCATGGATGCTGCCCGGCTGGACCTGGAAGCTCACGCCGTCGAGGATCACCGTGCGGCCCAAGGTCAGCGACACGTTGTCGAAGTCGAGGGTCGGCCCCATGCTGGCGACTTTCAGCTGCTGCGCCGCTGTCATGCCCCCGACTCCTGAATCGCCCGCACCACGGTGTTGAGGTTGCCGGTCATTTCCACTTCGTACTTCTCCGGCGTGTATTCGCCGTAGGAAATATGTGACAGCGGGTACAGCTTGACCCCGGACTCACGCTGGATGGTCTCGACGTAGGTGGACGGGAAATCCATCTCCGAGAAGATCACCTTCACATCCAGGGCGCGCAGTTCATCGATGGTCTTTTTCAGCTGGCTGGGGCTGGGTTCGATGCCGTGGGCCGGCTCGACCACGGCGGTGACTTCCAGGCCGAACTCGCGCAGCAGGTAGTCGTAGGCCGCGTGCACCGTGGCCACGCGCAGATCGGGGTTGGGCGCGCTGGTCAGCTTGGCCAGGGCGTCGGCGCGCATCTGGCGCAGGCGCTTGCCGTAGGCACGGGCGTTCTGGGTGTAGGTTTTGGCGTTGTCCGGGTCGAGTTTGCCCAGTTCGCGGGCGATGTTGTTGACCTGGGCAATCGAGGCGCTGATCGACAGGAAGGTGTGCGGGTTGACCACCTTGCCCGCGCCGCGCGCGGCATTGCCGGTGGCGGCCAGCAGCGGCACGTTGGCGTTGGCCTCGATCACCGGGATGTCCGGGCGCTCGCTGGTGGCGATCATGCGGTCGGCGAAATCGTCATGACCGACGCCGTTGAGCACGATCACGTCCAGCGTGCCGATGCGCTTGATGTCTTCGGCGCGCGGCTCGTAGGCGTGGGGGTTGAAACCGGCCGGGATCAACGGCACCACCTCGGCCTTGTCGCCGACGATGTTGGTGACGTAGCTGTAATAAGGGTGCAGCGTAATGCCGATGCGCAGGCGTTTAGCCGCCTCGGCATTTGCCAACGGCGCCAGCAGCAGGCTGAACAGGCTGACCAGCAACAGGCGTAACAGGGGAGATGAAATAGACATGGGCACTCGGTCTTCTCGGTCAGTGACGGTGCTGGCGCGTGACGCCAGCATCGAATTGCGCGACCACCTGCTGCCAGCCGGCTGCGATCAGCGCCTGGTCAGTGAGGTCGGAAGGGGCGGCGAGGTTGGCTTGGCGATTGAGCCAGATATCCGGCTCGGCGCCGTGCACGCGCATCAGTAACGAGCCGCTGGCACTCGGCGCCTGGCTCAAGCCCACATAAGCCGAAGGTTCCAACAGCTGCCAGCGATGGTCGCCACGGCTGACCGAACTGGCGTCCTGGGCAAACGGTGCGAAGCCTTCTTCGGCCAATTGCTCAGGCGTCGGCAGGGCGCTTTGCTCCTGTTGCAGCAACTGGATTTCATCCAGGGTCACCCGCAGGTCGGCGTAGATGCCTTGCTCGGCGGCACTCAGGTCGCGGCGCGCATCCAACTGGTGGCTGGGCAGTGCCGCGACTTCCTGGGTGTCACCGTGCAGGGCGATCACCGAACCGGCCACCGCCAGGATGATCAGGCACAGCAACAACACGTAGAGGGTTTCGTGGCCGGCACCGGCGGGGCGTACAACCTGTGTGGTGCTCATTGGGGCTGGATATCCGCTTGGTCGATTTCCACCACGTGGCCGGGGCCTGCATCAAACAGCACATAGAACTCGGCCGAGGGTTTCTTGAAGGTCAGGGTCGAGTCCTGGCCCAGCTTGCCGGGCAGCAGGATGGTTTCGTCGTAGCCGATCACGTCCAGGGTTACACCGGGGGCGCCGCTGCCGTCGGAGAAACCGCCGGTGCACTGGATCTGCTCGCCGTCGATCGCTTTGCATTCGCACATCGGGTTGTGGGCAAGGGCGGTGGTACTGAAACCGGCGCAGAGCAATAGCGCAGCACCGGCGCGGGTCAGGCGCGTTAACGTCATGGTTTAACTCCTTGCTTGTTCAGCCAGGCAATGGTGGCAGGCGAGGCCTGGCTCAGCGGGATGGAACCCTGGTGCATGGTGCCGTCCCAGCCTTCCATGGTGACCCACAGTTCGGCGTCGGCCGGCGTGCGCTCCGGCACTGGCAGGGCGGCGCCCATGCGGTACGGCGTGCCGAAGAAGATCACCCCGGCGGCGCGCAGGCTGCGCGGCTTGCCGATACGCAGGTAGGTGGCCTTGACCTGCTCGGCGCAGGTGTCGCACAGGGCGGCGTTGAAGAATTTCATCGGGCCGGCCGGGTCCGGGCGCGGGCCTTCATTGCGAAATTCCGCGAGTTTCAGGCTCCAGGGCCCGACCTGCACATCACCGACGATCCGCTCGCCAATGCCGGTGTCGCCGCGAAACAGCGCGGCATCGGCAAAGTACTTGGGCATGAACCCCAGCGGCACCAGCACCAGCAGAATGTTGATATGGAACCGCCATTTCAGCCAAAAGGCGCGCAGCGGCGAAGGCGGTGTTGCAGCAGTGACCTTGCTCATTATTTGGCCTCCGAAGTTTCAGCCTGCAGGGCGGGGGCGGCGGCAGGCGCGCGCTGCGCCTTGGCTTCGCGCTTGAGGGCGTTGAGGGTGGCCAGCGCGGTGCGCTTGGTCCAGATCAGCAGGCCGCTCAACACCATCATGCTCAGCACCAGGCCGAAGAACGCCCAGATCAGCTTGATCCACAGCCCGCCAAAGTCACCGGTGTGCAGCGGGCGCATGGATTCGGTGACGAACTCCAGCGTCGAGCGGTCGGAGAGCAAATGCGACACCGCAATTTCGCCGCTGTAGGGGTTGAGCTGAGCGGTCTGGAACATCAGCGGATACCAGCCTCGGCCGCCGATTTGCAGGTGGCTGTAGGCATTGAGCGGCAGGAACACGAACGTGGCGTCCAGCCCGGGAATGCGTTGGGTGGCAATGTCGATGGCTTCGTCCAGCGCGATCATCGGCGCCGGCACGCCGGGCGCGGACATCGGCACTTTCTCGCGGGCAATCACCGGGACGATCGGTTCGCTGGAAATGGAAATCTGGTTATCGCCCAAAATCGCCTGGATCAGGAACCAGGTGCCGGTGATGGAAATCACTGCGATAAACCAGATCGACCAGATACCGCTCAAGCGGTGGAAGTCACCCCAGAAGATCCGCGCGCCGTGGCGGATGCGCAGGGTGGGGCGCAGAAACCCTTTCCAGAAGCGTTTGTAGACCACCAGCCCGGTCACCAGCGACGCCAGCAACGGCAGGCCGAGCGCCGAGACCAGGTACCAGCCCCAGCTGAAGCCGTTGGTGAACGGCACCAGCCACCAGCCATGCAGGGCGCGGGTAAATTGCTTGAAATCAAACGACGGGCTGATGCCCTGGATTGCGCCGGTGTACGGGTTGACGTAGACCTCCACGGAGCGCCCGTCCGGGTAGCTGAGGTCGACACTCAGCGCAAAGTGCGTTTCGTCCGGGCGGATGATCGACTGCACGATTGCCTTGGGCTCGTCGCGCTTGATGGCCGCGATCACCTGATCGAAGCTCAGCATCTCGGCGTTATCCGACGGTTTGCTCGCGCGGATATCCGGGTTGGCCAGCCAGACGATTTCCTGGCTGACCACCGCCAGGGTGCCGGTAACGCAGACGATCAGTACAAAGAACCAGATGGGCAATGCCAACCAGCTGTGTACGAGAAACCAGAGTTTTGAGCGTGACTTCTTCGACATGTGAATGAGGGTCTTGATCGGAGGGGGCGAAAGAGGCCCGGAAAAGGCCGGTCGTAGCTTTTGCTGACGCGACGGGCTGTATCTAAGTTAAGACGGATGAGAAACAGAAATCCCTAAGGCGGAAATGAAAGAAAATGTTTCTGGTTCACATTCACAACGCGTTCAGCTGCTGATCGAACACGAAACATGTTCCAAGCCATCACCCAGGCGCCATTGATGGAGCGGGGCGGCTGCGTAGGATGGGGTAAGCCGTTGAGCCAGCCTCAAGACACGTGAGCCGAAGAAAAATGACTGCCAGAACCCTCTACGACAAACACATCGATTCCCACACGGTGTGCCCCCTGGATGACCAGGGCCATGTGCTGCTTTATATAGACCGCCAGGTGATCAACGAATACACCAGCCCCCAGGCCTTCAGCGGCCTGCGCGAGGCCGGGCGTGAGGTCTGGCGCCCCGGCACGGCACTGGCGGTGGTCGACCATGTGAACCCCACCACGCCCAAGCGCATTGCGGCAATGCCCGACGCGGGCGGCGCGCGGCAAGTGTCGTACCTGGCGGAGAACTGCCGGGACTTCGGCATCGAACTGCTGGACATCCTCGACAAACGCCAAGGCATCGAACACGTGATTGCTCCGGAGCAGGGCTTTATCCTGCCGGGCATGGTGATCGCCGCCGGTGACAGCCACACCACCACCTACGGCGCCCTCGGCGCGTTTGGTTTTGGCATCGGCACCTCGGAAATCGAGCACCTGCTGGCCTCGCAGACCCTAGTCTACAAGCGCCTGAAAAGCATGCGTGTCACGGTTGAAGGCGAGTTGGCGCCAGGCCTCACGTCCAAAGACGTGATCATGGCGTTGATCGGCAAGATCGGCGCATCGGGCGCCACCGGCTATGCCATCGAGTTTCGCGGCTCCACCATCGACGCGCTGAGCGTCGAGGCGCGCATGACCATTTGCAACATGGCGGTGGAAGCCGGTGCGCGGGGTGCGTTCATGGCGCCGGATGAAAAAGTCTTCGCCTACCTCAAGGGCAAGCCCCGCGCGCCCAAAGGCGCGTTGTGGGACCAGGCGCTGATGGGCTGGCGCCAACTGCATTCGGACGCCGACGCGGTGTTCGACCAGGAAGTGCACCTCGACGCCAACACCCTTGAACCGATGGTCACCTGGGGCACCAGCCCCGACCAGGCCGCGCCGATTGGCGCCCGTGTGCCCGACCCGCAGGACGTCAGCGACCTGATCCTGCGCCAGGACATGCGCCGCGCCCTCAACTACATGGGCCTGGAAGCCGGCATGCCGCTGAGCGATATCTTCATCAGCCACGCGTTTATCGGCTCCTGCACCAATGCACGTATCGAAGACCTGCGCGACGCCGCCAGCGTGGTGCGCGGCAAACACGTGGCCGACCACGTACGGGCGATGATCGTGCCCGGTTCTACCGAAGTGCGCGACCAGGCCGAGGCCGAAGGGCTGGCGGCGATCTTTATCGATGCCGGTTTCGAATGGCGCCAGTCCGGCTGCTCGATGTGCCTGGCGATGAACGACGACGTGCTGGCCCCCGGCGACCGCTGCGCCTCCAGCACCAACCGTAATTTCGAAGGCCGCCAGGGCGCAGGCGCGCGCACCCACCTGATGAGCCCGGCAATGGTCGCCGCGGCTGCCATCACCGGCCGCCTCACTGATATTCGCCACTTTGGAGACCGCGCATGAGCCTGCAACCTTTCACCCTGGTCACCGGCAAAGCCGCGCCGATGTTGGCGGCGAATATCGACACTGACGTGATCATGCCCAAGCAGTTTCTCAAAGGTATCGACCGCAGCGGCCTGGATCGCGGGCTGTTCTTCGACCTGCGCTTCCTGGCGTCCGGCGAGCCTGACCCGGACTTCGTGCTGAACCAGCCGGCCTGGCAGGGCGCGAGCTTTATGGTGGTGGGGCCGAACTTCGGCTGTGGTTCCAGCCGTGAACACGCGGTGTGGGGCTTGAAGCAAATGGGCATCCGCGCGCTGATCGGCAGCAGCTTTGCCGGGATTTTCTATGACAACTGCCAGCGCAATGGGGTGTTGCTGATTACCCTGGACGAAGCGGTGTTGCACACACTCGGGCAAACCGTGAGCCAGGCGGACCAGGCGCAGATCAGTGTGGACCTGGAAAACCAGGAAATTCGCTTGGCCGATGGTCAAGTCATCCCGTTCCAGATCGACACCCTGCGCAAGACCGCGCTGCTATTGGGCCTGGATGCGATTGGCAGCACCTTGCAACGCCGCGAGCAGATCAAGGCATTTGAGCGCGAGCATCTGGCGGCCAACCCTTGGCTTGGTTGACACGCCCGGCGCCTTGGCCTTAAGTGGGACCGACAAGGAAGTCGGCTCATGATAAGAAAAGGAAGCGCCTGACATGGATGTGCTCAACGTTGATCCCGAATCAACGCTGTCGACCCGCAACGCCCGCTTGATCATCTTCGCCCGTGGCGTCTCGGACTTTGGTGCGTTCCTTAACATGGTGGCGCTGTCCACCTACGTCTTTTGGCTTAGCCAAAGCGTGGTATTTGTCAGTGTGTTTCTGGCGTGCCGCGTCACCGGCGGGATTGTCGCCAGCCTGATCGGCATTCCGTTTTTTCGGCGCTTTCCAGGGCGCAGCACCCTGGCGGGGCTGGACCTGGCCCGGGCGCTGTTGCTATTGCCGCTGCTGGTGCTGATACCGGCGCATCAGCTCAGCGTGCTGCCCTTTATTGCGTTTGGCATTGGCCTGTGCAATTCGTTGTTCGCCATTGGCCTGAACAGCCAGTTACCGACATGGGTGGCGCTTGAGCAGCGGGTGAGCACCAATGCGTGGATCACGTCGGCGGCGGCGACCGGCGCGGTTTTCGGCAGTTTGCTGTCGGGGTTGCTGATTGCCACGGGCGGCTTCGAGGCGGTGTTTGCCGTGAATATCGGCACCTATGTGCTGGCGGCCTGCCTGATCTTGCCATTGCGTGCGTTGTACACAGTGGCCGTCGCCGCGCATCGCGGGCTTTCGGCGCAGTGGCGCGAGCTGACCCAAGGGCTGCGTGGGGCGCCGGTGCTGGCGGCGATGTTGTTGATCAGCATGCTCGACACCCTTGGCAGTGCGGCGCATAACGTCGGCTGGCCGGTGCTGTCGCAGTACATTTCGCCGGACACGGCCAAGACCGTCATGGGCTATTTGCTGGCGGTGTGGGCGTGTGGCAAGTTCGTTGGCGCGCGAATCGCCAGTGCGCTGCTCAAAGGCCGTGGCACCCAAGCCATGGAGCGCTTGTTCATGCTGGGCGTGGCGCTGATGTCCAGCGGCTTTATCCTGACCTTCCAGCAAACCGAACTGTGGCTGGCATTGCTGCTGGTGGTGTGGGCGGGGCTGGGTGATGGTGTGTCCGAGGTGGCGTTGGTGTCCCGCGCGCAAAGCGAGCCGGATAGCCTGCGCCTGCCGCTGTTCAGCTTATTGACCCTGATCCAGATGGCCGGCTTCGGCGTGGGCATGTTGGTGGTCGGGCCGTTTTACCTGACGTGGACACCGGCCCAGGTGATTGTCTTGTTTCATGGGTTGCCGCTGACGGCCTTGCTGGTCATGACTGCATGGCTGGGGTACTGCGCCAACCGGGGCATCAAATCGACAAGCCCTTGAAGTGCTCCTGCAAAAACTCCACGCAGGCTCTTAATTTCCCGGAGTAAGCCAAGCGTGTCGGGTATACCGCCCACACGTTGGCGCTCTGGGTGTAGGCGTGCAGCACCTGCACCAGCTTGCCTTGTTCCAGCAGCGGCTTCACATCCCACATCGAGCGCAGCAATACGCCGCGCCCGTCCAGCGCCCACTGCAACACGATCTCACCATTGTTGGAGGACAGCGGCCCGCGTACACGCACGCTTTCGGGGGCGCCATCGCGCTCCAGGTTCCAGATGCCGAAGGCGTTGTCGCGCTCCTTGAGCACCAGGCAGTCGTGCTGTTCCAGCTCACCCAAGTGCTGTGGCGTGCCGCGTCGCTTCAGATAAGACGGCGCGGCGCACAGCACCCGGCGATTGCTCACCAGGCGTCGGCCGATGTGCTGGCCGGGGATGTCGTCGCCCACGCGAATCTCCAGGTCGAAGCCTTCGCTGACGATATCCACCACGCGGTCGAACAGGTCCAGGCGGATTTCCAGCTCCGGGTACTGTTCCGCCAGCAACGACAGGGCCGGCGCCACGTGGTTGCGGCCAAAGCCGAAGCTGCTGCACAAATGCAAATGGCCACGCGGGCTGTCATGGGCGTCGGAGAGTTCATCGGAGAGTTGCTGGAAATCTTCGAGGATGCGCACGGCCCAGCGCTGCACCCGTTCACCGTCTTCGGTCAGGGCGATACGCCGGCTGGTGCGGTGCAGCAGGCGGGTGGCCAGGGTGGTTTCGAGGATCTGGATGCGCTTGCTGACATACGCAGGCGACAACCCCAGCTCGTCGGCGGCGGCGGCGAAACCAGCCTTGCGGATCACGGTGAGGAACACCCGCAGGTCTTCAGGTAGGGGCACGGTATCTTTCTTATGGGTCATCAGAAACAAGCGTGGCGGCATGAGCCGCCAGAATAGCACTGGATCGGCGCGCCTTCCGGCGCGCCTGGCCGTTATTGCTTACTCGGCAGCGATCTTCGCCTGTGCCGCCTGAGCAGCCCGCGCATGGCGGCCGCGCTTGAGGGCGATAGGCGCCATTTTTTCGCGGTCCAGCTCGCCTTCCCACGCGGCCACCACCAAGGCTGCGACGGCGTTGCCGATGATATTGGTCAGCGAGCGGCATTCAGCCATGAAACGGTCGACGCCCAAAATCAGCACCATCGCCGCCACCGGCACGGTGGGCACCACCGCCAGGCTGGCGGCCAGTGCGACAAAACCAGCACCCACCACCGCACCGGCGCCTTTTGATGTGAGCATGGCCACCGCCAGCAAGGTCAGTTGCTGTTCCAGCGGCAGGTGCGTGTTGGTCGCCTGGGCCAGGAACAGCACGGCCAGGGTCATATAGATGTTGGTGCCGTCGAGGTTGAAGGTGTAGCCGGTCGGCACCACGATGCCTACCACGCCTTTGGACGCGCCGAGGCTTTCGAGTTTCTGGATCAACTGCGGCAGCGCCGATTCCGACGAACTGGTGCCCAGCACAATCAACAGTTCCGATTTGATATAGCCCATCAATTTGAAAATGCTGAAACCGGCGTAGCGCGCGATGCTGCCCAACACCACCGCGACAAAGAAAAACGCGGTGACATAAAAGGTGCCGACCAGCTTCAGCAGCGGCAGCAACGAACCCACGCCGTACTTGCCGATGGTGAAGGCAATGGCGCCGAAGGCACCGATTGGCGCGACGCGGCTGATCATGCCGACGATGCGGAAAAACACCTCGCTGGCCTGGTTGATCACACCCACCAGTGGCCGAGCCTTTTCGCCGACCATCACCAGGCCCAGGCCGAACAGTACGGAAATAAACAGCACCGGCAGGATTTCGCCCTTGGCGAAGGCATCGAAAAAGGTGCCGGGGATAACGTTCAGCAGAAAGCCGGTCACGCCTTCACTGTGCTGCGCCTGGCCGACGAAGCCGGCGATGGCCGAACTGTCCAGGGTCTTCACATCGATATTGAAGCCCACGCCGGGGTGCAGCAGGTGCGCGGAGAGAATGCCGATCAGCAGGGCGATGGTCGAGACGATTTCGAAGTACAGCAGCGCCTTGCCGCCGACCCGGCCCACCTGTTTCACATCGTGCATGCTGGTGATGCCGGAGACCACCGTGCAGAAGATGATCGGGCCGATGATCATCTTGATCAGCTTGATAAACCCGTCGCCCAAGGGCTTGAGGTCGATGCCGACTTGCGGCCAGACGTGGCCGATCAACACACCCAGCGCGATGGCGATGAGCACCTGTACGTACAGGGTTCCCAGCAGTTTTTTGAGTGTCATTGTTATTATCTCAATCGTTTTTTGGGCAAGCAGAACCCGTCGCAGGCCATCAGCAGCCTGCGAGGCGGGTCTTTCAGGTCACGGGGTTACAGCATTCAGCGCAGGAAGGTCAGGACCTCGCCCAGCAACAGTTCAGGGACTTCTTCGGCAATGTAATGGCCGGCCGGCAGGGCCTTGCCACGTATGTCGGTGGCGACTTTCTGCCATTCCTTGAGCGGCTCGAAACAGCGGCCGACGGTGCCTTCGGCGCCCCACATCACCAGCAACGGCAGGTTCAGGTGGTTGCCGGCGTCGATGTCCGCCTGGTCGTGTTCAAGGTCGATACCGGCGGCAGCACGGTAGTCCTCGCAGATACCGCGCGCGGTGCCGGGCAGCTGCAGGCAGCGCAGGTATTCGGCGAAGGCCTCATCGGTAAATGGCTTGAGCCCGGCACTGCGGCTGCCCATCACGCTGCGCAGGTACAGCTCGGGGTTACTCTCGATCAGCGCTTCGGGCAACGGCGCCGGGCGGATCAGGAAGAACCAGTGCCAGTAGGCGCGGGCGAAGGCTTCGTCGGTCTGGGCATACATCGACAGGGTCGGCGCGATATCCAGCAGCACCATGCGTTGCAACGCGTTTGGGTGGTCCAGCGCCAGGCGATGGGCAACACGCGCGCCACGGTCGTGGGCCAGCACCGAGAACTGCTCGAAGCCCAGGGCTTGCATCAGTTCGACGCCGTCGCGGGCCATTTCGCGTTTCGAGTAGTTGGCATGGTGGTCGTCGGCCAGCGGCTTGCTGCTGTCGCCATAACCGCGCAGGTCGGCCGCCACCACGGTAAAATGTTCGGCCAGTTGTTCGGCGACCTTGTGCCAGATGACGTGGGTTTGCGGGTGCCCGTGCAGCAGGAGCAGACCGGGACCTGTACCGCCTTTGCGGTAGCTGATGTCCACGCCATTGACGTGGCACTGGTCTTTTTGGAATCCGGCGAACATGGAATGACTCCTTGTGATGATTGCCTGCATCGTGGAATCACGCGGCGTTCGGGGCAAGGGGGAAAGCGTGGAGGGGTTGTTCATGAAGTGTGTAGGAGCCTCGATCTCTCAATCGATGCGGACTCCTGTGAGAGCTGGCTTGCCTGCGATGGCATCGCCGAGGTCGTGCTGGTGTACCGAGGTGACTGCATCGCAGGCAA
This sequence comes from Pseudomonas sp. D2002, assembly GCF_013385735.1. Classification (NCBI taxonomy): domain Bacteria; kingdom Pseudomonadati; phylum Pseudomonadota; class Gammaproteobacteria; order Pseudomonadales; family Pseudomonadaceae; genus Pseudomonas; species Pseudomonas sp. D2002. The sequence continues at coordinate 15,661 of NZ_JACAPL010000012.1, read as the reverse complement.
GCCAGCTCCCACACAAGCCAGCTCCCACATGGGATGTGTATTGCTGTTGAGATCTCAGCCTTGCTTGAACATCGCCATCGCTCGCTCCCGGATCTGCGCTTCGGTCAGGTCTTCCTTGCGCGTAGCCAAAAACCAGAGGTGCCCAAACGGATCCTTCACGCTTGCCGAGCGGTCGCCATAAAACTGATCCTTGGGCTCGGACACCACGCTGGCACCGGCCGCAACGGCTTGTTTGAATTGTGCATCCACGTCGTTCACGTACAGGTGCAGGCCGACACTGGTGTGTTCGGCCGGGTTGCGTAAGGCCATGTCAGCGCAGGGCGAGCCGAGCATGAGCGCCGAGTCGCCAATGCGCAGTTCGGCGTGGCCGACCTTGCCGTCGGGCATGTCCAGGCGCATGACCTGGGTGGCGCCAAAGGCTTTCTTGTAGAACTCAATGGCATCGCTCGCGTTGTCGATGCCCATATAAGGCGTGACGCTGTGATAACCCTCGGGGATAGGTTTAACGCTCATATCGTTCTCCACAGGTGGTGGTTGGGCAGGCAGGCCTTTTCACTATAGGCCACGTATCATGCGGCCTGCGGGTAGCCGACGAGGTGTTGGCCAAGCAACAGTGAACAGGCAGATTGCTGCGTCAAAGGCGCTTTTGGATCGCGATTTTTCCGCCAACCCAGCGGTTTGCGGGCTCGGCACAGAAGCTGCAATGCACCAGACAAACCATTCGCCCGAGAGCGTTGTATGTCTGTACTGCCTGTATCTGCCGATTACCCCATTCACACCCCCCACGCTGACCTGATCCGCGATGAAGCCCAGGCGATTGCCGTGGCCCATCAAGTCGCCGCCGTGCTGCTCGAGCAGGACGCCGAACGTGACCGCAGCCGCCAGGTGCCCGCCGAGGTGGTCGACCTGTATTCCAACAGCGGCCTGTGGGGCATCAGTGTGCCGCGCGAATTTGGTGGCGCGCAGGTGTCCTACGCGGTGCTGGCCCAGGTGATTGCGATTATCTCGGCGGCTGACCCGTCGCTGGGGCAAATCCCGCAGAACCATTACTGCCTGCTGGAGGATATTCGCCTGCAAGGCACGCCCGAGCAGCAGGCGCATTTCTTCGGCCTGGCGCTGCAAGGCCATCGGTTTGCCAATGCGCTGTCGGAAACCGGCGGCAAGAACGTGCAGGACATTCAGGCCAGCGTCCGACGCGTTGGCGACGGCTATGTGATCAACGGCCGCAAAGGCTATTGCACTGGTTCGCTGTACGCCCACTGGCTGGCGGTGCTGGCGCTGGATGAGCAGCAAAATGCGCAGTTGGCTTTTGTGCCGCGTGGCACCGAAGGCCTGGTGGTGGTGGATGACTGGGACAGCATGGGCCAGCGCACCACCTCAAGTGGCACGGTGCTCGCGCAGAACCTGCGGGTGCCGGCCTTCAATGTGTTTCCTACGCATAAATCCTATGATTCACCGACCCTGGCCGGCCCTTTCGCACAGCTGACCACTGCCGCCATCGACGCCGGGATTGCCCGCGCCGCCTTGCGTGACACCGTACAGTTCGTGCAGCAATTTGCCCGGCCATGGATCGACGCCGGGGTGGAAAAAGCCAGTGAAGACCCGCTGACCATCATCCAGGTTGGCGCCCTGGATATTCGCCTCGAAGCCGCTGAAGCGTTGTTGGAGCGTGCCGGTTTGGCCCTGGACGCGGCACGCCCGGCGCCGAATGAAGACAATGTCGCCCACGCCTCCCTGGCCGTGGCGCGGGCCAAGGTGCTGACCACTGAAATCGCCATCGAAGCCAGCAACAAGCTGTTCGAACTCGGCGGCACGCGCTCGACCTTGAAGAAACACAATTTCGACCGCCACTGGCGCAACGCGCGGGTGCACACGCTGCACGACCCGGTGCGCTGGAAATACCACGTGGTGGGCAACTGGTTGCTCAATGGCACCAAGCCGCCACGTCACGATTGGTCATAAGCCATGGCCGAGTGGTTTAAACACATCTACTGGGCCGACATCGGCCAAGCCTGCCTCGAAACCCTGAGCATGCTCGGCGCCGCGCTGGGTTTTACCGTGCTGCTGGGGCTGCCGCTGGGCGTGCTGCTGTTTCTGACCGGCAAGCGCCAGCTGCACGAAGCGCTGGTGGTGTATCGGCTGCTGTCGGTGGTGGTCAACGTGCTGCGCTCGCTGCCGTTCATCATCTTGCTGATTGTGCTGATCCCGCTGACCACCTTGCTGGTCGGCACCTCCCTAGGCGTGCCAGGCACCATCCCGCCGCTGGTGGTGGGCTGCACGCCGTTTTTTGCGCGGCTGGTGGAAACCGCGTTGCGCGAAGTCGACCGCGGTGTGGTCGAGGCGACCCAAGCCATGGGCGCGAGTACCTGGCAGGTGATCCGCCACACGCTGCTGCCGGAGGCCCGCGGCGGGTTGCTGGCAGCGGTGACCGTCACCGCGATTGTGCTGGTGGACTACACCGCCATGGCCGGGGTGATCGGCGGCGGTGGCCTGGGTGACCTGGCGATTCGCTACGGCTACCAGCGGTTCCAGACCGACGTGATGGTGGTCACGGTGGTGCTTTTGCTGGTGCTGGTACAGGCCCTGCAGATGACCGGTGACCGTTTGGTGGCGCGTTACAGCCGCCGTTAATTCTTATAAAGCTGTCTTTGGAGCATTCATGAAAAAGTCCCTGGCCATTTTGGCTGCTGTCCTGTCGTTCAATGCGTTCGCCAACGAGACATTGGTGGTGGGCGCGACCCCCGTGCCCCACGCGGAAATCCTCGAGTTCGTCAAACCGGTGCTGGCCAAGGAGGGCGTGGATTTGCAGATCAAAGTCTTCACCGACTTTATCCAGCCCAACCAGCAGCTGGCGCTGAAGAACATCGACGCCAACTACTACCAGTACCGGCCGTTTCTGGACGATTACAACAAGACTCGTCACACCGACCTGGTGCCAGTGGTGGGCGTGCACATCGAGCCGTTTGGCGCTTATTCGACGCGGATCAAAAATATCGCCGAGTTGAAGGACGGCGCCACCGTGTCGATCCCCAACGACCCGGTGAATACCGGCCGCGCGCTGGTGCTGCTGGATGAAGCCGGGCTGATCAAGCTCAAGGACCCGAGCAACACCCTCAGCACCCCACGCGATATCGCCGAGAACCCCAAGCACCTGAAAATCCGTGAGCTGGAAGGCGCTTTGCTGGCCCGTTCGGTGAGCCAAGTGGATTTGGCCTTTGTGTTTGCCAATTACGCGCTGGAAGCGGGGATTGATACCAACAGTGCGTTGATTGTGGAGAAGGGCAAATCGCTGTACGTCGAGTACCTTGTGGCGCGGCCGGACAACATCAACGACCCGCGTATTCAGAAGCTGGCCAAGGCGTTGAACTCCGATGAAGTGCGCCAGTTTATTTTGACGCGTTACAAGGGCCAGATCGCGCCTGGGTTCTGAGCCTGACAAATAACTAAATGTGGGAGCGGGCTTGCTCGCGAATGCGGAGTGTCAGCCAACAATTTTGTTACTGATACACCGCATTCGCGAGCAAGCCCGCTCCCACATTGATCGCATTCCCAAGTCAGGAGGCGGTGGTGGGCTCCAGCAAATGGGCGCCCGGCCCGCGTTCACCGAGTTGGTCATCCTGATTGCGCAACGGGCAGGCCTCCAACGACAAACACCCGCAACCAATACAGCCACTCAACTTGTCACGCAGCAGCAACAATTTGTTGATGCGATCATCCAAATCTTCTCGCCACAGCGCCGACAGGCGTTCCCAGTCTTCAGTCGTCGGTGTGCGCCCATCCGGCAAGGTCTGCAACGCCTCGCCAATCGTCGCCAGTGGAATGCCCAAGCGCTGGGCGATCTTGATCACCACCACCCGCCGCAACACATCCCGTGGATAGCGACGCTGGTTACCGGCATTGCGGTTGCTCTTGATCAGCCCCTTGGCTTCGTAAAAATGCAGGGCCGTGACCGCGACACCGCTGCGAGCGGCGAGTTGGCCGACGGTGAGTTGCTTGGTAAGCATAAAAACTCCAGATAAACGCTTGACCTTGACTTAACTAGAGGTTTTACCCTGCGTGGCATCGAATCGCAAGATTCTGCCTACAGAGAGAGGGGAGTGTTCATGCAGGTATCAGAGAAGAATCGCAGCTTCACTCAACTGATCGAGTTTCAGGTCGAGCCCCGGCAGCAACTCGCGCTGGCGGCGGCCTTGTCCACCCAGAGCGAACGCCTGGCCCAGGGCCATGGCGGCTTTATCAATGCGAGTGTGCAAGTCAGCGATGACGGCCGGCGGGTGCTCAATTACCTGCAGTGGCGCACGCGCGAGGAGGGCGAGGCCGCGTTTAAATGCTTTGAGCACGGCGAGGAAGATTTCTGGACGCTGATCCGCGCCCACCAGGCCAAGGCGGTGACCTTCGGTTCGTTCCAGGTGCTGCGCAGTTTTGAGCGCAGCCATGACAACGCGTTGCACTGCCGCCTAAATGGATAGGTGCAACATGCGCTCGCCTTGTACGTTTTCGCCGGGCCGGCGCTTGTTCACCGCCAACTCGCCGATCTTGATCAGCCGGGTGCGCGTGACGTTGCGGCTCAGGCCCAGCAGGTTGGCGGTGTGCACCTGGTTGTAATGGCTAAAGCGGTAGGCAGCACGCAACAACGCGTCCTCGACCTTTTCATGCAGGGCGCCGGCCTGTTCCTCGAAGAGCTTTTGAAAGGCCCGCGCCAGTAACGCTTCGGCGCTGTTGTCGGTGCCGTGCTGGCTGTCGTCCTGACGCTCGATGCGCATGTTCGACAGGCGCAAATCATCGCGTTCGATCACGCCGTTACGGCAGATCAACAGGGTGTGGTGAATCACGTTTTCCAGCTCGCGAATATTGCCCGGCCAGCTGTAGCTTTTGAGTTTGTGCTCGGCCTCGCGGCTGATGGTGATCGGGCCGTAGCCGAGGCGCTGGCTGTAGGCTTCGATGAAATGCCGGGTCAGCGGCAGGATATCGCCGGGGCGCTCGCGCAATGGGCTGAGTTCCAGGCTGACCACGTCGAGGCGGTAGTAGAGGTCTTCGCGAAAATGCCCGGCGTTGATGGCTTTTTCCAACTGCACGTTGGTGGCCGCCAGTACCCGCACATCAATCGGAATGCTCTTGCGCGAACCCAGGCGCACCACTTCACGCTCCTGTAATACGCGCAGCAGCTTGACCTGGATCGCCATCGGCAAGTCGCCAATCTCATCGAGGAACAAGGTGCCGCCGTCGGCCTCTTCGAACCAGCCGGCCTTGGCGCTGAGGGCGCCGGTAAACGCGCCTTTTTCATGCCCGAACAATTCGGCTTCCACCAGCGATTCAGAGAACGCCCCGCAGTTCACCGCCACAAACGGCCGGTTGCGCCGCGCGCTGAGGTTATGAATATGGCGCGCCACCAACTCTTTACCGGTGCCGGTCTCGCCGATGATCAGCACGCTGGCTTCGCTGGGCGCCACTTGCTGGATGTGGTCGAGCAGCGCCTGTGATTTGGGGTCTTCAAAGACCTGGGCCGTGGCGCGGATCGACGTCGCGAGGGCGGGCGAGGGCGGTAAGGTTAAAAGCTGCATGGGCACCTCTCTTAGGAATAGAACGTGGGAATCGGCAGGGATTGGTTCAAGGCCCAGTCCCCCAGTTCGTGGAGTTTGTAGTCCACCGGGTCGTGCAAGGTTTGTGTGCGCAGGTTGCGCCAGTGGCGGTCCAGGCGCAGCGAGGCGTGGGTGGAACGTGCGCCGGTGACTTCAAACAGGCGGCTGCACAGGTCCAGGCCTTGGCGGGTGGCGGCGACTTTGGCGGTGGCGATGGCAATCGCCAATTGACCGCGTTCGTGTTCGCTGAGGTTGGGGCCTTTGGCCCAGGCCTGGTCGAGCAAGTCGGCGGCACGTTCGACCAGCAGGCGCACGCCTTCCAGCGCGACCCAGAATTCGCCGTAGTGGTGCAGCACGTAAGGGTCCTGGCGCACGTCGTCGGCTGAGGATTTGTGCCACGAACGGGTTTCGGTCAGGGTGTAATTGCGCGCTTCTTCGAAGGCGCCTTCGGCAATCCCGAGAAACATATGTGTGAACGTCAACTGCGCGATCAGCGGGCGCAGGCAGGCGAAAGGCGTGCTCAGCGGGCCTGGGTCGAGGAGCAATTCCGATTCTTCGACGCGCACCCGCTCGAAGCTGGCGCTGCCGCTGTCGGTCTGGCGCTGGCCGATGTTGTTCCAGTCATTGTGCAAGGTGATGCCACTGCGCCCGCTGGGGATCGCGGCGATCAGCAGTTTGCCGCCGGCGCTTTCATCCACCGCCGAGGCGATGAGCATTTCCGAGTCGCTGGCGCCGGAGCAGAAGCTTTTTTTGCCGGAGAACTCACGCCAGCCGCCGAAATCCTTGACCACCGTGCGCGTGTCCAGCGGGTTGAGGGCGTTGCCCCAGAACCAGTTTTTGCGCGCGGTCTGTTCGAACCAGGGTTGCCATTGGTCCGGGCGCGCAAACAGGCGCACGGTGGCGAGCATCAGGTGGTGGAAGCCGAAGACGTGGGCGATGGAGCTGTCAACCTTGGCGAATTCACGCACGATGCCCAGGGTTTCACTCCAGCGCGCGCCGAGGCCGCCGTATTGAGTGGGAATGCTCAGGGCCAGCAAGCCGCTGTGGCGCAGGGCGTCACGTTCGGTTTTCGGTGTGCCACCACGCTCGTCGCGTTCGACGGCGGTGAGGGCGAACTCGGCGGCCAGCAGTTTGGCGGTTTGCAGCGGCGAGGGCAGGACGCTGTGAGGTTTGGCTGTCACGGGGTTTCCTCAATGTCTGTTTGGCAATGAAGCCAAAATGTGGGAGCTGGCTTTTGTGGCGAGGGAGCTTGCTCCCGCTGGGGTGCGCAGCGCCCCCAAAGCTGGCGACTGCTGCGCAGTCGAACGGGAGCAAGCTCCCTCGCCACAAAAAACCGCTCTCACATAAGCCGAGCTGACAGCACTCAGGCCTTGGTTTTAGGCAGCACATCATTGGCAATCATTTCGCCAAACGGGCCGGTGAGGTTGGTGACGCCACGCCCGGCGAGGCTGGCGTAAGGTTCCGGCAATAACGGGAACACCAGCTCGGCAAAGCGATACGCCTCTTCCAGGTGCGGGTAGCCGGAGAAGATGAAGCTCTCGATGCCAAGGTCAGCGTATTCCTTGATGCGCTCGGCCACTTGTTGCGGGTTGCCGACCAATGCCGTGCCGGCGCCGCCACGTACCAGGCCGACGCCGGCCCACAGGTTGGGGGCGATTTCCAGGTTGTCGCGGCGCCCGTCGTGCAAGGCGGCCATGCGCCGCTGGCCTTCGGAGTCAAAGCGCGAAAAGGATTTTTGCGCGGCAGCAATGGTTTCGTCGCTGATGTGTTCGATCAGTTTGTCGGCGGCTTTCCACGCCTCTTCTTCGGTTTCACGCACGATCACGTGCAGGCGAATGCCGAACTTCACACTGCGGCCGTGGCGGGCGGCGCGCTCACGCACATCCGCGAGTTTTTCCGCGACGGCGGCGGGCGGCTCGCCCCAGGTCAGGTACACGTCGACCTGTTCGGCGGCCAGGTCGTGGGCGGCGTCGGAAGAACCGCCGAAGTACAGCGGCGGATACGGCTTTTGCACTGGCGGGTAAAGGGCCTTGGCGTTCTGTACGCGCAGGTGTTTGCCTTCGAAATCCACCGATTCGCCCTGCAGTACGCGTCGCCAGATCTGTAGGAATTCGTCGGAGACTTCGTAGCGTTCGCTGTGATCGAGGAAGCTGCCGTCGCCACGGTTTTCGTCGGGGTCGCCGCCGGTCACCACGTTGATCAGCAAGCGGCCATTGGACAAGCGATCCAAGGTGGCCGCCATGCGTGCGGAGACGGTGGGCGAAATGATGCCCGGGCGAATCGCCACCAGGTAACGCAGGCGTTCGGTCAATGGCACCAGCGCCGAGGCGATGACCCAGGAGTCTTCGCACGAACGCCCGGTAGGAATCAGCACGCCGTAGTAACCCAGGCTGTCAGCCGCTTGCGCAACTTGCTTGAGGTAATTAAGGGTGACCGGGCGTGCACCTTGGGTGGTGCCGAGGTAATGGCCGTCGCCATGCGTGGGCAGAAACCAGAAAACATCCATGACAAATCCTTAAGCGATTTTCAGCAGAGAAGGGGAGTGCGCGGCAAACAAAGGCGCTGCACGTTCTGCGGCAAGGCGTATGCGGCCCTTCAAGGGCTCGCTGGTTATTTGGTAGTCGGTGAAGTCAGCCTCGGTGGCGTACACGCCGATTGGCAGGGTCAAGGCCTGGAAGAAGCTGAACAGCGGGCGCAACTGGTGATCGAGCACCAGCGCGTGACGTTCGCTGCCGCCGGTGGCGGCGAGTAATACCGGTGTGTTGATCAGCGAATTGAGGCCGACCAAGTCGAACAGGTGCTTGAGCAGCCCAGGGTAAGAGCCGCGATACACCGGCGCGGCGACGATCAGCAAGTCGGCCTGTTCGATGGCCAACAGTTGCGATTCGACTTCGGCCGGCAGCTCGTCACGCGACAGCGCACCGCCCAACGGCCGGGCGATGTCGCCCAGTTCGATCAGTGTGGTCTGGATCGGCAGCAAGGTGGCCAGCTCGGCCAGCACGGCTTGGGTCAGCACGAGGGTGCGCGATGGACGCCAGGTGCCGCCGGACAGGGCTACGACATTCAGGGGACGGGTCATGAACAGTTCCTTTTTCAACAGAGGTACATAGCGAGTGAAGTGAAATGTGTTGAGCAAGAGCTGTACCAACGGCTGGAAGCCTTGATTGGCGTGGGCTGCAGGCTCACTGCTGAAAAGTGAAGCTGTTGGCTGCCTGGGGTTTTGTTGAATGACTGTTGCCTGGGCAACAGTTGCGTGGCGAACAGTGTTGATTTCTGTGTGAGGCTATTTATAGAGGGTTAGGTTTATTCCGTAAATGAACGTATTTCCATATTTATAGATCTTAAAAGAATATGTTCGGCTCGCTATCGCAAGTGACTGAATGGTTGATAGCGACTATCACGGGCGGTGATTTTTCACCGCGCAAGGGCGGGAGTAGCCTGTGTTCATTGACTCGAAACCTCCTTTGCAGGGCCTTCACCATGAACCACTTTCTCGCCGTTTCCTTGATCGTTGTCAGCGCCGTCCTCTCCGGTTGTGCGACCCATCCATCGCCTGAATCGCGCCCCTACACCGCCGAAGAAACCAAACAGTTGGCCCTGGAGGCCCTGAGTCGTCGCGGCCTGTCGTTTGATGAATACCAACAGCAGCGTGCCGCACTGACCGGCCAGCCACAGAAGCCTTTTGGTTTCGATCACCAGGGCGAAATGAACGCCGAACGCAGTGTGGTGCTGCACGGTCGTCCCAGTTGAGCCGGTGCTCAGTGGCAAAAAGCCCGAGGATTCCCTTAAGGAACCTCGGGCTTTTTGTTTGCCATTGGGCGACTTCAGCCTGTTAAGCTGAGTTTCAGGAGCGTTCCTACGCACAATTGCCTAAAGTGGTCCTTTTTTAATGGCATTCGATCGGTTAAACCTGACGACCTCGGTTCCGGTTGATGCCCCTGAGACGCTGTTCTCGGGAATACGCTCTGCGAGTCTTAAACGTCATGAATAAACGTCCGTTGTATTTCGACTACGCCGCCACCACGCCGGTGGATGAGCGGGTCATCCAAGTGATGGTCGAGTGTCTGGGCTTCAATGCCAATTTCGGTAACCCTGCGTCCAGTTCCCATGCGTTCGGCCAGGCGGCCCGGCAAACGGTTGAGCAGGCGCGGCGCCAGGTCGCCGACTTGGTCGGTGCCAGCCCTGAGCAAATCGTCTGGACCTCCGGTGCGACTGAATCCAACAATCTTGCGATCAAGGGCGTCGCCCAGGCGCGCGGCGTGGCGGGCGGGCACATCATCACCAGCCAGATCGAACACAAGGCCACGCTGGACACCGCGCGGCAGTTGCAGGAAGCCGGCGTGGCCGTGACCTATCTGGTGCCGGACGCCGACGGGTTGATCAGCGCCACGGCGGTCAGTGAAGCCTTGCGTGAAGACACGTTTCTGGTCTCGCTGATGCTGGTGAATAACGAGCTGGGCACTGTGAACGACATCCCCGCCATCGGCGCGCGGGTGCGTGAGCACGGCGCGCTGCTGCATGTGGACGCGGCGCAAGGTGCGGGCAAAGTGGCAATCGACCTGGCTGAATGGCCGGTGGATCTAATGTCGTTTTCCGCGCACAAGCTGTATGGCCCCAAGGGCATCGGCGCGCTGTATGTCGGCCCGCGGGCGCAGCAGAAAGTCTTGGCGCAGATTCACGGCGGCGGCCACGAAGGCGGCCTGCGCTCCGGCACCCTGGCGACGCATCAAATTGCAGGCATGGGCACCGCGTTTGCCTTGGCGGCGCAGTCTTTTGTTGAGGAAAAGGCCAGTATCATTGCCTTGCGCCAGCGCCTGCTTGATCAGTTGGAATCAGTGCCGGGTGTGCGTCTGAATGGCAGCGCCACCCAGCGTATTCCGCATACCCTCAGCCTGACCTTCAGCGAAGGTGAGTTCAATGCCGCCGCGCTCAGCGCAGGCATGGCGTTTTCGGCGACCTCGGCGTGCAATTCGGCGAGCAATGCGCCGTCCCACGTACTTTTGGCCTTGGGCCATGACGCGCGCAGCGCCGGTCGCACCATTCGTTTGAGCCTGGGCCGGTTTACCACCGAACAGGACATCGACCAGGCTGTGCAATTGATCAAGGCCGCACTCGCCAGTGCACCGGCGTTCTGGGCCGTCTGATTTTTCATTCGCAGCACATAACAATTATTAGTGGTTAGCAGGAGACACAATGAGTACGCAGCCTTTGACCCATGGAACGGTTCCCCAGCGCCTGGCGCATACCCGTGAACTGATGAGCCGCGAGGGCATTCACGCCCTGCTGGTGCCGTCGGCCGACCCGCACTTGTCCGAGTACTTGCCGGGTTACTGGCAGGGGCGGCAATGGCTGTCGGGGTTTCATGGCTCGGTGGGCACGCTGATTGTCACCGCGGATTTCGCCGGTGTGTGGGCGGACAGCCGTTACTGGGAACAGGCGACCAAGGAACTCAAGGGCAGCGGCATTGAGCTGGTGAAGTTGCAGCCCGGCCAACCCGGCCCGTTGGAATGGCTGGCCGAGCAAACCCCGGAAGGCGCGGTGGTGGCGGTGGACGGCGCGGTCATGGCCGTGGCTTCGGCGCGTACCTTGGACGGCAAGCTGGCGGAGCGCGGCGCGCGTTTGCGTACGGATATCGACCTGCTCAATGAAGTCTGGCAAGACCGCCCGACCTTGCCGAACCAGCCGATCTATCAACACCTGCCACCCCAGGCCACCGTCAGCCGTGGCGAAAAACTCTCCGCCTTGCGCGCCAGCTTGAAAGAGAAGGGCGCCGACTGGCACTTCATCGCCACTCTGGATGACATCGCCTGGTTGTTTAACCTGCGTGGCGGTGACGTGTCGTTCAACCCGGTGTTTGTGTCGTTTGCCTTGATCAATCAGCAGCAAGCCACGTTGTTTGTGGCGTTGAGTAAAGTCGATGCCGAGCTGCGTGCGGTGCTGGAGCAGGATGGCGTTACCCTGCGCGACTACAGCGAAGTGGCGAATGCGCTGCGTGCGGTGCCGTCCGGCGCGAGCCTGCAAGTCGACCCGGCGCGGGTGACCGCCGGCCTGCTGGAAAACCTCGATGCCGGCGTCAAGCTCATCGAAGGGCTGAACCCGACCACGCTGGCCAAATCGCGCAAGAGCCTGGCGGACGCCGAGCATATCCGCCAAGCCATGGAGCAGGACGGCGCGGCGCTGTGCGAATTCTTCGCCTGGCTGGACAGTGCACTGGGGCGTGAACGCATCACCGAGCTGACCATCGATGAACACCTGACAGCCGCCCGTACCCGTCGCCCCGGTTATGTGTCGCTGAGTTTCAACACCATCGCCGCCTTTAACGCCAACGGCGCGATGCCGCATTACCACGCCACCGAGGAAGAGCACGCGCTGATCGAAGGCGACGGTTTGCTGCTGATCGACTCGGGCGGCCAGTACCTGGGCGGCACCACGGACATCACGCGGATGGTGCCGATCGGTACGCCGAGTGAAGAGCAGAAGCGCGACTGCACACGCGTGCTCAAGGGCGTGATTGCCTTGTCGCGTGCGCATTTCCCCAAGGGCATTCTGTCGCCGCTGCTGGATTCGATTGCACGCGCGCCGATCTGGGCCGAAGGCGTGGACTACGGCCACGGCACAGGTCACGGCGTAGGCTATTTCCTGAATGTGCATGAAGGCCCGCAGGTGATTGCCTATCAGGCTGCCACTGCACCGCAAACGGCGATGCAGCCAGGCATGATCACTTCGATTGAGCCGGGCACTTACCGCCCAGGCCGTTGGGGCGTGCGCATTGAAAACCTGGTGTTGAACCGTGAAGCGGGCAAGACCGAGTTTGGCGAGTTCCTCAAGTTCGAAACCCTGACCTTGTGCCCGATCGATACCCGTTGCCTGGAGCCGTCGTTGCTGACGGCGGATGAGCGCGAGTGGTTCAACGCCTATCACGCCGAAGTGCGCGAGCGCCTCAGCCCGTTGCTCAGCGGGGCGGCGCTGGAATGGTTGCAGGTGCGCACAGCGGCTATTTGATCGGCTGCAGTTCGGGGGCCTGGGCCAGGGCGTCGGCCATATAGTCGACAAACGCCTTGACCCGGGCCGACTGGCGGCGGGCGGTTGGCGATCGATCTCTAGCTGAGGGCTTCGCGCACAAATTCCAGACGGTCCTGACCGAAGAACAGCTGGTCTCCTACAAACATACTGGGCGCACCGAACACGCCGCGCTGAACGGCCTGCTCGGTTTTGGCTTTGAGGGCGGCTTTCACGCTTTCGTCATTGGCCAGGGCCAGCACGTCCTCGGGGTTAAAACCGGCTTCGGTCAACACCGTGGCTACGACAGCGGGGTCGCCCAAGTGGCGGCCTTCGACCCAGAGGGCACGGAACAGGCAGTCGATGAAGGCTTGGAAGCGTTCGGGCTGGTGTATTTGCATGCCGGTGACTGCGCGCATCAGCACCAGGGTGTTGATGGGGAAGTGCGGGTTGAACCTGAGCGTCACGTTGTAGCGCTGGGCGTAGCGCGCCAAGTCATTAAACATGTAGCGGCCCTTGGCGGGGACGGTGATCGGCGAGGCGTTGCCGGTGGCCTTGAACACACCGCCGAGCAGCATGGGTTGATACACCAGTTGCGTGCCGGTTTCGGCGCACAAGGCGGGGAGTTGGGTGTAGGCCAGGTAAGTGGCGGGGCTGCCGAGGTCGAAGAAGAATTCCAGGGTTTTACTCATGGTCGATGCTCGCTGCTTATTGTTGTTTTTTGGCTGGGGTTACCAGGGTTCATTCCAGGGGCGCAGGTCCAGTTCGAAGGTCCAGGCGTCGCGTGGCTGGCTGTGCAAGTACCAATAGTTGTCGGCGATGTGCTCGGGGTTGAGGATGCCGTCCTGGTCTTTCTGGGCGTATTTTTGCGGGAAGTTGTCGCGAATGAAGTCGGTGTCGATGGCGCCATCGACCACCACATGGGCGACGTGAATGTTCCTGGGCCCCAATTCTCGCGCCATGCTTTGCGCGAGTGCGCGGATGCCATGCTTGGCCCCGGCGAACGCCGCGAACCCCGCGCCGCCACGCAAACCTGCAGTCGCACCGGTGAAGAGGATGGTGCCGCGGTTGCGGGTGACCATGCGCTTGGCCACCTCGCGCGCATTCAGGAAACCGGAGAAACACGCCATCTCCCAAATCTTGAAGTACTTGCGTGCGGTTTCTTCGAGGATGCTGCACGGCACGTTGGCGCCGATGTTGAAGACGAACGCCTCAATGGGCCCCAGCTCGGTTTCGATCTGTTCGATCAGGGCGATGACGTCGTCCTCTTTGCGCGCATCGCAGGCAAAGCCATGGGCTTCGCCACCTGCTGACTGGATGCTGTCGACCAGGGGCTGCAACTTGTCGGCGCTGCGCCGGGTGACACAGGCCACGTAACCCTCGCGGGCGAAGCGTTTGGCAATGGCGCCGCCGGTGGCATCACCGGCCCCCACTACCAATACGATTTTCTTGTTGTGCGTCATGGGAACTCCGTTGCTCGATTGTCGAGCAGGAGTGTAGCCGCCCCGTCGCGAATGGCCGGGTCGATGTCAGGAATTCAAGAAGGGGGAGCAGTCGGACGTGGACTGCTCGGGCGGTCATTTACAGATGACGATCATACTGCGGCTGGTATAGCCGGCAGGGTTGAGGCCGAATGGGTAGTCGCCCGGCTCTTCGGAATTGTCACCGGATTTGGCGATAACCCGGTAGCCCTTGGCACCACATGAGTTGGTTGCGCTGGTGTAGCACTGGTCCCAGGAGGAGGACAGGCCGGAACAGTTGATATGCAGCCCTTTTTTGCCCCGTTTCACTTCTGTCTTGGTGGTCGCAGCACAGCCCGCAATGCCCACGACCAGTAACAGTATCAAAATTCGTTTCATTCCTATCCTTAATAGCCGCTGCGTAAAAAGGCTCGAAGCAGGCTCTACTCGCTCTCGATTGTAGCGTTCAGCTGTCCTTGTCGAAATTCTCCATGAATGACCTTCGTTTACGGCTTAAACATGGCCTAAATGAACGGTAAATACCAGACCTACCTTTAAAGATGATCAGTCCGCTGGCACCAACGGTTTGGATTCGTTGCGCATCGTGAGTGTGGCGCCTACGGAAGCCAGAATGATGCAGGTGATGGCCAGCCATTGCGCCAAGGACAGATGCTCCTGCAGGAAGAACAGGCCGGAGAGTGCACCGAAAGCAGGTTCGATGCTCATCAGCGTGCCGAAGGTGCGGGCAGGAAGGCGGGTGAGCGCGACCATTTCCAAGGTGTAGGGCAAGGCTGTGGAGAGAATCGCAACACCAATGGCCACGGGGATCAACGCAGGCGTAAGCAGTGCGGTGCCGGCGTGGACGATGCCGATTGGTGCAACAAACAGTGCGGCGATCATCACGCCGAGGGCGGCAGTCTGGACGCCATTGTCATTGCCGGCCTTCTGTCCAAACAGAATGTAGAGCGCCCAGCAGACGCCGGCGCCCAGGGCGTAGGCGGCACCGGTCAGGTCGATACCGCTGCTGGCTTCTCCCATCGGGATCAACAATAGAAGGCCGGCGATGGCGAGGCCGATCCAGAGAAAGTCCACCGCTCGGCGCGAAGCGTAGATGGCAACGGCGAGTGGGCCGGTAAATTCCAACGCTACTGCGATGCCCAGGGGCACTGTGCGCAAGGACATATAGAAGAGGAAGTTCATGCCGCCCAGTGCCATGCCATAGATGACGACTGTGCGCAGGGACTTGGCGGTCAGCTTGGCGCGCCAGGGGCGTAAGAGAAGCAGCATGATCACACTGGCGAATATCAGGCGCAGGGTGGTTGTGCCCTGAGCGCCGACAATCGGGAACATGCTCTTGGCCAGCGACGCGCCGGACTGGATGGAAGCCATGGCTATTAACAGCAGGCCGACGGGAAACAATGCCGAGGCCAGGCTGCGGGGTGGGGTGGTCATTGAGGGTGTTCGTCCGAAGTCATAGTAGAGAAGCAGAAGGCATATGATGCTTAACAGTTTGCCTTTGAGCAATATATTGCTCACTTGGATCTGTTTGGCTCTCTATATAGAAGGGAATTGTAGGTTTTTCGCTTGTTTGATAGAAAAGCCAAATTAAGGGTTGACGGCAGA
>NZ_JACAPL010000011.1:249126-298029 GCF_013385735.1 Pseudomonas sp. D2002 | reverse complement strand
CGCCGTAAGGGCGGAACCAATGTTAGCCTTGACCCAAACAACGGATATGTACTCAGCGCCCCTCGACAAACACGGCACTTAACCCCTGAAAGAAGATGTATAGATACCTATGCTGCGATGACGGTACATCAGTCAACACAGTATTGGCTGACAGCCCGCTATCGCAGGCAAGCCAGCTCCCACAGGTTTTGATCAGTGTTGGGTCAGTTGAATCTGCTCCTTCGCCAGCTTCACCACATTCTCAAGGGTAAACCCAAACTTCTCCTGCAACTTCGGCAGCGGCGCCGACGCGCCAAAGCTGTTCATCACCACCTTGGCGCCGGTCTGCCCGACATAGCGGTCCCAGCCCAGCGGGCCAGCCTGTTCCACCACCACACGGGCTTTAACCGACGGCGGGAGTACGCTGTCGCGGTATGCCTGGTCCTGATCTTCAAACAGCTCCCAGCTCGGCATCGACACCACTTGTGCGGCAATGCCTTCGTTTGTCAACTGTTCATAAGCGGCCACCACCAGGCTGACTTCACTGCCGCTCGCCAACAATAGAACCTCGGGATTCTCGGCGCCCGCCAACACGTAAGCGCCCTTGGCCGCGCCCGACGCTGCGGCATACTTCGTACGGTCCAGCGTCGGCAACGCCTGACGCGACAACACCACGCAGCTCGGCCGATGGGTTTGCGCCAGCGCAACCTTCCACAGTTCCAGGGTTTCATTGGCATCACCCGGCCGCAAAGTCAGCAGCCCCGGCGTCGCGCGCAATTGCGTCAGGTGCTCGACAGGCTGGTGCGTCGGCCCATCTTCACCCACGCCAATCGAGTCATGGGTAAACACAAACACCACCGGCAACTCCATGATCGCCGCCAGCCGAATCGGCGGCTTCATATAGTCGCTGAACACCAGGAACGTCGAGGTGTACGGCCGCAGGTACGACAGCGCCATGCCGTTGGCAATCGCGCCCATTGCATGTTCGCGGATACCGAAATGCAGGTTGCGCCCGCTGTAGTCTTCGGCGCTGAAACGCCCGGCGCCGTCGAAGGTGAGGTTGGTCTTGGTCGACGGAGACAAGTCTGCCGAGCCGCCGAGCAGCCAGGGGATGTGCTGGGCAAAGGCATTCAGCACTTCACCACCGGCGGCACGGCTGGCCACGCCTTTGGCGTCGGTGTCGAAGTGGGGCAACTCATCTTGCCAATGCTCGGGCATTTCACCGGCGCGCATGCGGCGCAGTTCGTCTGCCAGTTCCGGTTCGTACTGTTCCAGCTGCGACAGGTGGCGCGTCCATTCTTCGTAGAGTGGCTGACTGCGTTCAAGCAGTGCGTCACGCAGTACGGTGCGGGCCTCATCGGGCACCAGGAAACTGGAATCTTCGGGCCAGCCGTACGCGGCCTTGGTCAGGCGGATTTCATCCGCACCCAACGGCTCGCCATGGGCGGCGGCGGTGTTGTGTTTGTGCGGTGAGCCATAGCCGATCACGCTGTCGACCACAATCAGGGTCGGCGCGCCGGTATTGGTCTTGAACGTTTCCAGGGCGGTGCTCAAGGCCTGCAGGTCATTCGCATCGGTGACATGCAAGGTGTGCCAGCCGTAGGCCTGGAAACGCTTGATCACATCCTCACTGAACGCCAGCTCGGTGTGGCCCTCGATGCTGATGGTGTTGTTGTCGTAGATCCAGCACAGGTTGTCCAGCTTCAAGTGCCCGGCCATCGACGCCGCTTCGCTGCTGATGCCTTCCATCATGTCGCCGTCGCCGCACAGGGTGTAGACGTTGTAGTCGAACAGCACCTTGTCGTCGCGATTGAACCGCTGCCCCAGCCAACGCTCAGCCATGGCCATGCCCACACTGTTGGCACAGCCCTGGCCCAACGGGCCGGTGGTGGTTTCAACGCCGGTGGTCATGCGGTACTCGGGGTGGCCCGGGGTCTTGGAGCTGATTTGCCGGAACTGCTTGATGTCGTCCAGGCTGATCGCCGGTTGGCCGGAGCGCTTGCCGTGGGCATCGATCTCCACCACGCCAGCCAGGTGCAGCAGCGAATAGAGCAGCATCGATGCGTGCCCTACCGACAATACGAAGCGGTCACGGTTGGGCCAGTCGGGATGCTGTGGGTGATAACGCAGGAACCGGCTCCACAGCGTGTAACCCACCGGCGCCAGGCCCATGGGTGTGCCGGGGTGGCCGGAGTTGGCCTTCTGCACGGCGTCCATGGCCAGGGTGCGAATAGTGTTGATGCATTGGGTGTCGACAGCGGTGGCGGCGCGAGTCATGAAACCGTTCTCCCTCAGGTGGCGATCTACAGTGGAGGGCAGGGCGCGGCAAAGGTTTGATCCCATCGCCCGCCTGGCGACGAACGGGGATGCAGTGACCCAGGACATGACAACACCCCTTGGAATGGGCTAGCTTCAAAGCGTAGGCCATTGATCAACTTGCGGAGGTACTCCATGCCAGTGAAACACGACCTGCTACAGGACCTGGGTCTGAGCAAAGAAAAAGTCGACGAGCGCCGGGCGAAAAATCCCCACCTGAACGCGCTGTTTGATAAATACAAAACCGTCGATGACTTGGTAGTGACTGCTGAAAAGGCAGCTGGCAGTGATGAGGAACTGAAGAAGCTCAAGGAGACTCGCTTGTCTGTTAAGGACGAGATCAGGCAGCTTTTGGCGTAATTGAACGTCCGCGCTCCTACAAAAGCGCGGACACATTTGTTCAGAATTGTCTGAGGGACAGGGCGCTTTTCACTGTTTAAGATGCGCCCCGTCCACCCGGCTCTGGGGACTGTTGCGGCGCAAGGATTGCGCTGGTGAGCCGGGCGGGCACTCTGATTTCACCTCAGCATTTCACCCCAGCAGTGCCTGAGTGCATTCATCGATGGAGCGCTGCTGCGTTTCGCCATACAGCTTCAACTCATCAATCGTCCGACGGCCCAGCGCCCTTTCGAATTCTGCCTGGTTTGAATTCGCCGCATAGTGACTCTGCGCCGCATCGCCCAGGTTCGACTGAAATATCCCCGCCGCACTCACCGGCAGAAAATCCTCATACACCAACGGTTCCACCGCCACATGGCCGGCCGCAATCAGCGCGTCGAGCGTGCGCGGCTGATTGACTTGGCCGCGCGCCGCCAGGCCTTGTTCGGTGGCGAAGTAGCGGAAGTACGCGAGCGCCTGTTCACGCATCTGGGTGTGGTTGTCGGGGAACGCTTCGAAGTGCTCCTCCATCAATTGCACATAACGCGCGGCGTTGGCCTCATTCGGGAAAGCGCCCAATGCGTTGCGTGCAGCGTTCAGCAGTTGGTCGTACAGGGCGCGGCCTTTGGGTGTCAGCGCGACACCGCGCTGTTCGATTTCGCCGAAGCGCGCGCTGTGGCTGCCTTTGGCGTCGGTGAAGGCGATGGGCTCGTCGAGGGCCTTGAAGCTGGTCTGGCGCAGCAGGATCGGGCACTGGCGGCGCGGCGGCCCCTCGATCACGGCTTTGGGGGTGATGCCTTTGCCGGGCATGGCGGCCTGCACCTGGTCGATGTCCAGGGTGCGCGGGGTCAGGTGGTTAATGTGCGGGCCTTTGAACGCGACCACATCGGCGATCAGGCGGTGCTGGTCGCTCAGTTGCTGGTATTGCGCGCCTGTGACGGTTGCGGTGTGGTGCCAGCGGAAGGTCTCCAGGGCCTGGCGCACGAATTCGTCGGCGTCACGGGCGTTGAGGCCGCCGTCGCGCTCCGCTTGTTCGATCAACGCCAAAGCGCGTGCGGTAAAGATGTTGCGCTTGGACAGGGCACTTTCGGCGAAGGTGCGCAGTTCAAGGTTTTCGATCAGTTCCAGGCGTAGCAGCGAGGTGAACACGCGGAACGGGCTGGTTTGCAGTGAGCGCTCATGCACCGCGCGAAAGGCGGTGGAATGCACCGGCACGCCGGCTGGCGTCAGGTCGTAATAGCCCACCGGTTGCATGCCCATCACCGCAAACAAACGGCTGATAGTTGCCAACTCATGGGCGGTGCCCAGGCGAATGGCACCGTGGCGCTCCATGTCCAGTCGATCAATTTCACCGGTGCGTTGCAACTGCTGGGCCAGGCCCGATTCACTCGCCAGCACCCGCGCGTTGGTCTCGGCCACCAGCGCCATCAGCGCGCCGTAGAGTGGAACTTCATCTCGGTACATGTCGGACATGGCCTTGGAAAAGTCTCTGCGAATCTCATCGGGGCTGACATGTGCGGCGCTTGGCATAGAAAAATTCCTGAACACGGTGAAAAGGGATCGGCCTTTCTCTGGATTTTGTTGGGCTGGAGCCGGTCTGGCAAACGAAGAATCCTCAGGACTTCATTCTGCAAATGAATGAAATGACGAAAATATGACAAAAAGCCGCGACGGGAAAATTTCATTTTCGAGCCGAGTTTTCTAACAAATTCTTCACGAGGTGCGCCCCGGGCCTCATGAAACAATCGTCACGTTTGTAGGGATGAAAACGCCGTTTCGCACACAACGCACATAAAAATATGTTTAGGGGCCGTTACACATGAAAATTTCTACACTGGCGTTATCCATCACCGCCGCATTGCTCGCGCAACAAGCGAGCGCTGATGATTTTGGGCTCGGCTCTCTGGGCACGGGCACAGGTCACAGTGGCTTTCTTGAAGACAGCCATGCTGCGATCAGTTCGCGGACCATGTACTACAGTGCGGACAACCGCTCGGGGACCAACAACGATCTGCGCGAAGCCGCGACCCTGCTGCGCTTCGACTACAAATCCGGCTTCACCCAAGGCACCCTTGGCGTCGGTTTCGACGTGATGGCGTTCGGCGCCTTGCGCCTGGACGGTGGCGATGGCCACGCAGCAGGCCCGGGCCTGGCGGGTAACGGCAACAGCTTCTTCCCGACCAAGAACAACGGCACTGAACCTGCCGACAGCTTTGGTCGCGCCGCCGGCAACGTGAAGTTCCGTATTTCCCAGACTGAGTTACACGTCGGCGGTGGTTTGGCCCCGGTGTTGCCTATCCTGGTTTCCAACGACAGCCGTGTGGCGCCGCAGACCTTTGACGGCGGCATCCTCACCTCCAGCGACATTCCCAACGTAACGTTCACCGGCGGTGAGCTGAACAAGGCCGAAGGCCGTGCGTCCAGCAACTCCACAGGCCTGAGCGTCGCCGGCGGTACGCGCGACAGCGACAGCTTCAAGTTTGGCGGTGTGGACTACAAACCGTTTGGCTCGTCTGACAACGCCATCGCTAAAAACCTGACGTTGCAGTACTACTACGCCAACCTGCAGGACTTCTACAAACAGAACTACTTCGGCCTGGTCCACGTACTGCCGCTGGGCAATGACCAGTCGTTCAAGACTGACCTGCGCTACTTCGACAGCACCAGCGACGGCAAAAACGGTGAAGCCGGCTACCAGTTCAACAACAACGGTGGCTATGCCAAACACGCTGGCGAAGTGGATAACAAAACCTACAGCGCCGCGTTCACCTACCAGTTGGGCGGCAGCAGCCTGATGCTCGGCCATATCGGCGTGAGCGACGATGGCGGCTTCGTCTGGGTCAACCAGGGCAGCCTCGCCGACCCGCAACAACAAGGCGCGGGCGGCAGCGACTTCTACCTGTTCACCGACGCCGTGGTCGGCCAGTTCTCCCGCGCGGGCGAGCAGGTCAATTTCGGTCAGTACACGTATGACTTCAAAGCCTATGTGCCTGGCCTGAAAGCCTCCATTGCTTACCTGGACGGTACGGACATCAAGTCCAAAGTGGCTGGCGGTTCCGATCAGAAAGAGAACGAAACCGACTTCCGCCTGGATTACGTCGTGCAGCAAGGCCCGCTCAAAGGCTTTGGCACTACGTTCCGTACCGGTACTTACAAAGGCCACAACACGGGCACCGCGGACCAGGATCAAACTCGCCTGATCTTCAACTACACCTACGCGATCTTCTAAGAAAACCCGCAGGGTTTTACCGCCGAAAAAATCGAGGCCGCCTAATCAGCGGCCTCTTTTTTTGCGCGAGTGGATCAGACTTCATGTGCATCCGCGCGTAGATGGGTTCTACACTGCGCCTCACTGTGTCAGTGATGGAGGAACCAATGACGGCCACGCCCGAGACCAACATCCTTGCAACAACTGAAGGCCAGCGCCTGGCCGCCCAAGACGCCGAGCGCTGGCGCGAGTGGGGCCCGTACCTGAGTGAACGCCAATGGGGCACCGTGCGCGAAGACTACAGCGCCGACGGCGATGCCTGGGCGTACTTCCCGCATGAACACGCGCGCAGTCGCGCTTACCGTTGGGGCGAAGACGGCCTGGCCGGGTTCAGCGACAAGGCGCAACGCTGGTGCCTGGGGCTGGCGCTGTGGAACGAGCGCGACACGATCATCAAGGAGCGCTTGTTCGGCCTGAACAACGCCGAGGGCAACCACGGCGAAGACGTCAAGGAACTGTACTTTTTCGTCGATGGCGTGCCGAGCCATGCCTACATGCGCATGCTCTACAAATACCCGCATGCGGCTTTTCCCTACGCCGACCTGACCACCGAAAACGCGCGGCGTGGGCTCGAGGATGCCGAGTACGAGATCCTCGACACCGGCGTGTTCGAAGATAACCGCTACTGCGATGTCAGCGTCGAATACGCCAAGCACCAGCCCGACGATATTTTCATGCGCGTCACCGTGCATAACCGCTCGGACCAGCCGACTCGCCTGCAGGTACTGCCCCAGGTGTGGGCGCGCAATGACTGGAGTTGGACCGTTGATGCCCCCAAGCCGCAGTTGCGGCTCGACGGCGCCCACGTGCTGGCTCGTCATCATGAAATTTCTGATCGCCACCTCAGCGCTTGGGGCCAGGACGGCGTGGAGTGGTTGTTCTGCGAAAACGAAAGCAATTTTCCCCGGCTGGACGGGCAACCGGCACCGGGGCCGTTCAAGGACGGCATCAACGATTACGTGGTGGGCGGTGTGCAATCGGCGATTCGCCGCGATACAGGCACCAAAGTCGCCGCGCGCTTCGTCCTCGAACTGGCAGGCCAGGAAAGCAAAACCCTGTACCTGCGATTTGCGCCCACGAATGCGCCCGAGGTGAATGCGCGCAAGCTGTTTGAACAGCGTCGCGAAGAAGCCGATGACTTCTACGCGGCCCTGCAACACGGTATTAGCGATGCAGACGCGCGCAATGTGCAGCGCCAGGCCCTGGCCGGGCTGCTGTGGTCCAAGCAGCTCTACTATTTTGACGTGAACCAATGGCTCGACGGCGACCCGGCCCAACCCGCGCCACCGCCCGAGCGTTTGCATATTCGCAATACCCATTGGCGGCACCTGTCCAACTTCGACATCCTTTCCATGCCCGACACCTGGGAATACCCGTGGTACGCCTCCTGGGACCAAGGCTTCCAGGCGGTGGCGATTGCGCTGATTGACCCGGGCTACGCCAAGCAGCAGCTGTTGCTGCTGGTGAAAGACCGTTTCATGCACCCCAACGGCCAGTTGCCTGCGTATGAATGGCGTTTCGACGACGCCAACCCGCCCGTGCATGCCTGGGCCAGTTGGCGGGTGTATCAGCAGGACAAGGCGCTGACCGGTGTCGGCGACATGGATTTCCTCGAGCGGATCTTCCACAAGCTGCTGTTGAATTTTTCCTGGTGGGTCAACCGCAAGGACGCCGAAGGCCGCAACCTGTTCCAGGGTGGCTTTCTCGGGCTGGACAACATCGCGCTGTTCGACCGCTCGGCCACCTTGCCGCCGGGTTATCAGCTGGACCAGGCCGACGGCACGGCCTGGGTGGCTGCCTATGCACTGGACTTGATGCGAATCGGCTTGGAGCTGGCCAAGCGCAATGCCGTCTACGTCGATATTGCGGTGAAGTTTTTCGAGCATTTCCTCTACATCGCCGGCGCCATCAACCGCGTCGACGACAGCGCCGAAGGCTTGTGGGATGAGCAGGACCTGTTCTTCTACGACGTGCTGCACCGCCCCGACGGCCAAAATGAGCCGGTGCGCCTGCGCTCCATCGTCGGCCTGATGCCGTTGTTTGCCGTGCTGGTGCTGGAGCAGCGCGAGCATGAAGGCCTGGAAGGCTTGCGTGAGCGGCTGTTGGGTTTCATGCACCACCGGCCGGATTTGGCCAAGTTGGTGTCACGCTGGAACGAACCGGGGCAGGGCAATCGCCTGCTACTGGCGCTGTTGCGTGGCGAGCGGACCAAGGACCTGCTGCGGCGCATGCTCGATGACACCGAGTTCCTGTCGGCTTTTGGCGTGCGCTCCTTGTCCAAGGCGTTTGCCGAACAGCCGCTGGGGTTGAAGATGAATGGCGACACACTGTGCGCGCGTTATCAGCCAGGCGAGTCCGACTCGCGGTTGTACGGCGGCAACTCCAATTGGCGCGGGCCGTTATGGATGCCGGTGAACTACATGCTGATTGAATCACTGCGCGAATTTCATCGGTACTACGCGGATAACTTCTCGGTGGAGTACCCGACGGGGAGTGGTTATCTGGCGTCCCTTGAAGAAGTGGCCGACAGCCTCAGCCAACGTCTCACGCGATTGTTTTTGCGCGATGAAGATGGCCAGCGCCCGTCGATGGCGGGCTATGCGCAGCTGGAAGCAGACCCGGCCAGTCGCGATCTGGTGTTGTTCCATGAGTATTTCCATGGCGAAACCGGGCGTGGGTTGGGGGCGTCGCATCAGACCGGGTGGAGTGCGTTGGTGGCGTTGTTGCTGCAACCAAAAACCTAAGCAACACCACTGATCTGCTTTTCATTAAAACTACAGTGCTTGCGAAATGGCAGGCAAAAAATTACCGCCACCAAAAGGTCTGAATCAGGTAAATTCGCCACCCCTTCAGACAAGGATGTAGACGATGGCGAATGTTATCGCGCGGGTTGGCAGTGCAGGCCTATTTGGGGCACTGCTGATCACCTGCGCAGTGTTGATCACTTCACTGTATTCCCGAGAAAGCGCTGCGGCCCCGCTGATGATGCATTGCAGCGAATGCGAGAAAGGTGACGACACCTTCGATGCAACAAAATGGTTCAGCAGCGGCATGTACCGCCTTGAAACGGATATTGTTCCCAACCCGATGCGGTCGATGACTCGCACTCATCCGGTGGTCTTCAAAGCCAAGGACAATGACCAACTGGTCGAGGCCGCGCTGCGTGGAATCAACAATGTGCTCCCATCCTTCGATTCCCGCACGTTTGAAGCACAGTGGCCCGTGTTAACCAAGCGCGTACGTTACAGCTACAGCTTTTTTGTGGCGCCCGATGAACCCCGGGACCTCTATGACATGTACTTGCAAGTGGGCAAATACAAGCTGGTGATCGTGGTTGGGCTTGACGTCAATACCGGTGAAATCACCGCCGAGTATGAAGGGCGTGTGATTCGTGAAAACGATGGTAATGACCCTGCGTACATGGATACGTTCGAAGAAATGGATAACGCCAACACCCGCTGACCGGGAGGCTGGCTGAACGAAAAATCCCGCCGAAAGGCGGGATTTTTTTGAGCGCGGCCTTATCAAGCCGGGAACAGTTCGCTCAGCTTCATGGCCAGCATCATGTCGCCTTCGGTGCGCAGCTTGCCACTCATGAAGGCCTGCATGCCGTCGGTGTCGCCGCTGACGATGCCTTCCATGGTTTCGCCGTCGGTCACCAGTGTCACTTGGGCGTCCGGGTTTTCGCCTTCGAGCAGTTCGCAGGTGTTGTTCTTCACCACCAGCGAGAAGTTTTGGGTGTCGTCGATACGGAAACCGAACACCAGGTCCAGGCCGTCGGCAGCGGCTGGGTTGAATTTGGCTTTCATTGCTTCTACAGCTTTGGCTACGTCAGTCATGGTTTCGATCCTTTAAGGTAGAGTCCAGTGACCTTGGGGTCACGGTTGGCCGCAATTCATCGGAAGGTGATGAGCTGCGGCGCCTTCAACAGTTGCAAGTGGGTATGACTGTTGAAGGAAGCCAGTGCCACCTCGCGACCGCGGAATTTCAGCTGGTTGAGCGAGGTGTTAACAATTTGCCAGTTCAGTTCGAAGGCCTGCGCCGCAGGCATCCGGGTAATCAGGTGGAGCAGGGCGGTGATGGTGCCGCCGGAGGTAAACACGGCGATTTTGTGTGAGTTCTCAGCCGCTTCAAGCACGCGCTGCAAACCACCCTGGACACGCTCGACGAACCCCAGCCAGCTTTCCAGGCCGGGCGGGTCGAAGGTGCCGGCCAGCCAGCGCTCGACGATCAGGGCAAAAATGCGCTGGAATTCGCCGCGGTTCTGCGCCGCATTGCGCAGGATCTCCAGCGCGTCGGGCTCGGCGCTCAACAGGTCGGGGAGCAGGGCGCGGATGATTGCGTCGGCGTCGAACTCGTTGAAGGCGCTGTCGACTTCAAGTGTCGGCACCGGCAGGCCAAGGGCACGGTATTGATCGAAGGCGGCGGTGGCGGTGTGCTGCTGGCGACGCAGGTCGCCGGCGATGCAGCGGTCAAACGTCAGGCCCAGGTCGGCCAGATGGCGGCCGAGCACTTGCGCCTGTTCCACGCCGACGGGCGACAGGACGTCATAGTCGTCTGCACCGAAGGAGGCCTGGCCATGTCGTATCAGATAAATGCTGCCCACGTCCGTTTTCCCGGTACGTTGAAAGTCTGGCGAGGTTATGAGGATGCCTGCGAGCTGTCAATGAAAAAACATACGCTTGTTTTAAAAGCGCGTTAGAGCAGCTTGGCTGCTGGCGGTTTGAGCACTGGTCGCCCGGCGATAGCCTCGGTATGCTTGGGCAATCCGCGCCTGGCGCCGTGCATTTTTAAGGGGACACATGGATTTTTTGGCTGAATACGCGAGCTTTCTAGCGAAGACCGTCACTCTGGTGGTCGCTATTCTGGTGGTATTGATCAGCTTCGCGGCGCTGCGCAGCAAAGGCCGTCGCAAGTCCGCCGGCCAATTGCAGGTCAGCAAACTGAATGATTTCTACAAAGGCCTGCGTGAGCGCCTGGAGTCGAGCCTGCTCGACAAGGACCAGCTCAAGGCCCTGCGCAAGTCCGAAAGCAAAACCGAAAAGAAAAACAGCAAGAAGAAGCCTGAGGCCAAGCCACGGGTGTTCGTGCTGGATTTCGACGGCGACATCAAGGCCTCGGCCACCGAGAGCCTGCGCCATGAAATCACCGCGCTGCTGAGCCTGGCCACCCCTGAAGACGAAGTGGTGCTGCGCCTGGAAAGCGGCGGCGGCATGGTGCACAGCTATGGTTTGGCGTCCTCGCAACTGGCGCGTATCCGCCAGGCCGGCGTGCCGTTGACCGTGTGCATCGACAAGGTCGCGGCCAGCGGCGGCTACATGATGGCGTGTATCGGCGAGAAGATTATCAGTGCCCCGTTCGCCATCCTCGGCTCGATTGGCGTGGTGGCGCAGTTGCCTAACGTCAACCGCCTGCTGAAAAAGCACGACATCGACTTCGAAGTGCTGACGGCCGGTGAGTACAAGCGCACCCTCACCGTGTTTGGCGAAAACACCGAGAAGGGTCGCGAGAAGTTCCAGGAAGACCTGGACATTACCCATCAACTGTTCAAGAACTTCGTGTCGCGCTACCGCCCACAGCTGGCAATCGATGATGTGGCGACCGGGGAAGTGTGGCTGGGTGTTGCAGCGCTCGACAAGAGACTGGTCGACGAGCTGCAAACCAGCGACGAATACCTGGCCACCAAGGCCAAGACCGCCGACGTGTTCCACCTGCACTATGCCGAGCGCAAAAGCCTGCAGGAGCGTGTGGGTCTGGCGGCCAGCGGTTCGGTGGACCGGGTGCTGCTGACCTGGTGGAGCCGGTTGACTCAGCAGCGGTTCTGGTAATACCAGAATGTGCTGATCGTTCCCACGCTCTGCGTGGGAACGCATGCTGTGACGCTCCGCGTCACCCTTGCGAAGGGCTTGAGTCTGGCGAGGTTGGACGCGGAGCGTCCGGGGCGGCATTCCCACGCAGAGCGTGGGAACGATCAGAAACGATCAGAATGAAGGTAAGCCCCTTGTGGGAGCGGGCTTGCTCGCGAATGCGGTGGTTCAGTGGATACATCTGTTGACTGACACACCGTATTCGCGAGCAAGCCCGCTCCCACATTTAGTTCTGCGTTAGCACTACAGGAATTGGTTTTCGCATCAAAGCTCCCACCACCAACGCTCCCAGCAACGCCAACAAACCCGCCACCCACAATACCCCGCCGAACCCACTCACAAACGCTTGCCGCGCCAGCGGTTGCACCACCGTGCGTGCCGTCTCCGGCAATAATGTCATGGCCGCCGGCATATCACCGGCCACCACCCGCGATGCAATCCCCGCCGCCTGTGCCTGCCACTGCGGCTCGATAGTCGCGCGCAGCAGCTGCTCGCTATGGCTGCTCAACAACGCCCCGTACACGCCGATGGCCAACATGATCGCGCTGAAGCGCATCGTCGTACTCATGCCCGACGCCATGCCCGCCCGGTCCCGTGGCACGCACGCCATGATGTTTTTCTGCGTATCACCATTGAGCAAGCCTGCACCGGCGCCTGTCACCGCAATCGCCAGGGCGAAGGGCAGGTAGCCGCCGATATTCACCGCCCAGGCGCTTAACAGGTTGCCGCAGCCGACCAGGGTCAAGCCGGTCGCCATCATCGTCGCCGGTGCAAATCGTCCGGCCAGGCGCGCCCCGATCCTTGGGCAAATCAGCATGGTCAGCGCAAACGGCAGCATGCCCAGGCCCGAGGCAATCGCCGAAAACTCCAGGCCGTTTTGCAGATAAAACGGCAGCAGCGTCATCATCACTTGGGCGCAGCCGGCGTAGGCAAACATGCCCAGCAGCACACCGATAAAGCGCGGGTGCCGGAACAGCTGCAGGTCCACCATTGGTCGCTGTTGGACGCGCTCGGCCATCACGAACACGCCCAGCAACAGTGCGCCGCCGATCAGTCGCGCGTAAGTCAGTGGGTGGCCCCAACCGATACGATTGGCCTCGATCAGCCCCCAGATCAGGCACAACAGGCTGGCGCTGAAGGCCAGGCTGCCCCATGGATCCAGGCGTGCAGACTGAGTGTCGCGGGACTCAGGAATCGCCCGCAGCACCAGCGCCATCAACCCCAGGCCCACGGGCAGGTTGAGATAGAAAATCCAACGCCAGCCCAGGTACTGCGTGATCAAGCCGCCCAGCGTCGGCGCGGCGGTCATCGCCACGCCCATGCATGCCCCCCAGAACGCCCAGGCTTTTGCGCGCTCGGCTTCATCGTGGAAGGTGTGGCCGATGGACGCCAGCGCCGAGGTCAGCAGCAACGCCGCGCCGACCCCTTTGACGGCGCGCGCGATGTCGAGGAACAACGCATTCGGCGCGGCCCCGCACCCCAGGGACGCCAGGATGAAAATGCTCAAGCCCCAGATCAGCGTTTTCTTGCGTCCAAAACGGTCGGCGATGCTGCCGGCCGGTAATAACAACGCGGCGAACGCGAGCATATAGGCGCTGACGACCCACTCGATGTCGGCGAAATTGGCGCCCAGGTCGCGGGCGATGCTGGGCAGGGTCACGGCGACGATATTGGTGTCGAGCACGATCAGTGAGCACACGCCGGAGGCGGTGAGCAGCGTGAGACGAGGGCTGACACGGTTCATGATTTAATTACCTTGCAGGTAATGTGGGGAATACGCTTGACGGCCATCGCAAGGGCTCTCTATTGTTGAGGTCTCGCTAGCGTATTCCCAACTGGTGCGGTTTTTATTAGCTGGGCTGAAGCACTTCATTACCTTTGAGCTAATGTCACGATGGAAATCCGCCATTTTCGCTATTTCCTGGCCGTTGCCCGTCAGCGCAACTTCACCCGCGCCGCCGAGCAACTGGGCATTGCGCCGCCGACGTTAAGCCGGCAAATCCAGGACATGGAAGCCAGCCTGGGTACGCGCTTGTTTATCCGCCAGCAACGCGAAGTCAGCCTGACCGAGGCCGGCGCGGCCTTGCTGATCGAGGCCGAAGCCACCGTGCGCCAATTCGAATTCGCCCAGCGCAATGCCCAGCGCGCCGGGCGGGGCGAGATCGGCCATATCGAGTTGGGCTATGTGGCCTCGGCGGTGTACTCCGGTGTGTTGCAGCGGCAGATGCAGGCGTTCAGCCAGGCCAATCCCGATGTGAGCGTGAATGTGCGCGAATGCGCGATGGCGACACTGCCCAGCGCCGTGGCGGACGGTCGTTATGATATTGGCTATGTTCGCTCGCCCATGACCTTGCCCGATGGCATCGAAGCGCTGCGCCTGAGCAGCGAAGGGTTTGTGTTGGCGTTGCCGCAGGCTTCCTGGCTGCTGGAGCTCAAAGCCATCGGTTGTGAACACCTGCAAAACGAGACGTTTATCCTGCCGGAACAAATCAGCGGCACGCTGCACGTCGCGGCCCAGGGCGGTTTCGCGCCGCGCCTGGGGCCGCAACCGGGTGGGTTGGTGGCGGTGGTGGCGCTGGTGTCGTTAGGGCAGGGCGTGGCGGTGGTGCCGGCGTCGATGGTTGGGCATGTGAGTTTGCCGGGCGTGGTGTATCGCGCTATTCAGGGCAGTGAGGCGTCGTCGTGGCTGTCGCTGATTCACCGGCGTTTTGAGAAAGCGCCGGCGGTGGCGCGGTATATCCAGCAGGTCAAGCAGGGCGCTAAGTTGCAGGTTTGAGCGCGGCGGGTTGGGGGCTTTGCGGGTTAATTGTGTGGCTACCTTCGCGAGCAAGCCCGCTCCCACATTCGACCGCATTCCAGCCGCTGGAACTCGATCACATGTGGGAGCGGGCTTGCTCGCGAAGGGGCCACCAGGGGCGCTACACCAACCGCGGTTGAACCGAATCCGCCAACCGCGTCAGTATCAAGCAGCACGACACCGCTCCCGCATCCAGCACCCCTAGCGAACGCTCACCCAGCCGGCTCGCCCGGCCGATTTTCGCGACCAAATCCTTGGTCGAGTCGCGCCCCTGCGATGCGGCGGTTTTCATTGCCTCCAGCGCATCGTTGAAGCACGCACCGTCTGCATGTGCACGCTCAAACGCCTCCACCGCCGGGATCAGCGTGTCCATCAAACACTTGTCGCCCACGCCCGCTTCCGTGATGTCTTGCAACGAGGTCAAACCGCCTCGCAACAAGTGGGCAAAGGTCGCGGCGTCAATCTCTTCACTGTTGCGCACTTCGTCGGCCATGCCGATAAACAGGCTGCCGTACAGCGGCCCCATGGAGCCGCCGATACCTTCCATCAGGCTCAGGGTCAGTTCATCCAGGGCTTCGGCCAGGGTCAGTTGACGGCCTTCGATCGTGCGCCCGCAATGGGCGAAACCCTTGGCCATGTTGATGCCATGGTCGCCGTCGCCAATCGCGCCGTCGACTTCGCTGAGGTATTCACGGTTGGCCACGATCACGCTGACCAGGTCGGCGACGATGGCGCTGCCGTCACGGGTGGAAAAATGCTGGCTCATGGCTCACTCCGCCTGGGTCATGCCGATGGAACGGCAGGGTTGGTCGATCAGGGTTTTCAGCTCGGCGTCGAGGCCCAGCAGGGTCAGGGTTACGCCCATCATTTCCAGGGAGGTGAAGTAGTTGCCGACGTAGCAACGGTGAATCTTCAAGCCCTTGGCCTTGAGCTGGCGTTCCACCTCGGCGTAGAAAATATACAACTCCATCACCGGCGTGGCGCCGAGGCCGGACACCAGTACGACCACGCTCTCGTCCTGGCTGAAATCGCGGTCGGCGAGGATCGGCGCGAGCATGCGTTCGGCCATGGCGGCGGCGGATTCGATGGGGATGACTTCAATGCCCGGTTCACCGTGATGGCCGATGCCCAGCTCCATCTGGCCGTCGGGAATCTGGAAGTTCGGCTTGCCCACTGCCGCAATGGTGCACGGCGTGAGGCCGATGCCGATTGAGCGGCAGTGGTCGACGGTTTTCTGCGCGACGCGAATCACCCCGTCCAGGTCGTAATGCTGGGCGGCAGCGGCGCCGCCGACCTTCCACATGAAAATTTCGCCTGCCACGCCACGGCGCTTGGCGATATCGGCCTTGGGTGCCGATGCCACGTCGTCGTTGGCGACCACGGTGCGGATGCGCATGTCTTTGCTGGCGGCCATTTTCATTGCCAGCTTCACGTTCATGTTGTCGCCGGCGTAGTTACCGTACAGGCAGGCCACGCCCGCGCTGTGGTCGGCGGCGCGGAAGGCGTCGAAAAAGCTCTTGGCGGTGGGAGAGGAGAAGATTTCGCCGACGGCTACGGCGTCTACCAGGCCCGGGCCGACGTAGCCGAGAAAGGCCGGTTCATGGCCGGAGCCGCCGCCGGTGACGATGCCGACGCGGCCTGATGCCGACGGTTTGGCCTTGGTGATGACCCGTGGGTTCGCCTCGTATTGGCGCAGCTCGGGGTGCGCGACCAGGATGCCGCGCAGCATGTCTTCGACCACGTGGTCCGGATCGTTG
The DNA here is from genome assembly GCF_013385735.1 of Pseudomonas sp. D2002. NCBI lineage: Bacteria > Pseudomonadati > Pseudomonadota > Gammaproteobacteria > Pseudomonadales > Pseudomonadaceae > Pseudomonas > Pseudomonas sp. D2002. Next base: position 281,667 of record NZ_JACAPL010000011.1, on the reverse strand, counting down.
ATGACTCGATTCATAACGCGGGTTCCTGTGTTCTTATTCTTAAGGGCAACGAAGATCAACTGTGGGAGCCGGCAAGCCAGTTCCCACAAGGTTATGTGATGTTGCTGAGGTCAGGGTTCCAATACCACTTTCAGTGATTTATCCCCGCGCTCCATCACCGCAAACGCTTCCTTGAAGTCCGCCAAGGCAAACTTGTGGGTTACCACGTCGCGCATGTCGATCTTGCGGTTGCCGATGAAATCGATGGCGCGCGGGTACATGTATGGCCCCAGGTGCGAGCCCAGAATGTCCAATTCCTTGCGGTCGCCGATGATCGACCAATCTACCGTGGCTTCGTCATTGAATACGCTGAATTCGACGAAGCGCCCCAGCTTGCGCAGCATCGCCAGGCCCTGGTTCACCGCCTTGTGGTGGCCGGTGGCTTCGATGTAGATGTCGCAGCCGTAGCCGTCGGTGATCGCGCGGATTTTGGCCATGACGTCGACTTCGGCCGGGTTCCAAACTTCGTCGGCGCCCATGCGCAGGGCGAGCGCGGCGCGTTCGGGTTTCATGTCCAGCACGATCAGTTTTTTCGGGTTGCGCAGGCGCACCGCGCCGATGATGCCCAGGCCCAGCGTGCCCGCACCGGCCACCACCACCACGTCGTCATGGTCGACATTTGCACGCTCGGCGGCATGCAGTGAGCAGGCCAGCGGTTCGATGAGGATGGCTTCATCGGGGGCGATGGATTCCGGCACTTTGTGAATAATGCCTTCCTTGGTGAAGATCATGTACTGGGCCATGGCGCCCTGCACATTGTTCTGGAAGCCATACAGGTCATGCTTCTGGCACATCCAGTACTGGCCGTGGTTGCAGAAACGGCAGCCCCAGCACGGCACGATCTGTTCGGAGATCACCCGGTCACCGACCGCCACGCCACGTTTTTCCGCGCCTGGGCCGAGCGCAACTACGCGGCAGACGAATTCATGCCCGGGGATCATCGGCGGCTTCACGTAGCGCGGTTGTTCGGCGTCGCCCCAGAACGACGGCGCGCCGCGGTAGGTCTTGATGTCGCCCATGCAGATGCCGCACAGCTCGACTTTGGTCAGGATCTCATCGGGGCCGGGTGTGGGCACGTCGACGGTTTCCAGGCGGTAGTCTTCCGGGCCATGGCAGACCACCGCCTGCATGGTTTTCGGGATGACCGGGGACAGGTATTCAGGTGTGCGTTCGGTGACGGTGGACATGACAAAACCTCACGACAAAAAATGAATTACTGAATGCTGTAGCCGCCGTCAATCACCATGTTGGCGCCGGTGATCATCTGCGCGGCATCGCTGAGCAGGTACAACGCCAGCCCGGCGATTTCTTCCGGCTGGGCAAAACGACCCGCCGGGATCTGCAATTTGGCCCGTTCGCCCACTTCACCAGCCCAGGCTTTCTTGCCCAGCGCAGTTTCGACAATGGTCGGGGAGATGGCGTTGACGTTGATCTGTGGCGCCCATTCCATGGCCAGCACTTTGGTCATGCCGACAATCGCGGCCTTGCTCGCGCAGTAAGCGACGTGACGGTCCAGGCCGATCACGGCGGCTTGCGAGGCGAGGTTGACGATGCGCCCACCGCCGTTGGCGAGCATGTGCCTGGCGCAAGCCTGGGCCACGAAGAAACTGGCCTTGAGGTTGATGTCCAGGGTGGTGTCCCAAGCGCTTTCGCTGACATCAATGGCCTTGTCCAGCAATACAACCCCGGCGCTGTTGATCAGGTAGTCGAGGCGCTGGAAGTATTCGAAGACGCTGTCGATGGTGTGCTGTATTTGACCGATCTGGCCGAGGTCGACGGCAATGCCCAGGTGCTCGGCGCCCAGGCTGGCAGCGACGTCTACTACGGCGGGGTCACGGTCGAGCAAGGCCACGCGCGCGCCGCGTTCTGCCAGCAAGGTGGCGCAGGCCAGGCCAATCCCGGCGGCGCCGCCGGTGATCACCGCGCAACGGCCGGTGAGGTCGAAGGCTTGGTTCCAGAATCCAGACATACGATTAACTCCATTTTTGAAAACGGTGGAGATCCAATGTGGGAGTGGGCTTGCTCGCGAAAGCGGTGGATCAGCTGACGGATGTGCTGACTGACACACCGCCTTCGCGAGCAAGCCCGCTCCCACAGTTGGAATGCATCCACAGGTCGAAACCGCTACTTACCGCCGCTGACTTGTTTGTACAGCGCATCGGCGTTGGCATTCGTCACTGGCACCCACGGCAGGATGTAGTTCCTGGCCGTGCCGTCACCCCATTTCACGTCCTTGCCGTAACGCTCCCAAATCACCGACTGCGGTTTGTAGTCCTTGCCCGCCAGTGCGCGCAGCGCTACGTCGAGCGCGCCTTGGGATTGGGCCTGGGCGTCTTGCAGGAAAGTGGTGACTTCGTCTTTTTTCGCCGCCTGGATCGCGTCCGGCATGCCGTCGATGGAGGTCACCGGCACGTCCTTGGAGCTCAGCCCGTGGGATTTGAGCGCCTGCACGGCGCCGAGGGCCATGTCGTCGTTTTGCGCGATCACCCCGTTAATGCCTTTGGGGTGCGCGTTCAGCCAGTCTTCGGTGAGCGTCAGGGCCTGGGCGCGGTCCCAGTTGGCGGTCTTCTTCTCGATGATCCTGATGTCCGGGTGTTTGCTCAGCACTTCCAGCTCGCCTTTTTCCCGGTCGATCTGCGCCGACTGGCCAATCGGGCCCTGGATGATCACCACGTTGCCTTTGCCGTTGAGCTTGTCGACCATCGCCTGGGCCTGCAGGCGGCCGCCTTCTACGTCGTCATTGCCCACATAGGGCACGGAGGCATCGGCTACTTTCGTATTGGAGGCGATGACCACCACGTCGTTGCTCATGGCTTGCTTGACCGTGCCGACACCGGCCTTGGTGTCGATGGGAACGAACAGGATGGCGTCGTAGTGTTGGGTCACCATGTTTTCGATCTGGTTGTTCTGGGTCAGGGCGTCGTAGTTGCCGTCGAAAACGGTCAATTGCACGGTGCCGTCCTTGACCGCCGGGTGTTCCTTGAGCTCGCGCACCCAGTTCTGCATGAACTGGCCCTTGAGGCCGTAGACGGCGGCGCCGACTTTGTAGGTCTTGCCGTCGGCAGCAAACGCAATACTGCTGGCGAGCAGGGAGAGGGCCGCGACGGCAGCCAAAGACATTCCAGGTTTCATGGTGAGAACTCCGCTTATTGTTGTGGGTCGTTCAGTGCATTTTTTCGAGGGACAGCGACTAGCGTTTTTTCTTGCGCCACACGTCGATCAGTACCGCAAACACGATGATCAAGCCCTTGGCGACTTGCTGGTAATAGGAGGACACGCCGAGCAGGTTCAGGCCGTTGTTGATCACGCCGATCAGCAGCGCGCCGAACAGCGTGCCGACAATGCTGCCGGTGCCGCCCGACAGGCTGGTGCCGCCGATCACCACGGCGGCAATCGCGTCCAGCTCGTAGGAAACCCCGGCCTGGGGCAGGGCAGAGGTGGTGCGCGCCGACAGCACCACGCCGGCCAGACCGGCGAGCAGGCCCGAGACCACGTACACCGAAAACATTACCTTGCGTACGCCAATGCCGGAGGTGCGCGCGCTCTTTTCATTGCCGCCCACGGCGTACACGTAACGGCCGTAGGTGGTGTAGCGCAGCACCATCCAGAAGATCAGCGCGACCACCGCGAAGATGACAATCGGCACGCCAATCGGGCCGATCTTGCCGATGCCCAGCGCCAGATAAGCGTCGGGCAGGTCGGTGATCGGGCTACCGTCGTTGAGAATAAAGGTCATGCCTCGCGCGATGCTGAGCATGCCCAGGGTGGCCACGAACGGTGGGATTGACAGGTTGGCGACCATAAAGCCGTTGACCACGCCGAGCATCGCCCCGGCGAACATCCCGGCACTGACCGCCGCCAGCAGGCCGTAACCCTGGGTCGCGACCATGGCGCTGCACAGCCCGGCAAACGCCAGGATCGAGCCCACCGACAGGTCGATGCCCTTGGTCAGGATCACGTAAGTCATGCCCACGGCAAGGATGCCGTTGATGGAGGTCTGGCGCAGGATGTCCATCCAATTGCGCCAGGTCATAAAGTATTCGCTGGAAAACGCCATCACCACGCACAGCAGAATAAACACCAGCGGCAGGCCGAAACGGTCGAGGGACACGCGCAGGCGATTGCGCGGCGCGGCAGTCAGGGGTGGGGCAATGGTTTTGGCATTCATGAGGCAAGACTCAACAAGGCTTCCTGGGAAAGGGCGGTGTCGGTGCTGATGGTCACCAGCCGGCCGCCTTTGAATACAGCGATGCGATCACTCAAATGCAGCAGTTCCGGGGCTTCCGACGAGACCACAATGGCCGCGCCACCGGCGCGCACGAACTGGTCGAGCAAGTGGTAGATCTCTTGCTTGGCGCCCTCGTCGATGCCACGGGTCGGCTCATCGCAGAGCAGGCACACCGGCTCGGTCGACAGACATTTGGCGAGTACCACTTTCTGTTGGTTGCCACCACTCATGGAGGCCACCGGCAGCTCCAGCGACGAGGTCTTGATCTGCAGGCGCTTGACCATGTCCTCGGCCAGTTGGGTTTCCTTGCGAGCGTTGATCAGCGACCAACTCGACAGGCGCTTGTAGGCCGACAACGCAATATTGGAAAGAATGCTGCCGGTCAGCACCAGGCCGCTGTCTTTGCGGTCTTCGGTGACCAGTGACATGCCAGCGTTGATCGTGGCTTTGGGCAGGCCGATGGGCATGGGTTTGCCTTGCAGGGTCACGCTGCCGGAGTCCGCCACGGTCAGGCCGTAGATGCAGTTGAGAAACTCGCTGCGCCCTGAGCCCATAAGGCCATAAATGCCGAGGATTTCGCCCTGGCGCAGTTGCAGGCTGATGTCGTGGAACTCGCCGGTGCGGCTCAGGTTGTCGACTTGCAGGCAAGTGGTGGCGGCGCATTCGCGGCCGACCTTGTGGTCGATGCGCGTCAGCTCCTGGCCGACAATCCCGCGCACCAGGTGGTTGCGGTCGATATCGGCCATGCGCCCGCTTTCGACAAAGGTGCCATCGCGAAAGATGCTGTAGTCATCGGCGATCTGCGCCAGTTCGCTCAAGCGGTGCGACACATAGACGATGCCGGCGCCGCGCGCAGTAAGGCGTCGGATCGCCTTGAACAGGGTTTCTGCCTCGCGCTCGCCGATGGCAGAGGTGGGTTCGTCCATGATCATCACTTGGCAGTCATGGCTGAAGGCCTTGGCGATTTCCACCAGTTGAATCTGCGCCACGCTCAGGCGGTGCATGGGGCTGGTGGCGTCGACGTCGAATTCCAGGCTTTCGAGCAACTCGCGGGTGCGGCGGTTAAGGGTCTTGCTGTCGACGATGCAACCGGCACGGCGCGGTTCGCGACCCAGCCAGATATTTTCGGCGACGGTCATGTAAGGGATGGGTTCCAGCTCCTGGGTGATCATCGCGATCCCCGCCGCCAAGGCTTCACTTGGTCGGTTGAATTGAACGGGGGTGCCGTTGAGCAGGAGGGTCCCGGCGTCACGTTGAGTGATGCCCATCAGGATGCTCAGGAAGGTCGACTTGCCGGCGCCATTGCCGCCGCACAACGCGTGGACGCTGCCGGCCCGCAGAGAGAGGCGCCCGTCACGCAGGGCAGGGACCCCGGCGTAAGCCTTGGCGACGTGTTCAGCCTGGAGCAGTAATGGCGTGGCCATCGGCGTGTCCTCGTGCTGTGAATTCTTATTAGGTCGCACAGTCATGTTTTGCTGTGATCATATGTGTACCAAATGAAATTCTGATCAGTCAATCTCTTTCAATGAAAAGCTGTAAATGTCGCCTTGCTTGCAGTGAATGCCCTTTTAAAGGGCTTTGACTGTGGGGTCAGTTAAAACTCGCTTGACAGGAGGGTGTTAATGCACGCGAAATGACTGAGCGAAATTTCACTGAATGATCAATTGATCAGTCGTAAAGTAGGATCACGGCAGCGGAGCCAGACGCCATGAACACACCTTTCCCGGTGGCTATCGGATGCGATGAAGCGGGTTTTGAGCTCAAAGAGCTGTTGAAGCGCCATATCGAGGCGTTGGGTTATCCGGTGACCGACTTCGGCACCCACTCCACGGCGCCGGTGCTGTACCCGGATATCGCCCTGGCCGTGGCCACTGCCATTAACGCCGGGCAGCAACGCCTGGGCGTGCTGGTGTGCGGCACCGGGATTGGCATGGCCATCTCGGCCAACAAAGTGCTGGGTATTCGCGCCGCGCAGGCGCATGACACCTATTCTGCGGAGCGCGCGCGCAAGAGTAACGATGCGCAGATCCTGTCCATCGGCGCGCGGGTGGTTGGCGCCGAGCTGGCCAAAAGCATCGTCACCGCGTTTCTGGCCTCTGAGTTCGAGGCGGCGCGTTCCGGGGCCAAGGTGGCGCGTATCAATGCGATCGAACGCGATGGGCATCAATAGTGGACGGAACGGGGCAAGAGTCGGGAGAATGCGCCTTTGACGCCGAAACGGAAGCCCGTCCCCATGAGTGACAGTACCCAGCGCATCGCCAGCGATATCGATCAGATGACCGAAGTGGCGATGCTCTATTACCTCGAGAACGTCACTCAGGAGGCCATTGCCAAACGCTTCGACCTGTCACGCGCGAAAGTCAGCCGCCTGCTCAAACGTGCGCGCGATGAAGGGATCGTCGAGGTGCGCGTGTTGCAGCACCCGGCGATGAACAACGAGCTTGAGCAGGCGCTGGTGCAGCGTTTCAAACTTGACCGCGCGTTGATTGCCGTCGACCACAGCGACCCCGACACGCAGCGCTCGGCGGTGGCCAGCCTGGTGGCCAACTACCTGAATAAAACCCTGAGTGACGGCATGATCGTCGCTGTCGGCATGGGGCGTAACGTCGGGGCGGTAGCGGATAACGTGTTTTTGCCGGTAACGCGCAATTGTACCTTTGTCTGTGCTATCGGCGGTTCGCTCAAGGCTGGCGAGTACATGAACCCCGACCATATCTGCCGGCGCCTGGCCCTGCGCTTTGGTGGCGAGAGTGAAAGCCTGTACGCCCCGGCGCTGGTGGCAAACCCGGAATTGCGTGGGGTGTTGATCAACAATGACACGGTGCGCTCGACCCTGGATCGGGCGCGGCGGGCGGACATTGCGCTGATCGGCATTGGTGACATGAGCGAGAACAGCAACATGGTGCGCATGGGCTGGTTTTCGCCGCAGGAAATTGCCCAGGCGCGGTTGTCCGGTACGGTGGGCGACATGATGGGCTATGACTTTATCGACATACACGGGCAGCCGGCGGTCAACGCTATTCAGGGGCGGGTGATCGGGCTGACGGTGCAGGAGTTGTTTCGCATCCCGGATGTGGTGGCGATTGCCAGTGAGAACACCAAGGCGGCGGCGACCTTGGGGGCGTTGCGCTCGGGGGTGATTAATACGCTGGCGACGACGGTGACGAATGCGCACACGATTTTGGCGCTTGACGACGCGACGCGCAAAACCTGATTAAACATAGATCAAAAATGTGGGAGCGGGCTTGCTCGCGAATGTGGTGTTTCAGTTGATGCATGTGCTGACTGACACTCCGCTTTCGCGAGCAAGCCCGCTCTCACATTGGTTTTGTGTGCTTGAAGGACAGATCTTGTAATAGTTTTGCGTTGTGGGAAATTTTGGTTTCGCCTGTACGATCCAAGTCCTTTTGTTATTTCAGGACTTGCATGAACACCCTCTTGGAGCCTCCCAGTCGTCTTTCCCCAAGACATTTGCTGCTGTTCCCGTTAAAGCACCCCGTATTCCGACTGCTAACCTTGTCCCGGTCCACTGACCGCGCTTTGCCGTGTCCGGCATTCTGAAATCTATTACGAGACTCTATAAATGGAATGGTTAGCGGATCCAACGGCCTGGCTCGGCCTGTTGACCTTGATTGTGCTGGAACTGGTGCTGGGCATCGACAACCTGGTGTTTATCGCGATCCTGGCGGACAAGTTGCCGCCGGAGCAGCGCGACCGGGCGCGGTTGATTGGTTTGTCCCTGGCGTTGCTGATGCGCCTGGGCTTGCTGGCGAGTATTTCCTGGTTGGTGACGCTGACCCAGCCTTTGTTCGAGGTGTTCGACAAGAGCTTCTCCGGCCGTGACCTGATCATGCTGTTTGGCGGTGTGTTCCTGTTGTTCAAGGCCACCATGGAATTGCATGAGCGCCTGGAAGGCCATGTGGCCCAGCGCTCGGGCAATGTGGCGTATGCGATGTTCTGGCCGATCGTGGCGCAGATCGTGGTGCTCGACGCGGTGTTCTCCCTCGACGCGGTGATTACGGCCGTGGGCATGGTGGATGAACTGGCGGTGATGATGATCGCGGTGATCGTGTCCATCGGCTTGATGATCGTGGCGAGTAAACCGCTGACCCGCTTCGTCAACGCGCACCCTACGGTGATCATGCTGTGCCTGGGCTTCTTGATGATGATCGGTTTCGCCCTGACGGCCGAAGGCTTGGGCTTCCATATTCCCAAGGGCTATCTGTATGCGGCGATTGGTTTCTCGATCCTGATCGAGGTGTTCAACCAGATTGCCCGCGCCCGCCGCAAGAAGTCGGCGCAAGGCACGTTGCCGGTGCGCCAGCGCACCGCGCATGCGGTGATGCGTTTGCTCGGCGGTCGCAGCCTGGCCGTCGAAGGCATGGATGACGACGTTGCTGACCTGATGGGCGAGCCGGATGCAGCGCAAGGCCCGTTGTTTGATCGACGCGAGCGCGTGATGATCAGCGGCGTGCTGCAATTGGCCGAGCGGCCGATTCGCACCTTGATGACGCCACGGGCCAAGGTCGACTGTATTGATCTGTCGGACGATCGCGACACTATTCGCCTGAAATTGATGCATTCGTCCTACTCGCGCCTGCCGTTGATCCGCCACGGCGCTATCGATGAGCCATTAGGTTTCGTGCACAAGAAGGAGTTGCTCAAGGAATACCTGGCCGGCAACGAGCCGAACCTGGAGCACTTGGCGCGCCGCGCGATCAACCTGCTGGAGAGTTTTTCGATCCTCAACGCCCTGGAGCAGATGCGCCAGGAATCCACCCACATTGCGTTCGTGATCAACGAATTCGGCGATTTTATGGGGGTGTTGAGCATGACCGACATTCTCGAGTCCATCGCCGGTGAATTGCCGGATGCCAGCGAGATTGAAGGGCCGGATATTGTCGAGGACGGCGAGGGTTTTCGTGCCAATGGCGCCGTGAACCTGAACCAGATTCGCCAGCGCACCGGCTTCAAGGCCGTGGCCACCGACGATTATCAGACCCTCGCAGGTTTAGTGATGAGCCTGCTGGACCGCCTGCCGATGGTCGGCGACAGCCTTGAGCATCAAGGCTGGCGCCTTACCGTGGCAGCGGTGGAGGAGCGGCGGGTGACGCAAGTTCGTCTGGAGCCTACAGCTAGGCATAGCGGCTGAATATATTGTTCAGTTCTTGCGTCAGGGTTTTCTCGTCTTCAAACCCTCTGATGACTTCCTGAACCTCGCCGTCGATATGCGTTACCAGCGTAGGTGTGCCGGTAACCCTCTCAGTACTGCGGCGTTCAGGCTTGCCCAGCTCAGGCGCAACGGTCGGCTCGATGACATAGCTATCCACAAACCTGTCATGCTCTTTGGCGGCGCTTTCAAAAAATGGTCTGTAGTACTCGCATGCCGGGCAGCTTTTTGAAACAAATAGCGTGAATACGATTCGACCCTGTTTCAGTGCGGACTCATAGCCCGCCTGGCTGGTAATGACGTCGTTAGTGGTTGCCATGATGAAATCCCTCTCGGCTTGCGGTTTCTGCCAACGCTAAGCCGAGAGATCACCCCCGTCTACTGTCAACCTTCACAGGTAGACACGCTTAAACATCTGCGTCACGTTCCACGCGTTCACGGGCCTTGCGCGCCTGACTCGCGCATTTCTTGTATTCCTCATTGTCCCGCGACGCCTTCGCCTTGCGATAGCCATGATGGTTCTGGCTGGTGTAATCGGTGCTGAAAGCCTCTTTCAGCTTGGTTAATTCCTCCTTGCATTCACGCCGATCATTACTGGCCAGGGCCGTACCGGCCACCCACCAACACAGCACAACCACCAAAATTCTTACCTTCATCACGCCCGGCTCCTGCACACAGATACCCCCAGCCTAGCCCAACCCAAAAAATCAGCCACACCCACACAAAGCTCAAAAGCAACGAAAATCCCCTGTGGCAAATCCCCTGTGGGAGCGGGCTTGCCCGCGAATGCGTCAGCTCAGCCACCATCAATGTTGACTGACCCACCGCCATCCCAGGCAAACCCACCCCCACAGGTGTTCAATATCAGCCCCGCTACGGTGCAAGGTAACGCCACCCTGGTGCGCCACCTGTCACTGTGTGTCCCTGAGTAGCAGACTGCCTCCAGCCGCTGGCCAAGCACCTCACCCAGCACAAACCATTATCCCTATGATTCAAAACGAATTTACCCCAATCATATTTTTCTGTTACCGCGTGTGGCACACTTTCTGCTGTCTATTCCGTTGTTACATACTAAGTTCCGGTATAGCGGAATACACAACTCCTGGAGTGCTTGTCATGCATCACCGACCTTCCGTGTTCAAAGCGTGTGTTTTTCTCTTCGCCGCATCGGCTTCCCTCGCAAGCGTAGTGCAGGCGGCGGACAGCAAGCTCGATGATGTGCTCAAGCGTGGGCATCTCATCGTGGGTACAGGCAGTACCAATGCGCCGTGGCACTTCCAGGGAGCGGATGGCAAGTTGCAGGGTTTTGATATCGACATCGGCCGTATCGTCGCCAAAGGTCTGTTCAACGACCCGAGCAAAGTCGAGTTTGTGGTGCAGTCGTCCGACGCACGTATTCCCAACCTGCTGACCGACAAGGTCGACATGAGTTGCCAGTTCATCACCGTCACGGCCAGCCGTGCGCAGCAAGTTGAATTTACCTTGCCGTACTACCGCGAAGGCGTGGGCCTGCTGTTGCCGAACAACAGCAAGTACAAGGAAATCGAAGACCTGCAAGCCGCAGGCGACAGCGTCACCGTGGCCGTGCTGCAAAACGTCTACGCCGAAGAGCTGGTGCACCAGGCATTGCCCAAAGCCAAGGTCGACCAATACGACAGCGTCGACCTGATGTACCAGGCCGTGAACTCCGGCCGCGCCGATGCCGCCGCCACCGACCAATCCTCGGTCAAGTACCTGATGGTGCAGAACCCCGGCCGCTACCGCAGCCCGACCTACGCCTGGAGCCCGCAAACCTACGCGTGCGCGGTCAAGCGTGGCGATCAGGACTGGCTGAACTTCGTCAACACCGCGTTGCATGAAGCCATGACCGGTGTGGAATTCCCCACCTACAAGGCCTCGTTCAAGCAATGGTTCGGCGTGGATTTGCCAGAACCAGCGATCGGTTTCCCGGTTGAGTTCAAGTAAATCGTAAACCCTGGGGCGCCCCTGACGGCGCCCCAATCAGGTACTGCCGACCATGAACTATCAGTTGAACTTTGCCGCCGTGTGGCGTGATTTCCCCAGCTTGCTGGCGGGGCTCGGCCTGGGCCTTGAGCTGGCGCTGCTGTCGATCGCGATTGGCTGCGTGATCGGCCTGATGATGGCGTTTGCCATGCTGTCCAAACACCGCGCGTTGCGAGTCTTCGCCTCGGTGTATGTGACGGTGATCCGCAATACGCCGATCCTCGTGCTGATCCTGTTGATCTACTTTGCACTGCCGTCATTGGGGATTCGTCTCGACAAAATTCCCTCGTTCATCATCACCTTGTCGCTGTACGCCGGTGCCTACCTCACCGAAGTGTTCCGCGCCGGGCTGTTGAATATCCCCAAAGGCTTGCGTGAAGCGGGTTTGGCGATTGGCTTGGGTGAGTGGCGGATCCGCGCCTACATCACCGTGCCGGTGATGCTGCGCAATGTGTTGCCGGCGCTGTCGAACAACTTTATCTCGCTGTTCAAGGACACCTCGCTGGCGGCTGCGATTGCCGTGCCGGAGCTGACCTACTACGCCCGCAAGATCAACGTCGAAAGCTACCGGGTGATTGAAACCTGGCTGGTCACGACTGCGCTCTACGTGGCTGCCTGTTACCTCATTGCCATGCTGCTCCGTTACCTGGAACAGCGTCTGGCGATCCGTCGTTAAGGAAGGTTTCCATGTACGAATCCCCCAGCTGGTTGCATGAGTTGTGGATCGCCCGGGATACCCTCTGGGCGGGCTTTCAAGCCAGCGTGTATGTGTCTGCGCTGGCGATTATTTTCGGTACGCTGATCGGCATTGTCGCCGGTTTGATCCTGACCTACGGCAGGTTCTGGATGCGCGCGCCGTTTCGTCTGTATGTCGACCTGATCCGTGGCACGCCGGTGTTTGTGCTGGTGTTGGCGTGTTTCTACATGCTGCCGGCGCTGGGTTGGCAGATCACCGCGTTCCAGGCTGGCGCCGTCGGGCTGACGCTGTTTTGCGGCTCCCACGTCTCGGAAATCGTGCGCGGTGCGCTGCAAGCCATTCCCCGTGGGCAATTGGAAGCGGGCAAGGCGATTGGCCTGACGTTCTACCAATCCCTGGGCTACGTGCTGTTGCCTCAAGCGTTGCGCCAGATCCTGCCGACCTGGGTCAATTCCTCCACGGAAATCGTCAAGGCCTCGACCTTGCTCTCGGTGATCGGCGTGGCTGAATTGCTGCTGAGCACCCAGCAAGTGATCGCGCGTACCTTCATGACCCTGGAGTTCTACCTGTTCGCCGGGTTTCTGTTCTTTGTCATCAACTACGCCATCGAGTTATTCGGGCGCTACATTGAAAAGCGGGTGGCCTTGCCATGAACCAACCTCAAACTAACCAACCGCTGCTGAACATTCGCGGCCTGCGTAAACAGTACGGCCAGGTAGAAGTGCTCAAGGGCGTCGACCTGTCCATGCAGCGCGGCAACGTGGTGACGTTGATCGGCTCCAGCGGCTCGGGCAAGACCACGCTGCTGCGTTGCGTCAACCTGCTGGAAGAATTCCAGGGCGGCCAGATCACCCTGGACGGCGAGTCCATCGGCTACAGCGAAATCGCCGGCAAACGCGTGCGTCACCCCGAGCGCGTGATTGCCCAGCACCGCGCGATGACCGGCATGGCGTTCCAGCAATTCAACCTGTTCCCGCACCTTACCGCGTTGCAAAACGTCACCCTTGGCTTGCTCAAGGTCAAGAAGATGGGCAAGGACGAAGCGGTGGCCCTGGCGGAAAAATGGCTGGACCGCGTCGGCCTGCTGGAGCGACGCAACCACTTTCCGGGCCAGCTCTCCGGCGGCCAGCAACAGCGCGTGGCGATTGCCCGTGCGATTGCGATGAACCCCAGCCTCATGCTGTTCGACGAAGTCACCTCGGCCCTCGACCCCGAGTTGGTGGGTGAAGTGCTCAGCGTGATAAAGGGCCTGGCGGAAGAGGGCATGACCATGTTGCTGGTCACCCACGAAATGCGTTTTGCCTACGAAGTGTCGGACAAGATCGTATTCATGAACCAGGGCCGCATTGAAGAGCAGGGCACGTCGAAAGACATCTTCGAACGCCCACAATCGCCGCGCCTGGCGGAATTTTTGAAGAACATTCGTTTTTAATCAGGAGCAACTTTATGAGCATTACTCGTTACGGCACCGGCAGCACCGCCGGCGGTGGCCAACCTCGTCCTTTCGCCCGCGCGGTGGAAGCGGACGGCTGGCTCTACGTCTCGGGCCAGGTGCCGGCAGTCGACGGTGAAATCATCAACGGCGGCATCGTCGAGCAAACCCGCCAGACCATGCGCAACGTGGTGGCGATTTTGGAAGAGGCCGGCTACGAACTCAAAGACGTGGTGCGCGTCGGCGTATGGCTGGAAGACCCACGGGACTTCTGGAGTTTCAACAAAGTCTTCGGCGAATACTTCACCCCCGAACACGCCCCGGCGCGCGCCTGTGTGCAGGCCAACATGATGGTGGACTGCAAGGTCGAGATCGATTGCGTGGCCTACAAGAAAAAAGGCTAAATGCCCCATTCTTAAAGCCATAGGAGATCCAATGTGGGAGCGGGCTTGCTCGCGAATGCGGTGGGTCAGTAACAGATGCATTCACTGACACACCGCATTCGCGAGCAAGCCCGCTCCCACAGGGGTTCACTGTGCGGCATTACCACTTTGACCGGACCGACTACTGCCATGACCGAAGACACCATCAAACGCCGCGCCAAAGGACTGGACCGTGCATTCGATATCCTCGATTTTCTCAAGGAAATCGGCCAGCCCCTGCGCCCGAATGATATTGCCAGCGGCATCGGCAGCCCCAAATCCACCGTCTACGAACTGGTCGCCTCGTTGCTTGAACGGCGCATCCTCGAAACGGTGGGCAAGGACGGCCACGTCTACCTCGGCCGCCAGCTGTACTTCCTCGGCCAGGCGCACCTGCGCCATTTCGACCTGACCCGCGAGGCCGACCACGCCTTGCAGGAAATCGTCAGCCAAACCCACGAAACCGCGCAGATGTGCCTGCTCAACGGGCGCAAATACACGGTGGCGCTGATGCGCGAAGGCGAGCGGCATTTCCGCATTTCGTCGGACATCGGCGAAAACGCACCGATCCCGTGGACCGCCTCCGGGCGCCTGCTGCTGGGGCACTTGAGTGACCAGCAAATCATCGACCTGATCGACTACGACGACTTCATCCTGCCGGACGGCCAGCGCCTGCCGTTGGAAACGTTCCTGGCGCAAATCCGTCAGGCCACCCTCGACGGGTTCTTCTCTTTCGACAGTGTGGCCGACACCTTTACCCATTGCTTCGCCGCCCCGGTGCGGGACGCGCAAGGCATCAGCATCGCAACTTTGTGCATCGTCGCCCCACGGGCCGACGCGATTAAAAATTACAACGACTATCGCCGGGTGTTGATCGACAGCGCCAACAACCTGGCCCGTCGCATCAACGAATAGGAGTTTTTATGTCTGCCCTCAATGCCGTTGAAAAAGGCGCCGCCGCCGTTGGCGCCCACCTGGTCCGCGACGTCAGCCTGCCGGCCCTGGTGCTGCACCGCGACGCCCTGGAACACAACATTCGCTGGATGCAGGCATTTGTCAGCAACAGCGGCGCAGAACTCGCGCCCCACGGCAAAACCAGCATGATGCCGGCATTGTTCCAACGCCAGATCGAAGCCGGCGCCTGGGGCATCACCCTGGCTAACGCGGTGCAAACCCGCGCCGCTTATGCCGGTGGCGTGCGCCGCGTATTGATGGCCAACCAACTGGTCGGCGCGCCGAACATGGCGTTGATTGCCGACTTGTTGGCCGACAAGGATTTTGACTTCCACTGCATGGTCGATCACCCGGACAACGTCGCCGACCTCGGCCTGTTCTTCGCCGCCCGCGGCCTGCGCCTGAACGTGATGATCGAGTACGGCGTGGTCGGCGGCCGTTGCGGTTGCCGCAGCGAGCAGGAAGTGCGCGAGCTGGCCAAGGCGATCAAGGCCCAGCCAGCCCTGGCCCTCACCGGTATTGAAGGCTACGAAGGCGTAATCCACGGCGAACATGCCGTCAGCGGCATCCGCGACTTTGCCGCCAGCCTGGTGCGCCTGGCAGTGGACCTGCAAAACAACGGCTCTTTCGACCTGCCCAAGCCGATCATCACCGCCTCGGGCTCGGCCTGGTATGACCTGATTGCCGAGTCGTTTGAAGCACAAAACGCCGCTGGCCGCTTCCTCAGCGTGCTGCGACCTGGCAGCTACGTGGCCCACGACCACGGCATCTACAAAGAAGCGCAATGCTGCGTGCTCGACCGCCGCAGCGACCTCAACGAAGGCCTGCGCCCGGCGCTGGAAGTCTGGGCGCATGTGCAATCGTTGCCAGAGCCGGGCTTTGCGGTGATTGCCTTGGGCAAGCGCGACGTCGCCTACGACGCTGGCCTGCCGGTGCCGCTCAAGCGCTACAAGGCCGGTATTTTGCCGGCCGAAGGCGATGACGTCACTGCGTGCAAGGTCACGGCAGTGATGGACCAGCACGCGTTCATGAGCGTGGCGCCGGGGGTTGAACTGCGTATCGGCGACATCATCTCCTTCGGCACCTCGCACCCGTGCCTGACCTTCGACAAATGGCAAGTGGGCTGCCTGGTGGATGAGCAGTTGCAGGTGATCGAGTCCTTGCATACCTGCTTCTAAACCGCGTCGCGCCCATCGCAGGCAAGCCCGCTCCCACATTCGACCGAGTTCCTTCAGTTGAAATGCAATCAAATGTGGGAGCGGGCTTGCTCGCGAAGAGGCCCTCCAGAACACCGAGAGACACTGGCTATGAACACACAACCGCGCATCGCCCTCATCGGCGAATGCATGATCGAACTCCAACACCGCGCCGACGGCAGCCTGCAGCAGAGCTTCGGCGGCGACACCCTCAACGCAGCCGTCTACCTGCGCCGCGAATTGGGCAGCGTCGGCACGGTCGACTACGTCACCGCCCTGGGCGATGACAGCTTCAGCGATGCCATGTGCCAACAATGGACCGACGAAGGCCTCGGCCTGGGCATGGTCCAACGCTTGCCCGGCCGTCTACCCGGTTTGTACTGCATCCAGACCGACGCCAACGGCGAGCGCAAATTCCTCTACTGGCGCAACGAAGCCGCCGTGCGCGACTGCTTCACCACCCCGGCCGCCGAGCCGATCCTGGCGGCTTTGCCGGGTTACGACGTGGTGTATTTCAGCGGCATCACCCTGGCGGTACTCGGTGAAGTCGGGCGCGCGCGTTTACTGCACACCCTGATCGAAACCCGCCGGCGCGGCGGCAAGGTGGTGTTCGACAATAACTACCGCCCGCGTTTATGGGCCAGCGTCGAAGCGGCGCGCGCGGCGTATCACGCGGTGTTGGCCGAGGTGGATATCGCCTTGCTGACCGAAGACGACGAACGTGCGTTGTTTGGCTATGCCGACAGCGAACAGGTGTTTGCGGCGTACCCGGCGATTGCCGAAGTGGTGCTCAAGCGCGGCGCGGATGACTGCTTGATCCGCTGTGACGGCGAGCGCTTTGCCGTGCCGGCGTTGAAGGTCGAGAAGGTGGTGGACACCACGGCGGCGGGGGATTCGTTCAGTGCGGCGTATCTGGCCAGTCGGCTGAAAGGTCAGTCACCTGAGGAGGCGGCCTTGGCTGGGCATCGGTTGGCGAGCCGGGTGATTCAGGTGCCAGGGGCTTTAATTGCGCGGTAAATGGCCGCCTGCGGCGGTTCGCAGGCAAGCCAGCTCCCACATTTGACCGCATTCCTCCAGTTGAAATGCGCTCAACTGTGGGAACTGGCTTGATCGTTCCCACGTTCCGCGTGGGAATGCCTCACCGGACGCTCCGCGTCCGCTCTCTGGTCAGTCGCGGTAAAACACCTGCACCAAGTGATACCCAAACTTGCTCTTGATCGGCCCATGCACCACCTTCACCGGCTTCTTGAAGATCACCGCATCAATCGCCCCGACCATCTGCCCCGGCCGCACTTCACCCAAATCACCGCCGCGCTTGCCGGACGGGCAGGTCGAGTATTTCTTGGCCAGCACATCAAACGCTTCGCCCTTGGCAATGCGCTGCTTGAGCTGTTCGGCTTCTTCACTGGTCTTGACCAGGATGTGACGGGCTTGGGCTTTCATGTTGTTACCTTGCAACGGTCAAACGGAAGGGCGCGCGATTATGCCTGAACTCATTCGTCAACGTTGATCATGCTGCGGATTTTCGTCGCCAGTAGGTCGATGGAGAACGGCTTGGCCACCATGTCCATTCCGTCTTCAAGGAAACCCTGGCGTTCGGCGGCCTTTTCGGCGTAACCGGTCATGAACAACACTTGCAGGCCGGGCCGGTGCTGGCGGGCGATTTCTGCCAATTGGCGGCCGTTCATGCCCGGCAGGCCGACATCGGTCACCAGCAGGTCCACACGCAAATCCGACTCCAGCAACGGCAGTGCCGTGCGTGCATCCGCCGCCTGGTGTGCGGTGTAGCCCAATTCATCCAGCACATTGACCACCAGCATGCGCACGGCGGGGTCGTCCTCGACCACCACCACGGCTTCGCCAGCCAGCGCCAGCGGGGCTTCACTCATGTGCGCCGGCAGGCTGCTTTCCAGCGCAGTGCCATGCAGGCGCGGCAGGTACAGGCGCACGCTGGTACCTTTGCCGGGCTCACTTTGAATGGTCACGTGGCCACCGGATTGCTGGGCAAACCCGTAGATCATCGACAACCCAAGGCCAGTGCCTTGGCCGATGGGCTTGGTGGTGAAAAACGGGTCGAACGCCTTGGCCAGAATCTTCGGCGCCATGCCGCTGCCGTTGTCACTCACGCCGAGCATCACATAATCGCCGGCCTTGACCGGTTCCAGCGTGGTGATGTCGGTGCCGTCCAGGTAACTGTTGGCGGTTTCGATGAGCAATTCGCCGCCGTCGGGCATGGCGTCGCGCGCGTTGATCACCAGGTTCAACAGGGCGTTTTCCAATTGGCTGGCGTCGGTGTTCACCGCCCAGATATCGCGGCCCAGTTCCACTTTGAGCGTGATGTGCGCGCCCTTGGTACGCCGGAACAATTCTTCCAGCGACGCCACCAACTGGTTGGGGTCCAGCGGGCGCCGGTCCAGCGACTGGCGCCGCGAGAACGCCAGCAGCCGGTGGGTGAGGGCGGCCGCGCGGTGGGCGGAAGACACCGCCGCATCGGTAAACCGGCCGATTTCGTCGCTGCGCCCGGCCGCGATGTAGCGCTGCATCAGGTCCAGGCTGCCGATAATCCCGGTGAGCATATTGTTGAAGTCATGGGCGATGCCGCCGGTGAGCTGGCCCACCGCTTCCATCTTCTGCGCATGGCGGAGCGCGTCTTCGGCGCGCTCGCGTTCGAACATCTCGTTTTGCAGGCGCTGGTTGGCCTCGGCCAGCGCCTGGGTGCGCTGGGCCACGCGTTCTTCGAGGTTTTCATTGAGGTGGCGCAGGGCTTCTTCGGTGAGTTTGCGTTCGGTTTCATCGATCACAAAGATGTAGAAACCGTTCACCGAGCCGTCATTGCTGAAGCGCGGCAGGTACTTCATCAACGCATGGCGCGGGCGGCCGTCGTGGTGCGGCGTGATGGTCATAAAGCTGCAGGCCTTGCCGCGCAGCGCGGCGGCGATCTTGTCGGCGCGACCGGCATACACCTCATCACCGAGCACTTCGCGGATGCTCTTGCCGTACAGCTCTTGCGGCGTCATGCCGTACCACTCCAGGTACGCGCTGTTGTTCAGGCGAAAACGCTGTTCGTGATCGACATAGCCGATCAGCACCGGCATGGCGTTGATGATCAACTGCAGCTCGGTCTGGCTTTGGCGCAGGGCCTGCTCGGTGTGCTTGCGCTCGGTCAGGTCCAGCGCGGCGCCTAAAAAGCGTGCCGGGCGGCCATGCTGGTCCTTGTAGCAACGGCCCCGGGCAAACACCCAGCGCACCTGGCCATCGGCTTGCAGCAGGCGGTATTCCTCGGCGTATTCGGTGCCGAAGGTGATGCAATGCTTGATGCTGCGCGCCACCATGCCACGGTCTTCAGGATGCACGCCTTGCAGGTACTCGCTGATCGGCAAGAGGCCGGCGTCACTCGGGTCAACGCCGTGCAGGTAGGCGAAGTGGGCGTCGGCAATAAAGCGGTCTTCGCCGATATCCCAGTCCCAGGTGCCGACTGCGTCCGTCGCCGCCAGTGCCAGTTGCAGGCGCTGCTCGCTGTTGTGCTGGGCTTTGAGGCTGTCTTCGGAGCGCTGCTGCAGTTCCAGGGCTTTGCTGCGGCGTTCGTTGGTTTCGATGGCGGTGACCAGGATGCCGGCCACCGTGCCGCTTTCGTCGCGGACCGGGCTGTAGGTCAGGTCGAGCCAGATCTCGGTGTCGCGATGGTTGCGTTGCAGCACGAAGCGCTGCTCGCTGAACGTGCGCACCTCGCCGCCGAGGACCGCGTCGTAGACCGGCGCAGTGAAGCTCGCCAGTTCCGGCCAGCTCTCATGCGCCGGTTGGCCGAGCGCGGCGGGGTGCTTGTTGCCCGCGAGCTTGGCGAAGCCGTCGTTATAGAGCTGCGTGAGTTGGCTGCCCCACAGCAACAGCATCGGCATCGGTGAGTGCACCACGATATCGACGGCTGTGCGCAGGCTTTGCGGCCATTCATTGGCCTCACCGAGGGGGCTTTGCGCCCAGTCCAGCCGCGCAATCAATGCAGCGGCTTCGCTACCGGTGGATGTTCCATTCATGAAAAAGCCCTACACCTGACACTTTTAAGTACAACAAAATCCGATTATCCCGCGAGACGGGAGCGGCTGACTACCCCTCGAAAAATAGCATGCATTGGGGTTTTGTCTTCAAATGAGTGCTTGGGAGCTGAAACCTTTCATCTTTACGCCAGTTCAGGGCGGTCGCGAAATTGCTCCAGGGCCTGCGGGTTGGCCAGTGCGTCAGTGTTTTTGACCGGCTCGCCATGCACCACATTACGCACCGCCAATTCAACGATCTTGCCGCTGATGGTGCGTGGAATGTCCGTGACGGCGAGGATCTTCGCCGGCACATGACGTGGCGTGGTATTGGCGCGGATCACCTGGCGAATCTGTTGTTCAAGCGCCTCATCCAGTTCGATGCCGTCAGCCAGGCGCACAAACAGCACCACGCGCACATCGCCTTGCCAGCGTTGGCCGATGGCCAGGCTTTCCAGCACCTGCGGGACTTTTTCCACTTGGCGATAAATCTCCGCCGTGCCGATGCGCACGCCGCCTGGGTTGAGCACCGCGTCGGAGCGCCCGTGAATCAGCAGGCTGCCATTCGGGCGCTGTTCGGCGTAGTCGCCCTGGGCCCATACGCCGGGAAACTGGCTGAAATACGAGGCGCGCAGCCTGGTCTGATCCGGGTCGTTCCACAGACCAATCGGCATCGCCGGAAAGTGCCGGGTGCACACCAGCTCGCCTTTTTCGCCGACCAACGGCTGGCCCTGGTCGTCCCACACTTCGATGGCCATCGCCAGGCTCTTGCACTGCATTTCGCCGCGGCGCACCGGCAGCACCGGGTTGCCGATCACAAAGCAGGAGACGATATCGGTGCCGCCGGACATCGACGACAGGCACAGCTCGGCCTTGATCTCGCGGTACACGTAGTCGTAGCTCTGCGGTGACAGGGGCGAGCCGGTGGAGATCAGGCCTTTGAGGCTACCCAGAGCGTGGCTCAGGCGTGGCTGCAGCCCGGCCTTTTCCAGGGTGGCGAGGAACTTGGGGCTGGTGCCGAACACGCTGATCCGTTCCGCGTCGATCAGGTCGATCAAGCGCGCAGGCCCGGGGTGAAACGGCGAGCCGTCATACAGCACCGCCGTGGCGCCGAGCGCGAGCACCGACACCAGCCAGTTCCACATCATCCAGCCGCAGGTGGTGTAGTAGAACAGGCAGTCGTCGCGCGACAGGTCGGCGTGCAGGCCGTGTTCCTTGAGGTGGGTGAGCAGCACGCCGCCGGTGCCGTGGATGATGCACTTGGGCACGCCGGTGGTGCCGCTGGAATAGAGAATGTACAGCGGGTGATCGAACGGCACCGCGACGAACTCAGGCTCGCCGCCGGGTTGGTAAACGCCGTTCCACAGCGCGACCCTGGCGTGAGTCTGGTAGTCCTCGACACGCGCTTGAGGCCGCGCGTAAGGCACGATGATCAACTGTTCGAGGGACGGCAGGCGTTCGAGGATTTCATTCAGCTTGGCCGTCTGGTCGATGTCTTTGCCGGCGTAGCGATAACCCGCGCAGGTGATCAGCACCTTGGGCTCGATCTGGCCGAACCGGTCGATCACGCCTTGGGTGCCGAAGTCCGGCGATGAACACGACCAGATCGCGCCCAGGCTGGTGGTAGCGAGCATGCCGACCAGGGTTTGCCAGGTATTGGGCATGCACGCGGCGACGCGGTCGCCCACCCCGACACCGGCCGCGCGCAGGCTGTTTTGCAGGCCCGCGACATGTGCAGCCAGTTCGGCGTAGCTGAGTTGTTCGCGCTGGCCGTCCTCGCTGATCGCGACCACCGCCGTGTGGTCATCGCGACGGCGCAGCAGGTGTTCGGCAAAGTTCAGGGTGGCGCCGGGAAACCACTGGGCGCTGGGCATTTCGGCCTCTTCGATCAACGTCGCGGTGGGCGGGCTGCGAAATTGCACCTCGAAGTACGCAACGATGGCCTGCCAGAAGTCGGGGCGCTGGTCGATGCTCCACTGGTGCAGGGCCGGGTAGTCGCTGAGCTGCAGGCTGTAGCGCCGGTTGACGAAGCGCCGGAACTGGTCCATCCGCGTGTTGCGGATGCGTTCGGGGGAGGGTTGCCAGAGGATTTCGGACATGCGGGAGTCTCTTGTTCTTAGGTGAAATCTACCAAACAACACTGAGCCAATGTGGGAGCGGCGGTGCGACGATTCGACTTGCTCGCGAATGCGGTGGGTCAGGTACAAACTTTCTGGCTGACACTCCGCCTTCGCGAGCAAGCCCGCTCCCACATTTTGATCTCCTGTGTTTGGGAGGTCTGGGGTTTATTGCGCCAGCCAGCCGCCATCAATATTCCACGCCGCCCCGCGCACCTGCGCACCCGCCTCACTGCACAAAAACAACACCAACTCACCCAGCTGCGGCGGCGTCACAAACTCCAGCGACGGCTGCTTCTCCGCGAGCAAGTCATGCTGCGCCTGCTGCGGATCGACGCCTTTGGCTGCGCGGTCATCAATCTGCTTCTGCACCAGCGGCGTCAGCACCCAGCCCGGGCAGATGGCGTTGCAGGTGACGTTACTGGTCGCAGTTTCCAGGCCAACCACCTTGGTCAAACCGATCACGCCATGCTTGGCCGCCACATACGCAGCCTTGCCCACCGAACCGACCAGGCCATGCACCGAGGCAATATTGACGATACGCCCCCAACCCTTGGCCTTCATGCCCGGCAGGCTCAAGCGCGTGCTGTGGAACACTGACGACAGATTGATCGCGATAATCGAGTCCCAACGCTCGGCCGGAAAGTCTTCCACCGCCGACACATGCTGAATGCCGGCGTTGTTGACCAGGATATCCACGCCACCGAACTCACGCTCGGCGTAGGCGATCATGTCGGCGATCTGCGCCGGGTCGCTGACGTCCGCCGGGTGATGGCCGACCTTGCCGCCGAACGCCTGCACTTGGGCGATCACCGCGCTGGCGTCGCCGAAGCCGTTGAGGATCAGGTTGGCGCCGGCCTTTGCCAGGCTCAGGGCTATCCCCAAGCCGATGCCGCTGGTGGAGCCGGTAACCAGGGCGGTCTTGCCGTTCAATGTCGTCATGAAAACCTCACACAATGCCGGTGGCGTAGAAAGTACCGATCACCACGAACACCGCGAGGGTCTTGATGATCGTGATGCCGAAAATGTCCTTGTAGGCTTCGCGGTGGGTCAGCCCGGTCACCGCCAGCAGCGTGATCACCGCGCCGTTGTGGGGCAGGGTGTCCATGCCGCCGCTGGCCATGGCCGCGACGCGGTGCAGCACTTCAAGGGGAATATTGGCCGCATGCGCCGCCGAAATAAAGCTCTCGGACATTGCCGCCAGGGCGATGCTCATGCCGCCGGACGCCGAACCGGTGATGCCGGCCAGCAGGGTCACGGTAATCGCTTCGTTGACCAGCGGGTTGGGAATGCCCTTGAGCCAGTCCGCCAGCACCAGAAAGCCCGGCAGCGAGGCGATGACCGCACCAAAGCCGTATTCCGACGCGGTATTCATCGCCGCCAGCAGCGCACCGCTGACCGCGCTTTTACTGCCTTCGGCGAGTTTGCTTTTGATCGCCGACCAGCCAAACACCAGCACCATGACGATGCCCACCAGCAACGCCGCCTGCACCGCCCAGATTGCCGTGAGCTTGGCGATTTCGGTGGTCACCGGCGCGCTCATGCCGGGCAGGCTGAGGCTGTGGGTCTTGCCGTACCACTGCGGGATCCAGTGGGTGAACAGCAGGTTCATCACGCCGACCAGAATCAGCGGCGACAGCGCGATCCATGGGTTGGGCAGGGCGAGGTTGTCAGCGGTTTCCGGCTCATTGCGCAGCTCGGTGCCATAGCCTTCACCGGCTCGCTGGGCCTTGTTGCGCTGGCGCGCCAGGTAGAGCATGCCGGTGCAGAACACGAAGATTGTGCCGATCAGGCCCAGCCATGGCGCGGCCCAGGCGGTGGTGTTGAAGAAGGTGCTGGGGATGATGTTCTGGATCTGCGGCGTGCCGGGCAGGGCGTCCATGGTGAACGAAAACGCACCGAGGGCGATGGTCGCCGGGATCAGGCGCTTGGGGATATTGCTCTGGCGGAACATCTCCGCCGCAAACGGATACACCGCAAACACCACCACAAACAGCGACACGCCGCCGTAGGTGAGCAGGGCGCAGACCAGCACGATCACCAGCATCGCCTGGCGCGTGCCGAGCAAACGGATCGCCGCCGCCACAATCGAGCGCGAAAAGCCCGACAACTCAATCAGCTTGCCGAACACTGCGCCGAGCAGGAACACCGGGAAATACAGTTTGATAAAGCCGACCATTTTCTCCATGAACACCCCGGTAAACGCAGGCGCGACGGCGGACGGGTCGGTCAACAGGACAGCGCCGAGGGCGGCGATGGGGGCAAACAGGATGACGCTGTAGCCACGGTAGGCAGCCAACATCAGCAGCGCGAGAGCTGCCAGGGCGATGATCACACTCATGGTGTGTCTCCAGATCGAATTGTTATTTTTGTGGGGTGAGGCTTTGGAGAGGGCTGTAGCGAGATCTGTGCCAACTGGTTAACCAATTGATATATATAGATATTCTTGTATTTTTAGACAGGGGTGCTGAGTTTTATCTCAATTTTGAGACTGATGACGATCCAATGTGGGAGCGGGCTTGCTCGCGAATGCGGTGGTCCAGTAGCAAATTTGCTGGCTGACACACCGCATTCGCGAGCAAGCCCGCTCCCACATTAGAGTGTCTTGGTATTGAGATTTGTGTCTCTTTATAGAGATTAGGCAATGCCCAAAGCCACCATCTTCTTGTACAGCGTCGACCTGCCCAGCCCCAACCGCTTGGCTGCCTCCACCACATTGCCTTCACACGCCGCCAACGCTGCGCCAATCACCTGCCGATCAAAGCGCTCCCGCGCCGCCGCAAACGTCTCGCCCGCAACCGTCTCCACCGCGCCACGCGCCACTGGGCTGAACGTGCCAATCGCCGCGCGAATCTCCTGGGCATCCAACACCAGGTCATCACTCAACAACGCCGCGCGCTCCAGCACATTGCGCAGCTCGCGGATATTTCCCGGCCACGCATGCCGGGCCAGCAGCGCCAGTGCCTCAGGCGCCAGTTCATGCTGGCTGCGCAGCTCTTCCAGAATCGCCTCGCTCAACGCCGGAATATCGTCCAGGCGCTCCCGCAGCGGCGGCACCTGGATCGGCAACACATTCAGGCGGTAATACAAATCCGCGCGAAACTCGCCGCGCTTGATCGCCGCTTCCAGGTCCATCGACGTGGCGGCAATCACCCGCACATCGCTGTGGAGCATTTCATTGGAGCCTACGGGCTCGTATTCCTTTTCCTGCAACACCCGCAGCAGTTTGCTTTGCAGCGGCAACGGCATGTCGCCGATCTCGTCGAGGAACAGCGTGCCGCCCTGGGCGATCTGTAATTTGCCCGGACGGCCCTTGCGGTCGGCGCCAGTAAACGCGCCCGGCGCGGTGCCGAAGAACTCGGCTTCGAGCAGGTCATGGGGAATTGCCGCGCTGTTGATGCTGACAAAGGCTTTGTGCGCTCGGGGCGAAGCGCCGTGGATGGCCTGGGCCAGCAACTCTTTACCGGTGCCGGTTTCGCCCAGCAGCAACACCGGCGACTCGGCGCTCGCACTGCGCCGCGCCCGGCGTTTGACTTCCAGGCTGGCCGCGCTGGTGCCGATAAAATGCGCAAAATTGTATTTGCTCTGCCGCGACCGCAACAGCGAGCGCGTGGAGGCCAACTCCTGTTGCATGCTCAGGTAGCGCTCAATCAACGGCGAGAGGTTGCGCAACTCATCGAACAGCGCAAACCCGATCGCGCCGATCACCAAGCCTGCGTCGTCGTGGATCGGCAGGCGCATCACCACCAACGGGCCTTTGGGCGTGTCCTGGATATCCAGCAGGATCGGCTGGTCGTTACGCACCACCTGGCGCAACAGGCTGTTGGCGATCACCTGTTCGCAAGGCTGGCCGATGGCTTCATCGGCGCTCTTGAGGCCAAAACGCTTGGCGTAGCGTTCGTTCATCCACACGATATTGGCGTCACGGTCGACAATCACCGTGCCTTCGCTGGACTGCTCGATAATCTCGAACAGCGACTGGATGGCCAGGCCGCGAACCTGTTGGTAGTCCTTGAGGCTTTCGCTGATGTTCATATTTATGCCGTCAACACAAATGGAGGGTGGAGTCGCAATCCTGTGGGAGCGGGCTTGCTCGCGAAAGCGGTGTATCAGTGCCGGAGGTATTGGCTGACACGCCGCCTTCGCGAGCAAGCCCGCTCCCACAGGGGAGAGAGTGCTCCTACAAAGGGAGGTGCACCGCCGCCAGCAGTTCTTTGGTGTAGGGATGCTGCGGCGCTTCAAACACCTCATGGCTCGCGCCGCGTTCCACCACCTTGCCGTCCTTGATCACGATCATGTCGTGGGCCATGGCCCGCACCACCGCCAGGTCATGGCTGATAAACAGGTAGGTCAGGCCGTACTTTTCCTGCAACTCACGCAACAGCGCCACCACTTGTTTCTGCACCGTGCGATCCAGGGCCGAGGTCGGTTCATCCAGCAGCATCAGCGCCGGCTTGAGCACCAGGGCGCGGGCGATGGCGATGCGTTGGCGTTGCCCACCGGAAAACTCATGGGGGTAACGGTGGCGGCTGTCGGGGTCGAGGCCCACGTCCTTGAGCACCTGGATCACTTGCGCGTCGCGGTCAGCCAGGCTGCACGGCGCGTGCACTTCCAGGCCTTCGCTGATGATCTGTTCGACCGACATGCGCGGGCTAAGGCTGCCATAAGGGTCCTGGAACACCACCTGCATCTGCTTGCGCCATGGGCGCATTTGCTGGTTGTTGAGCGGGTCGAGGGCTTCGCCCTGAAAGCGAATGCTGCCGGTGGAGTCGAGCAGGCGCAGGATCGCCTGGCCTAGGGTCGACTTGCCCGAGCCGGACTCGCCGACAATCCCCAAGGTCTTGCCGCGCTGCACGCTGAGGCTGATGCCGTCGACGGCGCGCAAGTAGGTTTTACGCCGGAACAGGCCGCCACTGAGGGGGAATTGCACAGTCAGGTCGTCCACCTGCAATACCGTCTCGCGCTCATCGCTGCACAGCACATCACCGGCCGGTTCGGCGTCCAACAGCAGGCGGCTGTAAGGGTGTTGCGGTGCGTTGAACAGCGTCTGGCAGTCAGCCTGCTCGACAATTTCCCCGGCACGCATTACGCACACGCGTTGGGCGATACTGCGCACCAGGTTGAGGTCGTGGCTGATCAGCAGCAGCGACATGCCCAGGCGCTGTTGCAAGGATTTGAGCAGCAACAGGATCTTGCGCTGCACGGTCACGTCCAGCGCGGTAGTTGGCTCGTCGGCGATCAACAATTCCGGCTCACAGGCCAGGGCCATGGCGATCATCACCCGTTGGCGCTGGCCGCCGGAGAGTTGGTGCGGATAGGCCTTGAGCCGCTCCTGGGGTTT
This sequence comes from Pseudomonas sp. D2002, assembly GCF_013385735.1. Taxonomy (NCBI): domain Bacteria; kingdom Pseudomonadati; phylum Pseudomonadota; class Gammaproteobacteria; order Pseudomonadales; family Pseudomonadaceae; genus Pseudomonas; species Pseudomonas sp. D2002. Next base: position 254,039 of record NZ_JACAPL010000011.1, on the reverse strand, counting down.
CTGAATGCCTACCAATTCGAGCAATTCGAGGATGCGCGCCTGCGCCGCTTTGCCGCCCAGGCCCTTGTGCAACAGCAGGGTTTCGCCGATCTGCTTTTCGATGCTGTGCAGCGGGTTGAGCGAGGTCATCGGCTCCTGGAAGATCATCGCAATGCGGTTGCCACGTAGCTTCTGCAACGTGGCGGCAGACGCGCCGATCAACTCCTGGCCGCGGTACTTCACCGAGCCCGTGGTTTGCGTGCCGGCTTCGGGCAGCAGTTGCAGAATCGAATGGGCCGTCACCGACTTGCCCGAGCCCGACTCGCCGACCAGCGCCAGGCATTCGCCAGGGCGCACGTCCAGGCTCAGGTTGCGCACCACGGTCTGGCCGCTGAAGGCGACACTGAGGTCGCGGATTTCGATCAGGTTCATCTGCAGTCACTCATGAACGTGGGTCGAAGGCATCACGTAATGCCTCGCCGATAAAGACCAGCAGCGACAGGATCAGCGCCAGGGTGAAAAACGCCGTCAGGCCGAGCCATGGCGCTTGCAGGTTCTGCTTGCCCTGGGCGATCAGTTCGCCCAGCGACGCGCTGCCGGCGGGCATGCCGAAACCGAGGAAATCCAGGGCGCTCAAGGTGGAAATCGCCCCGGTCAAAATAAACGGCAGGTAACTCAATGTGGCGGTCATCGCGTTCGGCAGGATATGCCGGCGAATGATCTTGCCGTCGCCCAGGCCCAGGGCACGCGCGGCCTTGACGTATTCCAGGTTGCGCCCGCGCAGGAACTCGGCGCGCACCACGTCCACCAGCGCCAGCCAGGAAAACAGCGCCATGATCCCCAGCAGCCACCAGAAGTTTGGCTCGACAAAGCCCGACAAGATGATCAGCAGGTACAACACCGGCAACCCGGACCACACTTCCAGAATGCGCTGGCCGAGCAAATCCACCCAGCCGCCGTAGTAACCCTGCAAGGCGCCTGCGGCAATGCCGATGGCGGCGCTGATCGCGGTAAGGGCCAGGGCGAACAGGATCGACACCCGCGCGCCAAAGATCACCCGCGCCAGCACATCCCGTGACTGGTCGTCGGTGCCCAGCCAGTTCACCGCCGAGGGCGGGCTGGGGGCAGGGCGGGTCAGTTCGTAATTGGGCGTGTCATCGCTGAACGGAATCGGCGGGAACAGCATCCAGCCGCCGTCCTGCTTGATCAGCTTCTGCACGTAGTCACTGCGGTAGTCGGCCTGGAACGGCAACTGCCCGCCGAACTGCTGCTCGGTGTAACGCTTGAACACCGGGAAATACAGCTCGTTCTTGAAGCTGAGCACCAAGGGCTTGTCATTGGCGATCAACTCGCCGCCCAGGGTCAGGATAAACAGGCCGATAAACAACCACAGCGACCACCAGCCGCGACGGTTCTTCTTGAAGCGCTCGAAACGCCGACGTGCCACCGGAGACAAGTTAAGCATCAGGCGTTCCTCGCGGCGAAGTCGATACGCGGGTCCACCAGGGTGTAGCACAAGTCACCGATGAGTTTTATCAGCAGGCCGAACAAGGTGAAGATAAACAGCGAGCCGAACACCACCGGATAGTCGCGGGACACAGCGGCTTCATAGCTCATGCGGCCCAGGCCATCGAGGGAGAAGATCACTTCGATCAGCAGGGAACCGGCGAAAAACACGCTGATAAAGGCCTGGGGAATTCCCGAAATCACCAGCAGCATCGCGTTGCGGAACACATGGCCGTAAAGCACGCGGCGTTCGCTCAAGCCCTTGGCGCGGGCGGTGACCACGTATTGGCGAGTGATTTCATTCAAGAACGAGTTTTTGGTGAGGATGGTCAGCGTGGCGAACCCGCCGATCACCAACGCCGTAACCGGCAGCACCAGGTGCCAGAAGTAATCGGCAACCTTGCCCACGGTGCTCAGCTCGTCGAAGTTCTCCGAGACCAGCCCGCGCACCGGGAACCAGTTCAACGAGGTGCCACCGGCGAATACCACAATCAGGAACATCGCAAACAGGAACGCCGGCATTGCGTAGCCGATGACGATGGCGGTGCTGCTCCACACATCAAAGCTGCTGCCATGGCGCACCGCCTTGCGAATGCCCAGCGGGATCGACACCAGGTAGGTAATCAAGGTGGCCCATAAACCGAGGGAAATGGTCACCGGCATCTTTTCCAGGATCAGGTCGATCACGCTTTTGCCGCGGAAGAAGCTGTTGCCGAAATCCAGTTGCGCATAGCTCTTGAGCATCAGCCACAGGCGTTCCGGGGCGGGCTTGTCGAAGCCGTATTGTTTTTCGATGTCCTTGATCAGCTTCGGGTCCAGGCCACGGCTGGCCCGCGAGCCGCTGCTGATGCCTTCGCCGGATGAACCGCCGACGCCACCGCCGCCGATGCCTTGCAGGTGGGCAATGGCTTGCTCGACCGGGCCGCCAGGCGCGGCCTGGACGATGACGAAATTGACCAGCAGGATGATCACCAGTGTCGGGATGATCAGCAGCAGGCGCCGCACGATATAGGCAAACATCAGCGCGTACCTCCGCGTTTTTTCAACTCGGCGTTCATTTGCTCATTGGTCAGGGGCGTAGGGCTGATTTCCCACCAGGTTTCCAGCGCTTCGTCGTTCTTGGCCTCAATGGCCGGGCGGCCGAAGCGGTTCCACCACGCGGCGGAGGTACCGGGCGGGTAGTAGTTGGGAATCCACAGGTAATTCCATTGCAGCACGCGGTCGAGGGCGTGGGCGTAGGTGAGCATCTGTGCCTGGGTGTCGGCCTTGACCAGGCCCTTGATCAGCGTGTCGACGGCCGGGTCCCGCAGCACCATGTAGTTGTTGGCGCCCGAGTCGAACGCGGCGGCGGAGCCGAAATAGTTGTACAGCTCCATGCCTGGCGAGGTGGTGACCGGGAAGCCGGTGACGATCATGTCGTAGTCACGGGTCATCAGGCGGTTGACGTACTGGGAGGAGTCGATGCGGCGGATATTCAAGGTGATGCCGATTTGCGCCAGGTTGCGCTTGTACGGCAGTAACAGCCGCTCCAGGCCCGCCTGGGCGTTGAGGAAGGTGAACTCCAGCGGTTCGCCCTGGGCATTCACCAGCTTGTCGCCGTCCGGTTTCCAGCCGGCTTCTTCCAGCAGGGCCAGGGCTTGCAACTGCTTGTCGCGGATCATGCCGCTGCCGTCGGTGACCGGGGCCTTGAACACCTGGGTGAAGACTTCATCGGGGATTTGCCCGCGCAGAGGCTCCAGAATCGCCAGTTCCTCTTTCGTCGGCAACTGGCTCGCCGCCAGCGGGCTGTTGGAGAAGTAGCTCTGCTGGCGGATGTACAGATTGCGCATCATCTGCCGGTTGGCCCACTCGAAGTCCCACAGCATCGCCAGGGCCTGGCGCACACGGCGGTCCTTGAACATCGGCTTTTGCACGTTGAACACATAGCCCTGGGCCGGTTGCGGCATCTCTTTGGCCAGGTGTGCACGTTGCAGGCGGCCATCGTCGAGGGCCGGGCCGTTGTAGCCGATGGAATAGCCGGTGGCGGAGAACTCGCGGTTGAAGTCATAGGCGCCGCCGCGCAGCACCTGGCGGGCCACTTCGGTGTCGCCGAAGTACTCAAGGCTCAGGTGATTGAAGTTGTACAGGCCACGGCTGACGGGCAAGTCCTTGCCCCACCAGTCGGGGTCGCGGGTAAAGGTGATGGTGCTGCCGGAGTCGATCTTGCTGATCTTGTACGGGCCGCTGCCCAGCGGGGCTTCGTAGCCGCCGCCGTTGGCGAAGTCGCGGGTTTTCCACCAGTGCTCGGGGAACACCGGCAGGGTGGCGATATCCAGGGGCAGGGTACGGTTTTCATTGCTGGAGAAATCAAAGCGCACCTGGCGCTCGCCTTCGACTTCGACGTGCTTGACGTCGGCGAACAGGGTGCGAAAGCGCAGGCTGCCTTGGGTCATCAGCAGGTCGAAACTGTAGCGCACGTCTTCGGCGGTGATTGGCGTGCCGTCGGCGAAGCGCGCCTTGGGGTTCAGGTAGAAGCGCAACGACAGGCCGTCGTCGGCGCGTTCCATTTTTTCCGCGACCAGGCCGTAGACGGTATAGGGCTCATCCAGGGAACGCTGGGCCAGCGGGGCATAGAGCCAGCCGTCGACCTGGGAGACGCCGATGCCTTTGTCGATATAGGGCAGCACATGGTCGAAACGCCCGATCTCGATGGCCGAGCGGCGCAGGCTGCCGCCTTTGGGGGCGTTGGGGTTGGCGTAGTCGAAATGGGTGAAGCCGGCGGGGTATTTGGCCGGTTCGCCGTAGACCGTGAGGTAGGTCTGCGGGGCCGCGCTCACGGCGGTGCTGGCCAGCAGCAGGGCCAGGGCGGAGCTTAGGAATGTTGTGGAAAAAGCCAATCGCATTGTCAGCCTTGAGCGCCGGGTGAAGATTAGGGATTTGTACGTTAACGGCTTGAGCGTTGCTAGTCATCACATGCACAACGGCCCGCCAAGAGGCGGGCCGTTGTTTATAGCATCAGCACAGACTGGATCAGTCCTGGCGGCTGGTGACTTCCAGCAGGTGGTAGCCGAACTGGGTTTTCACCGGGCCTTGTACGGTGTTGACCGGGGCGCTGAAGACGACGGTGTCGAATTCTTTAACCATCTGGCCTGGGCCGAACGAACCGAGGTCGCCGCCTTGACGGCTGGAAGGGCAGCTGGAGTTGGCTTTGGCGACTTCTGCGAAATCGGCGCCGCCTTCGATCTGGGCTTTGAGTTCGTTGCACTTGTCTTCAGTGGAAACGAGGATGTGACGGGCGGTGGCTTTGGCCATGGGGAATAACTCCTTGAATAAAAAGGGTGAGCCTACCGGATTCAGGCGGTTATTTGTTGGCAAAGTTCCGTTGGGTTTTGGTTGGGGGCATATCCGTTGCTGCGGTAACGGCGGCTTATGGTTCCGCTCTTACAGCG
>NZ_JACAPL010000011.1:143512-249008 GCF_013385735.1 Pseudomonas sp. D2002 | reverse complement strand
CGTGGTTGATGGGGCGATCCCGGATCAAGATCAAGATCAAGATCTACAGCACGGCGGCCTAGTAGCCGACCTGAGTGGTAGAAGCAAAAGCACAGCAAGAGCAGGGCAAAAGCACATCTACCTGATGTACTGAGATCCAAAATGTGGGAGCGGGCTTGCTCGCGAATACGGTGTGTCAGTCAATTCATCTGTCACTGACCCACCGCATTCGCGAGCAAGCCCGCTCCCACAATTCAACCGAGTTCGGCCGCCAGACCACTGTGCTCTGCTTTTCTGTGGGAGCTGGCTTGCCTGCGATACAGACACCTCGGTGTATCAGGCAGAACCAGTTGATGCCATCGCAGGCAAGCCAGCTCCCACATTTGATTGAGTTCAGCTTCAAAGATCACCGCTTTCAGTTGCAGATGGTCAAACAGGTCCAGGTAGTGAAGATCCTGCGCGACAACATGCCCCTCGGCCGACCTGCTCGACGAACTGGCCGACCGAGCGTGTGAGCTATAAGGCGACGTCGAAATATCGATAGCAGATCGGACCGATGTTCTTGGCCGTATGTTTTGGGCTGGCGTCCCGCTCGCTAAGCCCATTTTTTATATAGGCCAGCTGCGGCGGGTTTGACAAGTAACCGGCGAGGTTCAATTCGGCGTCGGCAAGATCTGCGAAGAGAATGATCCTGTCTTCGGAAATTACGCCGTCGTTGGCCGTTTCGGTAATATTTTGTCGGATAACGCCGGTGAGGAATTTCGAAAGAATGGCGGTATCGACAATCGGGATATCGTTATAGGGAATTCCGCAGTGGGCAGGTCCATTCAATACCACGACGGGTTGGATCGAGAGCCTGTCAGGGAGAGGGAAGTTGGCTTTCAAACACTGTTTTCTGAATGATTTTTCGTAGTCCCTGATGCAGTCAATTTTCCGTGCCAATTGATCGCAGGCACTGATGACCTTGTCCCTATGGCTGAAGGTGCTCAGCGAGTCTGCGGGCTGCAGGAAACATTTCACCTCGCCGACCAGAAGGGTATTGCCTATCAGCATCAGCAGGTCGATATCTTCATATCGGGTGGTAGCGGGTTTAGGCAGATTGAAGGTGAAAGCATGCTTCATCACACGCGTGTGCTTTTTCAGGCGAGATTGGTGAGCGGAGTGTTCCAGTGCCTGGCGCACGTGCGTTTCGAAGAAGTTACCGCGCGCAGCCAGGTCCGCGCCCATTTGGCGTAGCCAGATATTAACGTTGCGTTGGGTGGTACCCCAAAGAAGTGGCGCGAATAAAATCAGCAGTTTGTCTTCGCTGTAGGGAATCAGTGGTTGAGTCCATAGCTCATTTTTTCCGCTGTCCGATTTTTCGGTGTGATCAAAAGTCAAAAAGTCGATCAGCGCCAGACTGCGCTCCATGCCTATTTCCAGCGACTCAGACACTGCATTGAGCAGTGCTGTTTTATCCACCAGCGGCGCGGCGACGTGCACCATTAGCGGGTCACCCATCAACGTTGCCGGCGGTGCCTGGGGCGTGTCCTGCAGGCATTTCGCCAGGCTGCACAGAACGGCCCAACATCTGACCACTTCCGCAATAGTTGCACCACCGAGTCGAGGCGAATGGAATGCGGAGTATCCCGAGTAGTAGGGCTCCATGGCGTCATGAATGAGCAAGTACGTGGCAACGGCTGAGCGTTTGAGGCCTACGTCATCGGTGAGACAGTAGCGGATGCCTCCCTGAGTCGTCTCAATCGCACGGATAGGTCGCGGAAGCCCCAATTCGTCGTGGGTTTTATGCCTGTGGTGCTTGTAAAAGCCCATGAGCTGAGCAGTGGTATTCGAATGAACCAGAATATTGCGCCGAAATTGTCCGATGACCTTCCAGGCCGCGAAAAACGGGGTACCCGGGGTGAGCAAGAGCCTGTTATCGAGCTCCACCCTGTAATCGTTCCATAGGCAGTCTTCCCAATATTGTTCAAGCACGCCGTAAAAGGCGCCGAGTTGGTAGTCGCGCTCTACACGTTGGAGGTCGAAGTGTGCGGTGAAGATGTCCAGTTCCAAGGCATCGTCTGCTTGCCCCAGTACCATCTGTATCGGCAGTTGCAGCCCGTCAATATCGGCCTGGATAACCTCATCAATAGAGTGCTCGGCGCCTTCACTGTCGGAAAACTTCGGCACGATCTGTTGTCGTGTGACTTCTATCGGGTCGATGTCTGTGATGTTTTCGCGTATCGCCCGCGTGGCGTCGTCATACCTAAGTGCGTTCAGGTTGGCACGAGTGATGAACGCCAAAAGCTTATTTTTCTTCGCGATTTTTTTATCACCGGCATAACTGAGCTGCTTGCGTAGCTCGCCGAATGCCCGATGAAACCACAACCCCGCCTGATGCAAGCTCTTTTCTTGATCATCGGCGGTGTCGTAGTCGAGCTCGGTGTTCCACTTTTCTGGGCAGAAGCTCCTTTGATTGGGACGGGAAACTTCATTTTTTTGTACACGTTTGACGAATGACATGCTCAATAATCGTGAACTGTGATTGCTGAAGTCTACCAGACGAAAAGGCGCGCACTGATCAGCTCAGCAACCCGGTGCTGACCGCCACAATCAAAAAGACGCCCAACAGCGCGCGGTAGATTACGAACGGCCAGGTGGAGAACCGCTCGAGGAAGCGCATCAGGCCCCAGATGGCGAAGAACGCCGAGACGCTGGCGACCACAAGGCCGAAGATCAAGTGCGACCAGGCATGGGCGGGCATGTCGGCGTGCAGCAGCACCCACAGCTCTTTCAGGCCGGCGAGGGCGATGGCGGGCAGGCCCAGCAGAAAGGAAAAGCGCGCGGCTTCTTCACGCTTGAAGTTCAGAAACAGCGCGGCGGTCAGCGTCGAGCCGGAACGCGACACGCCGGGAATCAGCGCGCCAATCTGCGCGATGCCGACGATCAGCGCATCGCGCAGGCGCATCTGGCTCATGTCGCGGGTGTGGCGCGCGCGCAGCTCGGCGCCAGCCAGCAACACCGCCATGACCACGCAGGAAATGCCGATCACCATCAGCCCGCGCAATGGCGAGTTGCAGGTGTTCAAGGTCGACGACAGCGCCAGGCCGGCAATCCCGATCGGGATGGTCGCCAACACAATCGCCACGGCCAGCTTGAACCAGGGGTCGTTGTAGTCGCCCCGGCGCACTGCGCCGATGCTTCCGGTGGTGACTTGGCGCACATCACGCCAGAAATAACTGACCACCGCCGCCAGCGCCGCCAACTGCATCGCCGCCGAAAACGCCGAGCCGGGGTCTTGCCAGCCGAGCAGGGCGGGCACCACGCGCATGTGCGCCGTGGACGACACCGGCAGCAGTTCGGTAATGCCCTGGATCACACCCAGGATGAAAATCTGCAGGTAATCCAGGGAGGCAAAGCCCACATCCAGGCCGGCGGAACAGACGTTGGTCAAAGTGCGTGTCCTTGAAAAAGGGCGTGAGAAAAGAACTATTCAGCGAAGTTTATTCTAAATGTTTCAGGATTTTGGGCGCAGCCAAAAAAATCCGCAATCGATTCAGCAAACAGAAAGGTTGTGCAATGTATTGGCGTGTGTACGGGTTTTGTGAACAATGAGGCCTTGCGTAATTTTCACTGAGAGCCCAATGCCTGAAACCACCGTCGAATTGATCCAGACCGGCCCCGATGCGTCTGAGCTGATCCGTAATCTTTACCAGTACTACGCCTACGAGTCGTCGGATTGGGAACAGGAAGATGTCGAGGCGGATGGCCGTTTCTACATCCATGACGAGCACCTGACCCGCTACTGGCAAGACCCGCAATGGAGCGCAAATCTGCTGCTGGTAGATGGCTATATCGCCGGCTTCCTGCTGATCGAGGGCAGTGAGCTGCCGGGCATGGATGCGCTGGAGCTGGCCGACCTTTTTATCCTCAAGCGCTACCGCCGCAAAGGCATCGGCCGCGCCATCGCCACCCAGGTGTTGAGCAGCGGCGAGGCGAATTGGCTGGTGCGTTTCTATGACCAGGACGAAGTGTCCCAGGCGTTCTGGCGTGCGGTGCTGGATGACCTGCCGCGCCCGGCGCAGATGATTGAGCTGGAGGATGATCCGCAGTTGGTGAGTTACTTGATCACGCGTGCGGCGCTGCATTAAACACAACGTTGAACTTAACCGGGCACGGCGGCTCCTAGACGCGTCGGCCGGTTGGGCCCTGAATTTCAAAAGGATGCGAAATGAACACCTTCACTTCATTCAAACGCGTTGTTTGCGCTGGCGTTTTGCTGACCTTGGGCGGTTGCCTGACGATGTCGGGTAACTACAAGGTCACCGCCGTTGACGCCAACGGCACGCCGGCCAAGATGGTGTTCACCACCCAAGGCCACGGCATCTACTCGGTGCGCAACGCGTTCTGCATGAACAACCCGAAGGGCACGGTGACCATCCGTGACCTGGAAACGGGTAAAGAACTCAAGAGCGAAAGCCCTTATCACTGCCGCTAGGCACCCGCGTTGAACAGCACCTGCTGCATCGCCTGCGGCGGCTGCCCGAACGCGCGCAAAAACGCCTGACGCATGCGCTCGCGATCACCGAAGCCGGTTTCGCGGGCCACCACTTCGACCGGGTGACGGCTGGTTTCCATCATCGCCCGGGCCGCTTCTACCCGCAGCGACTCGATGGCCTTGGCCGGTGTTTGCCCGGTTTCTTCACGAAACACCCGGCTGAATTGGCGTGGGCTCAGCCGCGCCACGTCGGCCAGGGCTTCCACCGACAGGTCGTGGGTCAGGTTCTCGCGGGCGTAGGCCAGCGCCAGTTGCACGCGGTCGGACTTGGGGTCCAGTTCCAGCAATGCCGACAATTGCGATTGTTCGCTGCCGCGACGTTGGGCAATCACCAACTTGCGCGCAATGCGCCGGGCGAGGTCGCTGCCCAAGTCGGCCTCGACCATGGCCAGGGCCATGTCCACACCGGCGCTCATGCCGGCGCCGGTCCAGACCTGGCCGTCGACCACAAACAGTTTGTCTTCTTCCAGGTGAATAGCCGGGTAGCGCTTGCGAAACGCCGGCGCGTGAATCCAGTGGGTGGTGGTGCGCTTGCCTTCGAGCAAACCGGCTTCGGCCAATACGAAAATGCCCATGCACAACGAGGCGACTCGTCGCGACTGCGCGGAGGCCGCCTTGACCAGTTCGAGCAAATTGGCCTCGGGCAAGCGAAATTCCAGGTAACCGCTGACGATCAGGGTGTCATAGCCTTGCGCGCGAATCGGCGTGGTATTCACCGAAAAGCCCTGGGAGGTCATCACCGCGCCGCCACTTTCCGAGACCAGGTGAAACTCATAGGCCGGTTCGCCGCGCAGCAGGTTCGCGCACTCGAACACCGAGCCCAGGCTGAGGCTCAGGGACTGGAAGTTCGGGTAAACCATCAGCGCAACGCTGTGCATCGTCATTCTCCAAGGGGCGCGGGAGAGGGGATTGTCGGCGTGTAACGGGCAAACGGCAACCGCCTTTGGCGCATGTCCGGAATCCTTGCGGATATGACATTGTTGAAGTTTTTCATGGCGCCTAACATCCCCTTAACGAACTAGACGACTGGTCTAATCGGACGGGATGAACCATGACTAACGCCACTAAAAGTGCACGGCAGACCATTCTGGATACGGCGCAATTGATTGTGAGCCGCAAAGGATTTTCTGCGGTGGGGTTGAACGAAATACTTCAAGCCGCCGATGTGCCTAAAGGTTCGTTCTATCACTACTTCAGCTCCAAAGATGCCTTTGGCGTTGTTCTGCTCGACACCTATTTTGACCACTACGTGCAGGGCGTGGAGCAGTTGTTCCAGCAACCCGAACTGTCCGGGGCCGCCAAGTTGATGCGTTATTGGCACACCTGGGTCGACAACCAGACCGGCTGCACCGATGCGGGTAAATGCCTTGCCGTCAAACTCGGTGCCGAGGTGTCAGACCTTTCAGAGCCGATGCGTCTGGCCCTGCAACGCGGCACTGCACGCACCATCGCCTTGCTGGTCGAGGCGTTGCAGCACGGCGTCGCAGACGGCTCGCTGACGGTACAACAAGCTCCCGAAAGCCTGGCCCAACGCCTGTATGCGTTGTGGTTGGGGACCAGCGTCATGAGCAAGATCACCCGAACATCCGCGCCTTTTGACGAGGCGCTGCTGCTGACCCGACAGCTGTTGGGTTGCCCTGAACCTACTGACATTCACATCGATCGAGGCACTGGAAAATGAAAGTATTAATGGTACTGACCTCTCACGACCAGCTGGGCACTACCGGTCGTAAAACCGGCTTCTGGCTCGAAGAGTTTGCTGCGCCCTATTACACCTTCAAAGATGCGGGTGCCGAGCTGGTGCTGGCATCCCCGGCCGGCGGCCAACCACCGCTGGACCCGGTCAGCGACCAGCCTGACGCGCAGACCGAGCAAACCCGGCGTTTCGCCGCCGACTCGGCGGCGCAGCAGGCGCTGGCCAACACCGTCAAGCTGGACACGGTCAACGCCGACGACTTCGACACGGTGTTCTACCCAGGTGGTCACGGGCCACTGTGGGACCTGGCGGAATCACCAGTGTCCATCGCGCTGATCGAGTCGTTCGAGCGCGCCGGCAAGCCTATTGGTTTTGTCTGCCATGCACCGGGCGCGCTGCGTCACGTCAAGGCCGTGAATGGCGAGCCGCTGGTCAAGGGCCGTCGCGTCACCGGTTTCTCCAACTCCGAAGAAGCCGCAGTGGGCCTCACCGACGTGGTGCCGTTCCTGATCGAAGATGATTTCAAGGCACTCGGCGGCCACTATGAGAAGGGGGCTGATTGGCAGTCCTTTGTGCTTGAAGATGGCTTGCTGGTGACCGGCCAGAACCCGGCCAGCTCCAGCGATGTGGCAAAAGCACTGCTGAAACTCACCGCTTAAATCAACTAATCGCTGTATGAATTGGCGGCTCTCAAGAGCCGCCAACGCTTTGGCTCGTCCTGAATTTGGAAATTTGCACATGAGCAGTCGTTTGAATACCCCAGTAAAACTGGGGCATCACACCTTGAACAACCGCGTTGTATTGCCGCCTCTGACGCGCCAACGCAGCGCGCAACCTGGCGATACCGCCACCGGCCTGATGGCCGAGTATTACCGCCAACGCGCGAGCGCCGGCTTCATGGTCAGCGAAGGCACGCAAATCGAGCCGCGCGGCCAGGGTTACGCCTGGACGCCGGGCATCTACACACCGGCGCAGATCGACGGTTGGCGCACCGTCACCGAAGCGGTGCATGCCGAAGGCGGGGTGATTTTTGCGCAACTGTGGCATGTCGGCCGCGTGTCCCATAACGCGTTGCAGCCAGAGGGTGCCGCGCCGGTCGCACCGTCTGCAATTGCCGCTGAGCAAGCCAAAGCCTTTATCGAAACCGGGCCTGGCATCGGCGAGCTGAAACAGCCGCCCGTGCCGCGTGCTTTGAGCGTACTTGAGATCGAGGAATTGGTCGGGCATTACGCCCAGGCGGCGCGCAATGCGTTGGACGCCGGGTTTGACGGGGTGGAAATCCACGCGGCAAATGGTTACCTGGTCAACCAGTTCATTTCGGCCCACGCCAACCAGCGTGATGACGAGTACGGCGGCTCGCTGCACAACCGCCTGCGTTTCCTGCGCGAGATCGTCGAAGCCGTGACCGCCGTGGTCGGGCCGGAACGCCTCGGTGTGCGTTTTTCACCGTTGTTCAGCGGCACCGACCAGGACCGCGTGTACATCGGCCTGGTGGAGCAAGACCCGCATCACACTTACATTGAAGCGATCAAGGTGCTTGAGGCGTCGGGGATTGCCTATGTGTCCATCGCCGAAGCCGATTGGGACAACGCCCCGGACTTGCCCGAGACCTTCCGCCAGGCCGTGCGCAGCACCTTCAGCGGGCGGATCATCTACGCCGGCCGCTACACCGCTGAGCGCGGTGAAAAACTGCTGGAGGCGGGGCTGGCGGACTTGATTGCCTTCGGTCGCCCGTTCATTGCCAACCCGGACTTGCCGCAGCGCCTGTTCAACGGCTGGCCGCTGAACCCGCTGCGGGCTGAAGGCATGTACGGTGGTTCGGAGCAGGGCTATACCGATTACCCGGTGTACGCCGGATAGCCTGGTTTGCTTGATCCCTGTGGCGAGGGAGCTTGCTCCCGCTGGAGGGCGAAGCCCTCCCAAACCCTGCACCAGTGATTTGCCTGGCTGATCTCGGTCGCTGGTTTTAGGGGGGCTGCGCACCCCAGCGGGAGCAAGCTCCCTCGCCACAAGGGGGCGCTAGTATTCACTCCACCCGCAACACAATCTTGCCGATATGGTCGCCGCCTTCCATCCGCGCATGGGCCTGGGCGGCGTCGGTGTATTCATACACTTTGTCGATCATCGGCAGGCAGCGCCCGGCTGACAGCACCGGCCACACGTACTCGCGCAGTTGTTCGGCGATGGCGGCCTTTTCGTCCTTGGTGCGGGCGCGCAGCAGCGAGCCGGTGATGACCGCGCGTTTGCCGAGGATGGTCAGCAGGTCGACGTCGTTGGCCTTGCCACCGCCGAGGAACCCGAGCATCACCAGGTGCCCGTCCATGGCCAGGGCCTTGAGGTTGTTGTTGAGGTAGGAGGCACCCATGATGTCGAGGATCACATCCACGCCGTTGCCGTCGGTTTTTTGCGCGATGACCTCGGCAAAATCCTGCTCGCGGTAGTTGATCGGCTCGGCGCCGAGCTTGGCAATCGCCGCACATTTGTCGGCGCTGCCGGCGGTGGCGAACGCCTGGATACCGTACTCGCGGCACAGCATCAGTGCGGTGGTGCCGATGCCGCTGGTGCCGCCGTGGATCAGCACGCGCTGGCCGGTGTGGGCGTCGCCCAGGCCGAACAGGTTGGCCCAGACGGTGAAGAAGGTTTCCGGCACGGCAGCGGCTTGAATCCAGTCCATGCCTTCCGGAATGGGCAACGCCTGGCTGGCCGGCACCGCGCAAAACTGGGCATAACCGCCGCCGTTGGTCAGGGCGCAAACCTTATCGCCAATGGCGTACTCGCTGACACCTTCGCCCAATGCGACCACTTCACCGGCCACTTCCAAACCGGGAATCGGGCTCATGCCCGGTTTCATCGGGTACTTGCCGGCACGTTGCAACGCATCCGGGCGGTTGACCCCGGCGGCGTGTACGCGAATCAGGATTTCACCCGGCCCCGCCACCGGCACGTCAGCCCGGCGCGGTTGCAGCACTTCAGGGCCGCCGGGGGCGGTGATTTCGATCAGGGTCATTTCTTTTGGGAGCGACATTTGCGTTTACCTGCAGCGATGAGCGTATGAGTTGGGACCGCGTCGGGCAGTCGCCGGTTCAGCAGCATCATACCGAGGGTTGGCAGTAGTCGAAAAAAAGCCGGGCAAGCCCGGCCAAACAAGGAGCGGGTGAATCAGTCGTTTCAGCGGTTCAGGAACGCCAGCAAATCTTCGTTCAGCTGCTGGGCATGGGTGGCCGCAAAACCGTGCGGCGCATCCTTGTAGACCTTCAGTTGCGCGCCCTTGATCATCTCGGCCGCGACTTTGCCGGTGGTCTCGAATGGCACGATCTGGTCGCCGTCACCGTGGATCACCAGGGTCGGCACGTCGATCTTGGCCATGTCCGGACGGAAGTCGGTCTCGGAGAACACGGTGACACAGTCCACGGTCGACTTGAGTGAGGCGAGCAGGGCGATTTGCAGGGTTTGGGTCAGCACGCCTTCCGAGACTTTCTGGCCTTTATTGATGCCATAGAACGGCGTGTTGAAGTCGCTGATAAATTGCGCGCGGTCCTTCAGCAGCCCGGCCTTGATGCCGTCGAATGTGTCGGCCGGCACGCCCTGCGGGTAGTCGGGTTTCTGGCCGAAGATCGGCGTGACCGCGCCCAGCAGCACCAGGCCGGCGACGCGGGACGTGCCATGGCGGGCGATGTAGCGCGCCACGTCGCCGCCGCCCATGGAGAAGCCCACCAGGGTCACGTCCTTGAGGTCCAGGTGTTCGATCAGTTGGGCGATGTCATCGGCGAAGGTGTCGTAGTCGTTACCGGTCCACGGTTGGTCCGAGCGGCCGAAACCACGGCGGTCGAAGGCGATGGTGCGAAAGCCACGGCTGCTCAGGTATTCCATCTGGTATTCCCACATGTCGGCATCCAGCGGCCAGCCGTGGCTGAACAGCACGGGCTTGCCGCTGCCCCAGTCCTTGAAGTAGATCTGGGTACCGTCTTTGGCAACAAATGTGCTCATCGAAAACTCCTTGGGTTCAGGGGGCAAAACGCTCAGCCTCACTATTGCGTCAAACCCGACGAAGGGCTTGTACGGATGTGCTCGGTTGAACGGTTCAGTGTCTATATTGGTCCACTGACCTCTACCGTCAGTTCAACAGGTGAACCAAATGGCCAAGACTTACAGCTACGCCGCTCGGGATTCCAAGGATGCGCTCAAGCCTTACACCTTCGAGCGCCGTGCGCCGGGGGCGGACGACGTGCAGATCGACATTCTGTATTGCGGCGTGTGCCACTCCGACCTGCACACTGTGCGTAACGAGTGGCACAACACCTTGTACCCGTCGGTGCCGGGCCATGAAATCGTCGGCCGTGTCACGGCGGTCGGTGCCAATGTGAGTAAATTCAAAGTCGGTGACCTGGCCGGCGTCGGTTGTATGGTCGACAGCTGCCAGCACTGCGCCTCCTGCGCCGAGGGCGAGGAGCAATACTGCGAGAACGGCTTTACCGGTACCTACAACGGCCCGGTGTTCGGTGGCGAAAATACCTTTGGCGGCTATTCGGACAACATCGTGGTCAAGGAGAAGTTCGTGCTGCGCATCTCCCACGATGATGCGAACCTGGCGGCCGTGGCGCCGCTGCTGTGCGCCGGGATTACCACCTATTCGCCGCTGCATCACTGGAAGGTCGGCCCGGGTAAAAAGGTTGGCGTGGTTGGCCTTGGCGGGCTCGGGCATATGGCGGTGAAGATCGCCCATGCGATGGGCGCGCATGTGACGCTGTTCACCACCTCGCCGAACAAACGCGAAGACGGCCTGCGCCTGGGCGCCGACCAAGTGGTGGTGTCGAAGAACCCGGACGAAATGGCCAAGGTCGCCAACAGCCTGGACTTCATCCTCAACACGGTGGCCGCGCCGCACGATTTGGATGCCTTCCTCAACCTGCTCAAGCGCGACGGCACCATGACCCTGGTCGGCGCCCCCGACAGCCCGCACCCGTCGCCAACGGTGTTCAACCTGATCTTCAAACGCCGCAGCCTTGCCGGTTCGTTGATCGGCGGTATCCAGGAAACCCAAGAGATGCTGGACTTCTGCGCCAAGCACAAGATTGTCTCGGACATTGAGATGATCGATATCCAGGGCATCAACGAAGCGTATGAGCGGATGCTCAAGGGCGATGTGAAGTATCGCTTCGTGATTGATATGGAGAGTTTGAAGAAGGAAAGCCACGCGGCTTAAAGCGCTGTAGACCTCATGTGGGAGCGGGCTTGCTCGCGAAAGCGGTGGATCAGTCAATGAGTCTGTTGAATGACACTCCGCTTTCGCGAGCAAGCCCGCTCCCACATTTGCTATGTGTGTACTTTAGGCCGAAAGGTGCTCGTAAAGAATCGTCGCACCCACCAGCATCAACACCACGCCGCCGACCATCTCGGCACGCTTGCCCACCACCGTCCCCAGTACGCGACCGAGCATCATGCCGATGGTCACCATGGTCATGGTCGCCAGGCCAATCGCCGCCGACGCCACCAGGATGTTCACATCCACAAATGCCAGGCCCACGCCGACCGCCAACGCATCGATGCTGGTGGCAAAGGCGGTGACCGCCAGGATCATGAACGAATGCTGCGTCGGTTTTTCAACCTCGTCATCGTCGGCCTTTAACCCGTTGTAGATCATGTGCAGACCCAGCGCGACCAGCAGGGTAAAGGCGATCCAGTGATCCCAATCTTCCACCCAGCGGGTGGCCGCATGGCCGATGGCCCAGCCGATCATCGGCGTAATGGCTTCGATCACGCCAAAGATCAGGCCCGCGCGCAGGGCTTCGATCAGGCGTGGTTTGTGCAGGCTGGAGCCTTTGCCGATGGCCGCCGCAAAGGCGTCCGTGGACATGGCAAGGGCGAGAAAGATAAGGGAAATGGGGTTCACGGTAAGGCTTCCAGTCGGGCTGTATGAGTCAACGACACAACCACACGCCCGACTTTAGGCATGGATGTGTCGCTGGTCTCACCAACCTCAACGGTGTTCGTACCACGGCAGGTTGCCGAATATGTTGATACGAACGCTTCTGAGCGGGTCAGAAGCCGGTTACTCCCCAACGAAGGTGCGCAGCATAGACAGCCGAATATGAAAATTCCGTCAACGCCCGTTAAAAACCGAGCTACAACCAGGCGCGTCCGCCGACGAAAATCATCTTCGACACCAGCTCCACAATGTTTTTGACCTCGAGTTTCTTCATCAGTCGTGCCCTGTGCACTTCCACCGTGCGGTGCGAGATGCCCAGGCGTTGCGCGATTTCCTTGGACTTGAGGCCGTTGACGATGTGCATCGCCACTTCGCGCTCCCGTGGCGTCAGGTCGCCGGTGCCTTGGTGGGTGCGGTCCAGGCGCTCGAAGTGCCAGATCATCAGCTTGAACGGGTCTTTGGGCGTGAGGGTGTAGCCGTGGGACTTGGCCCAGAACACTTCGCCGTTTTTGTGCTGCATGAAGCGTTCGTCGGAATAGAAGCCGTTTTCGCTCTCCAGCAGCCAGTCGTGGCTACGCTTGCCGATGGCGTGATAGTCGGCCTGGGACGGGTAGATCAGCAGGGTCAGCTGGTTGACCAATTCGTCGCGCGAATAGCCGAACAACTGCAGGAAGGCCTCGTTGCAATCGACCATCACGCGGTTGCGCGTGACCAGTTGCGGGGCGGGGGAGAGCTGGAACGCCAGGCGTTCGATGTCGGGGAATGGCTGTGTAAACGCGTTCATTGGGCATCCTGCCTCGTTGCTTTTCTCACGTGGGGCTACTTATCCGTGTAAGTAGTTACACGAATTGGCGAGCGCCCAGCGGTGCGTCATTGTAGGTAAATGTCCGCATCAAAAACAGAAGAAAATTGATTATGCCAGCTGATTGCGTCTCCATTGTTGCCGCCGGTCATTCGCGTTTTGGTCGCCTGGAAGGCACCACCCTTGAGGACCTGATCGTGCAGGTCACCCGCGAAGCCCTGACGGACGCGGCCATTGATGCGTCAGAAATCGATGCGTTGTTCCTCGGCCATTTCAACGCGGGGCTGGTGCCCGACGGGTTTGCGGCGTCATTGCTGCTGCAGGCCGACCCCGGTTTGCGCTTCAAGCCGGCCACGCGCTGTGAAAACGCCTGCGCGTCCGGCTCGGCGGCGATTCAGGCCGGGGTCAATGCGATCCTGTCCGGCAGCGCCGAGCTGGTGCTGGTGGTGGGCGCCGAGAAAATGACCCACACGTCTACCGCCGAGGTTACCCAGGCGTTGGCCGGCGCTGGTTATCAGAATGACCCGGCCGAAGCCGGCTTGAGTTTCCCGCAGTTGTTCGGCCGCGCGGCGCGCCAATACACCGAGCGCTACCACTGCCCGCTGGGCTCGATGGCGGCCATCGCCACCAAGAACCACTCCAATGCCATGGCCAATCCGTTGGCGCAGATGCACCGGGTGATGGATTTCGAGCACTGCAACAATGTGTCCAAGAGCAACCCGTTTGTGGCCGAATCCCTGCGCCTGACCGACTGCTCGCTGATCAGCGACGGCGCCGCCGCGATCATCCTGGCTTCGCCCAAGCGCGCGCGGGCGTTTCGCCGTGACGTGCAGATTCGCGCGATGACCCAGGTCAACGACTTCCTGCCGATTGCCCAGCGCGACATCCTTGCTTTTGAAGGCCCGCAACGGGCGATCCACGCCGCCCTGCGCGGGGCGAATATCACCCTGGCCGACCTGAGTTTCGCCGAGGTGCACGACTGCTTCACCATCGCCGAACTGCTGATCTACGAAGCCATGGGCCTGGCGCCCAAAGGCGAGGGCCATCGCGTGCTCGACAGCGGCGTGGTGCGCGCGGGCGGGCGCTTGCCGGTGAACTTGTCCGGCGGGCTCAAGGCCAAGGGGCATCCGGTGGGCGCCACTGGCGTGTCAATGCATGCCCTGGCGTTCCGGCAGTTGACCGGTGAACCGATCGGCCTGGCGGCGCCCAACCCGGAGTTCGGCCTGGTGTTCAACATGGGCGGCATGGCCGTCGCCAACTACGCCTCGGTCCTGCACGCGCGCCGGTACTGAACCATGAACATTGCCAACTGGTTGCACGACACCCAGCGTCGCCACCCGCAACGCCCGGCGTTGTTCGAAGGCACGCGGCAGGTGGCCGATTACGCCACCTTTGCCGCGCATGTTCGCCAACGCGCCGCACACCTGGTCGACCAGCATGGGTTGGTGGCGGGTGATGCGGTCGCCGTGCTGATGAAGAACAGCTGTGATTACCTCGAATTGCTCTACGCCATCTGGTGGATGGGCGGCGTAGTGGTGCCGATCAACGCCAAATTGCACCCGGCCGAAGCCGCGTGGATCGCGAATAATGCCGAGGCGCGTTTGATCTTTACCGATGGCGGCCGGGTGTTCTCGGCATCGCGGGACTTGCCGCAACGCTGCAAGGAACTGGACGGCCACACACGGCCGCCAACCCGTGGTTGGCCGACCCTGGAGCAGCCGGTGCCGCGCCTGGACCAGGACCTCGCGTGGCTGTTCTACACCTCCGGCACCACCGGGCGCTCCAAAGGCGTGATGCTGTCCCACGGCAATTTGGTCGCGATGTCGCTGTGTTACACCACGGACGTCGATTCGGTCAGCAGCGATGACGCGGTGCTGTACGCCGCGCCCATGTCCCATGGCGCCGGGCTCTACAACTTCATTCATGTACGCTGCGGCGCACGCCATGTGGTGCCGGCGTCCCAGGGTTTTGACGCCGCCGAGCTGTTCGGCCTGGCCGCCGAATTGGGCGATGTTTCACTGTTTGCCGCGCCGACCATGGTCAAACGCATGGTTGAACAGGCGCGCGTTCAGGGCTATGCAGGCGAAGGCATCAAGACCATTGTCTACGGCGGTGGCCCAATGTACCTGGCGGATCTGTGTGAGGCCGTCGACACCTTCGGCCCGCGGCTGGTGCAGATCTACGGCCAGGGCGAAAGCCCGATGACCATCAGCGTATTGCCCCGCGCGCTGATCGCCGACCGCCAACGCGCCGACTGGGCCACCCTGGCCGCCTCGGTCGGGCACGCGCAAGCCTGTGTGGAAATCCGCATTCTCGACGCCCGGCACCAACCGGTGCCCACCGGTGAGCGCGGCGAAATTGCCGTGCGCGGCGCCACGGTGATGCAAGGCTATTGGCGCAACCCCGAGGCCACGCGCCAGACGTTGGTGGAGGGCTGGTTGCTGACCGGCGACATCGGTTTTCTCGACCCGGCCGGCTACCTGACGCTGACGGACCGTTCCAAGGACGTGATCATCACCGGCGGCAGCAACGTGTACCCGCGTGAAGTCGAGGAAGTCCTGGCGCAGCATCCCGAGGTGTTCGAGGTGTGTGTGGTGGGCGAGCCGGATGCGCAATGGGGCGAATCGGTGGTGGCGTTTGTGGTGACGCGCAGCGGGCGGCCCCTCGATGAAGCCGAGCTGACGGCGTGGTTTGTACAGCGCATGGCTTCGTTCAAAAAACCGAAAAAGTACCTGTTTCCAGGCGAGCTGCCGAAGAACAGTTACGGCAAAATCCTCAAGACCGACTTGCGGCAGTGGCTGAAAGCAGCGAGTATCGCCGCGCTTCCCTAGACCCGTTTTTCATGGACAGATCATCAGACAAGGAGTCCCTTCGATGGGCAATCACGCGCAAGACACGGTTCGCAAGCGGCGCCGTGCGTTTCTCGGTGCCACTTCCGGCCACCTGATCGAGTGGTACGACTACGGCGTCTACGGCTTTCTCGCCGTGTACATCGGCCAGGCTTTTTTCGTCTCCGATGACCCCACCACCAGCCTGCTGGCGAGCTTCGCCGCGTTTGCCCTGAGCTTCTTTATCCGGCCACTGGGCGGGCTGTTCTTCGGCCCGCTGGCGGACAAGATCGGCCGGCGCAAAACCCTGATCATGGCGCTGGTGATGATGACCGGCTCCACGGTGTTGCTGGGCCTGCTGCCGACTTACGCCACCCTCGGCATCGCCGCGCCGATCCTGCTGATCCTGGTGCGCTGCGTGCAGGGCTTTTCGGCCGGTGGCGAGATCGGCACGGTGACCAGTTTTATCTCCGAATACGCCGGCCCCGGCCGACGCGGTTTTGCCACGTGCTGGTTGATGGTCACCGCCGTGCTCGGTCTGCTGCTTGGCGGCGCCGTGGCCAATGGCATGACCTGGATCCTGGGCGCCGACCTGATGCAGGAATGGGCCTGGCGCGTGCCGTTCCTGATCGCCGCACCGCTGGGTTTTATCTCCATGTACATCCGCCTCAAGCTCGAAGACAGCCCGGAGTTTCTCGCCCTGCAACGCGCCGGCCAAACCTCCCGCGCGCCGCTGCGCGAAGTCTGGCAGTGGAAGCGCGCAATTGCCCTGGTGTTTTTTATCATCACCTTGCACAGCTCGATCTTTTACCTGGTGCTGACCTTCGCCTCGACCTACATGGCCAAGATCCTCAAGTTCGACAGCGGCACCACCTTGCTCTACGTGTTTGTCGCGAGTTTTTCGGCGGCCTTCGTGATGCCGTTCGGCGGCGCGTTCACGGATAAATACGGGCGCAAACCGTTCCTGATGGTGATCGGCACCTTGGCTACCTTGGCGATGTTCTGGCTGTTCAAGTCGGCGCCGACCGCCACGCCTGCGACGTTCTTTGCGCCATTGATGGCGGTGGCGATTCTGTTCGGGCTGTATGCCTCGTCCACTTACGCGCTGATGAGTGAACTGCTGCCGACGCGCATCCGTTCCACCGGGATTGCCGTGGCGTACAACGTGCCGGTTGCGGTGTTTGGCGGCAGCGCGCCGTTGATCTCCACGTGGCTGATCAAGGTGACCGGCGACATCACCTCGCCGTGGTACTTCTACGTGGCCACCGGCGTGGTGTCGTTGATTGCCCTGGTGGTGCTGCGCAAGGAAGATTTTGTTGCCAGTGGCAACCCGGTGACGCCGCCGCTGGGGGCCGGTTTGGCGCCAGCCGCCTGATCGATTACGCAGGCGGAAAATCCGACTACGCTGTTGCAGGCGCATTTCATTGATCAACAAGGAAGACTGACCATGAGTGAACTGATCAACAGCGTTACCCCCAAGAGCCTCACCGAATTGCTGCAAGAGGCCGGCTACCGTGTCAACCAGACCGAACAGAACGGCGTCGTGCAATTGCTCAGTGCCAGCCAGGGCATCGGCTTTGCCGTGCGCTTCGGCAACGCGGCGGCGGAGCAGGGCAGTTACGTGGACTTCACCTACAGCTGCGCCCTGCGCGTGCAAGGTGAACTGCCTGAAGGCCTGGCCCAGGTGTGGAACGCGTCGCGACGCTTTGCGCGGTTGTCGCTGCAGGGCGAGTTTTTGTTGATGGAAATGGACGTGGTGGTGGCCGGTGTCGGCACCCTGCACCTGCGCAGCCAACTGGAATTGTGGGATCGCCTGTTGCAGGAGTTCATCGTCTACCTGCGTGACTACAGCCAGCAGGCCGCGCAGTTGCAAACGCGAGCGGCGGCTGTCGGCGAGGAAGCACCTGTCGCCTGAGTCAGCGCTGCAGCGCACCGCGAAACGTTGCGCTCAAGGCGCGCAATGTTTCGCGGGACCGCGCGTCGCTGATCCGGCTGTGCAGCACCACTTCACTGACCGGTAAGGCGGGCAAACCGTATTGCTCGCTCACGTCCACCGCCCCGGCCGGGGCCACGCGATGGGCGAGGGCGGCCACGCCCAATCCGGCGCTCACGGCTGCTCCCACCGCCATCACGCCACCGCCGACAAACACTTCGGTCCAGTCGATACGCGCCGCGTCCAAAGCCCTCACCGCCAGATGCCGAACGCCACACGGCGCTGCCATGGTTGCCATGCGCAACGGTGTGCCGGGGCTGTGTTGCCAGGTCGGCGCAGCGAACCAGCCAAACCGTTCCACCGCCAACACATCGCCGTCCTGGCGGTCGCCTTCGTTGCGCACGATCACGGCGTCCAGCTCGATGCGGTCGAACGCAGCCATCAGGTCGCGGGACGAGGCGATGCGCACTTCAAGAATCACCAGCGGGTCGTAGGCCGCGAGGCGGCTGAGCCAGGTGGGCAAGTCCGGGCCGGCCACGTGGTCGCTGATGCCAATCACCAGGCGCCGTGGTGCGTGGGTGCCCATGTCACCGAGTGCGCGCTCATGGGCGTTGAGCAGGGCGCGGGCAGCGACGATAAACTGCTCGCCCTGGGGCGACAGCCGCACATGCCGTGGGGTGCGTTCAAGCAGGCGATAACCGAGGCGTTCCTCCAGGCGCTTGAGCTTGAGGCTGATGGCGGCCTGGGAGGTGTCGAGGGCTTCGGCGGCGCGGGTGAAACTGGCGAAATCGGCGACCAGCACGAAGGCCTGTACGGTGTCGATATCCAGGGGTTTGAGCGCGTCAGTCATATCAAATCCTTATCGCACCTATATCCGCTCATATCTTGTTGAAATCATCGCCACTGCGCAAGCTCTAACCTCATCTTGCACAGGAGCATTGCCATGTTTGCCAAACAGTATTCACACCGCCTGCCGGCCGACTACGACATGGGCGTGATTCGCCGCCGCGCCGCGCAGTTGGGGCCGTTGTGGGATCACGCAGAAGGGTTGCTGTTCAAGGCGTTTATTGCCCAGGAGCGTGGGCAGGCGCCGGGCAATGTGTACGCGTCGGTGTACCTGTGGGCCGACCCGTTGCAGGCCGCCGACTTTTTGCTCGGCGAGCGTTTTCAGAAGGTGCTCGACAGCTTCGGCCGCCCGCATATCGAGAGCTGGCTGCCGCTGGACGTGCAGCGCGGGCCAGCGCAGAACGCATTGAGTCTGTATCGAGAAGAGTGGGCGCTGGAGCCTGGCGTGGATCGCGCCGCGGTATTGGCCGAGGGCAAACGGCGCAATCAGCAGTTGGCTGACAGCCCTGATACCTTCGCAGTATTTTTGGCGCTGGATGTGCAGGCGTGGCGCCTGATTCGGATCACCCTATCGGGCCAGGCGTTGAACGCGGAGCATCCCGGGACGGGCTATCAGGTGTTTTACCTGGCCCGCCCCGGCATTTGACTCAGGAGTTGAACCGAGCCGGTAGACAGGCCGAAGCATTGAACCGGCTTTCTCATTCATGTTCGTTGTAACATGTTGAAATAGCTTCAGCAGTCTACGCTGGCTGCGCGTCGAAACAGAGTGAATTGTGATGCAGGCCACCCGTTTGACCCTGATTTGCCACGCCGCCACGCCGCTGCAAAAACAGGGGCGGTTTCCCGATGATGAATCCGTCGCGATGGATTGGCAGAGCGCGGCGTTATCCCACGCCGGGCGCTTCAAGAAAAACCCGCGCCTGGTGTGCGCGCCCGAGGCCAGAACCCGGCAAACAGCGGGGCTTTTTGGCGATAACGCGCAGATCGAGCAAGCCCTGCGCGACGCTGATTTCGGCCACTGGAAAGGCCAGGCTATCAGCCAGCTCGACGCTGACCAATTAACCGCCTGGATGACCGACAGCACCCGTGCGCCCCACGGCGGCGAGTCGGTGGAGCAGCTTTGCGCACGCGTCGGGCAGTGGATGAAAACCCTGGAAACCCAACCGGGCCACGTAGTGGCAATCACCCACCCCTTTGTGATTCGCGCCGCGATGCTGTACGTGTTGCAGTTCCCGATGTCAATGTTCTACCGGATCGACGTCGAGCCGCTGTCCGCCACTGAACTGCGCTTCAACAACGTTTGGCGCCTGCGCCTGGAAACTCACGCCTGAGCGCCTGAACATGGCAAAATTCACGCCCCGCAATGAGAGCACCCCATGAAACGCATCCTGATCATCGGCATTGGCGCCGGCAACCCTGACTACATCACGATGCAGGCCGTGAAAGCGCTGAACCGCACCGACGTGTTTTTCCTGATGGACAAGGGCCAGAGCAAAGACAAGCTGATCGACCTGCGCCGCGAGATCTGCGAGACCTACATCACCGAGCCCGGCTACCGCTTCGTCGAGGCCGATTGCCCCGAGCGTGTGCGCGGCGATATCGACTACACCACCGCCGTGCAAGACCTCAACCGCGACAAGCAGCAGACCTTCGAGCGCATGATCAACGAGGAAATGGCTGACGGTGAAGTCGGCGCTTTCCTGGCCTGGGGCGACCCCGCGCTGTACGACAGCACCATCCGTATCCTGCAGGCGATCCTCGCCAGTGGCCGCAGCGAATTCGAGTTCGAAGTCATCCCCGGTATCACCAGCGTGCAGGCCCTGGCAGCCCAGCACAAAGTGCCGCTGAACCGCATCGGCCGTTCCATCGAGATCACCACCGGGCGCCGTTTGGCGGCAGGGCAGGCGAGTGATGCCGACACCTTGGTGGTAATGCTCGACGCCGAAGATTCCTACCGCACCGTGGCCGATAAGGACCTGGATATCTACTGGGGCGCCTACCTGGGCACGCCGGACGAAATCCTCATCAGCGGCAAAGTCAGTGAAGTGGCTGAAGAAATCGAACGGGTGCGCAAGGCGGCGCGCCTGGAAAATGGTTGGATCATGGACACTTATCTGTTGCGCAAACCCTGAGGTAACTTCCCCATGCTCAAACTGTTTGCCCTGGCACTGACCCTGGTGGCCGGTGCCGCCCACGCCGATCCCATCTTGCACACGGACTTGCCGCTGTCGTACCTGGAACAGACCCAGGGCGATGCGCGTAATCAGCCGTTGGTGATTTTCCTGCACGGTTTTGGCAGCAACGAGGAAGACCTGTTTGGCATCAAGGACGCGCTGCCGTCGACCTGGACTTACCTGTCGGCACGCGCGCCGATGCCGGTGGACCCGCACGGCTATCGCTGGTTTACCAAGACGCCGGGCGACGGCGATTACAATGGCGAGACCACCGACCTGCAACGCAGCGCCAAGCTGATTGAAGAGTTTGTCGGCCAAGCCACGGCCAAATACCACACGCAAAGCGATCGGGTGTTCCTGGTGGGGTTCAGCCAGGGCGCGATCATGTCTTACGAGGTGGGCTTGCGACAGCCTGAGTTGGTGCGCGGCATCGCGGCGTTGAGCGGCAGTGTGTTGCCGGTGCTCAAGGCTGAGCTCAAGCCGAGCGAATCACTGGGCAAGCTGGCGATTTTTATCGGCCACGGTACGTTGGACCAGGCGCTGCCGTACAACTCGGCGACACGGGCGAATGAGGTGTTGGTGGGGTTGGGGTTGAAGCCGGAGTTTCATGGTTATCCGGGCATGCCGCATACCGTGAGTGAGGCAGAGGTGCAGGACCTGAAGGCTTGGCTGGAGAAAAGCCTGCGCTAAACTCGGTTAAAAAATGTGGGAGCGGGCTTGCTCGCGAATGCAGTGTGTCAGTCACTGAATTAGTCGACTGATCCACCGCTTTCGCGAGCAAGCCCGCTCCCACATTGGTTTTGTGTTGCTTGGGCGATTGAGCTACTTGCCGCCAGTAATCTGCTTCACCAGCTCAGCATGGCCCTTCACATCATCCGCCCGCGAAATGGCCTGGATCACCAGCAAGTGGTTGCCCGAGCCGCCGAGGAAGGTCGAGTTCAAGGTCTTGCCGCCGCCCTGGGTGGCGGTGCTGTCGACTTGGCGCAGGCCCAGGCCCTTGTAGGTCAGTTTTTTCTCGTTGAGCTTCTTGAAGTCGGGCAGGGCGGCGCTCTGGTCCTTGACGAAATCCGCCACGGCGCCATCGAGGAATTGCGGGTCATTGTCTTTGATCGTAGCGCCATCGTTGCGCACGGTTTCGGCGACGATCACCACACTCTTGGTGGTCGAGTTGGCGTACAGCGTGCCTTGGGTATCGGCGGTGCCATCTTCAACCTTGCCGGTGGGCAGCGTGTCGGCGATGTAGGCCTTGGGCAAGCTGAAGGTGAACTTGCCGCCCAGGGTCGAGATGGTCTGTGTGCTGCTCGGCTTGCTTGCTGCGAACACGCTACCGGCGGTGAGCGCGAGGGCCAGCAGGACGGCGGTCTTGGTGAAAGTGGCCATGAAGCGCTCCAGGGATGAACGAAGTTGCGGCGTATTCTGTCAGAAATTTCGCAAGATCGTTCATCCGTGCTCTCACAGTTTGTCGGACTCTTCTTCAAGCCGATCCATCTCAAACAGCCGCGCCAGTTCGGTACGGGCTTCCTGGGCGGTTTGCATGACCTTGGCGGCGTCGTCGTACACCGCGTGCTGCGCGGCGAGTACTTGCAGGTCATGGTTTTTGAAACGGTTGATGCGCGCATCGGCCTGGGCCTGGCTCAATCCGAGGCCGACCAAGGTGCGGCGGCTCATTTCCAGGCTGGAGTAAAACGTCTCGCGCACCGGTGAAGCGTCGAGGTCCACCAGGCGGTGGACGTGCTGGCGATTACGCGCGCGGGCGATGATTTTCATGTGCGGGTAGAGGTTGCGCACCAGCTCGGCAGTCTTGATGTTGATCTCCGGGTCGTCCATGGCGATCACGAAGAACTCGGCTTGATCGACTTTGGCTGCGTGCAGGATTTCCGGGCGCTGCGGGTCGCCGTAGAACACCGGCATGCCACCGAAACTGCGGGTCAGTTCGATGGTTTCCACTGACGTGTCGAGGGCGATGAACGAGATGTTTTGCGCGCGCAGGATCCGCGCCACGATCTGGCCCATACGGCCCATGCCGGCAATCACCACGCGCGGCGCATCGCTCTCGATGGCGCGGTACTCCTCCGGCACTTCCACCGGTTTGACCTTGGGCTTGAACAGCTTCGGGCACACCAACAGCAGCAGCGGCGTCACGGCCATGGACAGGGTGATGGTCAGCACCAGCACATCGTAGAGATGCGGCTCGAACAAACCCTGATCGCGACCGATCTTGAACACCACGAAGGCGAACTCACCGCCGGCGGCCAACACCACACCCAGGCGCAGCGCGCTTTCGCGATTGAGGTCTCCGACCAGCCGGCCCACTGCGTACAGCAGCGGCAGCTTCAAGCCGATCAGCAACAAGGTCAGGCCAATCACCACCAGCGGCGAGCTGAGCAGCAGGCTGAGGTTGGCGCCCATGCCCACGCTGATAAAAAACAGCCCGAGCAGCAGGCCCTTGAACGGCTCGATCTGCGATTCAAGCTCGTGGCGGTATTCCGAATCGGCCAGCAGCAGCCCGGCGAGGAACGCGCCCAGGGCCATCGACACGCCCACCAGTTCCATCAGCCAGGCGGTGCCGATCACCACCAGCAGCGCGGTGGCGGTGGACACTTCGCGCAGGCCGGTCTTGGCGACGATGCGAAACACCGGGCGCAACAGGTAGCGCCCGCCGATGATCACCACGGCGATGCTGCCGAGGATTTGCAGCACGTGCTGCAGGCCCTGGGCTTCGGTGGTCGGGTGATCACTGCCGGCCAGCAACGGCACCATGGCGATCAGCGGGATCGCGGCGATGTCCTGGAACAGCAGAATCGCAAACGCCAGGCGCCCGTGGGGCTGGTTCAACTCCTTGCGCTCGGCCAGGCTTTGCAGGCCGAACGCGGTGGAGGACAGCGCCAGGCCCAGACCCAGCACAATTGCGCTGTTCCACGCTTGGCCAAACAGCCACAGCGCGACCACGCCCATCACCAGACCCGTCAGCAACACCTGGGCCAAACCGACGCCGAACACCGCCTTGCGCATCACCCATAAACGTTTCGGCGACAGCTCCAGGCCGATGATGAACAACAGCAACACCACGCCCAGTTCAGAGAACTGCGCCACGCTTTGCGGGTTGCCGATCAGGCCCAGCACCGACGGGCCGATGATCACGCCGGCGAACAGATAGCCCAGCACTGCGCCCAGTTGCAAACGCTTGGCCAACGGCACGGTGAGCACGGCGGCGAGCAGGAACACCACGGCTGCTTGTAACAGGTTGCCTTCATGGGGCATTGCGAACTCCAGGATCTTTAAAGCGAATCGACAGGGCGCTATTAGAGCGCCTTTTTACATTTTGAAACTTGTATTTATGTCGCGACAGTCAATGAATGTTGGCTGTAATCCCATTCTTACGCGGTGTTTACGAAAGTATTAATACCATTTAATTCAATGACTTTTCTGTAGGTCTACTACCGTTTCGACAAACTAGATCAGTTGTCGCCACGGTCAGGTATTTCGAATTCGATGCGTGTGGGTCACTAGTGCTGGGCTGCTGCGCATTCATGGATGAAAGGCTTGAACCACGAAGGAGTGTCACGTGGAAAGAAGACTTGCTGCTGCCGGTGTGTCGCGTATTGCCCCGCTGAATATGGCGATTCGCATGGGGATTGTGGGGTTGATGATGGGCCTGGCAAGTCCCGAGGCATTGGCCACGTGTTCCACGGCCGGGTCTACCGTGACCTGTACGGGCGTGCCGACCCTGCCGCTGTTTCTGAATAACTTCAGCAGTGCCACCAACGGCTTGACCGTCAACGTCAACTCCGGCGCGCAGATGAACGCGACGCTGGGCGGCCATGTGATGGACCTCACCGGCGTAAACATCAGCTTGAACAACTCCGGCACCCTTGACCCGGCCCTGTTGGGCCTGGTGTCGGTATTGAGCGGCGGGGCCTTTATCGGTACGGGCGCCACCAGCACGGTCAGCGTCCTCAACAATGCCAGCGGGATCATGCGCGGCACCGGCATGTTGCTCGGGCTCAACCTGACGAGCATCGACGGCCTGGCACTGGCGGTGAATAACGCGGCGGCCGGCACCACCAGCATCACCAACAACGGTACGATTACCTCCACCGGTTTATCGGTGGGCGGCATTACCCTGGCCGACACACCAGTGGTGGGCATATACGGCGGCTCCCAGGTCAACATGACCAACAGCAGTACCGGGGTTATCAACGGGCGGGTCGCGTTCGAAACCTCCGCCGCGGGCAACACCTTTACCAACGCCGGTGCAATCACCGGCGGCGTGTCGATGGGCGCGAGCAGTACCAACACGTTTACCGCGATTACCGGCTCCAGCGTCAGCGTCGGTGACGGTGTGCAAGTCAGCGTGGGCTTGGGCGGGCTGGTTGGCATCAATTTGACCTTTGGCCCTACGGGCACAGTCGATGGCGGGGCCGGGGGCACCAACTCGCTGATCCTGCAGAACCCGATCGGCGTTGGCGGCGGCACTACCGGTACTGGCACGGTATCGAGCGCCACCTATATCAACTTCAACAACCTGACCCTCAACAGCGGCACCTGGACCCTGCAAGGCCCGGTCGTCTCCGGCAGCACCACGCTCAACGGCGGGGTTGCGCAGTTCAACAACAATGCGACGTTCGGCTCCGGCGTGCTGACCTCCAACGGCGGTATTCTGCAGGCCAGTAACGCCGGCTTGAACATCGCTAACCTGTTGTCCGTCGGCGCTGGCGGCCTCACCGTACAAGGCACCAACGCCACCACCTTGTCCGGGGTGATTTCAGGCACAGGCGGCTTGACCAAAGTGGGCAGCGGCCAACTGTTGCTGACAAACGCCAACACCTACCTCGGCAACACCACGCTCAACGGCGGCACGCTGCAACTGGGCAACAACCAGGCCTTGAGTACCGGCACGATTAACTTCACGGGTGCGACATCGCTGTCGGCACCCGGCACGATCAGCCTGAACAACGCGATCAGCCTGGGCGGTGCAATGACCACCACCGGCACCGGCGCCCTGACCCTCGCGGGCGCAATCACCGGCGCTGCGGGCATCAGCAAAACCGGCAGCGGCAGCCTGACCCTCAGCGGCAATAACAGCGGCTATACCGGCGCTACCAGCCTGGGCGCCGGCACCTTGGTGCTGGGCAGCAGCAATGCCCTGGGCAGCGGCGCGCTGACGGTTGCCGCCGCCGCCAACCTGGACGCCAGCGGCGCGCCTGCGTTGAACAATAACGTGGTTTTGACCGGCAACCTCACCCTGACCGGCACCAACCCGCTGACCCTCAGCGGCGTGATGTCCGGTGCCGGTGGCTTGATCAAAACCGGCGCAAGCCTGCTGACCGTAACCGGCAACAACACCCGCAGCGGTATTACCTCGCTCAACGCCGGTGGCCTGGTGGTGGGCTCCAACACCGCACTGGGCACAGGCGCGCTGAATACCGCAGCGGGCACATCTTTGGATGCGAGCACTGCGGTCAGCCTCGGCAACGCCGTCGCGCTGACGGGCGCATTGACGCTCGGCGGCACTCAGGCGCTGGGCCTGAATGGCATCATTTCCGGCACCGGCGGCCTGATCAAAAACGGGGTCGCCGCATTGACCCTCAGCGGTGCCAACACCTTCTCCGGCAACACCAGCCTGAATGCCGGTTCGCTGATTCTGGGTAACAACGCGGCATTGGGCGCCGGCACGCTGACCGCCGCCGACAACACCACACTGGATGCCAGCACTGCGATCAGCCTCAACAACGCGCTGAGCCTGAGCGGCAATCTGAACATTGCCGGCACCAGTAACCTTGGCTTGACCGGCGCTATCGGCGGCGCAGGCGGGTTGACCAAGAGCGGTGCGGCCAGCTTGATTCTCAGCGGCGCCAACAGCTTTATTGCCGGCACCACGCTCAACGGCGGCACCTTGAATGTCGGCAACGATCTGGCCCTGGGCACCGGCGCGCTGAGCGTGACCGGCGCGTCGACGCTGGACAACAGTGCCGGTATCAACCTGGCCAATGCCATCAACCTGGGGGCCAACCTGACATTGGCCGGCACCAACCCGCTGAGCCTGAACGGGGTGATTGACGGCGCCGCCGCCTTGATCAAAAACGGCACCTCCAGTGTGGTGCTCAGCGGTGCCAACACCTTCCAGGGCGGCACCACCCTGAACGCCGGCACCCTCACAGTGGGCAACGCCGCCGCGCTCGGCACCGGTGCCCTGACCGTGGGCGGCGTAGCGACCCTAAACAGCAGTGCGGCGCTCGCCGTGAATAATGCGATCACCCTCAACGCCAACCTGACCGCAGGCGGCGCCAATGCGCTGACCCTCGGCGGCCTCATCAGTGGTGCGTCGGGTTTGATCAAAACCGGTGCCTCGAGCCTCACGCTCAGTGGCGCCAACACCTACAGCGGCGCCACCGCGCTTAACGCCGGCACGCTGATTGTCGGCTCCAACACGGCGCTGGGCACCGGGGCGTTAAACGCATCGGCGGGCACCACGCTGGATGCCAGTACGGCGGCAAGCCTTTCCAATACCATCAACCTGGGCGGCAACCTGACGATTGCGGGCACCAACACCTTGACCTTGGGCGGTGCCATCGCCGGCATCGGTGGCTTGGTCAAGAGTGGCGCGGCCGACCTGGTCCTCAACCACGCAAACAGTTATTTGGGCAACACCGCGCTGAATGCCGGCACGCTGGTGGTCGGCGCTGCGGGCGCGCTGGGCAACGGTGCGTTGAATGCCGCGGCGGGCACCACGTTGGATGCCAATGCGGCGGTCAGCTTGGCCAATGCGGTAAACCTTGCCGGTAACCTGAACATCGGCGGTAGTGCCGACCTGACACTCGCAGGTGGGGTGAATGGCGCAGGCGGCCTGAGCAAAAATGGCACGGCCAACCTCATCCTCAATGGCAACAATGGCTTCCTCGGCGACACCACCCTGAATGCGGGCACCCTGACCGTCGGCAGCAACACGGCCCTGGGCCTCGGCAACCTGATCGTTGCCGGCGCGGCCACCCTGGACAGCAACGCGCCCGTCACCCTGGGAAATAACCTGGCCTTGAATGCCGGCCTGAACGTGGGCGGCAGCAATGGCCTGACCCTCGGCGGCCTGATCAGCGGCGCCAGCACCTTGACCAAGAACGGCGCGGCCAACCTGACGCTTAACGGCAACAACACCTTCAGCGGCGGCACCACACTGAATGCCGGCACCTTGACCCTGGGCAACGCCAATGGCCTGGGCAGCGGCGCTTTGACCGTCGGCGGCGCGGCGACGCTGGACAACAGCGCGTCTTTTGGCATCGGCAATGCGATTGCACTCAACGCCGACCTGAGCATCGCCGGCAACAACGACCTGAGCCTGAATGGCCTGATCAGCGGCGCGGGTAACCTGATCAAAACTGGCCTGGCTGACCTGACCTTGGCTGGCAACAATACCTTCACCGGGGGCGTGGATGTGCTGTCCGGCAGCCTCACGCTGTTGAACGCCAACGCCCTGGGCAACGGCCCTGGCGCCAATGTCAGTGCGGGCGCCAGCCTGCAGTTGGGGGTTGACGCCAACGTCGCCAGTTTGAGCGGTGCAGGTGATGTGGCGGTCGGCGGTAACCTCCTGACCGTTGGCGCCAACAACAGCACCAGCACTTTTGACGGCGGCATCAGCGGTACGGGTGGGCTGATCAAAGTCGGCACCGGTACGCTCAACCTCACCGGTATCAACGGCCTCACCGGCAACACTGCCATCAATGGCGGTACCTTGAACCTCAGCGGTTCCCTGGCCAGCACCCAGCTCAACGTCAACAACAGCGGTACGCTGACCGGCACCGGCGCGGCGTTGGGGCAGGTGAATATCAACAATGGCGGGCACCTGGCGCTGAGCAGCGGCAATACCTTGTCGGCCGGCTCACTGGTATTGGTTTCGGGTGCCAATGTGGACGTGGCCCTGGGCACACCGTCCACCACGTCCTTGTTTAATGTGGGCGGTAACCTGACGCTCGCCGGCAACCTGAACGTGACGGATGCCGGTGGGTTTGGCGTCGGCGTCTACCGCCTGTTCAATTACACCGGCGCCCTGACTAACCTGGGCCTGAATGTGGCCGGCGTGCCGGTGGGTTACGCCCTGGGCGACCTGGTGGTGCAGACCGGCGTGGCGAACCAGATCAACATCGAAGTCTCGGCTCCCAATGCCGCGCTGCGTTATTGGGACGGCAGCCAGACCATCGCCAATGGCGTGGTGAATGGCGGCAGCGGCACGTGGAACAGCGTGGGGACCAACTGGACCGATGCCAACGGCTTGGTCAATCAACCCTGGACCAGCGATTTCGCAGTGTTCCAGGGCGCGGCGGGCACCGTCACTGTGAACGGCACGCAAACCTTTACCGGTATGCAGTTCGTTACCGACGGCTATAACCTCGTCAACGGCGCGGCCGGGCAATTGACCGCGGTCAACGGTACTGGTGGCAACGTGGCGCTGCGTGTCGATCCGGGCGCCACGGCGGCCATCGGCGTGAATATCGACGGCACGGGCACCTTGGCCAAACTGGACACCGGCACCTTGCTACTCAGTGGCGCCAATACCTACACCGGCGGCACTTTGCTCAATGGCGGCACGCTGGTGGTGGGCAGCAACACGGCCCTGGGCACCGGCCAACTGACGGCCGCAGCGGGTACCACCCTCGACAGCGTTACCGCGACTACGCTGGGCAATGGCGTCACACTGAACGGCAACCTGACGGTCGCGGGCAGCAATGCGCTGACCCTCAATGGTGCGATTGGCGGCACCGGCGGGCTGATCAAAAACGGCGCGGCCAACCTGACGCTGGGCGGCAATAACAGCTTCCTCGGCCCCGTGGCCTTGAACGCAGGTGGGCTGATCCTGGCGAGCAATACGGCGTTGGGCAATGCTGCGTTGAATGCGGCGAACGGCACCACGCTGGACGCCAGCAGCAGCGTCAGCACCACTAACGCAGTCAACCTGGCGGGCAACCTGGGCATTGGCGGCACCGCCGACCTGGCGCTGGGCGGCGCGATCAATGGCGCCGGCAGCCTCAGCAAAAATGGCGCGGCCAACCTGATCCTCAGCGGTCCGAATGCCTTTCTCGGCGGCATCACATTGAACGCCGGCACACTGACCCTGGGCAGTAATTCGGCGTTGGGCCTGGGCAGCCTCACGGTCGGCGGTACGTCGACGTTGGACAACACCACCTTGCTGAACGTGGGTAACAACCTGGTGTTGAACGCCAACCTGGCGTATGCCGGCAATAACGACTTGACCCTGACCGGTGTCGTCAACGGCGCCGGTGGCCTGACTAAAAACGGCGCGGCCACCCTGACCCTCAATGGCCTCAATACCTACAGCGGCGGGACGACGCTGAACGCCGGCACGCTGACCCTGGGCACCGCCAGCGCGCTGGGCTCGGGCGCGCTGACCGTCGGCGGCGCCGCCACGCTCGACAACAGTGTTCAAGCGACACTGAACAATGCCGTCAACCTCAACGGCGACCTGAGTGTGGCCGGCAACAATGACCTGACCTTGACCGGCGTGCTCGCCGGCAACGCGGCGCTGATCAAGAACGGCGCAGCGGACCTGCTGCTCAGTGGCACCAATACCTTCACCGGCCCATTGAGCGTGCTGGGCGGTAGCCTGACCACCTTGGGCAATAATGCGCTCGGCAATACCTCCGGCGTCACCGTGGGCACGGGCGCCAGCCTCAACCTGGGCGGCAACGCCAACCTCAATACGCTGGCGGGTAATGGCGTGGTCCAGGTAGCGGGCGGCAGTACGCTGGCGGTGGGCGGCAGCAACCTCAACAACACCTTTGACGGTGCGCTGAACGGCGCCGGCAACCTGGATAAAAACGGCAGCGGTGTGCTCAACCTCAGTGGTGTCAGTGGCATCAGCGGCGCCGCCAACGTCAACGGCGGCACCTTGAATGTCAGCGGCTCGCTGGCCAGCGGCACCGTGGCGGTGAATAACGGTGCGACCTTGACCGGCAGCGGCTCCCTGGCGGGCGCGGTGACAGTGGCCGACGGTGGGCATATCGGCCTGGCTTCCGGCAGCACATTGTCGCTGGGTTCGCTGGTGCTGGGCGGCAATTCCAACCTGGACGTCGGCCTCGGCGCGCCCGTGGTCGGCGGTGGCAGCGGGTTGCTGAACGTCGGCGGCGACCTGACCCTGGACGGCAACCTCAATGTCACCGATATCGGCGGCTTTGGCAGTGGCGTCTATAACCTCATCAACTACGGCGGCGCGTTGACCGACAACGGCCTGACCCTCGGCACCCTGCCAGGCAGTGTCACGCCAGGCGACCTGCAGGTGCAGACCGCGATCAGCAACAAGGTCAACCTGCTGGTGACGGCGCCCAACACCACCGTGCAATTCTGGGACGGCGCCAACCTGCTCGGCAACGGTGCCATCGACGGCGGCAGCGGCACCTGGGGCAGCGGCCTCACCAACTGGACCAACGTCGACGGCAGCCTCAACCAGAGCTGGGCCAGCAGTTTCGCCGTGTTCCAGGGCGCGGCCGGCACGGTGAGCGTGGACGGTACGCAAAACATCACCGGCCTGCAGTTCGTCACCGATGGCTATAACCTTGCTTCCGGCACGTCGGGCGTGCTTAACCAGGTGAATGGCGGCACCGGCAACACCGCGATCCGTGTCGACCCGAACGCCACCGCCACCCTGGGCGTAAAGCTCGCCGGCACCGGCACCCTGGCCAAACTCGACAGCGGCACCCTGGTGCTCAACGGCAACAACACCTACACCGGCGGCACCGCCCTGAATGGCGGCACCTTGGTGGTCGGCAGCAACAGTGCACTCGGTATGGGCGTGCTGACCGCGGCCGACGGCACCACCCTGGACAGCAACGGCTCCGTCTCATTGGTCAACGCCACGGTACTCAATGGTGCGTTGACTATCGGTGGCAGCAGCGCGCTGACACTTAACGGCGGCATCAGCGGCACCGGCAGCCTGTTGAAAAAAGGCCCATCGACCTTGACCCTCAACGGCGCCAATACCTACAGCGGCGGCACGGGCTTGAACGCCGGTCAATTGATCCTCGGCAACAACGCTGCCCTGGGCACCGGTGCGCTCAGCGTAGGCGGCGCCGCCCAACTGGACGGCAGCACCGACCTGCAACTGGCCAATGCCATCAACCTTGGCGGCCCGCTGACCTTGGCCGGCAGCCATGACCTGGCGCTCAATGGCGTGGTCAGCGGCACCGGCGGCCTGGTGAAAAATGGCAACGGCGCGCTGTTGCTGACCGGCGCCAACACCTACAGCGGCGGCACCACCCTCAACGGCGGCACCACCACCGGCAACACCTCCAGCCTGCAAGGCGCGATTGCCAACAATGCGACCCTGACCTTTGAGCAGGCCGCAGACGGCGCTTACACCGGCAACCTGACCGGCGCAGGCGTGCTGAATAAAACCGGCACCGGCGAATTGCTGCTGAGCGGCAACAACACCTTCACCGGCAACACCAACGTCAACGCCGGCAGTCTGCTGGTCAACGGCACGTTGAACAGTGCGACAGTCCAAGTGGCCAATGGCGCGACCCTTGGCGGCAGCGGCACCTTGGGCGGTGCAGTGAACATGGCCGATGGCGCCATCCTCAAGGCCGGCTCCGCGACGCCGCTGTCGGTGGGTTCGCTGGCGTTGTCGTCGGGCACCAGCCTGGACTTCGCCCTTGGCGCACCGGGCGCGTCCACCACGGCAGTGAATGTGGCGGGCAACCTGACCCTGGACGGCACGCTCAATGTCACGGACGCGGGCGGCTTCGGCATCGGTGTTTACCAACTGTTCCGCTACGGCGGCAGCTTGACCGACAACGGCCTGACGGTCGGTTCACTGCCCGTCGGCCTGGGCAACGTCACCCTGCAAACCGCGTTGGCCAACCAGCTCAACCTGCTGGTGCAAACCACGCCGGGGCAAATCCAGTTCTGGAATGGCGGCGTCACCAACCCGGATGGCACCATCACCGGCGGCAGCGGCACCTGGGGCCCAGGCACCAACTGGACCGACCCGACCGGCACCCAAGGCCAGGCGTCGACCAACCAGTTTGCCGTGTTCGCGGGGCAGGGCGGCACCGTCACCGTGGTTGGCAACCAAAGTTTCACCGGCCTGCAAGTGCTTGACCCTGGCTACACACTGACGGCGGGTGCAGGCGGTACGCTGACGCCGACTGGCACGGCGGCGGTGCGCATCAACTCGGGCGTGACCACAGAAATTGCCGCGCCGATCGTGGGCGCAGGCGCAATCGACAAACTCGATGCGGGCACCTTGGTGCTGACCGGCGCCAATACTTACAGCGGCGGCACCACCGTCAGCGGCGGTACGCTGGCCGGTAACGCGCTGAGCCTGCAAGGCCGGTTCCTGAACAATGCGCGCATGCTGTTTGTGCAGAACACCAATGGCATTTTCAACGGCAGCCTCGCCGGCACCGGCGCACTCACCAAGCAGGGCACAGGCGCGCTGTTGCTGACCGGCAACCAGCCATTCAGCGGCACCGTGGCCGTCGACCAAGGTGTGTTGCAAGTCGGCAATGCGGCCAACCCCGGCACGGTGCTGGGCGGGCAGGTGGCGGTGGCCAACGGCGCAGGCCTGACCGGCAACGGCAGTGTCGGTTCGCTGGTCAACAACGGCAGCGTCACCCCCGATGGCGGCAAACTGACGGTGGCCGGTAACTTCACCAACGCCAGCACGGGTGCGCTGAACCTGGTCATCACACCGTCGGTAACCGGTGCCCTGGCGGTCGGAGGCACCGCCAACCTGGGCGGCACTTTGAATGTGATCAACCTGGCGCCGTATGCCGGCCCGACCACCTACACACTGCTGACGGCGGGCGCGGTGAACGGCACCTTCAGTAATACCAACCTGGAGAACCTGGCGTTCCTCAGCACGTCGTTGAACTACAGCCCGACGCAGGTGGCGTTGGCGGTCAGCCGTAACAACGTCAGCTACGCCAGCGTGGCGGCCACGCGTAACCAGCGTGGCGTGGCGGCGGCATTGGGCAGTGGGGCCGCAGTGGGCGGGGTGGCGGTGCAGAATGCGCTGCTCAACGCTGATGCGGCCGGGGCGCGTGCCGCGTTCGACAGCTTGTCCGGCGAAATTCACGCCAGCACCGCCAGCGCGATACTTGAAGATTCGCGTTACATCCGTGACGCGGTCAACGAGCGCCTGCGCCAACCCGGCTGCTACCGCGAGGACGACCCACGCAACAGCCTGGCACCAAGTGAAAACCGCCTGAGCAGCGCCGGTTGCCACGGCGAGATGGTCGGCTGGATGCGCGTACTCGGCACCTGGGGCCACATGGGCGGCGACAGCAACACCGCCAAGCTGGACCGCAACCTCGGCGGCTTCCTGCTCGGCACCGACAAACAAGTGGATGACGCCTGGCGCGTCGGCGTGGCCGCCGGCTACACCCGCAGCGACCTGGACGCCAAGCGCCGCAGCTCCAGTGCCGACGTCGACAGCTACCACCTGATGGCCTACACCGCGTACCAGCAAGAAGCCTTCGCCGCGCGCATGGGTGTGGCGTACAGCTGGCATGACATCGAAAGCAAACGCGACGTGGCGGTGGGCGGCGAAGGCCAACGCCTCAAAGCCGACTACAAGGCCCGCAGCGCACAAGTGTTCGGTGAAGTCGGTTATACCCTCACCACCGGCAGCGTCGCGGTCGAACCGTTCGCCGGCCTGGCCTACGTCAACTACGACAGCGACACGATCAAGGAGAAAGGCGGTTCGGCGGCCCTGCGCGGCGATGCCGACCAGGACGTGACCTTCTCGACCCTGGGCGTGCGCATCGGCCAGACCATCACCCTGGGCAACGGCTCGAAAATCACCCCACGCGGCAGCCTCGGTTGGCGGCATGCGTTTGGCGACACCAAGCCGGATGCCGACCTGAGCTTCATCAACGGCGGCGCTTCGTTCAGCACCCAGGGTGTGCCGATCGCCAAGGACAGCGCGGTGGTGGAAGCGGGCGTGGATTACCAGATCAGCCAGAACGGCAGACTGGGCCTGGGCTATTCGGGGCAGTTGTCGCGCAATGACAAGGACCACGCGATGACGATCAGTTTCTCCCTCGGTTTCTGATCAAGGCCGAGCACCTTTAACCGCCTGAAAGGGCGGTTTTTTTTGCGCAAGTATTTCTTGAATTGTACGGCGGTTGCTGGATGCGCCGGGATTGTTGCGCGGAAGAATGTACATACAATTTCCGATGGAACCCGACTGGCTCACCGGTATTTGAAGTCCTAGAGTTATGCCCTTGAGTTTATATTCCATAGGTGGCATATTTGCATGGTCTGGGACATTGAATATACGGATGAATTCGGAGACTGGTGGGGCGGCCTGGATGCAAAGGAGCAGTCCTCGGTGTCTGCCAGCGTTGATCTGCTGGGGCTTTTCGGGCCGGGTCTGCGCTTCCCCCACAGCAGCGATATCAGAGGCTCCCGGCATGGCAACTTGCGAGAGCTGCGCATCCAGCACGCGGGGCGGCCTTATCGAGTGCTGTATGCCTTTGATCCCAGGCGCTGCGCCGTACTGCTGATTGGCGGTGATAAAACCGCACAGCAGCGGTGGTACGAGGAACACGTTCCTGTGGCAGAAAAGTTGTACGACATACATTTGGAAACACTGCGCAAAGAGGGCCGTCACCATGGCTAAAAAATTCGCTGAACTTCAAGCCCGCATGACGCCCGAGTCGCGGGCCGAGGCCGAGCAACTGTTCCGCCAGCATCTGCAAGAAATGCCGCTGCACGAGTTGCGCAAGGCTCAACAGTTGAGCCAGGAGAGCCTGGCCAAGGCGTTGAATATCAACCAGGCGGCGGTTTCCAAGATGGAGCGTCGCACCGACATGTACATCAGTACGTTGCGCGACTACATCCGTGCCATGGGCGGCGAGTTGGAAATTATCGCGACGTTTCCGGATGGCCAGGTCAAGATCGACAACTTCGCTTGTTAAGGCTTGAATGAACCAACGCCTCGCCATGCGCGCCTTTGTCCGTGCCCGGCGCCTGGTGGCGGAACTGGATAAAGTGGACAGCGCCGCACGCGGGCAAATCCTCAAGCCGGGCGGGCACTTGCGGGTGGGTGTGTCGGCCTCGTTTGCCAATTGCCGGTTGATTTCGGCGCTGGTGGATTTCCATCGCGAGTACCCGGATATCACGGCCGCCTTGTGGGATTGCGATAAAGCCCGACGGCCAAGCCGACAATAATCACAACAATCGCGATCAGGTTCGTTAGGGACACGTGCTCGTCCAGCATCAGCATCGAACTGGCAATTCCAAATACCGGAATCAACAGCGACAGCGGCGCCACGGTCGACACGGGGTAGGCCTTGAGCAGCGTGTTCCAGCCCCAGTAGGCAAAGTGTGTCGCCAGGTAAACCTGAAACAGGATCGACAACACGACGGTCAGGTCAAGGCGCTCGGGCAAGTCAGCGAAGGCGGCGTTGCCGTGCAGCCACCACGCCATGAGGAACAGTGGTATCGGCGGAAACAAGCTGGCCCATACCATGAACGAAAAGATTTCCTTCACCCCGGATGCCTTGATGATGACGTTGCCGACACTCCATGCCAGGGCACTGAACACAATGAATAAAACCCCGAGTACTGCGTGCTCGCCGGTCTGGCCGGCGATGATGCCCGCCAGGCCAATCAGCGCGAGAACAGCGCCGACCCACTGTGCGGCACGGATTTTTTCCTTGAACAGCAGGTAGCCCCAGCCGAGCGTGAAGAACACGCTGAGTTGAATAATCAGCGAGGCGATTCCCGGGCTGACACCGATATGAATGCCGTAGTTGATCACGCCCCACATGCCCAGCCCGAAGATCACGCCGTAAGCGGCCACATAGCGGAATGGGACGACGGGGCGCTTGATCACGAACACCAGCGGCAGGGCGGCCAAAGCAAAGCGGATGCCGGTGAGCGCAAATGGGTCGATTGAGCGCAGGCCCAGCTTGGTGATGGGAAAGTTCAGGCCCCAGACCAAGGTGACCAACAGGGCAAGCGCCAAGTGTTTCTTCTGCATGGACGTTCCTTTGAGCAGGTTTCATTAAAGGCGTGAATGCTAGGGCGCCGGGCGATGGCCCGCTTGCTATGCCAGGTCATCCTTTGACAATATCGGGCCATGATTAAGACCTTTGACGACAACGACCCCGAAGCGCTGGTTACTTTGCGTAAATACCCCTCCGGCACCGTGTTCGCGCGGCATACACACCCGCGCGGCCAATTTGCCTACGCCGCCACCGGCGCGCTGAAAATGTTTACCGACCTGGGCAATTGGGTGGTGCCCCCGCAACGGGCGATTTGGGTGCCGGGCGGCGTGCCCCATGAAATGCACATGCGCGGCGATGTGCTCATGCTCAATACCTACCTCGATGCTCAAGCGGCTGAGCGAGCAGGGCTGGGGCAGGGTTGCCAGGCATTCGAGGTGTCGCCGCTGCTCAGGCATTTGCTGGAAGCGGCGCTGGCGATCGAGCCAGCGGCGGCGTCGAGTGTCCGCCGGCACTGCGTATTGACGCTGCTGATCGATGAAATTGGCACGCTGCCGGCATTGCCCCTCAGTGCGCCTTTGCCAGCCGAGCCGCGTCTGGCCCGCGCTTGCCAGCGTTTTCTGGATGCGCCCTCGCAAACCGTCTCCCTGGATGAAATGGCCGAGTGGTCGAACATGAGTCGACGGACCTTCACGCGTCATTTTAACGACAGCACCGGCATGACATTCGTGGCCTGGCGCCAGCAGGTTTGCTTGCTCGAAGCCACGGCGCAGCTCAGCCAAGGTGCGTCGATCACCGAGGTCGCATTTGCGCTGGGTTTCAGCAGTTCCAGCGCCTTTACCTCGGTGTTTCGACGCAACCTCGGTGATTCCCCGGCGCGCTACCTGGCCAAATCCAAAGCGGCATCCCTGTTCTGATAACTGCACACGTCGGTCAGGATTCACCTTCGTCAACGTCATGCTTTGTTACTATCGCCGTCCATCGTCACCAGGAGTCACCGGCCCATGCAACACCAGTGGGATGAAATGCACCGCACCCGCAAGCCCACCTTTGTACAGTGCGGCGAGCCCCAGGGGGATGTGCTCAATCTCTACGTTCACGGTTATTCGGCGTTCTTCAACCGTCAGCAACTGGGCAATTTCAAGCAACAGCTGGCGAGCATCGAAGGCTCGACCAACCTGATGCTGTTCTGGCCGGCGGGGCATTTCCTGGAAAACCTGTTTGCGCCGTTCAAAGACGTCATCACCTCGATGCTCGGCGGTGGTGGCCTGGGTGCGGCGACGGTGGGCGTGGGCAAGGCGATTGCCTATTTCCTCGACCATTACAAAAGTGTCGAGGCGCGGGTCGACGAAGTGGCCAAGACCCTGTTGCCCGAGCTGGCCAGCTACCTGCACGCCGAGTCGCTGGCGGTACGGCGCATCAACCTGATTGGCCATTCCCTCGGCGCACGCATTCTGGTCAAGAGTGTGCTGGCCAGCCCCGAGGTCGCGCGTGAACTGCCGTTGAACAACCTGTTGCTGATGGGCGGGGCGATCTGTACGTCGAGCCCGTGGGATCAAGTGTCGGCGCCGCTCAAGGGCCGGGTGATCAATTGCCATTCCAGCAAGGACTGGGCACTGGCGATGAAACCGGATACCGAGCGCTGCATCGGCCGTTATGCCATTGAGGTCACGCCTGCGCTCAAGGCCAAGGTCACCAATGTGCACCTGGCCACTTTCGACCATGCGGCGTATTGGCCGCAGCTCAAGACCGTGGTGCAGTACACTGACCTGTTGCAGGAGCGGCGCGGCATGATCCGCGCCGATCAACGCAGCAGCGAAGTGCGCTTTGCCGAAGAGGACGGGGAACTGTTCCCGGCATTGCTGCACGCACGGCCCGACGAGCTGAAGTTCCTCGCCGAATTGATGGCGCAAAAGCGCAGTGCGTCAATCGATGCCAGCGTGCGTGAGCCGCTGAAGCTGGCCATTGAGTTGCAACGCATGGGCGGTGACAGCTTTATGAACGTTGCCCGTGGCCACGGCGTGAGTTACCGCCAGATCGCCGAAGATGTCGCGCAGCGGTTGGGGATCAAGTTCGATGAACCGGTTGAAACCGTGGCACTGGCGGACATTGAGGCGCAGGTTGCCGAGAAGTTGATCGAGCAATACAAAGACAAACTCAGCCGCGCTGACCGGCAGGCCTTCGACGCCGAACTCAAGGCCGCCGCGCAAAAAGAGCAGGGCGTGTTCAACCGTATCGATATCAGCCGCTCGGCCACCACCGCCTTGAGCGGCACGGCGTTGGCGGGGTTTACCGGTTTTATCGTACGCCGTGGCGCCGCCTCGGCGATTCCGGTGGTGGGCCAGGCATTGGCGGCGGCAATGTTGCTCGTCACTGGTGTGCGGGCGTTCTCCGGCCCGGCGTACTCGATTACCACCTTGTCGGTGTTGATGATCGGCATGATTCGCCAGCGCATGGAA
This sequence comes from Pseudomonas sp. D2002, assembly GCF_013385735.1. Classification (NCBI taxonomy): domain Bacteria; kingdom Pseudomonadati; phylum Pseudomonadota; class Gammaproteobacteria; order Pseudomonadales; family Pseudomonadaceae; genus Pseudomonas; species Pseudomonas sp. D2002. Next base: position 209,866 of record NZ_JACAPL010000011.1, on the reverse strand, counting down.
CGCGAGGCGCTGAACCAGGAGCTGGACCTGGTGGTGCAAGTGGTCGACACCTTTGACCTGCCCCGGGAGACGGTGATGCGCACGGTCACGTCGGACTGATAAGCTGCGGCTCTGACTTGTGTGTTTGCCTGGGATACCGCGTGAAATTCAGCCTGCCGAAAATCGCTACCGCCCCGTTCTGCCCGCCGGAAGTGGCGGGTTCCGTGATCGTTGACCCCAAGGCGTCGTTTTTCAAACGGGCGCTGATGTTCGCCGGCCCCGGCCTGTTGATCTCCATCGGCTACATGGACCCCGGCAACTGGGCCACGGCCATCGAGGCCGGTTCACGCTACGGCTACAGCCTGTTATTCGTGGTGCTGTTGGCCAGCCTGGCGGGCATGGCGGTGCAGTGCCTGTGTTCACGGCTGGGCATCGCCACCGGCAAAGACCTGGCGCAACTGTGCCGTGAGCGCTACAGCAAACGCTCCGCGCGCACGCAATGGCTGCTGGCGGAAATCTCGATCATCGCCACCGACCTTGCCGAAGTGCTCGGCTGCGCCCTGGCGTTTCACCTGTTGCTCGGTGTGTCGCTGACCACCGGCATTGTCATCACCGCCTTTGACACACTGTTGATCCTGGCCTTGCAAAACCGCGGCTTCCGTCGCCTTGAGGCGATCATGCTGGCGCTGGTCGCAACCATCGGCGTGTGCTTCTTTATCGAGCTGGTGCTGATCAAACCCTACTGGCCAGACGTATTGAGTGGTTTTACCCCGTCACTGTCGGCCATCAGCGATGCGGCGCCGTTGTACCTGGCCATCGGCATCCTCGGTGCCACCGTCATGCCGCATAACCTCTACCTGCACACTTCGATTGTGCAAACCCGCCTGATCGGCAAAGACCTCGCCAGCAAGCAGGACGCGGTCAAACTGGCGCGCATCGACACCATCGGCTCGCTGGCCCTGGCCTTGCTGGTCAATGCCGCGATCCTGGTGCTGGCCGCCGCCGCTTTCTACAAGACCGGCCACACCGACGTGGTTGAGATCCAGGATGCCTACCACCTGCTTGACCCACTGGTGGGCGGGGCGTTCGCCAGTATCCTGTTCGGCGTCGCGTTGCTGGCCTCGGGGCAAAGCTCGACGTTTACCGGCACTATCGCCGGGCAAGTGATCATGGAGGGTTATCTCAACCTGCGTATCCCTTGCTGGCAGCGACGCCTGATCACCCGCGGCCTGGCACTGATCCCGGCATTTCTCGGGGTGTGGCTGATGGGCGACGATGCTATCGGCAAGTTGCTGATTCTCAGCCAGGTGGTGCTCAGCCTGCAGTTGCCGTTCGCGCTGTATCCGCTGATTCGCATGACCGATGACAAGCAATTGATGGGGCCGTTTGTTAACCGCCTGCCCACGCGGTTATTGGCGTGGTTTCTGTTTGCGCTGATCAGTGGGGCGAATGCGTGGTTGATTGGGCAGTGGTTGTTCTGATCAGAGTTCTGTTCATAAGCCTGCCTCAAACGCGTTCAGCAACTCGTCAGGCAGTGGCGCATCCAGGTCGTCCGGAATAACCAGTTTTCCTTTCATGGAACCGATTCGCTTCCCGTGAAATTGCCCGGCTGGCGCAGGCCGGGCAAGGGCACATCCATCCTCGGTAATAACGATGGTTTGGCCGGTACTGGCTTGATGAAACCGCTTTGAAAGATCGGCGCTGGCCTGGTCCGACGAGACAGGGATTGCGGTGCGCGGTGACTTCATGGTGTCTCTCCTGTACGGAAGTGACCAGAGTCTGGCGCAGCATACTGTGCCGGGGAATGCTGGCCCGCAAAATCAGAACAAGCCTACTTTTTCGCCGAGGAATTTTTACCTCTAACCCCGGCCAGCTCACCGATCCCAATACGGCACCGCCCCAAAACACTCCACAAAGTAATCAATCACCGTGCGCACCTTCAGCGACAGCCGTCGGCTGCCTGGCCATAACGCCGCAATCTGCTGCGGCTCCAACGTCGTCGCCACGTCGTACTCGGTCAGCACCGCCTGCAAGGTGCCTGCGCGCAAGCCTTCGCCGATCAGCCAGGACGGAAACACCACCAACCCCAGGCCTTGCTCGGCGGCGTGGGTGAGGGTGTCGGCGTGGTTGCCGGTGATCGGGCCTTTGACGCTGTAGGGCGTCCAGTCGCCCTGGTCGCGGCGGAAGAACCAGCGTTGCTGGCCGGTGATGCCTTTGTAGGCCAGGCATTGGTGGTTAACCAGCTCGTCGGGGTGGCGCGGTGTGCCATGCCGGGCCAGGTAGGCAGGGCTGGCGGCGAGGCGAAAGCGTTGCGGCGCGAAGATGCGTGCCTGCATGCCGGAATCGTTGAGCACGCCGATCCGAAACAGCAGGTCGGTGCCGTCTTGTAGTGGGTCGACGTAGGTGTCGGTTTGCTGGATATCCAGTTGCAACTTTGGATAGCGGCGGCACAACTCGCCCAGCCACGGTGAAAGGTGGCGCTGGCCGAACACCATCGGTGCGTTGATGCGCACCAGGCCGCTGGGTTCGCTTTCCTGTTCCTGCAGGGCTTGGCCGGCGGTTTCCAATTGTTCCAGCATCAACCGCGCATGGTGCCCGAGCAGGCGCCCGGCCTCGGTGGGGCTGACGGCACGGGTGTGGCGGTAGAGCAACTGTTGGCCGAGCGCCTGCTCCATCAACTGAATCTGCCGGGAAATAGAAGAGGGCGCCAGGCTCTCGCGGCGCGCCACTTCGGAAAAACTGCCGTGGTCCAACACCGCAACAAACAGGCGCAATGCCTTGAAACTCAATTCATTCAAGCCCTGCATCATGGCCTCCAAGCTGTGCGTAATGCGCAAAGGTGTTATCCGCATGCTCCCATTTATTGCACAGCACGGCCACCGGATAATGCGCGCCATGTTCATTTCTTGAAACGCAGGTGATGTATGCAGGCTCGTTCAATCGAGGGTGTGGCCCAGGCCACGCCGAAGAAAAACCTTCTACGGCTGCTGTTATTGCCGCTGGTGATTTTGGCGGGCATGGGCCTGTCGGTGGAGGCCGGGCTGCTCGGGCCGCTGGGTGTGCAGGTGGGCCATCTATGGGCGACCTTGAGCATCTTCGGCGTCGGCACGGCAATCCTGTTTTTGCTGCTGCTGTTCAGCGGCCCGCAAAAAGGCCCGGCGCTGACCGACTTGCCGCGCTGGCAGTTGATCGGCGGCTTCCTGGGGCCGATGTACGTGGTGGTGCTGACCCTGGCCACGCCGCATATCGGCATTGCCATGACCATGATCGCGATCCTCTCGGGCCAGGTCGGCAAGAGTGTGTTGATCGACCATTTCGGCTGGTTCGGCACGGCGCGCAAGCGCGTCAATGGCGAGCGCTGGATCGCCTTGGTGTTGATTGTGGCGGCACTTGTTTTGATTGCACGAGGGTAAGGCGATGAATCTGATTGTGTTGTTAGTACTGGTGATTGCCGCCGGTGCGGTGTTGAGTGTGCAAGCCGCCATCAACGGTCGCCTGGGCCAGGCGGTGGGCGTGTTGCGCAGCAGTTTGCTGACCTTTGCGGTCGGCGCAATCACCACCGCGCTGTTGATTTTCTTCTTCGAGCCCGCCCAGGCCGTCAGCCTGCTGGACGTGCCCAAATGGCAATTGACCGGCGCGTTGTTCGGCGTGGTGTACATGATGGTGATGGTCGGCGCGGTGCCCATCGTCGGTACGGCGGTAGCGACGGTTGCGGTGATCGTCGGCCAGTTGGGCATGGGCATGCTGATCGACAACTTCGGCTGGCTCGGCAACCCGGCCATCGAACTGTCGGGCAGCCGCATCGTGGCGATGCTCTGCCTGGCGCTGGCCCTGGTGTTCATGTACCGCAGCAATACCCGTCAGGCCGATTAACGGGCTGAACCTTGGCGCGTTGCCGGGAGTCATCTCTTAAGGTGCCGCGTTCGCTGCACCGGGACGACCATGAAAAAGGAGTCTGACCATGCCAGATAAAACCTGTGCCTGCCCACACTGCAAATGTGTACTGGGCGCCGACGCGGTAATGAAGGACGGTAAGGGCTATTGCTGCCAGGGCTGTGCCGAGCACCATGCCCATGGTGAGCCGTGTGTGGCGCCAACGGGCTGTGAGTGCGCCAAGTCGGCTCACGGTTAAGCGTGTCAGCGGGAGGCCGGTTTTACCGGCCTCTTTTTATTGGGGTTTGAGTTCGAATCTGACGCTGTGGTCCGCCATGCGCTGGCGGCCTTTCACTACCGCGCTGGTACGCCGCCCCTCCAGTGCAAACACCACGGTTTGCGCCGCGTGCAGATCATCCGGCAGTGGCTGGAACACCCGCAATACGGTGCGCTCCGGCGTGCGCTGTACGCTTACCTGGCACTCGGCATGCTTGGCCATCGGCCCGAACAGTGTGTCCTGGGTGTAGTCAATGCGCGCCTTGCCATTGACCGGTGCTGAAAAGTCCATCGTGAGTGCTCCCTGCCTTCATGGTGTAAGCAAAAGATCCTTGTGGGCGGTAAAAATTCACTCGGATTGTCGCGCGGCGGTCATTACCATGGCGGTTCACCCTCAATGACGTAGAGCCCATGGCCCTGGCCGCGCCCCCCGACCTCAGTGATCACGCCGTGCCCGTACAACCCCTGGCGCGCACCTACCCGCGTGGGTTGTACGTAGAGCCCCACAGCCATGACTGGGGCCAGTTGCTCTACGCCATGAGCGGCGTGATGTGGGTCGAGACGCCTCGCGAAGCCCTGGTTGTGCCGCCCCAGCGTGCGGTGTGGTTGCCGCCCGGCGTGGAGCATGGGATTCGCGTGGTCTCGGACCTGCAGATGCGCAACATCTACTTGCGCCCGGCCCTGGCGGCGACGCTGGACAGCCAGGTGCAGGTGATTGAAGTGGGTGGGCTGTTGCGCGAGCTGATCGTCACGTTGGTCGATCAGGGCGATAACGGCGAGGCGGTTTACTACGAGGCGGTGGTCGGCCTGGCCCTGTTGGAATTGCAGCGGGCACGCCGCTCGCAGATCCGCATCGCCATGCCGGTCGACGCCGACCGCCGTTTGGTCAACGCTTGCCAGGCGGTGATGGCGGCGCCATCGCTGGAGATCCCGTTCGAACAACACGCCGAGGCGGCCGGTGCCAGCGTGCGCACCCTGGCGCGGCTGTTCCAGAACCACCTGGGCATGGGCTTTGCCGAATGGCGCCGCCAGGTGCAACTGGCTACGGCTGTGGCCGAGCTGATCCAGGGCCAGTCGGTCAGCGGCATTGCGCGGTCTTTGGGTTATTCGCCGAGCAGCTTCAGTGACATGTTCCGCCGTGAACTCGGCGTGGCGCCGTCGCACTACGCGGGTTGAGGGTTTGGCCGAAATCCTGAAGCACTTGGCCGATGCTTCAGGCAGGCGCTCACTACACTGAGCCCATCAACCTACAAGGCGCCGCCCCTATGAACTACCTGATTTCCCTCGCCATCGGCCTGTTTGTCGGCGTGATCTACGGTGCCTTGGACTTCCGTTCACCCGCGCCACCTGCCATTGCCCTGGTCGGTTTGATGGGCATGTTGCTCGGCGAGAAACTCTGGCCCATGGGGCGCGAGTGGGTCAGCGGTTGGTTGTCCTGATTCCCTGTTTCCCTTCAATGGATATTGGCCATGAACGCACTGCAATTTTCCGCCACCGGCGACCTCGCCGCCCTGAGTTTCGTTGACGTTGCCAAGCCGGTGCCGGCTGCCGGTGAAGTACTGGTGCAGGTCAAAGCCGCCGGCCTGAACCCCAGCGACGTTAAAAACGTGCTCGGGCGTTTTCCCTACACCACATTACCGCGAATTCCCGGCCGGGATTTCGCCGGGGTTGTGGTCGAGGGGCCGCAGGAACTGGTCGGTCAAGAAGTGTGGGGCACGGGCCGAGACCTGGGCTTTTTTGCTGACGGCTCCCACGCTCAATACCTCACCGTGTCGGCCAAAGGCGTGGCGCATAAACCAACCCACTTGAGCTTCGCCCAGGCCGCCAGCCTTGGCGTGCCGTACACCACCGCGTGGGATGCCCTGGAGCGTAGCGGTGTCGCCAAAGGCACGCGGTTGTTGGTGATTGGTGCCAATGGCGCCGTGGGCAGCGCAGCCTTGGCATTGGCGAAAATCCGCGGTGCGCAGGTGCTGGCAGCGGTGCGCAAGGCTGATCAGGCGGAGGCGCTGCAGGCTCAAGGGTTTGACGCGATTACCCTGGGCAAACCGGAAGAATTGGGCGCGCAGGTTAACGCCGTGTTCAAGGGCGGCGCGGATGTGATCTTTGACACCACCGGTTTCTGGTTGCCGGCGGCGGTCGCCGGTCTGGCGCCGTTCGGCCGTATTGCAATCATCGCCGCCCCGGTGGATGGGCACGTGCAACTGCCGGCGTTGGCGTTGTATCGCAAAGGCGGTTCGGTGGTGGGGATCAACTCGTTGCTCTACAACTGCGAGCAGTGCGCGGTGATGCTGGAGCAGTTTGGGCGCTTCTTTGATGAAGGGACGTTGCCACTGCCGACAGGGTTGCGTGAAGTGGCGTTGGCGGATGGCGTGCAGTGCTACGAGGAAGTGAACACGGGCAGTGGGGACAAGATCATCTTCCTGCCTTAAATCACATTTGACCGAGTACACACATTTACCTGATGTACTGAGCTCAAACTGTGGGAGCGGGCTTGCTCGCGAAAGCGGTGGGTCAGTCACTGAAAGGTTGACTGGAACACCGCATTCGCGAGCAAGCCCGCTCCCACAATTTGATCTTCACTGGGCTTCAGGAGGCGCGCTCGATCAGACGTTTCCCACAAGGGTTTCAGGTTGTCGGTCGGAAGGGCGCTGACTAACCTCACTGCCGTCGCTGACCATTCAGCGATCGGATTTGACCGTCCGACCTTGTTAACGAAACGCTACGCCCTGTACCTATCCCAGGCGTTTTTTTTATGCCTGAGGTATTGTGTCGCGGCAGTTGTGCGCGGGATACCTTTGGGTATGCCGGGTTCGTTGACAACCGGTCGGTCAACCCGCGTACAGCTGCCACCTTAACTCGCTTGACCGCGAGCGTTGGCAGCTTAACTTGTCGACGGAGTTCCACCATGATCAAAGACAGCCCAAACCCCCCAGGCCAACCAGACTTCGATACCAGCACCCTGCACGAAGTGGCCTACCGCGCGATCAACCACTACCTCAACCCCGCAAAACCCATCCCCGAACCCACCGACGGGCTCTTCACCGTTCGTGCCGACCTGGGCACGGAAACCTTACTGGTCAATGCTTCCCAGGACTTGGCGTCCATCAGCGAGATTGCTAACCATATGGCGTTTGAAATCGAGGGCTCGCAACGTAATGTCGCGCTGGGCATTTGTCGGATGCTGGAAGGGGTGCAGTTGTTGGTGGATAAGGCACTGAATGTGGCCCATCCAACGGCATAAGGATTGTTAACACGGTCAAAAATGTGGGAGCGGGCTTGCTCGCGAATGCGGTGGGTCAGTCACGGAAAGGTTGACTGGAACACCGCTTTCGCGAGCAAGCCCGCTCCCACATTTTGATCTTCACTAGGCTTCGGGGACGCCTTTTTCCCAGGCGGACCAGTTCTTGAGGATGGCCTGTACCAGCGGATTGCCGGTTCGATACAGGTTCTCCAGCGCCGGCACAAACCCGCCTTGGTCGGCATATTTCAACAGGTTGTCCACCTCGCTGTAGCCAGGGTACGGCCGGTCAAAGTCGGACCCGGCACGCACCACGGCCAGGCGCTGGATATCCACCAAGCCTTCGCGGCTGGCGCGCAGCAGGGCTTCATAGGTGGAGTTGTCTTCCTGCTGGGTGGTGCAGTATTCGCCTTTGTTGTCGGTGAGCAACTTGGTCCAGACCTCGGCGCGTTCGCTCAGGCGCGTGCCGGAGAACCAGGTGTTGCCCGCCAGGGTGTCACACTGGGTGACCTGCGGCGGCTGGTTGGCCGGGGCGGCCGGGTAGTGTTTGCGCCAGGCGCTGGACTCCTTGCTTTCGGTCAGCTCAACCTTGTGCGACAGGGCGAACGCCTTGGCTTGCAGCTTGGGGTTGAGCTCAAACACTTCGGTCTTGTAATCCAGCGGCGGTTTTTCGTTGGGGCCTTTGGTGTTGATGCCGATGTAGCCGGTCGGCCAGTCTTTAGGCGCATCGCGCGAATCCAGCTCCCATTGGGTGCCGAACTCCACCAGGTAATGTGCCCAGGCGGCGGTGCCGATGGTGCCGTGTTTAGGGCTGATGCCGGCAATCCCAGCGATCAGGAAATAGCTCTGGCGCAGGTCGAATTTGGGCGACAAGGCCAACGCCAGCGTGGACGCGGCGGCGTTGGTCTGGCCCATGCCGGTGACCAGCAGGCACACGTCCTGGGTGTTGCAGCGAATCACCGGGTACTCGGCGGAAAGGCCCGGTACGCGTACTTCCTGCTTGAGTTCCAGGCGATCGATCCAGGTTTGCGCCTCGGGGGCGAACATGGTGATCAGCATCACTTTGGGCTTGATCGGCGCAGTGTCCGCCAGCGCCACGTGAGGCAGCAGTGCCAAGCCAACGGCCAGCGAGAGACGGGTAAATGCTTTCATCTAATACTCCTTGATCAGAATTGGTAGCCGACACCGGCGTAATAACCCCAGCCGTCCGAGCGGGCGCGGAAGTTGCCTTCGCCAAAGTTCAGCTCGCTGCCGTCTTCCCAGTTGCCGCCGTTGTGAAAGTAACGGCCGACCAGGGTGAAGCGCAGGTGAGTGAACGAGTACAGCAGCACGTTGGTGGCCACCACGGAATTGGCGGTGCGTGCCGGGTTGTCCTTGTGCAGGTCCGAGCCGAAATCGTAGTTGGTGAAGCCGATGTAGGTCAGCGACGCGCCGTTGTCGAACTTGCTGATGGGCACGATGTACTTCATTTGCGCGCGGTAGCCATCCCACTGGTATTCATTGCTCGCGCCATAGTTTTCCCACTGGTAGCGCCCATAGAAGTTGGCCGACAGGTTGACCCGCGAGTGCGTGTCGATGTCGGTGCCCAAGCCGCTGTACAGGGTGTTGGCACGGTTCGACTTGTTGCTGCCGTGGTCGTAGATCCAGTCAAACGCTACATACCATTCCTTGAACGGCCCGATGGCCAGGCTGCGCCCCGCCAGGTAGTCGATGGAGATGCGCGGCTCGTGCTCCATGAACACCGGCGAGCCATGGTCCCACGCGCCTTTGTCATTACTGTTACCGATGCCGAGAATCTTCGGCACGTCGATATAACCGTACAACTCGAACGGGCCTTTACGGCCGAAGTACTCGTATTCCAGGTACACGTCATCTTGCGGCTTGGGGCCGAAGCTGATGTCTTTGCTGCCGATCAGGGTCAGGTCCTGGTTAAACCATTCCGACAGGTACGCGCCTTTTTTCGTCGGGCTGGCTTCCGGGGCCAGGGTTTCGCCCTGTGCTGAGTCATCGGCGGGTTTTTCCTGCGCCAAAATGGGTGCGCTGAGTACTCCCGTAACGGCGGCCAGTAGCAAGGAAACGCCAAAGGAAGCAGGACGCCTTGAGGTGGGGTGCATTGAAAATCCCTATTCGTACGCGGTTAGACCCGATTTCTCGGGTTAAGGAGAACTTGCCGACCAAGTTCGTTCCGCAAACGTTTGCATAGGCTGTACCAACTTTGCTCAATGGCTTGAATAAAAGGGAAAAAAGCGAAATTAATCGACCTTTTGATCAAAAATGACTGGGTGTCATTTTCTCGATGCGGTTAAACAAATGCATCGCCGTTTCGCGCCGATACTCGCTCGGTGTCTGGTTCATTTCGATGCGAAAATGCCGGTTGAAGTTGGACAGGTTGGCGTAGCCCACTTCAAAGCAGATGTCCGCCACCGACATGTCGCTTTGCAGCAATAGCCGGCAGGCGCGCTGTACGCGGAACTTGCGCATCAGGTCGATAAAGCCGTGGCCGGTGTTGCGCTTGAAGAAGCGCGAAAAGCCCGGTTCGCTCATCTCCAGCTGTTGGGCGATGACCGACAGGCGCACGTCGCCGGTCAGCTCGGTCATCAGGTAATCAAAGGCTTTGTTGATGCGCTCGGCACTTCGCGCATCCAGGGTGGGCGCGTAGCAGGGGCTGGCCAGCGCCTGCACGTGGGTTGCCGGGGCGCTTTTCAAGGTGTTGAGCAGTTGCAGGAACAGGATCAGCCGTTGCAGGCCGTGGGCGTTGCCGATGTCTTCCATCAAGCGCGCGGCGTGCACGGCGGTGTCGCCGCTGAACTGCAGGCCGCGCCGGGCAAGTTCGAACAGCGGCTGCAAGTCGCCGAGTTCCGGCAGGGTGTTGCGCAGGGCGAGGAGGGCGGCGCCGTCAAATTGCAGCACCACGTCGCGGCCGGTCAGGTATTCACCGGGGGCCAGGTCGCCGATCCAGTCGTGGGGCAAATCCGGGCCGATCAGCGCGACATGCCCGGCACTGAACGCGCCGATATAGTCGCCCGCCACCAGCTTGCCGCTGCCTTGGCGGATCAGGTGGATTTCGAACTCGGGGTGGTGGTTCCAGCGCGCCAGGTCATACGGGTAGTCATGTTCGAACCAGCGAAAACACTGGTCCGGCTCGGGCAGGATGACTTCAAGTTCGGCAGGGCGATGCTCGAACAGCTTGGCGCGGTTGAGGGGCATGCTGATGCCTCTTTTACTTATGGAATCACTGCAAAATACGCCGGTTGGCAACGGGCGCGCTACCCCCGGTTTCGCCTGGTACTGATACTTTTTTGATCCGCACGCCCAGGTTAAAAAAGTATCAGCCGAGCATTCGCCACGCGTTTGTGAGTGCCGGGCCAAGCTGCTGTAATCAGCGCTCAACAACAAAAACAACAGGTGGAAACCGCCATGTTCAAGCTCCCGCAAGCGCTATTTCTGCTGTCCGGCCTGGCCTTGGCCATGCCCAGCTACGCCGCCGATACCGTCACCATCGCCACCGTCAACAACAGCGACATGATCCGCATGCAGCGCCTGTCCAAGGTCTTTGAGCAGCAGCACCCGGACATCAAGCTCAACTGGGTGGTGCTGGAAGAAAACGTGCTGCGCCAGCGTCTCACCACCGATATCGCCACCCAGGGTGGCCAGTTCGACGTGCTGACCATCGGCACCTACGAGACGCCGTTATGGGGCGCCAAGCACTGGCTCGAACCCCTGACCCAACTGCCCGCCGACTACGACGCCGAGGATATTTTCCCGGCAGTGCGCCAGGGCCTGTCGGTCAACAACACCCTGTACGCCTTGCCGTTCTACGGCGAAAGCACCGTGACCTACTACCGCACCGACCTGTTCAAACAGGCCGGCTTGAGCATGCCCGCGCACCCGACCTGGACCCAGCTCGGAGAGTTCGCCGCCAAGCTCACGGTAAAAGACAAAGACCAATACGGTATGTGCCTGCGCGGCAAGGCCGGCTGGGGCGAGAACATCGCGCTGCTGAGCACCATGGCCAACGCCTTCGGCGCGCGCTGGTTCGACGAGCAGTGGAAGCCGGAATTGACCAGCCCCGAGTGGACGGCGGCGGCCAACTATTACGTCAACACCCTGAAAAACTACGGCCCGCCCGGCGTTTCCAGCAATGGCTTCAATGAAACCCTGGCGCTGTTCAACAGCGGCAAATGCGCGATCTGGGTCGACGCCAGCGTCGCCGGCTCTTTCACCACCGACAAAAGCCAGAGCAAGGTCGCCGACGACGTAGGTTTTGCCGCCGCCCCAACTGAAGTCACCGACAAAGGCTCTTCCTGGCTTTACGCCTGGTCCCTGGCGATTCCGGCGACCTCCAAGCACAAAGACGCTGCCAAGGCGTTCATCACCTGGGCAACCTCCAAGGACTACATCCAGTTGGTCGCCGATAAAGAAGGCATCACCAACGTACCGCCAGGCACCCGCCAGTCCACCTACAACGAGGCCTACCTGAAAGCCGCGCCGTTTGCCCAGGTGACGCTGGAGATGATGAAGCACGCCGACCCTGCGCACCCCTCGGCCAAACCGGTGCCGTACGTGGGCATCCAGTACGTGACCATCCCGGAATTCCAGGCTATCGGCACCTCGGTCGGCAAGCTGTTCTCGGCGGCGCTCACCGGCGGCATGACGGTTGACCAGGCGTTGCTGGAAGCTCAGTCCACCACCGAGCGCGAGATGAAACGCGCCGGCTATCCCAAATAAACAGGACTTCTGCATGAAACGACTCGAAGGTAAAAGCGCGCTGATCACCGGATCGGCGCGCGGCATCGGCCGCGCCTTTGCCCAGGCCTATATCGCCGAGGGCGCAACCGTTGCCATCGCCGACATCAACCTGCAACGCGCCGAGGAAACAGCGGCTGAGCTGGGCCCGCAGGCGTATGCCGTCGCAATGGACGTCACCGACCAAGCCTCCATCGACGCCGCGATTGCCGCCGTGGTAAGCCATGCCGGCAAGCTCGACATCCTGATCAACAACGCTGCGCTGTTCGACCTGGCGCCGATTGTCGACATCACTCGCGACAGCTATGAACGGCTGTTCTCGATCAACGTCGCCGGCACGCTGTTCACCCTGCAGGCCGCGGCCCGGCAGATGATCAGCCAGGGCCACGGCGGCAAGATCATCAACATGGCCAGCCAGGCCGGGCGGCGGGGCGAACCGTTGGTGGCGATCTATTGCGCGACCAAGGCTGCGGTGATCAGCCTCACGCAATCGGCGGGGCTGAACCTGATCCAGCAAGGCATCAACGTCAACGCCATCGCCCCCGGCGTGGTGGACGGCGAGCATTGGGATGGCGTGGATGCGCTGTTTGCCAAGCATGAAGGCTTGGCGCCGGGTGAGAAGAAGAAGCGGGTGGGGGCGGAGGTGCCTTTTGGGCGGATGGGCACGGCGGAGGATTTGACCGGGATGGCTGTCTTCCTGGCTTCCAAAGAGGCCGACTATGTAGTCGCCCAAACCTATAACGTCGATGGCGGCAACTGGATGAGCTAAGGCCCTACACAGATCAAAAAATGTGGGAGCGGGCTTGCTCGCGAAAGCAGTGTGTCAGTCACCGGATGTATTGGCTGACCCACCGCATTCGCGAGCAAGCCCGCTCCCACATGGGATCTTCATTGTTGGTAAATACCGAGTCAGTCAGCAAAACTGCGATCAAAAAAATACACTTCCCCCGGCTTCAGGTTCTCCACCGTCGCCTGGGGCCGGCCGCCGTCGCCTTGCTTCTTGCGCCCCGTCTCACGCAAATACCCCGCCTCAGTCAGCTTCAACAAGCGCTGACGAATACTGGTCTTCAACACCGGCCGTGCCAGCACCAGGGAAAAGATCGTGGTGGCTTCCGGCGCGCTGAATTCATCGCCCAGAAACATCAGCGGCACATTGCTGTACAGCGACTTGGACAACAGCCGCTCCTGCACCGCAGCGACAATCAGGTTGTGATCGAACGGCAACTTGATATCGCCATCGGCCACGGCGTTCAGCGCAAACCAGCCTTGATGCTCAGCCAGCGCCGGCGCTTGCGCCACAATCGCCAGGTAGTACGTGGACGACGACCAGCAGCGTGGGTCGCGAAACGCATCACCCACGGTGCCGACCTGCTCACTCCACGCCAGCTCAAAACCGACCTTGTCACTGGCCCGCAAACGCTCCACCGCATCCTTGAGGCTCAGATCTTGCACGCCGCCGTTCACCACCACGCCCGGTAACGCCCAATGCCCGGCGAAGGGCTCGGCTTCGCGCTTGTTCAGCAGCAGCTTCAATTCACCGGAGGCGCGGCAATAGAACAGCACGCACAGGTCGACGGTGTGGAGGTAGGCGCTAAGTGGCATGTGACATCCTTCTGAACAGCGGTGGCGCACAGTCTAACGGATCGAACAGATATGTCATGTACTGGCTCCAGCATAGATAACTAAATGTTTCTTGCAATGAAAGTACATGACGTGTACTTCTGTTTCCAGGCCACAGGAGAACCGTCATGACCCTCTCGAAAACTGCCATTGCTTCATTCGACGTCGACGCCCAGAAGAGCTTCACGCCCCTGTGCCCCAACGAGTTGCCGGTGGCGGGCGGTGATCAGATCGGTGCCGAACTCAACTACATGGCCAGCCTGGCCGGGCATCGCGTCGGCAGCAAAGACGCGCACACCCCGCATGCCCCGTGGGTGGTCACGCAGCACAGCGAAATGCTGCAACCCACTGGCCTTGCCCACGCCGATGTCACCTGGGTCAGCCACTGCGTGCCGGGCACGGAAGGGTTTACCTTGCTGGACGAATTGCCCACGCCGTATGACTACGACTACTTCATCTGGAAAGGCGTCGAACCCGACCTGCACCCCTACGGTGCCTGCTACCACGACCTGCACGACAAACTGTCGACTGGCGTCATCGAGTATTTGAAAGCCCAAGGCGTGCGCCGTGTGATCGTCGGTGGCCTGGCCCTGGACTACTGCGTCAAGACCACCGCGTTGCAACTGCTCAAGGCTGGCCTGGAGGTGGTCCTGCACTTGCCGGCCTGCCGAGGGATCAGCGAAGAGGGCGGCGTACAGGCGGTGAATGAGTTGCTCAAGGCCGGTGCTGTCATCAGCAGCACCCGCGAAGAACTGGCCGCGATGGCCACGCGTTAAGGAGAAACACCATGGAAAGTGCCTACGACTACGAGTCCCCGGTGATTCAGGGCCTGCTCGACACCGACTACTACACCTTCACCATGATGCAGGCCGTGTTGCACCAGCACCCGAATGTCGACGTCGAATACAACTTCATCGTCCGCTCCAAGGAAAAACTCGGCCACTTGATCCCGCAGTTGCGCGACGAACTGGAAAAACTCGCCAGCCTGCACATGCGCGAAGGCGAGTTGCGCTTTCTGTTCAACCCACGCTTTCGCGAATACCTGACCCCGGATTACGAGCGCTTTCTCGGCCTGTTCCGCTTCAACCTGCGCTACATCCATGTCAGCGAGGTCGACGGCCAACTGAACATCCGCGTGGTCGGGCCGATGCTGCACTGCATCATGTTCGAGCAGCCGGTGCTGGCGCTGGTCAGTGAGCTGCGCAACCGCGACAAATACCCCGACGTGACCCTCGAAGACGTCACCCGCAAGCTCTACCAGAAGTTCGACTGGCTGGAGAAAAACCTCAGCCGCGACGAGCTGGCCGACCTGCGCGTCTCTGACTTCTCCACGCGCCGGCGCCTGTCGTTCAAGGCCCAGCGTGAAGTGGTGGACATCATGCGCCGCGACTTCCCCGGCCAATTCATCGGCACCAGCAACGCCCACTTGGCCTACGAATTCGACCTGCCACTGATCGGCACCATGGCCCACCAATGGCTGATGGTGCACCAGCAACTGGGGCGCCTGCGCGAAAGCCAAAATGCGGCGTTGGAAAACTGGGTGCGCGAATACCGTGGCCGCCTCGGCATCGCCTTGACCGACTGCATCAGCACCGATTTTTTCCTCAAGGATTTCGACCTGTACTTCGCCAAGCTCTACGACGGCCTGCGTCAGGACTCCGGTGACCCTATCGCCTGGGCCGACAAAGTCCTGGCCCGCTACAAACAGCTGGGCATCGACCCGATGACCAAGGACCTGATGTTCTCCGACGGCCTTAACTTCGAAAAATGCCTGCCGATCCTGCGGCACATCCGTGGCAAGGCCAGGTTCGGCTTTGGCATGGGCACCAGCTTGGCCTGCGATGTCGAGGGTGTGGAGCCGCTGAGTATCGTCATGAAGCTGGTGCGCGTACACGGCGAGCCGGTGGTGAAGTTTTCCGATGACCCGATCAAGAACGTCTGCGAAGACGCCTCGTTTTTGCAGTACGCGGCGAAGGTGTTTTCTGTGGGAGGGGGCTTGCTCCCGAAAGCGGTGGGTCAGTATTGAATGGGTTGACTGACACGCCGTCTTCGCGGGCAAGCCCGCTCCCACAGGTCAATGCAGACCACAAAGAGGTGTGACATGCAGGAACGTATCGCGCAGGAACTGAATATCAACCGTAAGCTGGTCAAGGGCGGCGAGCCGCAGGAGATTCAACGGCGTATCGACTTCATCAAGACCACCTTGCGCAACTCCGGTTGCAAGGCTTTGGTGCTGGGCATCAGCGGCGGTGTCGACTCCCTGACGGCGGGCCGCTTGTGCCAGTTGGCCGTGGAGCAGTTGCGTGGCGAAGGCTACCCTGCGCGGTTTATCGCCATGCGCCTGCCGTACAAGACTCAGGCCGATGAAAGCGACGCCCAGGCCTCGCTGGATTTTATCGCCCCGGACCATATCGACACCCTGAACATCGCCGCCAGCGTCGACGGCCTGATGGCCAGCCTCACCGCCACCGAAGCCAGCGCCGCCCATGTCGATTTCACCAAGGGCAACGTCAAGGCACGCACGCGGATGATCGCGCAATACGCCGTGGCCAACCTGCACAACGGTTTGGTGGTCGGCACCGACCATGGCGCTGAAGCGTTGATGGGTTTTTTCACCAAGTTCGGCGACGGCGCCTGCGACCTGGCACCGCTGTCGGGCCTGACCAAGACCCAGGTGCGCCTGTTGGCTGCATCGCTGGGCGCACCGGCCAACCTGGTACACAAACCGCCGACCGCCGACCTGGAAGACTTGGTCCCGGGCAAGCTGGACGAGCATGCCTACACCTGCACCTATGCCGAGATTGATGCCTACTTGATGGGCGAGCCGGTGAGTGAGCGGGTGAGGGCGATTGTGGAAGGCGCCTACAGCAAGACCGCGCACAAACGCGCGCTGCCGATTACCCCCTGATCGTTCCCACGCTCCGCGTGGGAATGCATCCCGTGACGCTCTGCGTCACTCGTGTGATGGGACGCGGAGCGTCCCAGGCGGCGTTCCCACGCAGAGCGTGGGAACGATCATCAGGCCTGACTGACCTGGTCCCACGTGATCGTCCCCACGCTCCGCGTGGGAATGCATCCCGTGACGCTCTGCGTCACTCTGGTGATGGGACGCAGAGCGTCCCAGGCGGCGTTCCCACGCAGAGCGTGGGAACGATAATCAGGCCTGACTGACTTGGTCCCACGTGATCGTCCCCACGCTCCGCGTGGGAATGCATCCCGTGACGCTCTGCGTCACTCGTGTGATGGGACGCAGAGCGTCCCAGGCGGCGTTCCCACGCAGAGCGTGGGAACGATCATCAGGCCTGACTGACCTGGTCCCAAGTGATCGTCCCCACGCTCCGCGTGGGAATGCATCCCGTGACGCTCCGCGTCACTCGTGTGATGGGACGCAGAGCGTCCCGGGCGGCGTTCCCACGCAGAGCGTGGGAACGATCATCAGACCTGACTGACTTGCTCCCAAGTGATCGTCCCCACGCTCCGCGTGGGAATGCATCCCGTGACGCTCTGCGTCACTCGTGTGATGGGACGCGGAGCGTCCCAGGCGGCGTTCCCACGCAGAGCGTGGGAACGATCATCAGGCCTGACTGACCTGGTCCCAAGTGATCGTCCCCACGCTCCGCGTGGGAATGCATTCCGTGACGCTCCGCGTCACTCGTGTGATGGGACGCAGAGCGTCCCAGGCGGCGTTCCCACGCAGAGTGTGGGAACGATCATCAGCGCTCGATCGAGCGGCTCCAGCGCGCATTCCATTCCGGCCGTGCCTGATTCACCTGGTCCCAATCAATCGAAATCGCCGTCTGCAGGTAACCCTGCATGGCCTCCACCCGCGCGCGGGTTTTATCAGTGGTCGGTGTGGTCGGGTTGGACGGAATCTGGTCGCCTTCTTCCAACGCCGGCGCCTGGGCTTCGGCGGTCAGCAAGAAGGCTGCGAGTTTCTGCGCCAGTTCCGGCTGGTCATTACGCGCGATCACGCACTCGGCCACGTTCAGCACCACCGCGCCTTCCTTTGGTTGCGCATATTCCATCGGGATGCCGAGCAGTTTCTGCGTGGTGACCTGGGTCGGGGTCAGCGGGAAGATCGCGGCTTCGTCGGTTTGCACCATCTCGGAGATCTTCGCCGAGCTGGCGATGTATTCCAGCACGTTGGGGCCGATGGTTTTTGGCCAGGCCTTGAAGCCCGGCTCCACGTTTGTTTCGGAGCCGCCCTGGATGCGGTTGAACATCAAGAAGCCGTGCAGGCCGAAGGTCGAGGAGGCCAGGGACTGGAACACCACCTTGTCTTTGAAACGCGGGTCGGCCAGGTCCATCCACGAGGTGGGCGCCGCCCAGCCTTTCTCCTTGAACATCTTGGCGTTGTAGCCCAGGCCGGTGACGCCGAGGGTCACGGCCACGGCTTCGTCCTTGATCCTGGCCTTGGCCGGAATCTGCTCCAATGGCGCGCTCGGCGTGAGTTTGTCGCACAGGCCCATGGAAATAGCGCGGTACATGATGCCGTCGTCGAGGAACATCACGTGCATTTGCGGGTTGTCTTTGTTGGCCTGGACCTTGGCGAGAATGTCCGACGAGGTGCCGGGCACGATCACCACCTTGACGTTATTGGCCTTCTCGAACGCGGGCAGCACCTTGTCGGCGTACACCCGCTCCATGGTGCCGCCGTTCATGCCCAGGTACAGCGTGGGCGCGGCATGCGCTGTGGTTGCGAGCAACGCGAGGGTCAAGCAGGACAGCGCGATACGTGTGTGCATGGGTGTTTTTCCTCTCAGGCTTGGAAACGACGGATGGAAAACGCTTCGATGGGTTGGCGGCTGGCCCCGCTGCAGACGAGCTCTGCCAGGGCTTCACCGACCGCCGGGCCGAGCTGGAACCCGGCGCCGGCAAAGCCGAAACCGTGGAGCAGGCCAGGTTGGGTGCTGCTGGGGCCGATCACCGGTTCATGATCGGGTAGGTAACCTTCGGTGCCGCTCCAGGTACGTATCGCCTGGGCACCCTTGAGAAACGGGTACAACTCGCCGGCGTTGCGCAAAATCTCCAGCACCGCCGCCTGCCCCGGACGCGCCGTCAGCGGGCCCAGCGCAAAGCCACGGCCGCCGCCGAGGATGCAATTGCCACGGGCGACCTGGCGCGCGTAAATCCCGCCGCCTTCAACACCGGTGCTCACGTTCATCACCACCGGCAGTGGCTCGGTGACCAGCATCGCCGGGTGCGCCGAGGTGATCGGCACCGGTTCGCCAAATTGCGCGGCAACGCTGCCGGCCCACGCGCCGGCACAGTTGAGCAGCCATGGCGCCTGCAGGTGCAGGCCGTTGGCGCAATACACCTGGAACTGCTGGCCGTCGTGTTCGATTCGAATCACTTCGGCTTGCTCGTAGATATCGGCGCCATGACGCTGCGCGGCGCGGGCAAAGGCCGGCGACACCAGGCGTGGGTTGGCGTGCCCGTCTTCAGGGCACAGTGAAGCGCCGACTGCGATATCGCCGACCCACGGGAACCGCGCGCGCAGCTCGGCGTGATCCAGCAACTGCAAGCCCAGCCCAAAGCCTCGGGTGTGCTCGGCATAGGTTTGCAGCGCGGCAAAATCCCCATGGCTGCGCGCCAATTTCAAATGCCCGGAGCGCACGTACTCGCCGTCAATGCCGATCAACCCCGGCAGGTCCGCCCACAGCTGGTGAGCGCGCTGCGACAACGGCAATTGATGCAAGGGCCGACCCTGACGGCGCACGCCGCCGTAGTTCACACCGCTGGAATGCGAGCCGCAAAAGTCGCGCTCTACCAATGCCACGCGCTGACCTTTGTGCGCCAACATCAACGCCGCCGACGCGCCGACGATGCCGCCGCCCAATACGATCACGTCAATCATGGCTGCACCTCCACGCCAAACGGCAGCGGCTTGATCGGCGCCTGGCCGCGCAGGCGCCCGACGTTTTCAACTTCACGGCCACTGCGCTCAGCGACAATTTCCGCCGCCGCCAACCCGCACATGCGCCCCTGACAACGGCCCATGCCGACGCGGCAATGGGCTTTGACCCGATTGATTTCCCAGTGGCCTTCATCCACCACGGCGCGTACATCGCCGACGCTGACTTCCTCGCAGCGACACAGGATCAGCGCATCCGGCGCCTGCGCGGCCCAGTGTTCGGGGAAGGGGAAGGCGGTTTCCAGGCCATGGCGAAAGCGCTGAATGCTCGCCAATTGCTGCTCAAGGACGGCGGCGCGGCGCTGATCAATGGCAATGCCCGCGTCTTGCAATACCGCCAACGCCGCGCGTTCACCGGCCATTTGCGCGGCATCGGCGCCCATGATTCCGGCGCCATCGCCTGCCAGGTACACGCCGTTGATGCTGCTGCGCCCGGCGCTGTCGCGTTGCGGCAGCCAGGCGCGGTTCAAGCTGTTCCAGGCAAACTCACAGCCAAGCAAATCCGCCAGTTGCGTCTCGCTGCGCAAGGCATGGGCGAAGGCCACGGCATCGCAGTCCAAGGTGTGCTTGCCCCAGCGAATACCTTTGACGCGTTGCTCACCGTCGATCTGCGTGAGCGTCGCGTCCTGATGCACGGGGATGCCATGGGCCGTGAGCCAGGCGCGGTAATACACACCTTTGGCCAACGTCGCCGGTTGCCCGAGCAGCGCCGGCAAGGCGCGGCATTGCGCGCTGAACGGTGCGCTGTCGAGCACCGCGACCACCTTGGCCCCAGCCTTGGCGTATTGATACGCCACCAGGTACAGCAACGGCCCGCTGCCGCAAAACGCCACGCGCTCACCGATGGCGCAGCCTTGATACTTCAAGGCGATCTGCGCCGCGCCCAGGCTGTAGACGCCGGGCAAGGTCCAGCCGGGCACCGGCAGAATGCGGTCGGTGGCGCCGGTGGCGACGATAAGTTGCGCGTACTCGAGGCTCTCGGCACGGCCGTCGTTGAGCATGTCCAGGCGCCCGTCCTCGGCGTTCCACACCAGGGTTTGCGGGCGGTAGTCGATCAATGGCGCCAGCTCATCCAGCGTGCGGTGCACGGCCTCGGCCTTGCTGGCTTCAAAACCATAGAGTTGCTTGGCCGAGCGCTGGAAATTGGCCGGCTGGCGCCGATAAATCTGCCCGCCGCCACGCAGGCTTTCATCCACCAGGCAAGGCTTGATGCCATGGTCGAGCAGGGTGCGCGCCGCGCTGATGCCGGCCGGGCCTGCGCCCACAATCACAATCGGCTTCATGCTTGGCGCCCCGGATCACGGCTGATCGCCTGGCCTTCTTCCAATAACGTCGAACAGGCGCGCACGCGGCGCCCATCTGCCAGGCGCACCCAGCAATCCTGGCAGGCGCCCATCAGGCAGAAACCGGCACGGCGTTCGGCGCTGAAATCGCTGCCGCGCAGGTGCTCGGCGCAGGTCAGCACGGCGGTCAGCAACGTGTCGCCAAGCAAGCCCGTGGCCGGTTGCCCGTCCAGGGTGAAGGCCACCGCCGGGCGCTGGGTTTCGGCCAATCGTTTGAACAGCGCCATCAATGTTTCCCCACCAGCACGCGGTCCAGGCCGTAGACCCGGTCGAGCAGAATCATCGTCGCTGCGGTCAGCGCAATCACCAGCGCCGACACCGCCGCCATCATCGGGTCGATGGACTCGGTGGCGTACACGTACATGCGCACCGGCAGGGTTTGCGTGGCCGGCGAGCTGACGAAAATCGACAGCGTCACCTCATCGAAACTGTTGATGAACGCCAGCAACCAGCCGCCGGCCACGCCGGGCAAAATCATCGGCAAGGTAATCTGGCGAAACAGCGTAAAGCGGCTGGCTCCCAGCGACTCCGCCGCCTGCTCGGCACTGCGGTCAATGCCAATCGCCGCTGCCAGCACCAGGCGCAGCACGTACGGGGTGATGATCACCACGTGGGCGAGCATCAGCCAGGTGAAGCTGCCATTCACGCCCATCAGCGCAAACAAACGCAGCATCGCCACGCCCAGCACCAGGTGCGGAATGATGATTGGCGAGAGGAACAACGCACTGAAAAAGTTGCGCCCCGGGAACTGATAACGGCTGATCGCCAGGGCTGCCGGTACTGCGATCAGCGTGGCCAACGTGGCGGCGGTAAACGCCAGGATCAGGCTGTTATAGAACGCCTGAATAAAGTCGGCACGCTCGAACACCGCGCGAAACCAGCGCAGCGAGAAGCCCGAGGTGGGCAGGCTCAAGGTGTTTTCCGGGGTGAAGGCCACCAGGCACACCACCACCAGCGGCGCCATCATGAACAGCACCACCAGGCCGTGAAAGCCGAGGGCCAAAGGACCGTTTCTGGACATGCGCTTAAACCCCCAGGGACTTTTTGTAGCGGCTTTCGACCATGCGGTTCCAGCTCAGCATGATCAGCAGGTTGACCAACAGCAGCACCACCGCGATGGTCGCGCCCATGGGCCAGTTGAGTTCCGAGAGGTACTGGTCGTACACCACCGTGGCGACCATTTTCAGGCGCCGCCCGCCGAGCAGGCCGGGGATCGCAAACGAGCTGGCCGCCAGGCCGAACACAATCAAGGTGCCGGACAGCACGCCGGGCATCACCTGCGGCAACACGATCTTGCGCATCACCGTGGCCTGGCTGGCGCCCAGCGACAGCGCCGCCTGTTCCGCCGACGGGTCGAGTTTTTGCAGCGAGGTCCACACCGGAATAATCATGAACGGCAGCATCACGTGCACCAGTGCGATGATCACTGCAAACGGCGTGTACAGCAGTTTCACCGGCCGCCCGCCAAGCGCCTGGATCACTTGGTTGACCAGCCCGTCGGCACCCAGCAGCAAGCTCCAGCCGAAGGCGCGCACCACCACCGAAATCAACAGCGGCGTGAGGATCAGAATCAAAAAGATCGAGCGCCACGGTGTGCCCATGCGGCTGAGGATGTAGGCCTCGGGCACGCCAATCACCACGCAGAGCAAGGTCACCAGCGCACTGATCCAGAAGGTGCGCCAGAAGATCTCGTAGAAGTAAGCATCGCTGAACAGCGACAGGTAATGGGCGAAGGTCCACTCATCGGCCTTCACGCCGACCTGGTAGTCGAACACGTTGAACGACAGCACCAGCGTCATGATCAGCGGCAGAATCAACAGCCCGGTAAACAGCGCCAGGGCCGGCAACGACAACAGATAACCGCGACTCATGCGTGCACCTCATCTGCCGCCAGCACGCGCAGCAAGCCGGCGTGCCAGTCCAGGCCCACCGCCGCGCCGCAGCCGAGCGGCGCGCTGCCGTCGTTGCTGCGCACCACGGTGATTTCGCCGAGGCTGGTGTGGACGCGGTACAGCCATTGGCTGCCGAAGAAGTAGCTGTCGAGGACTTTGCCTTGCACGCGGCCAGTGCCGGCAGCCACCAAGGTGATTTTTTCCGGGCGCAGGCTCAGGGTCAGCTCGCCGTCGCCGCTGGCATGGCGTACTTGCGGGGTGCCGAGTTCGTCGTAGTCGCCGGGCAGCAGGTTGGCCTTGCCGACGAAGTCTGAAATGAAGCGCGTGCGCGGGTGTTCGTAGAGCGTGTACGGCGCGTCGATCTGTGTGACACGCCCGGCCTGCATCACCACCACGCGGTCGCTGATCGACAGCGCCTCGGCCTGGTCGTGGGTGACCATCAAGGTGGTGATGCCCACGGCGCACTGGATGCGGCGGATTTCAAACTGCATTTCTTCGCGCAGGTTGGCGTCGAGGTTGGACAGTGGTTCATCCAGCAGCAACACCGGCGGCTCGATCACCAGCGCGCGGGCCAGGGCCACGCGCTGGCGTTGGCCGCCGGACAGCTCACGCGGGTAGCGCTCGGCGTGTGGGGCCAGGCGCACCAGTTCCAGCACGGTTTTGACCTTGCTGGCGATCTCGGCGGCCGGCACTTTGCGCATCTTCAGGCCAAAGGCGACGTTGTCGCGCACGCTCATGTGCGGGAACAGCGCGTAGCTCTGGAACACCACGCCCAAGCCGCGGCTGGCGGGTTTGGCGTGGGTGATGTCGCGGCCGTCGAGCAGGATTTGCCCGCCGCTCACGTCGACGAAGCCGGCAATCATCTGCAAGGTGGTGGTTTTGCCGCAGCCTGAAGGGCCGAGCAGGGAAACGAACTCGCCTTTTTCCACCGCGAGGTCGGTGGCGACCACCGCATCGACGGCGCCGTAGCGTTTGCTCAAGGCGTTGAGTTGGAGAAATGCCATGTCTGCGTTCCACCTTTTTTGAGTCGCGTCGAAACGCGCTTTTTTGTTTTGGGCAGATGCGAATGAGGTGTTGCCGGTGCGTTGGCGCTCGATCTTGAGTCGGCTGCCGTTTGTTGTTCATTTCGCCCCTGTGGACGCAGATTAGGACGAAGACTAGGATGGGCGGAAGATGGAATTTCATTCAACGGACTATTGTTTTCAGATTTATTCATTCACCAGAATTTATACCGAGATTAAGTGTTATGGATTCCACTGAGCGGAATGACAGCGGCAAAGAAGTCGGTGCCGGCAGCGTGTCGCGTTTGTTCGCGCTGCTGCGTACCCTGGGCGAAGTGCCGGAAGGCGGCGAGCGCGTGACCCAGTTGGCGCAACAGGTCGGCCTGTCCCAACCGACCACCCACCGTCTGTTGCGCAGCCTGATGGACGAAGGCATGGTCGAGCAGGACGCACGCAGCAAGCGCTATCGCCTGAGCCTGGAGTTCTTCGCCCTGGCGGCCAACGCGGGCAAGACCGGCAACCTGCGCGACCTGGTGCGGCCGAGCATGTTGCGCTTGAGTGCATCGTTGGGCGATTCGCTGTTCCTGCTGGCGCGCAGCGGCTTTGATGCGATCTGCCTGGACCGCAGCGAAGGGCCGTACCCGATCCGCACCTTTACCGGCGACATCGGTGGCCGCGTGGCACTCGGCGTGGGGCAGGGCAGTTTGGCGATCCTGGCGTTTTTGCCCGAGGAAGAGCGGGAAACGGTGATCCGCTACAACCTGCCACGGCTCAAGGACTTTCACCTGTATGACGAGGTGCTGCTGCGTTCGGAGGTCGAGAATGTGCGGCGCCTGGGCTACGCGGCGCGCAACACGGGGGTGCTG
Source organism: Pseudomonas sp. D2002 (assembly GCF_013385735.1). Taxonomy (NCBI): domain Bacteria; kingdom Pseudomonadati; phylum Pseudomonadota; class Gammaproteobacteria; order Pseudomonadales; family Pseudomonadaceae; genus Pseudomonas; species Pseudomonas sp. D2002. The sequence continues at coordinate 185,118 of NZ_JACAPL010000011.1, read as the reverse complement.
GAAGGCATGGCGGGGCTGGCGGTGCCGATCCTGAACCGCGACGGGCACGCGGTGGCGGCGTTGAGTGTGGCGACCATCAGTGACCGGCTGGGGCCGAGCCGGTTGCCGATGGTGGTGGAGTTGCTCAAGCGTGAGGCGGCGGCGATCGGGCCAAGGATCAACCCCTTTGATCCGACCCTGCGCCGGCCCTCGCAGACTTTTGGTGGATAACCCATTTCAGCCCTGATGAAGATCGGCTTTCCTGTGGGAGCTGGCTTGCCTGCGATGCAGGCAACTCGGTGTATCAGGCATAACCAGTCGATGCCATCGCAGGCAAGCCAGCTCCCACATTGACCGAGTGCAGCCTGAGGTTTTAGGGCAATACAGATCAGCACACCCTCTGCCTGATGTACTGAGATCCAACTGTGGGAGCGGGCTTGCTTGCGAATACGGTGGGTCAGCTAAGGCTATTTCAACTGATACACCGCATTCGCGAGCAAGCCCGCTCCCACAAAAGCCCTACACACATTCAGATTGCGGCCAGTGCGACTGACGTCGCGGCCGTGCGGGTCTCCCACATTGACCGAGTGCAGCCTGAGGTTTTAGGGCAATACAGATCAGCACACCCTCTGCCTGATGTACTGAGATCCAACTGTGGGAGCGGGCTTGCTCGCGAATACGGCGGGTCAGCTAAGGCTATTTCAACTGATACACCGCATTCGCGAGCAAGCCCGCTCCCACACAAGCCTCATACACATTCAGATGGCGGCTAAGGCTACTGACGTCGCGGCCGTACGGGTCTCCACGCCGAGCTTCACATACACATGCTCCAAATGCTTGTTCACTGTCCTGGGGCTCAACCCCAGGATATCGCCGATATCCCGATTGGTTTTCCCGCACGCCACCCAACGCAGCACCTCCACCTCGCGCTCGGTCAGTTGAAACCGGGCGGATAACAGCCGTTGCGCCGATGCGTCCTCCAGCGTCAACACACTCGGCTGTGACGCCGCGCGCGCCGAGAGCAAAATCCGTGACGTGCGCAAATGCGCCGCGACCCGTGCCAGCACTTCATCGGTCTGGATCGGCTTGGTCACGTAATCACTGCCACCCACCTCAAAGCCTTGCACCACATGCTTGCTGTCGGTCAGCCCGGTCATGAACACCACCGGGATATCCGCGCTGGCCGGTTGCGCCTTGAGCCTGCGGCAGGTTTCGAAACCGTCCAGGCCGGGCATCATTGCGTCCAGCAGGATAAGGTCCGGGCGCCTGCGTTGCACGCGGTTCAACGCGCTGAGGCCGTCCAGCGCCACCAACACCATGTAGCCCGCGTCGTCGAGGGCGTCGGAGAGCATGGCCAGGTTGTCCGGGGTGTCATCGACGATCAGCACTACGCCGGGTTCAGTGCTGCGGGTGAGCGCATTCATCTTCGGCCTCCTTGAGGGTTCGGTTGAGTTCATCCAGGCGGAAGCTCTTGAGTAAACCGCGCACTTTGTTGATGAAAGGCGCGGCGTCCGGCTGATGCTCCAGGATGGTGTCGAGTTTTTCATGCAGGCCGCGCACGTAGCCGATGGCGCTGAGTTCGGCGAGGGCGGCGAGGTCTTCCGGGCTGGGCAGTACGCTGGGTGGCGCCGGCGGCGTGAAGGTCTTGGTGCGGCGCAGCCACTGCAAATCCAGGTGCAGTTGCAGGCGCCCGAGCAGCTCCGGGGTGCGCACCGGCTTGGCCAGGTAGTCGTTGCAGGCGGCGGCGATACTGCGTTCGCGGTCGTCGGTAAAGGCGTTGGCCGAGATCACGATGATCGGCGCGCTGGACAGCGCGTTACGCCGGATCAAGCGGCTGGTTTCCCAGCCATCCAGGGTCGGCATCGACAGGTCCATCAGGATCAGGTCCGGCGCCAGCAGCGCCACCTGGCGGATGGCGTCCTGGCCATTGCTGGCCTGGATCACTTCAAAACCCAGCGGCGTGAGCATGCCGCTGAGCACTTTGCGATGGTCCACATGGTCGTCCACCACCAGGATGCGTCGGCGCGCACCTTTATAACCGATGATGTCGTGTTCTACGTGCACCACGGCTTGCGGCGCGCGCACTTGCGAGAGGAACAGCCGCACCTGAAAGCACGTGCCTTTGTCCAGTTCGCTGGTGACGCGCAACTCGCCGCCCATCAAGGCGGTGAGCATGCGCGTGATGGTCAGCCCCAAACCGACGCCCTTGTCCTGGCGCATCAAATCGCCGCGTTCGAACGGCTGGAAAATCCGCTCGATCTGCCCCGGATCAATGCCGATGCCGGTGTCGATGATTTCAAAGTTGGCGGTCTCGCGCCGGTAGCTGACACGCAGGCACACCTCGCCGCTGTCGGTGAAATTCACCGCGTTGCCGAGCAGGTTGATCAGGATCTGGCGCACGCGTTTTTCGTCACCGCGCACCACCGCCGGGATTTTGCCGACGCAGTCGAGGCGAAAGCGCAGGCCTTTGTCCTGGGCTTGCGGGGTGAACATCTGCTCCAGGTCGTGGATCAGTTCGGGGAAGGGGATTTCGGTGAGCTCCAGGCGCAATTTGCCGGCCTCGATCTTGGCCACGTCGAGCAGGCCATCGATCAGCGATAACAGGTGCGAGCCGCTGCGCAGGATGGTCGCCAGGGCGTCCTGGTGCTGGTCGGGCATGGCGGTGTCGCGCTGCAGGATCTGGGTAAACCCGAGGATGCTGTTCAGCGGTGTGCGCAGCTCGTGGGACAGCCCGGTGACGTAACGGCTTTTGGCGGCGTTCGCAGCTTCCGAGGCTTCCTTGGCCTGTTGCAGGGCTTGGTCGGTGAGGCTGTGGGCGTCGATTTCCTGCATCAGCAGCAGGGTCTGGCGGTCGGATTCTTCCTGGGCGACGCGGCGGCTTTCGCGGGTCAGCACCACCCACCAGGCGAGCACGGCGGCCAGTACCGACAGGGTCAGGAAGGCCTTGAAAAACGCCTGATACAAGGTCTCGGAATGCGGCAGCCCTTGGGCGGCCTGCACGTAAATCAACGCCAGGGCGCCGGCCAGCAACAGCACCAGCACCAATAACAGCCCCAAGTAGTGCGCCAGCCGCGTGTGCAGGCGCGGCATCAAGGTGTTGGGCAGCAGCCAGCGCAATACGCCTTCGAACTGCGTGACCAGACGCGCATGGGGCTTGCAACGGTCACCGCAACGCGCGTCCAGCGAGCAACACAGCGAACAGATCGGCGTGCTGTAGGCCGGGCAGAACGCCATGTCGGCGGTTTCGAACGGGTTGCTGCACAGCCCGCACACCGCGTGGGTGGCGGGCGCCACCGGGTGAATCAAGTGCAGATCGCTGGTGCGCGCGATGTAGTACTTGCCTTTGGTCAGCCAGGCCAGCAGCGGCGCCATGATCAGCGCCGTACCCAGCGCCACGAACGGCGGCGCGGCCTGGGCCAGGGCACCAAACAGGCCGAAGTGGGCGAGGATCGACAGCAACGAGGCAATCAGCATCGAGCCAACGCCTACCGGGTTGATGTCGTAAAGGTGCGCGCGCTTGAACTCGATATGTTTGGGCGACAGGCCCAGCGGCTTGTTGATCACCAGGTCGGCCACCAGTGTGCCGATCCAGGCAATCGCGATGTTCGCGTAAAGCCCCAGCACCTGGTCGATCACATCGAACACGCCCAGCTCCATCAGCATCAGCGCAATGGCCACGTTGAACACCAGCCACACCACGCGGCCAGGGTGGCTGTGGGTGACGCGGGCGAAGAAATTCGACCAGGCCAGGGAACCGGCGTAGGCGTTGGTCAGGTTGATCTTCATCTGCGAGATGACCACGAACAGCACCATCGCGCCGAGCGCCCATTCCGGCGAGCTGAACACGTAGCGGAACGCGACGAGGTACATCTGGGTCGGCTCGGCGGCGCGCTCCATGGGGATTTCATGTTGCAGCGCGAGGAAGGCGAGGAACGCCCCGGCGAACATCTTCAGCGCGCCGGGGATGATCCAGCCGGGCCCGGCGCAGAGCAGGGCGGCCCACCAGCGTTTGCGGTTGGCGGCGGTTTTTTCCGGCAGGAAGCGCAGGTAGTCGACCTGTTCGCCGATTTGCGTCACCAGCGACAGCGCCACGGTGCAGGCGGCGCAGAACGCCAACAGGTTGAACCCGCCGCTGTCGCCGCTGCGCCCGACAAAGCTGGTCCAGTCGCTGAAGGCGTCGGGGTTTTTCCACCAGACGAAACCGTAGGGCAGCACCAGCAACAGCAGCCAAAGGGGTTGCGTCCACAGCTGCAGGCGGCTGATCAGGGTCACGCCGTAGGCCACCAGCGGAATCACCAGCAGCGAGCAGATCACATAGGCGATGGCCAGCGGGATGTGAAAATACAGCTCCAGGGCCAGGGCCATGATCGCCGCTTCAAGGGCGAAAAACAGGAAGGTGAAGCTGGCGTAGATCAGCGAGGTAATGGTCGAGCCGATATAGCCGAAGCCCGCGCCTCGGGTCAGCAGGTCCATGTCCACGCCGTAACGGGCGGCGTAATAGCTGATGGGCAGGCCGGTGAGGAAGATCACCAGGCTGACGGTGAGGATTGCCCAGAAGGTGTTGGTAAAGCCGTAACTCAAGGCCAGCACGCCGCCGATGGCTTCCAGCGCCAGGAATGAAACCGCACCCAAGGCCGTGTTGGCGATGCGCAGTTCCGACCATTTGCGAAACGACTTGGGTGTGTAGCGCAGGGCGTAGTCTTCCATGGTCTCGTCGGCGACCCAGGTGTTGTAGTCGCGGCGGATCTTGACGATGCGCTGGGTGCCGGATGGAGGGTGCACGGTGGAGGACTCCGCAGAAGGGCCGTGGTTGAATGAGCAAGTTCCATGCCCTGGCAGATGCCGCAGATCCAAATGTGGGAGCGGGCTTGCTCGCGAATGCGGTGGGTCAGGCTATACATCAGTGACTGATACAACGCATTCGCGAGCAAGCCCGCTCCCACATTCGATTTCCATTGAATTCGGCGACGCGATCCTGCCCTGCATTGGTGCAATGTGGCATACGTCAAATGACGTACGCCGTTACGTCAGGCTGCGTATACCCGCGCAGGCTTGCTGCCGCCATGCTGAACCCCTCATTGCAGAGGAGTCGCCCCATGGCACCACGATTGATTCGCTCCAAACCGCTGTTGGCCTTGTCCTTACTGGCGGCCGCTCTGTTCAGCCAGGGCGTGCTGGCCGATAACGAAGGCCTGGCCGTGACCCCCACCGAAGTCACCGTCGGCCAGTTGCACTCGGCCACTGGCACCATGGCGATTTCCGAGACCGGCTCGATCCAGGCCGAACGCCTGGCCATCGAACAGATCAACGCGTCGGGCGGGATCCTGGGGCGCCAGATCAAGGTGATTCAGGAAGACGGCGCTTCCGACTGGCCGACCTTCGCGGAAAAAGCCAAGAAGTTGCTGGTCAACGACAAGGTCGCCGCCGTGTTCGGCTGCTGGACCTCGGCTTCGCGCAAAGCCGTGCTGCCGATCTTCGAAAAAGAAAACGGTCTGCTCTACTACCCGACCTTCTATGAAGGCCTGGAACAGTCGAAAAACGTGATCTACACCGGGCAAGAAGCGACCCAGCAAATCCTCGCCAGCCTCGACTGGATCGCCAAGACCAAAGGCGCCAAGACCTTCTACCTGGTGGGCTCGGACTACATCTGGCCGCGTACCTCGATGAAGATCGCGCGCAAGCACATTGAAAACGTGCTGCACGGCACCGTGGTCGGCGAAGACTACTACCCGCTGGGCAATACCCAGTTCGGCTCGCTGATCAACAAGGTCAAGCTGAAGAAACCGGACGTGGTGTTCGCCGCAGTGGTGGGCGGCTCCAACGTCGCGTTCTACAAACAGTTGAATGCGGCAGGCGTGAACTCGTCCAAACAAACCCTGCTGACCCTGTCGGTCACCGAAGACGAACTGCTCGGCATCGGCGGCGAAAACATGGCCGGTTTCTATGCCTCGATGAAGTACTTCCAGAGCCTGGACAACCCCAACAACAAAGCCTTCGTCGAAGCCTTCAAGGCCAAATACGGCAAGGACGCGGTGATCGGCGACGTGACCCAGGCGGCGTACCTCGGCCCGTGGTTGTGGAAAGCGGCGGTGGAGAAGGCCGGCAGTTTCGACGTGGATAAAGTCGTCGCAGCGTCCCCGGGTATCGAACTGAAAACCGCGCCGGAAGGCTACGTGAAGATCCACGAAAACCACCACCTGTGGAGCAAGTCGCGCATCGGTGAAGTGCAGCCAAACGGGCAGTTCAAGGTGATCTATGAGTCGGATCTGATCGAGCCGAATCCTTTCCCTAAAGGCTACCAGTAACTTCAGGTCTGGCATCGATCTAAATGTGGGAGCGGGCTTGCTCGCGAAAGCGGTGAATCAGTGAATACATCCGGTACTGACACACCGCATTCGCGAGCAAGCCCGCTCCCACATTAGGCAAACCGAGTTCCAGGCTCACACTTTATCCTCCCGCTCAGGAGACCATCATCATGGAATGGCTATCGGAATTTGGAGCCATCGCGGCGATGCAGGGGTTCAACGGCTTGTCCGTGTTCTGCGTGCTGTTGCTGATGGCATTGGGGCTGGCCATCATCTTTGGCCAGATGGGCGTGATCAACATGGCCCACGGTGAATTCCTGACCATCGGCGCCTACACCACCTACGTGTGTTCCAGCCTCACCGCGCACTTTGCGCCGAGCTTTCAACCCTATTACTTTTTCTTCGCCATCGCCCTGTCATTCCTCGTCGCCGGTGCCGTCGGCTGGCTGGTGGAATGGGCGATGATCAGCCGGTTGTACAAGCGCCCGCTGGACACCTTGCTCGCCACCTGGGGCCTGTCGCTGGTGATGCAGCAAACCTTTCGCTCGGTGTTCGGTGCCCGCGAAGTCAGCGCCGAACCACCGGCCTGGCTGATGGGCTCGGTGAACTTCACCGACGCCATCGAAATCCCGCGCAACGGCCTGTTCATGATGGGCCTGACCTTGCTGCTGACGGGTACGATCTTCCTGATGTTGTACCGCTCACGCTGGGGCCTGCAGGTGCGCGCCACGGTGCAGAACCGCCTGATGAGCCGCGCAGTGGGCATCAACACACGCAAGGTCGACCGCATGACCTTCGCCCTCGGCTGCGGCGTCGCCGGTGTTGCCGGTGCGGCCTTTACCACCATCGGTTCCACCGGGCCGACGGCGGGTTCGCAGTACATCGTCGACACCTTCCTGGTGGTGGTGTTCGGCGGCGCGCAGAGCCTGTTCGGCACCATCGCCTCGGCGTTCGTGATTGCCCAGACCCAGTCGCTGTCGGAGTTTTTCCTCAGTGGTTCGATGGCCAAGGTGCTGACCTTGTCGTCAGTGATTCTGATCCTGATGCTGCGCCCGCAAGGGCTGTTCTCCATCAAAGTACGCAAGTAGAGGCGAGCAGATGAAGGCTTTAGACAAGCTGCTGGGCGGCCAGCAAAACCTGATCGGCATTGTGCTGTTGGCACTCCTGATTCTGGTGGTATTCCCCCTGACCCTCGACGCGTTTCGGCTGAACATGGTCGGCAAGTACCTGACCTACGCGTTCGTCGCGGTGGGCCTGGTGTTGTGCTGGGGCTATGGCGGCATTCTCAGCCTGGGGCAGGGCGTGTTCTTCGGGGTGGGCGGCTACTGCATGGCGATGTTCCTCAAGCTGGAAGCGTCGGACCCTGAGAGCACCAGGATCCAGTCCACACCGGGCATTCCGGACTTTATGGACTGGAACCAGATCACCGAACTGCCCTGGCTGTGGCAACCGTTCCACAGCTTCAGCTTTACCCTGTTTGCGGTGATCGCCGTGCCGGTGTTGCTGGCATTTATCATCGGCCTGGCGCTGTTCAAGCGGCGCGTGGGCGATGTGTATTTCTCCATCGTCACCCAGGCGATTGCGCTGATCCTGACGGTGCTGATTGTCGGTCAGCAAGGCCTGACCGGTGGCGTCAACGGCATCACCGACCTCAAGACCCTGCTCGGCTGGGACCTGCGCACCGACAGCGCGAAAATGATCCTGTACTTCATCAACGCCGGCTTGCTGTTTGGCTGCATCTTTATCGGCCGCTTTATCCTCGCCTCCAAGCTGGGCCGGTTGCTGATGGCGATGCGCGACAAGGAAGAACGCGTGCGGTTTTCCGGCTACGACGTGGCCAGTTTCAAGATCTTCGTGTTCTGCGTGGCCGCCGCGTTTTCGGCGATTGGCGGGGCGATGTTTGCCTTGCAGGTGGGCTTTATGTCGCCGTCGTTCGTCGGCATCGTGCCGTCAATCGAGATGGTGATTTTTGCCGCAGTGGGCGGGCGCATGTCGCTGCTCGGCGCGGTGTATGGCGCGCTGCTGGTGAACTACGGCAAGACGTATTTTTCCGAATCCTTCCCCGAGTTGTGGCTGTACTTGATGGGCGGGCTGTTTATCGCCGTGGTCATGTACTTCCCCAACGGTTTGGCCGGTTTGTGGGAGAGCCACGGGCGCCAGGCGTTGGCGAAATTGCTGCGGCGCAAACCCGTGGTGAAAGCCCCGCTCAAGCCTGTGGCTAAAAGCAAAATCCTGGAGACCCAACCATGACCGCCGTCGGCTTTGAAATGAAAAAACCGGTGTTGGCCATCGAAGGCCTCACCGTGTCGTTCGACGGCTTCAAGGCGGTCGACAACCTCAACCTGTACATCGACCGCAACGAAGTGCGCGTGGTGATCGGCCCCAACGGCGCCGGCAAAACCACGGTGCTCGACCTGATCTGCGGCAAGACCCGCGCCACCAGCGGCAGCATCCAGTTCGACGGCCAGGAACTGACCAAAATGCGCGAATACAACATCGTGCGGGCGGGCGTGGGGCGCAAGTTCCAGAACCCGTCGATCTACGAAAACCTCACGGTGTTTGAAAACCTCGAGATGTCGTATCCCGCCGGGCGCAAGGTCTGGGGCGCACTGTTTTTCAAGCGCAGCGCCCAAGTGGTTGCGCGGGTGGAAGAAGTGGCGCGGGAAATCTTCCTCGGTGACTTGCTGCAACAGCAGGCCGACCTGCTGTCCCACGGGCAAAAGCAGTGGCTAGAAATCGGCATGCTGCTGATGCAAGACCCGGAATTGCTGATGCTCGATGAACCGGTGGCGGGCATGAGCGTCAACGAGCGCGCGCAAACCGCCGAGCTGCTCAACCGCATCAGCCAGGGCCGCTCGGTGCTGGTGATCGAGCACGACATGGAGTTCGTCAAAAGCATCGCGCATAAAGTCACGGTGCTGCACCAGGGCAAGGTGCTGGCCGAGGGCAGCATGGAGTCGGTGCAAAGCAACCCGAAAGTCATCGAAGTGTATTTGGGCCACTGAGGAGTCCGGCATGTTCAAGATCGACCAGTTGTCCTGTGGTTACGGGCAGAGCCAGATCCTTCACGATCTGCAATTGACTGTGGCCAAGCGCGAGATCGTCGCGGTGATGGGCCGCAATGGCATGGGCAAGACCACCTTGTTCAAGAGCCTGATGGGCATCCTTCCTCAGTGGAAGGGCCAGGTCAGTGTGGACGGGCACGACGTGTCGGCACTGGAAACCCATGAGCGCGTGGCGCGCGGGATTGCCTATGTGCCCCAGGGGCGCATGATTTTCCCGAGCATGACGGTGCTGGAGAATATCCAGACCGGGCTGCCGGCGTCGGCACGCGGCAAGGTGCCGGAAGATCTGTATGCGCTGTTTCCGGTGCTGCATGACATGCAGTCGCGCAAGGGCGGCAACCTGTCGGGCGGCCAGCAACAGCAGTTGGCGATAGCGCGGGCGCTGGCGACGAATCCCAAAGTGCTGTTGCTGGATGAGCCGACAGAAGGGATTCAACCGTCGATCATCAAGGACATTGCCCGCACGTTGAAGGAAATCCGCCATTTGCGCGATCTGACGATTGTGGTGTCGGAGCAGGTGTTGTCGTTTACGTTGGAGATCGCGGATCGGTTTTTGGTGATTGAGAAGGGGCGGTTTGTGGTTGAAGAGACGCGGGATCGGGTCGACGAGGCAAGCATTAGCCGGTATTTGTCGGTTTGAGTCATGGCGGCCTGAGCACATTGGCTACCTGATCTTCCCCATAATTGGATATTTCTCCTGACAACAGCGGTGACTACTCTAGCGACCAATCCCCACCGTTCTGGAGTATCACCATGCAAACCCGTACCGATTTCTACACCGCTTCCCCAGACGCCATGAAAGCCATGCTCGCCCTGGAAACCGCCGTCGGCAAACTGTCTATCGAGCTGCCGCTGCTGGAACTGGTGCGCCTGCGCGTCTCGCAAATCAACGGCTGTGCCTTCTGCCTGGACATGCACACCACCGATGCCCGCAAGGGCGGCGAAACCGAGCGCCGCCTGTACACCGTGTCCGCCTGGCGTGAAACTCCATTCTTCACCCCGCGTGAGCGCGCCGCGCTGGCCTGGGCCGAAAGCCTGACGCTGATCAGCCAGACCCATGCTCCCGATGAAGACTTCAACGCACTCGCCGCCGAGTTCAGCGCGCAAGAACAGGTCGACCTCAGCGTGGCCATTGCCACCATCAACAGCTGGAACCGCCTGGCGGTGGGCTTTCGCAAGATGCCCAAGTAACTAGAAGTTGACCGATGCACTCAAGCGCGCCGTTAACGGCGCGCCCTGGAACAGGTAGTCATCGCCCATGTATTCGCCGGCGTCGCGCCAGTAGCGCTTGTCGAACAGGTTGTCGACGCTCAGGCGAAACACCGTTTCATAGCCGTCAACCCTGGTGGTGTAACGACTGCCGACATTGACCACCGCATAATCCCCCACCTCCACATTGCCGGTGCGGTTGGCGTACTTCTTGGCGCTGTATTGCACGCCGCCCAGTACGGCCAGGCCATTGACCCACGGCAACGCGTAGTCGGCGTACACACTGGCGCGCAGCTTGGGCACGTTGATCGCCTGGTGGCCTTCGTAGTCCGGCGTGCCGCTGTCGTTTACCCGTGCGCGAATCGCCGCCACGCTCGTTGCAATCTGCAGGCGGTCGGTGGCCCAGCCATTGGCTGACAATTCAACCCCGGTGTTCTTTTGCTGGCCTTGTTGCACGTAGGTGAAGTTGCCCGCGCCATCCGGCTTGGCGTACTGGTAGGCCTGGCGTGTCTGGAATACGGCGGCGGCGAAGCTGATGCGGCGCCAGTCGTATTTCACCCCGGCTTCGAGTTGCCGTGAGACGGTTGGGGCCAGGGTTTCACTTTGATTGGTGGCAAACCAGGGCGCTGTGCCACCCAGCGACAGGCCTTTGCTGTAGCTGGTGTAGAGCGAGACGTTTTCAATCGGCTTGTAGATCAGCGCGGCTTGGGGCAGGAATACGTATTGCTGGGTGTGGCGCGCTTCGGTGCCGTTCACATCGAAGGCTTTTTCATCCAGGCGCACTTCGCGGCCACCAAGGATGGTTTGCCATTGCTCGTTGAAGCGAATGCGGTCGGTGACGAACAGGCCGTACTGGCGGCTGTCGAGGTTGCGGTGTCTGTCGTTCAGCGGTTTGTCGGTGGGCGTGAAAGTCGGAGCGTCTTCGTTGATGTTGCTGCTGCCGATCCACTCGTTGACCGCTTCGCGCTTGTCGATCACCCGGCGAAACGCGCTGGTGCCGAAGGTCAGTTCATGGCCCAGGCCTGCGGTGTCGAACAGCCCGGTCATGGCGGCCTGCACTTCATCGTCGCGGCGGGTGTCGTCGGGGCTGCGGTAGTCGTAGATGTCGTAGTCGCCCTTAGGGCTGAAGGTGTTGGCGTTGCAGGTGCCTACGTAATAACAGCCCCACGCAAAAGAGCTGTAATCATCAATCACCACCTTGCTGCGCGCCGCACTCACGCTGCCTTTCCACTGATCGCTGAAGCGGTATTCAAACTTGCCATTAAGGTTCAGTGAATCGATTCCCACCTGGTGCGAACCACTCTGGTGCCCCAGCAGTTTCTTCGGCGACGCATCGTGCGGCACCTCAGTGCCGCCTAACAACTGATAACCCGGCACCGAGCGCTGTTGCTTGTTCTGGTACTCCGCATCCAGTTGCAGCAGCGCGTCGGGGCTGATGTTCCAGTCGAAGGCCAGCGACACAAAATCGCGCTGGCCATTGGCGTGTTCCACATAGGAATTAAGGTCTTCATGGGCGACGTTGGCACGCAGGCCAAACTGTTGCTCGCTGCCAAACCAGCCGCCGACATCGGTGGCGATGTAACCGCTGCCACGGTCATCGGTGGACACCGCCACCGAGCGCACATCTTCCGGGCGCTTGGTCACGTAGTTGATCACGCCGCTGGGCTCGGAAATCCCGCTCTGCAAACCCGCCAGCCCCTTGAGCACTTCCACTTGCTGCTTGTTTTCGAGGGCGACGTTCTGCTCGCCGGTGATGGTGCGCCCGTTGATTTTGTAGCTGCTCGCTGCGTTCAACGAGAAGCCGCGCACTACGAAGTTTTCGTAGTAACCGATGGGGGCATAGCTGTCGCCGACCGAGGCATCGTTGCGCAGCACTTCACTGAGCAGGCGGGCTTGTTGGTCCTTGAGCATGGCGGCGTTGATCACGGTGATCGAGGCGGGGGTGTCGAGCAGCGGGGCTTCGTTGAAACCACCGACCGAGGCGGTATCCGCGCGATACCCGGACTCATCCTGGCCCTGGACGTTCACCGCCGGCAGTTCTATCTCGGCTGCCAGGCTGTTGCCGATGCCACCGCTGAGCAGCAGGCTGAGGGCGAAACGTGAAGTGACGACAGGACGAAAACGCAAAACCATGGGGCAGGGCCTATAAGCGCGGGGCGGAGAGGGCGCATAAGCTAGGGGTATGTGTGAGGTTTTACAAGTTATTGAGAATGGTTCTGTCAAATGTGGGCGCTGGCTTGGGTCAAAAGCAGCACACATCCCTACCTGATGTACCGAGAACCCAATGTGGGAGCGGGCTTGCTCGCGAATGCGGTGGGTCAGTCAGCTCATTTTTAACTGACCCACCGCATTCGCGAGCAAGCCCGCTCCCACAGGGGTATTGCATTTCCTCAGGAGCGTTTGAGGGTTTCGCTGGGCAGCTCTTTGAACAGCGCCCGGTAACTGTTGGAAAACCGCCCCAAATGCCAGAACGACCAGTTCATCGCCACTTCGGCCACGGTGGTGTCGGCTGCGGTCAGCAGCTCGCGCCGCGCGCCATTCAGCCGCCGCAGCCGCAGCCACTGCGCCGGGCTCATGCCGGTGTAGGTCTTGAAGCCCTGCTGCAATTGGCGCAACGGCACGCCGGCAATCTGCGCGAGTTCCAGCAGGTTGACGGTTTCGTCCGGCGCGTCCGCCGCCCATTCGCCGATACGCGCCATCAACCGGCGTTCTTCACCGCGCCGTTGCAACGAATTGCGGTCCAGGCATACGCAGGCGTTGTCGAGGATAAACAGACAGTCATCGAGCAGTTGCTGGGTAAGCGCATCGCGGCTGATCGGGTCGACGGTCGCGGCCAGGCGGGTGAGGGTGCCACTGAGCCAGCGGGTGAACAGCGCATTCTGCTGGCAGGTCAGCGGCGCCATGAACAGGCCTTCGAGTTTCGCCACATCCAGGCCATGGCGCTGCACGAATTGCGGGCCGAACACCACGGCCACTTCGCGGTAGTTTTCCGGGGTGATCCAGGTGTTGCGGCTTTCGCCATTGAGCATGTACAGCGCGTTGTCGCTGCCGTCGAAACAGAATGCCAACGAGCCGGGCGGCGCGTTGAAATGCTGCTCCACGCGGGTGTTCATGCATTCCTCGTAGACCTCGACACCTTGCAGGTCGAGGTAGCGAATCTGCCCGGCAAAATGCCCTGGGGACATCTGCTGGTACTGCTGCACCCAACCGGGTGTCGCACTGCATTGAGCGGCCACATCACCGGTGGTGAAGGCCTGTACGCGCAAAGCTGTTGCCTGTGTCATGGGTGATCCGTGCGCACTCTATTGGTGCGTTGTGGTTCGTGCAAAGTGGATAGATGCCGTTTCAAGGCTGGCCCAAGATAGACCTCAATGTGTCGAGAGTACAAGCCGGCGCATGCACCCAACCCATGACGAGGTCTTTATGAACGCCCCCTTCGATCAGCTGCACGCCTGGCTGAAAGAACACAAGATTACCGAAGTCGAATGCGTGATCAGTGATTTGACTGGCATCGCACGCGGCAAGATTGCACCCACCAACAAGTTCCTGCATGAGCGAGGCATGCGCCTGCCGGAAAGTGTGTTGCTGCAAACGGTAACCGGGGACTTTGTCGATGACGATATCTACTACGACCTGCTCGACCCGGCCGACATCGACATGATCTGCCGCCCGGTGGCCAATGCCACGTATGTGGTGCCGTGGGCCATCGAGCCCACCGCCATTGTGATCCACGACACCTTCGACAAGCAGGGCAACCCGATTGAGCTGTCGCCGCGCAACGTGCTGAAGAAAGTCCTGCAGCTGTACACCGACAAGGGCTGGCAGCCGATTGTGGCGCCGGAAATGGAGTTCTACCTGACTCAACGCTGTGAAGACCCGGACCTGCCGCTGAAAACCCCGGTGGGGCGTTCCGGTCGTGCCGAAACCGGTCGCCAGTCGTTCTCCATCGATGCCGCCAACGAGTTCGACCCACTGTTCGAAGACGTCTATGACTGGTGCGAACTGCAAGGCCTGGACCTCGATACGCTGATCCACGAAGACGGCCCGGCGCAGATGGAAATCAACTTCCGCCACGGCGACGCCCTCGACCTGGCCGACCAGATCACCGTGTTCAAACGCACCCTGCGCGAAGCCGCGCTGAAGCACAATGTGGCCGCGACCTTCATGGCCAAGCCGGTGGCCGATGAGCCGGGCAGCGCCATGCACCTGCACCAGAGCGTGGTGGAGATCGCCACCGGCAAGCCGGTGTTTGTCGACGCCGACGGCAAGATGAGCCCACTGTTTTTGCACCACATCGGCGGCCTGCAAAAGTACATCCCCAAACTGCTGCCGATGTTCGCGCCCAACGTGAACTCGTTCCGCCGTTTCCTGCCGGACACCTCGGCACCGGTCAACGTCGAGTGGGGCGAAGAAAACCGCACGGTCGGCCTGCGCGTGCCAACCTCCAGCCCCGACGCGATGCGCGTGGAGAACCGCCTGCCGGGTGCGGATGCCAACCCCTACCTGGCGATTGCCGCCAGCTTGTTGTGCGGCTACCTGGGCATGATCGAGCAGATCGAACCGAGCGCCGCCGTCGAAGGCCGCGCCTATGAGCGCCGTAACCTGCGCCTGCCGTTCACCCTCGAAGATGCCCTGGCGCGGATGGAGGATTGCGACACGGTCAAGCAGTACCTGGGCGACAAGTTTGTGCGCGGCTACGTCGCGGTCAAACGCGCCGAGCATGAGAATTTCAAGCGGGTGATCAGTTCCTGGGAGCGTGAGTTCCTGCTGTTGAGCGTCTAAAAAATCTAAAGGGGTGTCGATATGCGTCTTGTGAAAAAGCTTCTCCCGCTGGCCCTGGTGGCGGCGTTCAGCAGTGCCGGCCAGGCTGCGCCGACGGTCAGTGTGTATAACTGGACCGACTATATCGGCGAGACCACCTTGGCCGATTTCCAGGCCAAGACCGGGATCAAGGTGATCTATGACGTGTTCGACTCCAACGAAACCCTGGAAGGCAAGCTGCTCGCCGGCCGCACCGGGTATGACGTGGTGGTGCCGTCCAACCACTTCCTCGCCCGCCAGGTGAAGGCCGGCGCATTCCTCAAACTGGATCGCTCGCAGCTGCCCAACTTCAAGAACCTCGACCCCAAGTTGCTCAAGCTGCTGGAGAAAAACGACCCCGGCAACGCGCATTCGGTGCCGTACCTGTGGGGCACCAATGGCATCGGCTATAACGTCGACAAGGTCAAGCAGGTGCTGGGCATCGACCATATCGATTCGTGGGCGGTGTTGTTCGAGCCGGAGAACATCAAGAAGCTGCACGAGTGCGGCGTCGCCTTCCTCGATTCGGCGGATGAGCTGTTCCCGGCGATCCTCAACTATATGGGCAAGGACCCGCGCAGCGAGAACGCCGAAGACTACAAACAGGCCGAGGCCAAGCTGTTGACACTGCGGCCGTACATCACCTACTTCCATTCCTCCAAGTACATTTCGGATTTGGCCAACGGTGATATCTGCGTGGCCTTCGGGTATTCCGGCGACGTGTTCCAGGCCGCCAACCGCGCCAAGGAAGCCAAGAACGGCGTGAATATCGCCTACTCGATTCCCAAGGAAGGCTCCAACCTGTGGTTCGACTTGCTGGCGATTCCCGCCGACGCGAGCAACCCGAAAGAAGCCCATGCGTTTATCAATTACCTGCTCGACCCCGAAGTGATCGCCAAGGTCAGTGCCTCGGTGGGCTATGCCAACGCCAACCCGGCCGCCAAGCCGTTCATGGCCCCGGAGCTGGTGAACAACCCTGAGGTGTACCCGTCCCAGGAAGTGCTCGACAAACTCTATATTTCCACCACGCCAACCCCGGCGACCATGCGCCTGATGACCCGCGCCTGGAGCAAAGTGAAGACCAATAAATGATCCAGTCCCAAGACCACGCCCGGTCTTACTACCGGGCCTCGGCGAATGCCATGCCTGAGCGCCCATCGCTGGGCGCCGACCTCAGCGCCGATGTGTGTGTGATCGGCGGGGGGTTCACCGGCGTCAACACCGCCATCGAGCTGGCCCAGCGCGGGCTCTCGGTGATCCTGCTGGAGGCCCGGCGCATCGGCTGGGGCGCCAGCGGGCGCAACGGCGGGCAGTTGATTCGCGGCATCGGCCATGACGTGTCGGGGTTCGCCAAGTACGTGGGCGAGGAGGGCGTGGGTTACCTGGAACGGGCGGGTATTGAGTCGGTGGCGCTGGTGGGCGAGCGCATTCGTCAGCACCGCATTGACTGCGATTTGCGCTGGGGCTTTTGCGAATTGGCCAACACCCCGGTGCAGTTCGCCGCGTTCAAGGGCGAGCAGGAACACCTGGCGGCGCTTGGATACCGCCATGAAACCCGCCTGGTCGGCCCACAGGATATGCATCAGGTTGTTGACTCGGCGGCCTATGCCGGTGGCTTGGTCGACATGGGCTCCGGGCACCTGCACCCGCTGAATCTGGTGCTGGGCGAGGCGCAGGTGGCAGAAGCCCTCGGGGTGCGGATTTTCGAGCACACCCACGTACTGGAACTGATCCATGGTGACACCGTGCAAGTGCGTTGCGCCGGTGGCACGGTGCGCGCCACTCATCTGGTGCTGGCGTGCAATGCTCATCTTGAGGAACTGGAGCCACGCTTGAGCGGCAAAGTTCTGCCGGCGGGCAGTTACATCATCGCGACCGAGCCGTTATCCGAAGCCGTCGCCGAGCAATTGATCCCGCAAAACCTGGCGCTGTGTGACCAGAAAGTCGGGCTGGATTATTACCGGCTTTCCGCCGACCGGCGTCTGTTGTTCGGCGGCGCCTGCCACTACTCCGGGCGTGATCCGGCGGACATCGCTGCCTATATGCAACCGAAGATGCTCAAGGTATTCCCGCAGCTGGCAGGCACCGCCGTTGAGTTCCAGTGGGGCGGCATGATCGGCATCACTGCCAACCGTTTTCCCCAAGTCGGGCGCTTGCAGCAGTACCCGAATGTGTTCTACGCCCAAGGCTATTCCGGGCATGGGCTTAACGTGACGCATTGGTGCGCAAAGTTGTTGGCCGAGGCCATTCATGCCGGTCACAGCCAGGGTTTGGATATTTTCAGCCAGGTGCCGCACATGACCTTTCCGGGCGGCAAGGCGTTGCGTTCGCCGCTGCTGGCGCTGGGGATGGTGTGGCTGCGGCTGCGCGAAGCATGCGGCGTGTAACCGACAGGCGCTGATGTGGGAAGGATGAAGGGTCTTTTCCACGGCACTTTTGCGACGGGTTGACTACTGACCGTACGGTTAGTTACCAGCCCTGGAATCTTTACGTAAATTCCGCCCCGCACAACTTTGTCCAGGGAGGATGCTTATGTTCGATATCAATCAACACCGTCACGATTACTTCTACAACCTCGCCACCGTCATCGGCGGGCTGATCCCCGATGAGCTCTGCGATACGCTCGCCAAACGGGTCAACAGTATCATTGCGGTGCAAGGCGTCGACTGGGTGAAGCACCAAGGGCTGGGCACCGATGCAGTGTCGGACCTGGGTGGCCTCTACAACCACACCCTCTTCAAGGGCGACGATATCCGGCGTTATGTGCCGGAACTGACCGCGATCTACCACAGCCTGGTGCCGCTGATCAGCCTCATCACCCACACCGACACCGTGGTGTCGCCGTACCCACTCTCCGATATCAACATCAAGGTCTACCCGCCCGGTGGCGGCACCCTTGGGCTGCACTACGACACCAACGGCATTACCGTCCTGCTGTTCCTGACCACCAACCAGGAAGCGCCGCTGTGCATGCAGATCGAGCGTCATCACCCCAGCCAGGAAAAACCCTGGATCCAGTACCGCCGAATCTACGCCACCAAAGGCTCGCTGTTGATCATGCAGGGCCGCAAAACCCTGCACCACAGCGAGCCGACGGTGACCGAGCAAAAGCTCTCGGTGGTGTACAACTACTACGAGCGCCACGACACCTATCGCCACGAAGACGTTGACTCTCTCATGTACTACGGCAAGCAGCCGAAGATGCTCGCATAGGGTGCGCGCCGTGGTTGACGGGGCGCCTCAGATCAGCCCAGGGGTTTGGCGTCAGCGTGAAAGCCGCGGCGCTGCAGTTTTCGCTGGCTCACCCGGCAGTCGCCGCCGTGATTCCCGGTGCCAGTCGTCCGGGGCGCATTGCCGAAGACGTCGCGGCGTTGTCAGAGAAGATTCCGGCAGCCTTCTGGCAGGCGTTGCGCGATGCACAGCTGATTTCGGCGCGCGCACCTCTGCCGCTTTAACTCGAGGATTCACCGATGAAAATTGACGTAAGCGGCAAAGTGGCCATCGTCAGCGGCAGCACCGCTGGCATTGGCCTGGGCATCAGCCAGGCGCTGGCTGAATCCGGCGCCACCGTGGTGGTGATCGGGCGGGAAGCGGGCAAGGTCGATGACGCGTTGGCGAGCATTCGCCAGGCAGTGCCGGGCGCAGACCTGCGCGGCCTGGTGGCGGACCTTGGCACGGCCGAAGGCGCCGAGAAACTGTTCGCCGCCGAACCGCGCGCCGACATCCTGGTCAACAACCTGGGCATCTTCAATGATGTGGATTTCTTCGACGCGCCGGACAGTGAATGGACGCGCTTCTACGAAGTTAACGTGATCTCCGGCGTCCGCCTGGCGCGGCATTATGTGCCGGGCATGGTCGAGCAGGGCTGGGGGCGGGTGATCTTCCTGTCGTCGGAATCCGGTGTGGCGACGCCTGCGGACATGATCAATTACGGCGTGACCAAAAGCGCCAATCTGGCGGTGTCCCATGGCCTGGCCAAACGCCTGGCCGGCACCGGTGTAACAGTGAATGCGGTGCTGCCGGGGCCGACTTTTACCGACGGCCTGGAGCAGATGCTCAAGGACGCCACCGCCAAGTCCGGGCGCAGTGCGCGGGAAGAGGCGGATGTGTTTGTGCGTAATGCGCGACCAACCTCAATCATCCAGCGCGCAGCGAATGTGGATGAAGTGGCGAACCTGGTGGCGTACATTGCTTCACCCCTGTCTTCTGCAACCACAGGTGCCGCATTGCGCGTCGACGGTGGCGTTGTCGACAGCATGGCGATCTGAATTCTTGTTATTTTTTTGGAGTATTTATTGTGGCGACAGCTTCTTCTGTAATTGAGGTTCCGGTTTCGGCCGATCAGGTCTGGCAATTGATTGGCGGCTTCAACGCGCTGCCGGATTGGCTGCCGTTTATCGTCAAGAGCGAGGCCAGTGACGGCGGGCGTGTGCGGCATCTGGAAACGGCGGATGGCGGCGTGGTGGTCGAGCGTCTGCAGAGCTTTGACAATGTGGCGCGCACTTACAGCTACACCATTGAACAGTCGCCGTTTCCGGTGAGTGCTTACCTGGCGACGTTGCAGGTTGAGGCGTTGACGGAGGCGTCGGCGAAAGTCACCTGGTCCGGCGTGTTTACCCCGGCGGCGGGGACCACGGACGCGGCGGTGCAAGAGCTGTTTACCGGGGTGTACAGCGGTGGGCTTGAGGCGCTGCGGGCTAACTTCCCGGCTTGATCTCCCAGGCACCGAAAGTCCAATGTGGGAGCGGGCTTGCTCGCGAAAGCGGTGGATCAGTCGATGAATCTGTTGACTGACACACTGCATTCGCGAGCAAGCCCGCTCCCACATTTTTTGATCGGTGTTTGATGATCGTTCCCACGCTCTGCGTGGGAATGCCTCTTGTGACGCTCTGCGTCACGCGTTGGGACGCGGAGCGTCCTGGGCTGCATTCCCACGCGGAGCGTGGGAACGATCTGTACGATCTGTCGATCTGTCACTGTTTTGTGGGGTTTGGACTATTCGGGCATCAACTGCTGTCGACACTCCAACACCAGGCACGCGCCGCCTTGCTGGCTGCTGCCGACTTCCAGTTTGAACCCGTGCAAGTTGATGATCGCCGCCACAATTGACAAGCCCAACCCGAAGCCGCCTTGCTGGTCGCTTTCATCCACCCGATAAAACCGTTGGAACACCGCGTCGCGTTCTGCCGCCGGAATGCCCGGGCCCGAGTCGTGCACTTCGATGCGCGTGCTGCCCGCGTCATTGACCCCGCGCAAGATCACTTCGCCGCCCGGTGGCGAGAACTTGATCGAGTTGCTCAACAGGTTGGCCAGGGCTTCGAACAGCAGCGCGCGGTCGCCGGTGATCCACGGCAGCGAATCCGGCACTTCGAGGCGCAGCTGCAATTCGCCTTCTTCCGCCAGCGGCAGGTAAAAGTCATGCAGTTCGCGCAACAGTGGCAGCGGGTCCATTACCAGGAAGCCTGAGCGGCGCTGGTGATCTTCCAACTCCGAGATGCGCAACAGCCCACGAAAGCGCGCCATCAGGGTGTCGGTTTCGGCGATCGCGTCGTCGAGTTTTACCGCGTAGGCCGAGTCCTGTTCTGCTTCCTGCTTGATACGGTACAAGTGCGCGCGCAAGCGGGTCAGCGGCGTGCGCAGGTCGTGGGCGATGTTGTCGCACACGCCCTTGACCTCGTTCATCAGCTTCTCGATACGGTCGAGCATCGCGTTGACGATGGCCGCGAGCATGTCCAGTTCGTCACGCCGGTCGGACAGCGGCAGGCGGTGCGTCAGGTCACCGGCGACGATGGCCTCGGCGCTTGCCTGAATCCCGCGAATACGCCGCAGCGGGCGACGGCGCAACAAGTGCCAGCCGGCCGCGCCGGGGATAATCGTCAAAGACAGCGCCCACAGCAGGGCATGCCAGATAATGCGGGTCACGCCAAACAGCGAGCCGTTGGCGCGCACCAGCACCAGCCAGCGGCCGTCTTCGGTGTGGGTGGCCACGGCGTCGCAGCTGTCCTTGGGCAGTTTCGGGTCGTTGGAGTCGACACAATTGGCCAGCGCGTGGATCTTGCCGTCCAGCGGCAGGTCGGGCGGCACGGCGCGGATCGGCCCGCTCAGCGGTCGAAATTGCTCATCGAACAGGCCGTAGGCGTCCACGCCCTTCATGTCGAAGGTCATGCTGGTGGTCAGGGCTTCCACCAGTTCTTCGCCGTCGAAGCGCTGAAACAGGTGCTGGCGCTGCATCAGCGAGTGACGCGAAAGGTCGCCCAGATACCCCGACACTTCGTAATACAGCACCCCCATGAGGATGCAGCTCCAGGCCACGAACAGCGAACTGTACAGCGCCAGCAAGCGGCTGCTGGAGGAGCGCCAGCCCTTAGAGGGGTTCAGCAATGACATAACCGGAACCTCGTACCGTGCGGATCAGCGGCGTGAGGCCCGGTGGATCGATTTTCTTGCGCAGGCGACCGATGTGCACATCGATCAGGTTGGTGCCCGGGTCGAAGTGATAACCCCAGACTTCTTCGAAGATCATCATCCGCGACAGGATCTGCCCGGTGTTGCGCATCAGGAATTCGAGCAATTTGTATTCGGTGGGCAGCAGGCTCAGCGGCTGTTCGGCGCGGCTGGCTTCGCGGCTGATCAGGTTCAGTTCGAGGTCGGCCACGCGCAGGGCGGTTTCGAACTCCTTGACCGTGCTTTTGCGGCGCAGCAGCACTTCGACGCGGGCGGCCATTTCGTCGGAGGCGAAGGGCTTGGTCAGGTAGTCGTCGCCACCGGCACGCAGGCCACGCACGCGTTCGTCGACGTCGGAGAGGGCGCTGATCATCAGGATCGGCGTCGACACCCCAATGGTGCGCAGGGTCGTGACGATGGCCAGGCCATCGAGTTCCGGCAGCATTCGGTCGAGGGTGATCAGATCGTAATCACCACTCACAGCACGGACCAGGCCTTCACGGCCGTTGTCCACCCAGTCCACATCCAGTCCATGGCTACTCAGCTCGGCGACGATCTCGCGGGCTGTTACGGCGTCATCCTCGATGGTCAAAATACGGGTCATAGGATTACCTGGTGAGCGATACACACTAGAAGTGGGGGCATTTTGCCAAGAAATGCCTGAACGCTTCCTAAATTAAACTTCATCTTGGCAAAACTGACACAAGTTTCATGCCTGGGTACACAGTCAGTGTGGGAGCGGGCTTGCTCGCGAAGGCGGTGTATCAGCCAGCTCATGAGTAGCTGACACACCGCCTTCGCGAGCAAGCCCGCTCCCACAGGTCAGGTGTTCGCCGAGGAATGCATTACGCCCGCTCAAAACAGTCATTTCTTGCAACTTGCATGGTTCAAGTTAGTTCAAAATTTATATCTTGTTGAAATATAAGAAGTTTATTTTTTAGCCGGACTGGCATGGTGCCTGCACTGTCCCTTTTGAGACTTGTAACACTATTTTTCCTGCCGGGAGCAAAACAACAATGATCACATCCTCATCCACGCTGCAAGAGTCAAGTTCGCTCTCCGGGGTTTCCTGGGGGGCGATTTTCGCCGGGGCCGCTGCGGCGGCTGCACTCTCGTTAATCCTCGTGCTGTTGGGTTTCGGCCTGGGCTTTTCGGCGGTGTCGCCGTGGGCCGACAGCGGTATCAGCGCCAAGGGGCTTGGCATTTCCACGATTGTCTGGCTGGCATTCACCCAGATCGTCGCTTCGGGCCTGGGCGGTTATATCGCCGGTCGGTTGCGCGTGAAGTGGGCCAGTATGCACGGCGATGAGGTGTACTTTCGCGACACCGCCCATGGGTTCCTGGCGTGGGCTGTTGCCACGCTGGTCACCGCAATGCTGGTGGTCGGTTCGGTCAGCAGTGTGGTCAGCGGCGGCGTTAAAGCCGGCGCAGGCGTGGCTGCCGGTGCGGCCAGTGGCTTGACCCAGGCGGCAGGCAGCGCAGCCAAAGGCGCCAACAGCGGCGACTTTGACTACTACGTCGACAGCCTGTTTCGCGATGACCGCCCAGCGGCCGTCAGCGATGACGCGGTGCATGGCGTCGTAGCACGCATCTTCACTCGTACCCTGAGCAATGACGGCCAACTGGCCCCTGAAGACCGTGCCTACCTGGCCCAGTTGATCAGCCAGCGCACCAACCTCAGCCAGGCCGACGCCGAAGCGCGCATCGACAAGGTTTACGGCGACGCCCGTAAAGCCGTTGAAGACGCCAAGCTCAAAGCCAAGCAAGCCGCCGATACCGCAGCGAAAGTCGCGGCCTACACCTCGCTCTGGACCTTCATCACCCTGCTGATCGGTGCGTTCTTCGCCAGCTTCGCAGCCACCTTCGGCGGTCGCCGTCGGGATGCCGTGGTGTATGTCGAGACTGAAAACTACGTTCGTTAATTAAGGAGAACATGATGCGCTCATTACTGCTGTGGTTCCTCGGTGTGCCTATCCCGGTCATTATTCTGATCGCGATCTTCATGCACTGATTGCTTTAAAACATGTGGGAGCGGGCTTGCCCGCGATGGCGGTCTGTCAGTGACCTAGGTGCTGGCTGATACGGCGCTATCGCGGGCAAGCCCGCTCCCACATTTGGGTTTGCGTAAGGTCAGCCAACTCACTAGAAGTAGGAAGCTCGCCACAGAGGTCATGATCACCAAGGGCAGCGACGTACCGTCCGACAACAACCCGGTGATCCAACTGCTCACGGCAGTGAGAAACATCTGGGTGAAGAAGAACAACCCCGACGCCGTTCCGGCAATCGCGCCATACGGCTGCAACACCGACAGCTGACACGCTGGAATCACCATCCCCACCGACACCATGATCACCACCATCGGCAGCACAATCGCCAGCCATGCCTGTGGCAGCGCGACGGTGGCGCCTGCGAGCATCACGCAGCCGAGCACATTCAAGGCAATGGCGGCATTGATCAAACGGTCGGGTTCAAAGCGCCGCACCAGGCGCCGGAACAGGTTCGCGCCGAGCATGTAGCCGCTGATCGTCGCGGCGAATACCAGCGCGTAAGCCGTGGCAGACAGGTGGTAGCCGCGTTGCAGCAGGGCCGAAGACTCGCTGATAAACGGGAAATACGTGCTGTACACACAGCCGATTGCCAGGGAATAACGCAGGAAATAGCGGTCTCGCAGCAGTTGGCCGTAGAGGCGCAGCAGGTTGCTCGGCGGCGCGGCGGCGACTTGCGGTGGGCGGGTTTCCGGCAGGCGGCGATACACCGTGAGGTACAAGCCTGCGCCAATTACGCCGAGCACTGCAAACAGCCCGCGCCAGCTGATAAAGGGCAGCATCAGGCTGCCCAGCACCGGTGCAGCCATTGGCGAGATGGCCATGGCCATGGAGATCAGGCCGAGCAGGCGCGCTTGTTGGTCGCGGTCGAAATAGTCGCGCACGATCACTCGGCCAATCACCGTGGTGCAGCAACCGCCCAAGGCCTGGAACAGCCGCGCAACGATCAGCACCTCTAGGCTGTCGGCGAGTGCGCAGACCACGGTCGCGACCACGTACAGGAACAGGCCCGCCAACAATACCGGGCGACGGCCGAAGCGGTCGGTCAACGGGCCGCTGACCAGCAGGGAAATCGCCGAGCCGATCGCGTACACCGTGAGGGTCAGTTGCAGTTGGCTGTCGCTGGCGCGCAAGTGGTCGGCCATGGTGGGCAGCGCTGGCAGGTGCAAGTCCAGAGTGAGGCGCGGCAGGGCGATGAGCACGGTCAGCAGCACCAGCCAGAAGCCGAAGGAGAGGGCGCGTTGAGTCATGGGAGTCTTCTTCGCAAAGAGTAGAGCCCGAACTCTAGCTGTATTGTGGTTTAATCCTTTGGGCCACTTATGCTTGAAGGGAATGGACCACTATGAGCCGAGGAAAAGCCGCCTCCAACCTGGACTTGCCGCGCCCGGACACCTTGGGCGGGGGCAAGCAGCAGGGCGCCTACGACGCCTTGCGCGCCGCCATCCTGAATCGACAACTGCCCGCCGGCAGCCGCTTGCCGTCGACCCGCAGCCTGGCGGAGCGCTGGCTGGTGTCGCGTGGCACGTTGGAAGCGGCCTATGAACGCTTGCACAGCGAAGGCTATGTGCAGCGGGTCGCGGGTTCCGGTACGCGGGTGTGTGCGGTGATTCCCGAGCAATTCATTGCAGCCCCGGCGCAGAGCGAAACGCCACGGCGCGTGGCCGTGCCTGACCAGCCCGAGGCGGGCGTGCAAAGCCATGTGCCGTTTGTGGCGCGGCGCCCGGATGCCGGGCTGTTCGACCTCAAAGCCTGGGCGCGCTGTATTTCCCGTGGGCTGCTCGCCGCCGGGCCTGGCGTGTTGGAGGCTGCCCATCCTGCCGGCTTGCCCGCGTTGCGCGAACAGATCGCCGACTACCTGCGCAGTTACCGCGGCATGCACTGCGAGGCGGATGAAGTGATCGTCACCACCGGCATTCGCCACGGCCTGGACCTGATCGCCCGCACCGTACTCAAACCTGGCGACATCGCCTGTGTCGAAGACCCTGGCTATAAACCCGCGCGCCGCCTGTTCAGCCTGGCCGGCGCGCATGTCCTGGCGATCCCGGTCACGGCCGAAGGCCTGGACACCGCCCAATTGCCCGACGCTGCGCGCCTGGCCTATGTCACGCCGGCGCACCAGGCCCCATTGGGCATGACCTTGTCAGTCTCGCACCGCCTGGCGCTGCTGGATTGGGCCGCTCGCGCCGACGCCTGGGTGGTCGAGGACGACTACGACAGCGAATACAACTACAACAGCGCGCCCCTGGCGGCGCTTAAATCCCTGGACTCCGGCGACCGAGTCATCTACTGCGGCAGCTTCAACAAGAACCTGTTCCCCGGCTTGCGTGTGGGTTTCATGGTGGTGCCCAAGGCGTTGCGCCCAGCGTTGCTGCGCACCCTGCAACTCACCGGGCACTCGGTGGGCGCCACCGATCAATTGGGGCTGGTGGAATTCCTCGGCAGCGGCGCCTTTGTGCGCCACCTGCGAGCTTCGCGTCAGGCGTATCAGGCGCGGCGCGATGCGTTGCTCGGCTGTCTGCCAGCGGAGTGCGCGGTGAGCGGTCAGCAAGCCGGGCTGCACTTTGTGCTGTGGTTGCCGAGCGGCATTGAGGAAAGCGAGTTCTGCACCCGCGCCGCCGCCGTCGGGCTGACGTTGCAGCCGCTGGGCAAGTTCTGCGTGGAAGCCCGTTTGCCGCCTGCGGTGATCATCGGCTACACCGCATTGACCCTGGCGCAGATCCGTTATCACGGCCGATTTCTCACGCAATTGTTAATAGCGGCATAACTCGCGCTTGGCTAGACTCGCGCCCCATGAGCCGCCTTCTGCGTTTAATCCTGGTCATGCTGTTAAGCCTCACGCTTCCCCTGACCGGGATGGCGGGTGTGCCGTCGAGCACCGAGCCTTGCCCGATGAAAATGTCGAGCATGCAGATGATGACCGACATGGCCCCGGACTGCTGCCAGGACGGCGCCGACCATGGCAAGGCCTGCAAGCCTGGCCAGGAATGCAAGACCGGCGGCCTGCTGCAACTCTCCCTGGCGGTGCTTAAGGCACCGCTGCCCCTGGCGCATCCGCTGGCTGCCAGCCGTTCTGCGGATTTCATCCCCGACCGCACGCCGTCCGGCGTCTGGCGCCCACCCCGTTCCTGATTCCGGTTGCACCTGAAGACCCATCCCCCACACGGGATGGCCTTGCTGTGGGCCGCATAACGCGGCGCGCAGTGGAACCGATCAGGAATCTTCAAGATGAATTCCCCCTACCTGCGCGCCCTGGTGGTGGGCGTGCTCACATGGCCTGCGCTTGCCCATGCGCTGACCCTGGATGACGCCCTGCGCCTGGCGCAAAACAACGCGCCTTCGCTGACCGCCGAAGCGGCCAAACTGTACGCGGCAACCCAAGCGGCCATCCCGGCCGGCGAACTGCCCGACCCGAAACTGGTGGTGGGCCTGCAGAATTTTCCCATCGGCGGGCCGAATCGCGGCACGTTGTATGGCGATGACATGACCGACCAAATGATCGGTATCCAGCAACAGGTGCCCAGCCGCGACAAGCGCAAGGCGCGCATCGAGCTGGCCGATGCCACGGTGCAAACCGCG
Organism: Pseudomonas sp. D2002; assembly: GCF_013385735.1. Lineage (NCBI taxonomy): Bacteria > Pseudomonadati > Pseudomonadota > Gammaproteobacteria > Pseudomonadales > Pseudomonadaceae > Pseudomonas > Pseudomonas sp. D2002. The sequence continues at coordinate 157,695 of NZ_JACAPL010000011.1, read as the reverse complement.
GCCGCCGAAGGGCGCATTGAACGCCTCAACGTGCGCCAGGCCACGGCCCAGGCCTGGATTCGCGCGTACGCGGTGGAACGCAAACAGGCGTTGTTCCAGGACTTCTACCAACAGAACCGCCTGCTGCAAGACAGCGTGCGCGCGCAGTTGGCCGGTGGGCGCGGGCAGGCCGCCGACAGCGTGGTGCCCAAGCAGGAAGCCGCCGAACTGGCCGAGCGCGAAGACGAACTGACCCAGCAACGCGCCCAGGCCCGCGCCGCTCTCAAGCGCTGGATCGGCGCGGCCGCCAATGAAGCCCCCAGCGGGCAACTGCCGAACTGGACCATCGACAGCCATGGCTACAGCCACAACCTGCACCAGCATCCGGAACTGCAAGCCTTTGTGCCGCGCACCCGCGAAGCGCAAGCGCGTGTGCAGGAAGCCAAGGCGCAAAAGACTTCGGATTGGAGTTGGGAGGTGGACTACCAACACCGTGGCCGCGAATACGGCGATATGGTCAGCCTGCAATTGAGCTTCGACTTGCCGATATTCCCCGGCCGCCGACAAAACCCCGGCATCGCCGCCAAACAGGCGGCGCTGGACCAGTTGGACGCCGAGCGCGAAGCCGCCACCCGCGAGCACACACAGATGCTCGATGACGCGCTGGCGGTTTACCAGCGCCTGGACCGCGCGGTGCAGCGCAGCCAGGACAGCCTGGTGCCGCTGGCCGAAGAGAAAGTCGCCCTGAGCCTCGCCGGTTATCGCGCGGGAAAAGGCGATTTGATCAGCGTGGTCAGCGCCCGCCGTGAGCTGGTCGATGCGCGTTTCAAACAGATTGATGCCATCGAGCAGCGGGCCTTGACCGGCGCCCAGCTGTACTTCGCCTATGGGGAACCCAACAATGAATAATCGAATCGCGGCAGCGCTGCTGTTGCTCGGCCTGGGCGCGGGCTACGGCGTGGCGCAATGGCAGCCCCCGGCATCGGTGCCTGCCCAAAACGACAAACAGGCGCTGTATTGGTACGACCCGATGTACCCGCAACAGAAATTCGACAAGCCCGGCAAGTCGCCTTTTATGGACATGCAATTGGTGCCGCGCTATGCCGATAACGCTGCGGCGGATTCGCCGACGGTGCAGATCGACCCACGCCAAACCCAAAACATCGGCGTGCGCCTGGCGACGGTCAGTCGAGGTGTGATGACGTCCACTTTGGAGCTGTCGGGAATCCTGGCTTTCAATGACCGCGATGTTGCGATTGTACAGGCGCGGGCTGCCGGGTTTGTCGAGCGGGTTTACGCGCGAGCGCCCGGCGATGTACTCAAGGCTGGCGCGCCGTTGGCGGACGTTCTGGTGCCCGAATGGGCGGCGGCCCAGGAAGAATTCCTTGCCCTGCGCCGTAGCGGTGACAGTGGTTTATTGAGCGCCGCGCGCCAACGTCTGCGCCTGAGTGGTATGCCCGCCGGGCTTGTCGCACAGATGGAACGCAGCGGTCGGGTGCAATCGGTGTTGACTGTCACCACGCCGTTGAGCGGCGCCTTGCAAACCCTGGACGTGCGCGAAGGCATGACCGTTGCGGCGGGGCAGACTCTGGCGCGAGTGAATGGCTTGGAGCGGGTCTGGTTGCAGGTGGCGGTGCCGCAAGCCCAAGGCGCCACGTTGGCGGTAGGGCAAGCCGTGACGGCGCACTTTGTCGGGTTGCCGGGGAGCGCCGTTAACGGCGTCGTCAGCGCGATTCTGCCCGCTAACGCCCTGGACAGCCGCACCGTGCAGGTTCGCGTCGAGCTGCCCAACCCCGACGGCCACTTGCGCCCCGGCATGACCGCCCAGGTGCGCCTGGCGCAAACCAGCGTGCAAGCGGTGTTGCAGGTGCCGAGCGAAGCGTTGATCCGCACCGGCAAACGCGTGCTGGTGATGCTGGCCGAGGCGGGCGGGCACTATCGGCCGGTGGAGGTTGAAGCGGGCGCGGAAAACCAGGACTACACCGTAATTCGCAGTGGCTTGCAGGAAGGCCAGCAGGTGGTCGCGTCCGGTCAATTTTTGCTGGATTCTGAAGCAAGTTTACGCGGTTTAGTATCGCCATCGTCCGGCACTTCTGAAATGGGCATGCAGCCCGGAGCCCAGCCATGATCGCCCTGTTGATTCGCTGGTCGGTGGCCAACCGTTTTCTGGTGTTGCTCGCCACCTTGTTTGTTACCGCGTGGGGCGTTTGGGCGGTGCAAAACACGCCGGTCGACGCGTTGCCGGACCTCTCCGATGTGCAGGTGATCATTCGCACACCGTACCCTGGCCAGGCGCCGCAAATTGTCGAAAACCAGGTCACTTACCCGATGACCACCACCATGCTGTCGGTGCCCGGCGCCAAGACCGTGCGCGGCTTCTCGTTCTTTGGCGACAGCTATGTGTACGTGCTGTTCGACGAAGGCACCGACCTCTACTGGGCACGCTCGCGGGTGCTGGAGTACCTCAGCCAATTGCAGGCGCGGCTGCCCGCATCGGCCAAACCCGCGCTGGGGCCGGACGCCACCGGCGTCGGCTGGATCTATCAATACGCATTGGTGGACCGCACCGGCCAGCACGACCTGGCGCAGTTGCGCGCGCTGCAGGACTGGTTCCTCAAGTTCGAACTCAAGACCCTGCCGAATGTGGCGGAAGTCGCGACCATCGGCGGGCAGGTCAAGCAGTATCAGGTGCAACTCGACCCGCTGGCCCTGGCCAGTCACGGCATTACCCAGGCGCAAGTGGCGGACGCCATCGGCAAGGCCAATCAGGAAACCGGTGGCTCGGTACTGAACATGGGCGAGTCCGAGTACATGGTGCGCGCCTCCGGTTACTTGAAAACGCTCAACGATTTCCGCGCCATTGCGCTGCGCCTCGACAGCAACAATGTGCCGGTGACCCTCGGCGATGTGGCGACGATTCAGCTAGGCCCGGACCTGCGCCGGGGCATCAGTGAGCTCGACGGCGAGGGCGAAGCGGTCGGCGGCGTGGTGATCCTGCGCAGCGGCAAAAATGCGCGTGAGGCCATCGCGGCGGTCAAGACCAAACTGGAGCAACTGAAAAGCAGCCTGCCGCCCGGCGTCGAGATCGTCACCACTTACGATCGCAGCAAACTGATTGACCGTGCCGTGGACAACCTCAGCCACAAACTGCTCGAAGAGTTCCTGGTAGTGGCGCTGGTGTGCGGGATTTTCCTGTGGCACCTGCGCTCGTCATTGGTGGCGATTATCTCGTTGCCGGTGGGCGTGTTGATCGCGTTTATCATCATGCGTTTCCAGGGCATCAACGCCAACATCATGTCGTTGGGCGGCATCGCGATTGCGATTGGCGCGATGGTGGATGCGGCGGTGGTGATGATAGAAAACGCCCACAAGAAAATCGAAGCCTGGCATCACGCCCATCCCAACCGCGCGCTCAAGGGCGAGGAGCATTGGCAGGTGGTGACGGCGGCGGCGGTGGAAGTCGGGCCGGCGCTGTTTTTCTGTTTGCTGATCATCACGCTGTCGTTTATCCCGGTGTTCACCTTGCAAGCCCAGGAAGGGCGCCTGTTCGGCCCGCTGGCCTACACCAAGACCTACGCCATGGCCGCCGCGGCCGGGTTGTCGGTGACGTTGATCCCGGTGCTGATGGGCTATTGGATTCGCGGGCGTATCCCCGACGAGCAGCGCAACCCGCTCAATCGCGGCCTGATCAAGCTCTATCAACCGGCCCTCGATACCGTGCTGCGCTGGCCACGCATGACCTTGCTGCTGGCGCTGTTGACGGTCGCCAGCGTGGTGTGGCCGCTGTCGAAACTGGGCGGTGAGTTCCTGCCGCCGCTGGATGAAGGTGACTTGCTCTACATGCCATCGGCATTGCCGGGTCTGTCGACGCAAACCGCGGGTGAGTTGCTGCAACGCACCGATCGCCTGATCAAGAGCGTACCGGAAGTGGCCCATGTGTTGGGCAAGGCCGGTCGCGCCGAAACCGCCACCGACCCGGCGCCGCTGGAGATGTTCGAGACCACCATTGAGTTCAAGCCCAGGGACCAATGGCGCGCCGGCATGACCCCGGAAAAGTTGGTGAAAGAACTCGACCGTGTGGTGCAGGTGCCGGGCCTGACGAATATCTGGATCCCGCCGATCCGCAACCGCATCGACATGCTCGCCACCGGGGTGAAAAGCCCGATTGGCGTGAAGGTGGCAGGCACCAGCCTGATGCAGATCGATGCAGTGACCCAGGCGGTGGAAAAGGTCGCCAGGACCGTGCCCGGCGTGAGCTCGGCACTCGCCGAGCGCTTGACCGGCGGGCGCTATATCGACGTGGATATCGACCGTACGGCCGCCGCGCAATACGGGCTGAATATTGCCGATGTGCAGTCGATTGTGTCCGGCGCGATTGGCGGTGAAACCATCGGCGAAACCGTGGAAGGCCTGGCGCGTTTTCCGATCAGCCTGCGTTACCCGAAGGAGTGGCGCGATTCGGTAACGGCCCTGGACAACCTGCCGATCTACGCGCCGCAAGGCAGCCAGATCACCCTCGGCACCGTGGCCAGGCTCAAGGTCAGCGACGGCCCGCCGATGCTCAAAAGTGAAAACGCGCGGCCTTCCGGCTGGGTCTATATCGACGTGCGCGAGCGTGATTTGGCGTCGGTGGTGAAAGACCTGCGTGAGGCAATCAACCAGCAGGTGCATTTGCAGCCGGGCATGAGCCTCAGTTATTCGGGGCAGTTCGAATTCCTGGAGAGGGCGAATGAACGCCTGAAGCTGGTCGTGCCGGCGACCTTGCTGATCATCTTTGTGTTGCTGTACCTGACGTTCCGCCGCGTGGACGAAGCGTTGTTGATCATCGCCACGTTGCCCTTTGCGCTAACGGGTGGCGTGTGGCTGCTGTACTGGCTTGGCTTCAATTTATCGGTGGCCACGGGCGTGGGCTTTATTGCATTGGCCGGTGTATCGGCGGAGTTCGGCGTGATCATGCTGCTGTACCTGAAAAACGCCTGGGCCGAGCGCAAGGACGGTGACTTGCTGGCCGCCATCACCGAAGGCGCGGTGCTGCGCGTACGCCCCAAAGCCATGACCGTGGCCGTGATCATCGCCGGCTTGCTGCCGATTTTGCTGGGCGGCGGCACCGGCAGCGAAGTCATGAGCCGCATCGCCGCGCCGATGGTCGGCGGCATGCTCACCGCGCCGCTGCTGTCACTCTTCGTAATCCCCGCCGCCTACCGCCTGCTACGCCGCCCCACAACAAAACACTAACCAAACTGAAGGAACTGGCTTTATGTATGTGGGTAAGTCCATCACCACCAACTCAGTCATCAAACCCAACCTGCTCATGAATCTCATCCACCTTCAACTCCAACCGATACGCCACCGCAATAAACAACGCCTGGCACAGGCACAAGGTGGCGCTCAACGAGCGAAACGCAAACGACGACCCTTCATTCACCAACAACACCGCGTTCGCCCGCTTGGCCAGCGGCGACAGGTTGCTGTCGGTGATGATCAAGGTCTTGGCCTGATGGTGCTGGGCAATCCGCAAGCAATGCTGAGTCTCTTTACCGTAGGGCGTAAAGCTGATCGCAATCACCAGATCATTGGCACGCACACTGCGCATCTGCTCGCGGTAACTGCCGCCCAAACCGGAAATCAAGTGAATGCGCTTGTTGGTGTGCTGCAGGTTGTAGACCAGGTAATCAGCCACCGCAAAGGAACGGCGCACACCGACCACGTAGATGTTGTCGGCGTTGACCACCAGATCCACGGCCTTCTCGAACGCCACATCATCCAGTTCCAGCCCCAGCCGCTCGATGCCCGACAGGGTGGCATTCACGCACTCGCGCGCCAGGTCGCCGCCGCTGGCTTTTTGCGACTTGTTGGCGATCATGCTGCGAATGCGCTGCTGGTAGTTCTGCACCGGCGTGGTCTTGTGGGTGTAGGCCTCGCGAAACAACGCCTGCATCTCACTGAAACCACTGAACCCGAAACGCTGGGAGAACCGCACGATGGCCGAGGGGTGCACTTCGCATTCACGGGCGATGTCGCTGATGCGGTCGACCATGATCCGGTCGCTCTGCTGGCTCATGTAGCTGGCAATGCGTTTGAGCTGGCGCGGCAGGCTTTCGTATTCGTCGGTGATCAGCTGCAACAGGCGCTCGGCATTGATCGGAGGGCTGGCGAGCGTGGCTTCCAGGGTGGTCTCGGGATCGGTGCGGGACATGGGCAATCCTTTTGGCTTGTTCTTCTGATGCGCTGATAGGTGGGCGCAAGTCTACAGGGTAGGCGCAAAAAAATACCCCGGCATCACGGCAGCCGTGGCCTGCTGAAACGATGCAGGAGGGCTGGCGTGCCATTATGCTGGCTTATTGGAAAAAATATTCCACTAAAAATAATTATGGAATAAATATTGATTGGTGCTGCTGAACGTTCTAGTCTGCTGTCACCAAGAGCGTGTGCCGTCACCTCGGCGGCACCACGCAGGCTGATAAAAATAACAGGAGCCAGCATGGGCCAGACTCGTTTTGCCAGTGGGCGTCAATTGGATCTGATTTGCCTCGGGCGCCTGGGCGTCGATCTCTACGCACAGCAAGTGGGTGCGCGGCTTGAGGACGTGTCCAGCTTCGCCAAATACCTCGGCGGGTCCTCCGCCAATATCGCTTTCGGCACTGCGCGGCTGGGGCTTAAATCGGCGATGTTGAGCCGGGTCGGCGACGACCACATGGGCCGCTTCCTGGTGGAATCCCTGGCCCGTGAAGGCTGCGATGTCAGCGGCATCAAGGTCGACCCGGAACGCCTCACCGCGCTGGTGCTGCTGGGCCTTAAAGACCGCGAAACCTTCCCGCTGGTGTTCTACCGCGAAAACTGCGCCGACATGGCCCTGCGCGCCGAAGACATCAACGAAGCCTTTATTGCCTCCAGCAAAGCCTTGCTGATCACCGGCACGCATTTCTCCACCGACGGCGTCTACAAGGCCAGCATCCAGGCCCTGGATTACGCGGCCAAGCACAACGTCAAGCGCGTGCTCGATATCGACTACCGCCCGGTGCTGTGGGGCCTGGCGGGCAAGGCGGACGGCGAAACCCGGTTTGTCGCCGACCAGAACGTCAGCCAGCATGTGCAGAAAATCCTGCCGCGTTTTGACCTGATCGTCGGCACCGAAGAAGAGTTCCTGATTGCCGGCGGCAGTGAGGATTTGCTCACCGCGCTGCGCACTGTGCGTGAACTGACCCCGGCTACCCTGGTGGTCAAGCTCGGCCCGCAGGGCTGCACGGTGATCCACGGCGCGATCCCGGCGCGGCTCGAAGACGGCGCCATCTACCCGGGCGTGCGGGTTGAAGTGCTTAACGTGCTGGGCGCCGGCGATGCGTTTATGTCGGGCTTCCTCAGCGGCTGGCTCAACGATGCCAGCGATGAACGTTGCAGCCAACTGGCGAATGCCTGTGGCGGCCTGGTGGTGTCGCGCCACGCCTGTGCGCCGGCCATGCCCACGCCTGCCGAACTCGATTACCTGTTCAACAGCCCGGTGCCCATCACCCGACCTGACCAGGACGTGACCCTGCAACGCCTGCACCGTGTCACCGTACCGCGCAAAGCCTGGAAGCAGCTGTTCGTGTTTGCCTTCGACCACCGCTGGCAGTTGGTGGACCTGGCGCAAAAAGGCGGCCAGGACGCAACGCGCATCAGCGCCATCAAGCAGCTGTTTATCCAGGCCGTCGAACGCGTTGAAGCCAAGTTGCGCGAGCAGGGCGTTGAAGCCGATGTGGGCCTGCTGGCCGACCAGCGTTTCGGCCAGGACGCGCTCAATGCTGCCAGCGGGCGCGGCTGGTGGATCGCGCGCCCGGTGGAAGTGCAGAACTCGCGGCCGCTGGCGTTCGAACACGGCCGTTCGGTGGGCAGCAACCTGATTGCCTGGCCCCAGGAACAAATCATCAAGTGCCTGGTGCAATACCACCCCGACGACGAGCCGATGTTGCGCCTGGAGCAGGAAGCCCAGCTCAAGGCGGTGTACGAGGCCTCGCTGGTCAGCGGTCACGAACTGCTGCTGGAGGTCATTCCGCCCAAGGATCACCCGTCCACCTACCCGAATGTGCTCTATCGCAGCCTCAAGCGCTTGTACAACCTGGGCATCTACCCGGCGTGGTGGAAAATCGAAGCGCAGTCGGCTGAAGAGTGGAAAAAACTCGATGAACTGATCCAGGAGCGCGACCCGTACTGCCGTGGTGTGGTGTTGCTGGGCCTGAATGCCTCGGCTGAATGCCTTGCCGATGGCTTCCAGCAAGCCAGCAAGAGCAGCACCTGCCGTGGGTTCGCCGTGGGCCGCACGATCTTCCAGGAACCCAGCCGCGCGTGGATGGCGGGGGAGATTGATGATGAAACGCTGATCGAGCAGGTGCAACACACCTTCGAGCAGCTCATCAATGCCTGGCGCAGTGCCCGAACCTAAACATAGCCTTCAACTTGAAATGCAATCAAAAGTGGGAGCTGCTTTTTGTGGGAGTCGGGCTTGCCCGCGATGCAGGCGACTCGGTCTAACTGCCGAGTCGAGGTGATGCTATCGCAGGCAAGCCAGCTCCCACAAAAGCCCGCTCCCACATAAAGCAGAACTCATGCAACTTTGAAAATAACAAAAAGGTGCAGCCATGCCCGCAATCCGAATTGGCATCAACCCGATCTCCTGGAGCAACGACGACCTGCCGGCCCTGGGCGGTGAAACGCCGCTGAGCACCGCCTTGAGCGAAGGCAAGGAGATTGGCTACGAAGGTTTTGAACTCAACGGCAAATTCCCCAAGGACGCCAAAGGCGTCGGCGATGTGCTGCGCCCCTATGACCTGGCGCTGGTCTCCGGCTGGTATTCCAGCCGCCTGGCACGTCGCTCGGTGGCGGAAGAAATCGAAGCCATCGCCAGCCATGTCGAGCTGCTGAAACTCAACGGCGCCAAGGTGCTGGTCTACGGTGAAGTCGCCGATTCGATCCAGGGCGCCAAGGTGCGCTTGATCGAGCGCCCGCGTTTTCACAGCGAGCAGGCCTGGCAGGACTACGCCGACAAACTCACTGAGCTGGCGCGCTTCACCCTGTCCCAAGGTGTGCGCCTGGCCTACCACCACCATATGGGCGCGTACGTTGAATCCCCTGAAGACATTGACCAGCTGATGCGCCGCACCGGCCCGGAAGTCGGCCTGCTGTTCGATTCGGGCCACTGCTACATGGGTGGCGGCGAGCCCACAGAGGTGCTGCGCAAACACATCGAGCGCATCTGCCACGTGCATTTCAAGGACGTGCGCAAACCGGTGGTGCAACTGGCGCGCAACCAGATGTGGAGCTTTCCTGATTGCATCGTCAACGGCACCTTCACCGTGCCCGGTGATGGCGATATCGACTTCGCCGAGCTGCTCGATGTGCTGCTGGCGGCCCAGTACGAAGGCTGGCTGGTGGTGGAAGCCGAGCAGGACCCGGCCGTGGCGCCCAGCTATATCTATGCGAAAAAGGGCTATGACACCTTGCGCGCGCTTCTCAACGAGAGGACTTGAGTGATGAGCTTGTTGGTCAAAAGCAGCAAACGCGGGCAAACCATGGTTGCCCTGGAAGCCGGGCGCCTGGAATACGTGGGCTTTGCCGCCTACCGCCTGAGCCTCGGTGAAACCCTGCCGGTGACCGCCGGTGATAAGGAGTTGTGCCTGGTGCTGCTCAGCGGCCGGGTGAATATCGAGGGCGAGGGCTTCAACTGGCAGAACCTCGGTGATCGCCACTCGGTGTTCGAAGACAAATCACCCTTTGCCGCCTACTTGCCGCCCGGCACCGATGCGCAGATTACCGCATTGAGCGACGTGCAAATCGCGGTGTGCGCCGCGCCCGGTGCCACAGGTTTTGAGCCGCGCCTGATCCGGCCCGAGCAGTGCAAGCGCAGCGTACGCGGCAAGGGCGCCAACACCCGTTATGTGTGCGACATCCTGCCCGACAGCGAGCCGGCCCATTCGCTGCTGGTGGTGGAAGTGCGCACGCCGTCGGGGCACTCCTCCAGCTACCCGCCGCACAAGCACGACACCGACGACCTGCCGCACCAGAGCTTTCTCGAAGAAACCTATTACCACCAGATCAACCCGCCGCAAGGCTTTGTGTTCCAGCGCGTGTACACCGACGACCGCAGCATCGACCAGGCCATGGCCGTGGAAAACAGCGACCTGGTGGTGGTGCCCAAGGGTTACCACCCGGTCAGCGTGCCGTACGGCTACGAGTCGTATTACCTGAACGTGATGGCCGGCCCCAAGCGCGCCTGGCATTTCCATAACGACCCACAGCACAGCTGGCTGCTGGACCTCTAATCGGTTTGAACGGAGAACAACAACAATGAAGTCGCCGCTGCGTTTTGCCCTTAACCGCATGGTCGCACCCAACCTGTCCCTGCCGGATTTCATTCAGTTGGCGGCCGCGCTCAAGTGCGATGCCATCGAAATTCGCAACGACCTCAACGGCGACGAAATCGAATTCGGCACACCCGCCAGCCGCGTGCGCGAATTGTGCGCGGTGCAGGGCATCACGGTGCTGTCGATCAACGCGCTGTACCCCTTTGATGTGTGGAATGACGAGCGCCGCGCCCAGGCGATCAAGCTCGCCACCTATGCCCGCGAATGCGGCGCGCAAGGCCTGGTGATGTGCCCGCTGAATGAGCGCGGCGACACGCGCAACGAAGCCCAGCGCGCCGCCGGTTTGCGCACGGCGTTGAGCGAGCTGGCGCCGATCCTGCGCGAGTACGGGATTCTCGGTTTTATCGAGCCCCTCGGCTTCGAAGAATGTGCGCTGCGCCGCAAACGCGTGGCGGTGGATGCGATCCAGTCGATTGGCGGCCTGGATGTGTTCCGCCTGGTGCACGACACCTTCCACCATCACCTGGCCAGCGAGCAGGAGTTCTTCCCGCAACTGACCGGCCTGGTGCATATCTCCGGCGTCGAAGACCGTGACGCGCCGCTGAATTCGATCCGCGACGGCCACCGCGTGCTGGTGGGCGAGGGCGATATTCTCGGCAATGCCGCGCAGATCGACACCTTGCTCAGCAGCGGGTACGGCGGTTACCTGTCGTTTGAGCCGTTTGCGGAAAGCGTGCATGCGTCGGCGGATATTCAGCAGGCAATCGGGGCAAGCATCGCCCACCTGCAAAACCCCCGAACCTGATGCCAGCTCCCACATTAGATCTCTGTTGAACAATGGATCTGCATTCACACAAGGTGCAAGTGATGACCACAACAAGATTGACCATGGCCCAGGCCCTGGTGAAGTTTCTGGATAACCAGTACATCGAAGTCGATGGCGTGCAGAGCAAGTTTGTCGCCGGGGTTTTCACCATTTTCGGCCACGGCAACGTGCTGGGCCTGGGCCAGGCCCTGGAGCAGGACAGCGGCGACCTGGTGGTGCATCAGGGCCGTAATGAGCAAGGCATGGCCCACGCCGCCATCGGTTTCGCCAAGCAACACCTGCGCCGCAAGATCTATGCGTGCACCTCATCGGTCGGCCCCGGCGCGGCGAATATGCTGACCGCCGCCGCAACCGCCACCGCCAACCGTATCCCGTTGCTGCTGTTGCCCGGCGATGTCTACGCCAGCCGCCAACCCGACCCGGTGTTGCAGCAGATCGAGCAATTCCACGACTTGAGCATCAGCACCAACGATGCCTTCCGCTCCGTGAGCAAATACTGGGACCGTATCAACCGGCCCGAGCAGTTGATGACGGCGGCGATCCACGCCATGCGCGTGCTCACCGACCCGGCCGAAACCGGCGCGGTGACCTTGGCCCTGCCGCAGGATGTGCAGGCCGAGGCCTGGGATTATCCCGACTATTTCCTGCAAAAACGCGTACACCGCATCGAGCGTCGCCCGCCGACGGCGGCGATGATCAGCGACGCATTGGCCGCCTTCCGGGGCAAGCGCAAGCCACTGATCATCTGCGGCGGTGGGGTCAAGTACGCCGGCGCGAATGCCGCGTTGCAGGCATTTGCCGAGCGCTTTGATATTCCCTTCGCAGAAACCCAGGCCGGCAAGAGCGCGGTGGTCTCAAGCCACCCGCTGAACCTCGGTGGTATCGGCGAGACCGGCTGCCTGGCGGCAAACCTGCTGGCCCCGGAAGCGGACCTGATCATTGGCATCGGCACGCGCTACACCGACTTCACCACCGCGTCGAAGTCGCTGTTCAAGCACCCTGAAGTGAAGTTTCTCAACCTGAATATCAGCCCTTGCGATGCCTTGAAACTCGACGGTGTACAAGTGCTGGCGGACGCCCAAGTCGCCCTTGAGGCGCTGGCCGATGCCTTGGGCGACTACCGCGCTGGCTGGGGCGAGCAGGCCACCGACGCCAAGGCCCAGTTGGACGCGGAAGTGGACCGCGTGTATCAGGTGCACTACCAGGGCGACGACTTTGTGCCTGAGGTCGATGACCACCTGGACCGCGCAGTGCTGCGCGAATTTATCGAACTGACCGGCTCGTGCCTGACCCAGAGCCGCGTACTCGGCGTGCTCAATGACACCCTGGCCGATGACGCGATCATCGTTGCCGCCGCTGGCAGCCTGCCCGGTGACTTGCAGCGCAGCTGGCGCAGCAAAGGCGTCAACACCTATCACGTCGAGTATGGCTATTCATGCATGGGCTACGAGATCAATGCCGCCCTTGGCGTGAAACTGGCCGAACCGTCCAAGGAGGTGTACGCCTTGGTCGGCGATGGCTCCTACATGATGCTGCATTCAGAGCTCGCCACCTCGATCCAGGAACGGCGCAAGATCAATGTGGTGCTGCTCGACAACATGGCCTTCGGTTGCATCAATAACCTGCAGATTGGCAACGGCATGGAGAGCTTCGGCACCGAATTTCGCTTCCGCGACCCCGACAGCGGCAAGCTCGACGGCGGCCTGGTGCCGGTGGATTTCGCCATGAGCGCGGCGGCCTATGGTTGCAAGACCTACAAAGTCAGCACCGTGGAACAACTCGAAGCGGCCCTGGCCGATGCGCGCACGCAAACGGTGTCGACGCTGATCGATATCAAGGTACTGCCCAAGACCATGATCCACGGTTACTTGTCGTGGTGGCGGGTGGGTGTGGCCCAGGTGTCCACCAGTGAGCGCACCAATGCAGCGGCGAAAAAACTCAATGAACAGCTGGCCAAGGCCCGGCAGTACTAATAACAAGAGGAGTGAAGGTATGTCTTTGAAGCTGGGTGTTATCGGTACGGGCGCCATCGGCCGTGACCATATTCGTCGTTGCAGCCAGACCCTGCTCAACAGCCAGGTGGTGGCCGTGACCGACATCAACCTTGAGCAAGCCGCCAAGGTCGTCGCTGACTTGAAGCTGACCGCCGAGGTTTATCCGGACGGCCATGCGCTGATCAACTCGCCGCAAGTCGAGGCCATTTTGGTGACCTCTTGGGGCCCGAGCCATGAAGAATTCGTGCTCGCGGCCATCGCCGCCGGCAAGCCGGTGTTCTGCGAAAAGCCCTTGGCCGTCACCGCAGAAGGCTGCCGTAAAATCGTCGACGCCGAAATTGCCTTTGGCAAGCGCCTGGTGCAAGTGGGCTTCATGCGCCCGTACGACGAAGGCTATCGTGCTCTCAAGGCGGTGATCGACAGCGGCCAGATCGGCGAGCCGTTGATGCTGCACTGCGCGCATCGCAACCCGACGGTGGGCGAGAACTACAAGACCGACATGGCGATCACCGACACCTTGATCCATGAACTGGACGTGTTGCGCTGGTTGCTCAACGACGACTATGTGTCGGTGCAAGTGGTATTCCCGCGTAAATCGAGCAAGGCCCTGGCCCACCTGCGCGACCCGCAGATCGTGCTGCTGGAAACCGCCAAGGGCACGCGCATTGATGTGGAAGTGTTCGTTAACTGCCAGTACGGCTATGACATCCAGTGCGAGGTGGTGGGGGAGACCGGCATCGCCAAACTGCCGGAGCCTTCGCAGGTGCAACTGCGCAGCGGGGCCAAGCTGTCGAATGCGATTCTGATGGATTGGAAGGACCGCTTTATCGGCGCCTATGACGTCGAATTGCAAGCCTTCATCGACAGCGTGCGCGCCGGGCAAGTCGGCGGGCCGTCGGCCTGGGATGGCTTTGCGGCGGCGGTTGCGGCGGATGCGTGTATTGAAGCGCAGAGCAGTGAGCAGATCGTCAAGGTCAGCCTGCCGCCACGCCCGCATTTTTACGGTTAAGCCCAAATCTTCACTTGAAATGCATTAAATGTGGGAGC